>CAWEVH010000033.1:0-46409 GCA_963812415.1 uncultured Thermoleophilaceae bacterium | reverse complement strand
CGCCCGTTCGAGCCAGGCACCGCCCATCGTCATGACTCCGCCTCCGAAGCGGAAGGCCTGAAGTCACAGCAACGGACGAGGATGCCTCCACTAGTTGCGTGGAAGCGTTTTGGAAGCGCCCACCATCGCGTGGGGCTGTGCAAATCCCTCCGGTCGGCCTTGCATGCGTCCCTCCGTGTCCCGTGCGTCCCGAGGCCGCGCGGCACGACGACTCCAAGCGTCAACGACCCCACGCGGCGACCGTTACGCTGCGAACCCTCAAACGCTGAGCCACGACGACCTCCCACCTGACGACGCGGACGCGCCGCATCTCGATCGTGACCTCCGGGCAGCTGCGTGATGAGCGCTCCGCGGCGGGGGCCGGCGGGCTTGTTGCGCGGCCCACCGGCGTGCGAGGATCGGCGGTGGCGACAAGGGGGACCGTATGAAGGAGCTCGTCTACCACCGGCAGCTGCTGCCGACCGCCGACCGCTTGGCCGACAAGCCGGCGTTCTTCGACGGGCCGTACGAGGCGTCCTATGGCGAGCACGTCGAGCGGGTGCTGCGGCTCGCTGACGGGTTGCGCGGCGAGCTCGGCTTCGCCCGCGACGAGCGCTTCGCGGTGATGGCGCTCAACGGCCACCAGTTTCTGGAGCTGTACCACGCCGCGTTCCTCGGGGGCGGGGTGATCAACCCGCTCAACCTTCGGCTCGCACCCAAGGAGCTCGCCTTCATCCTCGGCGACTCGGACACGAGGGTTTGTTTCACGGACGCCCCGTTCGCGCCGCTCATCGACGCCGTGCGCGCGGAGGCGGGGATCGAGCAGGTGGTGCTGATCGGCGACGGCGATGTGCCACACGACGTGCGCTACGAGGAGCTGCTTGCCGCAGGGGAGCCGGTCGTGCCCGAGGAGCCCGAGGAGCACGACGCGGTCGTGCTGATGTACACGGGCGGCACCACCGGGCTGCCGAAGGGCGTGCTGCTCGACCAGCGTGCCGAGATGCTGAACATGTACCACGTCTTGATGCGGTGGCGCCTCGCGGAGTCGGATGTGTACCTGCATCAGACGCCGATGTTCCATGCCGCGTCGATGGGCGGGATCTTGGGGATACCCGCCGTGGGCGGCGTGTCGACGTTCGTGCCGATGTTCGACCCGGGGGCCGTGCTCGACGCGATCGAGTCGCACGGCGTGACCGGGACGGTGATGGTGCCCACGATGATCGGGATGCTGCTCGACAGTCCCGACTTCGCGCCCGACCGGATGGCCTCGCTGGAGGTGCTGACCTACGGCGCCTCGCCCATGCCCGGCGCGCTGCTCGAGCGGATGCTCGAGCTCTTCCCCGATGTCGATCTCTACCAGGGCTACGGCATGACCGAGTGCTCGGCCGTGCTGACCTCGCTCGGGCCCGAGGAGCACCGACTGGGCGGCGAGCTGCTGGGCTCGGCGGGACGGCCCGCGCCGGGCGTCATGATCAGCGTCCAGGACCCCGGGGGCAGGTCGCTGCCGCGGCGCGAGACCGGCGAGGTGTGCGCCCGGGCCGGCAACTTCATGCGGGAGTACTGGAAACGACCCGAGGAGACCGCCGAGGCGTTCCGGGGCGGCTGGTACCACACCGGCGACGCCGGCTACCTCGACGAGCACGGCTACCTGCACCTGGTCGACCGGGTCAAGGACATGGTCGTGACCGGCGGCGAGAACGTCTACTCGGTCGAGGTCGAGAACGCGCTCGCCAGGCACCCGGCCGTCGCGCAGGTCGCCGTGATCGGCATCCCCGACGACCGCTGGGGGGAGGCCGTGCACGCCATCGTGGTGCTCAAGCCGGACGCGGCCGCCACCGAAGACGACCTCACAGGACCACGCCCGCGAGCGGATCGCCGGCTACAAGCTGCCGAAGTCGATCGAGTTCCGTGACGAGCCGCTGCCGCTGTCCGGGGCGCTCAAGGTGCTCAAGCGCGAGCTGCGGGCACCGTACTGGGAAGGCAGGGAGCGGGCGGTCCACTGACAGCCGGCGGGAGCGCCCCGTGCTCTAATCGGCGCGCCCTCGCATCGGCTAGTGACGCAGCTCGACGATCGCCCGGGGTTCGGCTCGGCCCGCACTGGCGCCAACTCAAGGCTCCTGCTTGCTCCCGGCGGGAGGCGTGCCAGACGTCACCGCCGCGACCGAGGCGACTCTGACGGTGACAGCACTCTCGACTCGTTGTACTGCTCTTCGTCCACAGGAGCAGGCTCAGGTCGCCACCGGGGACGCCCCGCTCCTCGCGGGCACCGCAGCAGCGGGACGGCCCAGTTACGTCGCGGATGTTGGGCGCATGCCTCCACGCCGTGGCCCACATGAGCGCCTAAGCTGGCGTTGCCGCCATGGACGTTGATGTCCACTACGGCTGGACTAGTAGCCGCTGCGGCCGCCCGAGCTCGATCCGGCGCGTGAGCTTGATGCCTGTCCGGAAACCTGGTTGCCCGCCGGGGATAGCGCGTACCAGGCGGCGCCGAACGCCGTTATGCCCTGGCCGTTCGTGTCGCCCGGCTTCTGGTCGCCCTCGTAGAGGTAGAGCGGGTGGCCGTCGTAAGTGACCTGTGGCTTACCGTCCGACCGTGCGGTGGTTCCGACCACCGACGCACTCGCGCCGCTGCCGACTGCCGGCTTGCCGTCAGCCCGGAGCGGCGGCCAGTCGCTGGCACAGTCGCCAAAGCAGGTGCTGTTCGTCCCCGCGTCCTTCTTGAACAGGTACAGGGTGCGGCCCTGCGAGTCGACGAGGATCCTGCCAAGGCCGCTGTCCGCGAGGCCGACCATCGCCGGCCGCCCGTTCGCTGTCTTCGGCTGGGCCGCCGACGCGGTCGCGTCATTGCTGCCGCCGCCACAGCTGGCGCCCGCCAGGGCGGTGAGGGGAATCACCGCCGCGGTGGCGAGGAAGGTGATGCATCTGCTGCCGGTCATGCGTGTTCCTTTGGTTGTGGATCGCCCGGATCTGGGCGCCTCGAGGGATGCGGGCCCCGGCTCTGTCCGCCGGGGCCCGCATTGAAATCGGAGAGAGGGAGGTGCCTACCCCCTCGTCTTCGTCGCCGTGCCGAGCGCGAGCGTGAGGCGCTGCGAGCTCGACGCGATCCTGCCGTCCGCGCCGGTAGAGGCGACGGCGAGGGCCTTGAGGCGGCCGTTGCGGCCGGCCAGGCGCCGGCTGCCCTTGGCCAACTTCACCTTCAGCGTCTGCGAGGCGCCGGGGGCGATGTCGAAGCGCGCGCTGCCGAGCTGGAGGGTGACCTTCAGCCCTGCGAGCCTGACGGCCTTGGCCGTGCGCACTGCGAGCGAGCCCGTGGAGTTGCCGGGCGCGATCGCCGGGGAGCTCACCTTGATCGACGCTATGCCTCTCTTCACCTTCACCGTGCCGCCGCGGATCGTGACGGGCGGCGTGGGGTGATCGAGCACGGGCGGGGGTGTCACGTTCGGCGTGCGGTCGACGACCTCGAAGCCGTCGAGCACGTCGAGCTGCCCGACATCGGCAACGACCGAGTCGTTGCCGGCGCCGCCGCGGGCCAGGTCGGCCGTCGAGTCGCGCACGTTGACCTGGTCGTCACCGTCGTCGGCGGAGACGACGTCGATGCCGCCGCCGGGGGTGATCGTGTCGTTGCCCGATCCGCCGAGGAACGTCTCCGATGAGCCGCCGCCCGTCAGCGTGTCGTCGCCCGGGCCGCCTGACGCGGTCACCTCGTAGAGGCCAACCTCGCCGACGGTGATCGAGTCGCCTGCGCCGAGGCCGTTGGCGTGCATCGTCTCGCTGGAGCCGATGTCGATCGAGAACGGCACCAGGTTGGGGCGGTCGAACTTGATCCGCGCCCCGTTGGGCTGGACGGTGAAGATGTCACCCGCCGCCGGAGCGCCGTTGACCTCCACGTCGTCGCGGCCGGCGTCGCCGTTCGCGACGTCGGTGGCGTCGCCGTTGTTCCACACGAGCGTGTCGTCGCCCGTGCCGCCGTTCATGGTGTCGTTGCCGCGGTCGCCGACGATGCGGTCGTCGCCGCCGCCGCCGCTGAGGACGTCGTTGGCCTCGCCGCCGAGGATCAGGTCCGCGCCCTCGGAGCCATTGACGGTGTCCGCGCCGGCGCCGCCATCGACGGACAGCAGCGTGAACGCGCCCACGCCGTCGTTCGCGGTGACCGAATCGTTGCCACCGAGGCCGTTGACCTCGAAGCGCTCGGTCGCGGCGTCGAACGTGAACTGACCCAGGTTCGTCCGCGTGAGCTTGATGGTCCCGCCAACGACGGGATCGAGCGTGAACACGTCGCCGAGCGTCGGCGCGCCGTTGACCTCGGAGCCGTCGTTACCGGCGTCGCCGTTCGCCCGGTCCGAGCCGTCACCCTGGTTCCAGACCAGCGTGTCGTTGCCGGCCCCGCCGTTCATAACGTCGTTGCCCTTCCCGGCGACCAGGCGATCGTTGCCCTCACCGCCAGTGAGCGTGTCGTTGCTGTCGGGGCCGCTCAGCACGTCGTCGCCGCCGTCGCCGTTGAGCCCAGAGCTGGCGAGCTCGGTGTTCTTCGCGACCACCGTGACGCGCGTCGTTGCCTTCGCCGCCGTTGACGATCACGGTGAACGTGCCGTCGGCCGGCACGGTCTGGTCGCCTTCCTCGGCGCTGTCCCAGTCGGAGCCGCTGTTCAGCCCGCCGGTCGTCTGGCCATGCACCAGCAGACCGCCGGACACCGACACCGTGACATTGTCGTCGGCGCCGTCGAGGTTGAGCGTCGCGGTCAAGTCGTCGAGCGACGCCGAGCTGACCGCCGCCTGCGCTGGGAGCGCCGTTGCGGCGAAGCTTGCGGCCAGGGCTGTAGCGAGCGCGGCCAGAATGGTTGGTCTCTTCATGTCAGTTGCCTCCTTTGGGCAATGAGTTCGTGATCGAACCCAGATCCTCGAAGGCTGGGACGGTGGTTCGCACCGTGGAGACCCCCCTGTCTTTTCGGTCATCCCCGCCGGCAGGCCTCCTGCTCGTCACGGCTGCGGCTCGGGGCTTCGGGCGCGTCGTCCTGCTCAGCGCTCGGCTCATGAGCGGCCTTCATGCGGGCCGCGCGCCCCGATCGCAGCGGGGCGAGAACCCGTGACTCTCCGCGTACGGGCGGTAGGCTCGAAGCGGATGAAAGACGCGGCCGGACAGCTACTCGAACGGAGCGAGGAGCTGGCGCGGATCGAGTCGGCGCTCGCCGAGGCGCGCGCGGGGCGCGGCACGTTCGTGGTCATCGAGGGGCCGGCCGGAATTGGCAAGACGGCGCTCCTCGCGGCGGCGCGGACCGCGGCGGCAGACAGCGGAATGCGCGTGCTTCGATCGCGGGGAACCGAGCTGGAGCGCGAGTTCGCCTTCGGAGTCGTGCGGCAGCTCTTCGAGTCGCCGCTGGCGGAGGCATCGGAGCTCGAGCGCGCGGATCTGCTGCAGGGCGCTGCCGGCGTGGCGGCCGGCCTCCTCGGGCTTCGGGGTGCTCCCGCTACGGACGGCCCGCCCTCGTCGGTCGTCGATCCCTCGTTCGCGATCGTCCACGGCCTCTACTGGTTGTGCGCCAATCTGGCAGCCGTCGGTCCGCTCTGCGTGGTCGTCGACGACGCACACTGGGCAGACGCCGCCTCGCTGCGTTACCTCGCCTTCCTGCTCACGCGCCTCGAAGAGCTGGACGCCGCGCTCGTCGTTGCGACCCGCCCGCGGGAGGCGGGCACGGATGCTGAGCTGTTTGCGACGGTGACCACCGATCCCTCCGCCGACGTGATCCCTCTTCCCCCGCTGACGAGAGCAGCCGTGGCCAAGCTCGTAGAGTCGAGGCTCGCCGGCGTTCCCGATGCGGTCTTCGTCGACGCCTGCCTGCGCGCGACGCGCGGGACGCCGTTCCTGATGCGCGTGCTCGTGGAGGCACTGAGCGAAGGAGGTATCGCTCCGACCGCGGAGGCAGCGCGCCACGTCGAACGAATCGGGGCACGAACGGTCGGTCGCTCGATTCGCCTCAGGCTCCGTCGGCTTCCCGAGCATGCGGGGCGGCTCGCTCGGGCGCTGGCGATCCTCGAGCAGAGCGACCTTCTCCAAGCGGCGCGACTCGCGGGGCTCGAGGCAGCCGAGGCAGCCGAGGCAGCCGAGCTGCTGACGACCGCGGGGATCCTTGAGTCCGGCGGGCCGCTGACGTTCATCCATCCGATCGTTCGCAGCGGAATCTATTCAGAGCTCTCCAGCGCCGAGCGCGGACATGGCCACCGCCGTGCCGCCCAGCTGCTTGCCGAGCAACCGGGCGCCAACGAGCGGGTCGCCAAGCACCTTCTCGTCAGCGAGCCCGCCGCCGAGCCCTGGGTCGTCGAGCGGCTAGTCGAGGCCGCCTGCGCGGCGGCGAAGCAGGGCGCTCCAGAGTCGGAGGCGGTCTACCTGCGCCGAGCGCTGGCTGAACCACCGCCGCCGCGCGACCGCTCGGCATTGCTGCTCGACCTCGGCATGGCCGACGCCAGCGTCGGGCTCGCCGACTGGCCCGAGCACTTGCAGCAGGCCGTCGACACCGCGCCGAACGCCGCGGCCGCCGCCGAGGCAGCCATGGTGCTGGGGCTCGCGCTCAGCCGCGCTCAGCGCTTCGCGGAGGCGGTCGAGGTGCTCGATCGCGCAGCGTCGTTGCTCGATTCTGGCCACTCCGAGCTCGCGCTCCTGCTCGAGGCTGCGGCTGTGGTCGCCGGAATGAACGACCCCGTGATCGCATCCTCGGTCGCCCTCCGCCGTGAGACGTTGCGCGAGCGCGCCACTGGCCATCCGGCGCCGCCACCCGAGCTGCTGGCCGCAGCCGCTGTCATCTCTGTCCTCACCAACGAGCCCGCCGAGGTCGGAGCGGACCTTGCAACCCGCGCGCTGGCCGGAGAGAGCGCGCCCCCAGGCTCGGACGGCAGGCCATGGTTTGTGTTCGCAACCTGGTTCTCGCAGGCGACGCTCTCGCTGCTCTGGGCGGAACGGTACGCTCAGGTGGGGCCTCTGCTCGATGCCTCGATCGCGCAGGCCCGAGCGACCGGCGACGGCAGCCGGCTCGCCGTCGGCCTGGCTCACCGCGGCTGGCTCGCGCACCGGCGCGGCAATCTGATCGCCGCCGAGGGAGACACCCGGACGGCACTCGCCGCGGCCGAGCTCCCAGCACCAACCCTGTACCGCGTCCTGAACAGCGGCGTGCTCGTCAAGACGCTCGTCGATCAGGGCGAGCTCGACTCGGCAGAGCAGGCGCTCGCGCCGGTCGACTCCGAAGCAGAGAGCGGATCGATCTACGCCGCCGTTCTTCGCCTCGCCCGCGGCCGGCTGCGGGTCCAACAGGGCCCAGTCGCCGAAGGGCTGGAGGACTTCCTGGCTACCGGCCTAGCGCTGACACGGGCATCGATCACATGCCCGAGTTACCTCCCTTGGCGATCGGACGCCGCACTCGCCCAACTCGCGCTCGGCGAGCACGAGCCGGCACGACGCCTCGCAGACGAGGAGCTCGAGCTCGCCCGGACATTCGGCGCCCCGCGCGCGCTCGGCGTGGCGAAGCGTGCCGCCGGCGTTATTGCCGGCGGTGACCGTGGAGCGTCCCTTCTCCGCGAGGCGATCGACGCGTTCGAGCGGGCCGATGCAAGGTTGGAGAGAGCGCGCGCCCTCACCGATCTCGGCGCCCAGCTCCGGCGGCGCAATCGGCGCATCGAAGCGCGAGAGCTCCTCCGCGAGGCACTCGACGTCGCCCACCACGCGGGCGCCAAGCCGCTCGCGCAAGAGGCGGAGACCGAGCTGCGCGCCACCGGCGCGCGCCCGCGCCGGGTCGTTCTCACGGGGCTCGACTCGCTGACAGCCAGCGAGCGCCGCATCGCCGAGCTCGCCGGACAGGGTCTCACCAACCGCGAGATCGCGCAGATGCTGTTCATCACCGCGCGCACGGTTGAGGGTCATCTCACGAGCGTTTTCCGCAAACTGGGGGTCGACTCGCGAGACGAGCTTCCTGCCAGACTGGCCAGCGACGCTCCAGTGCCGGCCTAGCTCCCGACAAACTCCGGTCAAGTACGACCGTCGCGCGCTCGCCACGCCGTTCGCGCTCTGCGTCCTCTTCGGTCGGAGGCCGCCTCACAGTGCGACCACTCCTCTGGGTCGGGAGAGCCGGCGACGAGCCTTGCCTAACGCCTCGCAGTCCGGTGGTCGTGTCCGGCTCGCCGCCGGTGAACTATGGAGCCGTTGATCGCCGGGCACTCTGCTCCGCGTCCTCGACCTGCAGCGGCACCAGGCCGATGTGTTCGATGACGATCGTGGTGCCGTCGTCGAATGGGTTCAGCCCTGGCGTTGATGGGTCAGCCCGCGCCCGCGCCCACGAGCACGATCGCCATCGTGCAAGGTCTGTCCCCGGGCGAACCGCCGTCCAGCACGCCTCGACGAGCGCGTGGCGGGACGGTCTGGCGGTCCAGCTTGTGCGGTGGGTTAGGTTCCGCGGGATGGGGGCGAGGGCCCGCCGTGGTTGTCTGGTTGCTGCCGCCTGCTGCTGCGCGGCGCTGGGTGCGTGCAGGCAGTCCACCGACGAGTCGGCCGACAAGCCCTCGGCGCGGATCCCAGCGCCAGCGCCCGCCGTGGTCCTGACTGGCGATGATCGGAAGCTGTGGGCGCCCGCGCCGCCCGACGGCGCGGTGGTCCGCGTGCTCCTCTACCACGGCGTGGCGCCGGTCAGCGGCTTCGAGCGGCGGGCGGACGCCGCCTTGGGGCTCGACCCGGAGGATTTCGCGAGGCAGATGGTCCTGCTGGACCATGCCGGCTACGACACGATCACAATCGGCGAGTTCGTCCGCTTCATCAAGCGAGAGCAGGTCAAGCTTCCGCCGCGGCCGCTGCTGCTGACCTTCGACGGCGCGCGCCTTGACTCCTGGACCGGGAGCGACGGGATCTTGCGCGAACTGGGCTTCAACGCGGTGCTCTTCGCCGATGTCGGCCGCGTGCAAGCGGAGCACCCTGAGTACCTGACGTGGAGCGAGCTTGACAGCCTGCAGCGCAGCGGCCGCTGGGAGGTCCAGCTGCAGTCCGGCACCGGTCATCATCGGATCCGGTACGGCCCTGCGCCCGGCGACGTGGGCCCGTTCTATGCCTACCGGGGTTCAGAGGAGATACTCGGCGGCTGGCGCGAGCGGGTGTTCTCGGACATCAGTTGGGGTGAGCAACAGCTGGCCTTCCGTGTTCGGGGCTATCGACCGCTCGCCTTCGCGCCCCCGTACGGCAACTACGGCCAGGCCGGCACCAACGATCGGCGCATCCCGCGCGAGCTCCTTGCCCGGCTGCTGCAAAGCTTCGAGGCCGTCTTCACCCAGGACCGCAGCGGCTCTAGCGACCGCCGGGGGCCGCCAACCCGCTCGGTCGAATCGAGATCACTCGAGACACGACCGACGAACAGCTTCACGCACTGCTCGCGTCCGCCCGGCCGCAATGAGGCGGAGCCCTTCTTCATGCCGGGAGGCGTCTCCGTACCGACGCCCGAAACTACGTCACCGACCAGGTGTGATTGCCCGACCTGAGCCCGAGCTGACGCTGCTTTCGCCGCAAGCGGATGCCGGCTGAGCCTGCTGTTCAAAGGCGCGGTGACGGGCACCCTGGTCATCGCACCACCAGCGTCCCGTGCTGCGTGCGCCAGTAGCCGCCCGTGGAGCACAGGTATGTGTAGGTGCCCGGCTTCAGGTCGAGGACCACACGCGTGCGTCCAGTGCCGATCGTTCGCGTGCCCCCGATGTCCTCCGACCCCGGCCGGAAGCAGCACGTATCGCCGGTATGGATGCGGATGTTGTGTCCCTTCCGCCTGTCGTTCGTCAGCTCGAAGGCGATCCGGCCGGCCCTCGCGCTCAGACGCTCCTTGTCGAACCTGACGACACCAGGCGACGTCTCAACCGACAGCTTCAGGACTTGCGAAACCGGCTTCGCGCCGCCCCCGTCCTTCGCCCTCGACTCCTCGTCCGAGGCGCCGCACGCTGCCAGCAACGCGGCGCACACCGCGAGCGCGCCGCCGAGGCCACTAGCCGTAAGGGAGGATGGGAATGGGCCCCTCCCGCGCCGGATCCGTTTCACAGGGACCACTAACCGTACGCGCCCATCTCCAAGCCATCACAGCGCCGCGATCATCGACGCCGTCCACGCGTGGACTTCTGCGGGTGAATGGGACCGGTCCAGTGTGGGGAGTGGCGAGCAGCGACCTGAATGCGACGCTCTTGGTCTGGCTGCCCGACCACGAGCTAATCGAACGGGCATGTCGGCACGCGGCGGTGTAGAAGCATCGTGGAAGCGCGGGACTGGACGGAGGCGGCGCCCGGTCGCGCTTCGCAGGCGGCGCGCGGCTCGTCACCCGCGACGGCCGACGTTCGATCGGTTCACGCCCCACGCTCCCGGCACGCCGGGCACTGCGCTCGAGGAGGCGTGGGTGCTCGAGACGTTCAAGGCGGGCGCCGGCGTGGCGCTCGACCGGAGGCGGTAGAGAAGGTCGCGGCGGCGCTCCGCCCCGTCGACGGCGAGTCGCCGGTCGGCGGGGCGGCGAGGTTGTTGCGAGCGATGGCCTCAGCGGAGCGGCAGAACCCGGAGCCTCACCGACTGGAAAAACTGCTGGCGGAAGGGCTCGTACGCCCCCACGGTGATGCGATAGCGCCCGGGGGCAAGCGGGACTACAGCGCCTAGCCGGAAATCACGCCGCGGCAGCGGGTAGCGCAGCGTGTTGGGGCCCCGCCGTCCGCTCCTCGTGATCGTGCTGTTTGGGACGAACTGGCGTCGCCGGCAGCCCGTCCTCCCGAGACAGCGCGAGAGGAAGGCGCGGAGCACCTTCGCCGGGCGGTCCAGCCTGAAGCGCAGCAATGCCCGCTCCCCGGGGCGGAGGCGCCGGTCGTTCAGGGTCAGGTCACTGATGCGCGGACCGGGGGGCTCAGGCAGAGTCGGGCCCGTGATCGTAAGCGGCTTCGTATCGTAGTCGGACAGGCCGGTGCCAAAGTCGACTGTCGCGCGAGCCTCGAGGACTGCGGCGACCCGGCTGGAGCCCGAGAAGACGGCGGTGACCGATGCGCCCGCAGCGATCGGCGTGTCGATGTAGCAGGCGCTGGCCGCGGACCCAAGTTGCGCGGCGCCGGGTGGGCACACCGGGGGACGTTGGACGAAGTCGGTGATGAATCCCTCCTCGTCCGTGGCTTTCCAGTCCACTTCGGTGTTGCCCTCAGTGGGAGTGTCGCCCACGTTCGTCACCGTCACGCGGGCCTGCACGACCTCCCCCGTGCTCGCGGTGGCCGGCACGACGTGCTCGCTGATGCGAAGATCGGGTGCCGCGCCGGCCGTGGCGGGGGCGGCGAGAAGGATGACGAGAGCGACTGCGAGCAGTAGCCGACGCATCACGAGCCGAATGGGTCGTCCTGCGGACCGGGCACCGCTGGCCACGCCTCCTTGACGAGGAGCATCCCGCGCTGTCGGAACGAGGTTGTGGCGCGCGGGCCGGTGAGGTACTTCAAGAAGGCGGCGACGATCGGGCGCACCTCGCGGAGGCGCCGCAGCGTCACGAACGAGATCGGGTAGGCGTCCGGGTGTGACAGCGCGCGCACGGACTCGTCGCTTGGCGCCGCCCCGCCGACCGGGACCGCGCACGTCGTCGCTTGGTAACGACGGGCTCGTGACCAGCTCGTCACCGCGGCGATTGCGAGGTCGCCCGATGCGGCCTCGGACAGGCCGCCGTCGAACGCAGCCCGTGCCGCTTGGGGCAGCCGGATGCCCGCTCGGAAGCGTGGCTCCACGAAGCGATCGACCCCGTCGCCGGCGCGGCGCAGCGCGATCGCGTCCCCGCTCGCCGGGGTTGGAACGCCGGCCGCCGACCAAGTCCGGATCGTCCCCGCGGCGATCTCCCGGGCGACCGCACCGGACACCCCCGACGCACACGCGGGATGCCCGCGTCCCACGGCCAGCACGTCGGCGTCGCGGCCGAGGTCCGCGCGCACCTGCACGTAGCGGCGCTCAGCGGCCTTGAGCCGGCGGTCGAGAAAGATTCCCTGCGGGCTCGGGAAGCGGCGCGCACGGATCATGTTCCTCAGGTAGAGCTTGGCTGTCGGGCCCACCGCCGCAGCGGCATTGCCGAAGATGTACCGGTACCTCCGCCCTCCGACGCGGACCGTGATCGGCACGACCCGCTGCCCAGGTGGGTGGATGGCGAACGTGGTCGGCGTGAAGCCGACGAGATGGTCGACTCGGCTCGGGATGATCGAGTTGAAGAAGGTGTCCTGAACCCGCTGGGCGGAGGCCGTGGCGGGCGCGAGCAGGAAGGCGGCAACGACAAGAGCGGGCCAGCGCATCAACCGAGTAGACCAGCGAGTGACGCAGGTGTCAAAGGGGGTACGAGCGAGCCGCGCCATGAGCCGCTCGCTGCGCTCCCGTCTTGAAGAGTTCGGCGGGACCCGGGGGTAGCGCCACAGCCCCTCCCCGCAGCCCACCACGGCAAGATAGGCTCAGAATGCCGCCGGGCTCATCGCGACCTTAGACCCGCCTCCCCCAATGATGGCGGGATTCCCTGATCGGGTCTAGGCTGGCCTAACTCGACGCAGGGGCGCTCACTAGGTGGGCGTTCGGGAAGGCGCTGGCAATGAGGACGAGGACGCTTCCGGCCGCACTGGTGGTTGCTCTTGTGGCCGGGCTGGGTGGCGCGGCGCAGGCTCAGGCCGACCATCACTTTGGGTCGCTCTTGAAGCTGCGTTGCAAGTCGGATGCAGCGAACGCGTACACCGTAGACCCCTTGATCAGGGCGCACGTGGTGTGGGTGATGGGTACCAGCGCCTCCATCACGAACAATCTGCGCACCCTGAAGATCTCCGCGCGCCTCATTCGAAACGGCACTAACGCCCTGCCCGTGTTGGGCTGGGAGTCGAACCAGCGCACCGACGTGCTCGCTGACGGCTACAACCGGAAGCAAGTCGGCGTCTATACGGATAACAAGAGCAGAACCCAGGACTGGAATGTCCAGGTCAAGCTGCGCTGGCACCGGCGCGCCAAGACCGACTGGACGTACAACAAGACATATTCCTTCGACGAGACCAAGTGCCCAAACCCGGACGAAGGGACGTGGCTCCCGTGAGGCGACTGAGTTCGGTTGTGCTCTGCTGTTTGGCGGGCCTGCTCGTCGCTGCCGCTCCATCCTCCGCTGCCGTGTTCAGTGACGTGAGGGGTAAAGCCCAGGGCTGCTATTTCGCGACCAATGGCGGCAAGTACGTCAATGTCGGCCTAACCGCCGACTACGACGATGGCGCCCTCGCCATGGCTCTAGAACCTTGGCCGGAGAACGTCTTCTTCGAGACGACGATCAAGTTGCGCGAGCTGTACGGCACGACCTGGAAGCGGCTCTCGCCAAAGGTCGCCCGCACGCGCGAGCGCAGCTTCCCGGTCATCCACACCCCGGTCCCGGGGAACTACTTTTACGGATCTCGGCTCTACCCGCCCAGCGCGTACCGCAAGCTCCGCGAGCTGAAGGGCACCGCCAAGGTGAGGCTCAAGGACGCCGAAACAGGTGCGGTGCTCGCCGAGACGCCGACGGTCAGCTTCTCGTGGAGGAAGAAGCGGGACTGCCAGCTCGGACCTCCCACTCCCCAGCTGCCGTTAACGAACGGCGGCGGCTGAGACGTCCTGTCTTAAACGGCGCGCAGCTTCGGCCGGTTCTGCTCGGCCTCGAGGATCGCGGCCTGCCGCTTTCCGGCCAGGTCCTCGAAGCTGCTGGCGTCGAGTAGCGTCTGGTGGAACTCGCGACGCTGCTCGTCGCTCATCTCCGATAGCGGCGCGTAGCCGACGACCTTCTCGACGCGGCGGCTCAGCTCAGCGCTCGCCATTTGGCAGAGCCCAGATCGAGCGAGAAACCTTGGTGGATAGCGCTCGCTGGCGGCTAGAGCTGCCGCGACGACCAGAGCAGCGCGGCCAGGATCACCGAGGTCAGTCCGACTACCAGCCCGACGATCCAGCCGGCGACATCCTGGCCCACGAGCACGGCGCCCAGGAGCACGGCGATGCCGATGATCCCGGCAGTCGCGACCAGACGCATCGTGCCGCGCTCTAGCTTCGTTCGGCGCCGCTCTCGGCCGGGCACCATGCCCTGAGGCCGCTCTTCCCGCCGAGCCTCGCGCTCGCGCTGGCGCGCCTCGCGCGGAGTAAGTTCGGGCTCGGACTCCAACCGAGAAGGTTCGGCCGATGGGGGACGCTCGCCGGACTCTGAGGCGGTCACGCCAGACAGCTACCGGGACCGCGCCAGTCCTAACCTCGAGCAATTGAAGGCGGGTGCCGACGTGCGCCGGGTTTCGGGGCGCGCTGAGGGTGGCGAGCGCGGCTCCGGGTAGTCGGGGCCATGGACTCGATTCTCGATGCATTCGTTCTGCTGGCGCAGGATGTGGGTGGCCGTGGAAACAACCCCGACGAAGGCAGCGGCATCATCATGATCGTTGCGATCGCCGGGACAGCGCTGGTGGTGGGCCTGCTGCTCGCCATGTTCTTCGCACGGAGTCGCGGTCGGGCGCGAGCGATGCGCAGGCGCCCCGACGTGGAGGGCCACACCGGCCGCGTCGGCGAGTTCCGTAGCCGGTAGCGCCATGCACCCGGAAAGCGGGCCGTGCCCAGTCTGCTCCAAGCCGGTCCCCGCCGACGCGGGCGAAGCCGCCGGGGGCGGGAGCATCGCGCATGCTGAGTGTCCTCATTGCGGCGCCGCCCTGATGCGTGTCGCCGCGGAGGACGACGTGCAATGGCGCGAAGTGAAGGGCGGCAGCTAACGCGCTCTCCGAGGGCGACGACGGCCGGATCAAGGCCGTCCGCAGCTACGAGCGCAAGCACAAGAACCGTGCCGGCGTGCTCCAGGCCACCGAGCGCGAACTCACCAAGTCACGCCGGGACATCCCCGACCGGCGACGAGCGACACAGCGAGAGCCAGTCAGGCCCCAGGGCCGACAGCGTGAAAGCGAGTCAGCTCGCCGCCGGCCGGAGCCTCTTCACGAGGCCGGACATCACCGGCCACGATCCAAACAGCAAGCGTGAAAGCAGGGAGCGATCATGTGGAAGCGCTCTGGAAGCGGCAAACCGCAGCAAAGCGCAGCAGCTATGGGCTGCCCATCGTTCATCCACCCCCTGAGCGACAGGCGGCAGTAGACCGCAGCAGATGCTCGCGCCTTACAAGCAAGAGGTCGCCCGTTCGAGCCAGGCACCGCCCATCCGAAGCAGCCCGCAGCGGGAGCGGGATTCGTCGTCCAGGGACACCCCCTCCCATTTCCTCTCGGCCCCCGTTGGAAGCGTTATGGAAGCGGATGTAACGCTCTGTCCGTCTCTTAGCTGAGGCGAGCCCGGCAGCGGGGCTGACTTAAGATGCTCGCTGTCGTGTCGGCCGTGGCTGACTTCGCCCGGAGCGTGGTGGTGTGGGGCGGACTCCTGGCGAGCCGTCGGCTGACCTCCCCGAAAGAGAACCTGGGCGCGCGGCTTGACTTCGCGGATGGCTCGTCGTCGTTCGTCTTCCGCGAGACAGCTGTCACTGAGGCCCGAACCAATGCCCCGACGCTGCTGGTCATCCAGTTCCGTCTCGCGGCGCTCGGCAGCAATCGCATGCTGCACGCCGGATTCCGCCGTGAGTGTGCCCTGCACACGCCGCTGTTCGCGGGCTTCCCCGGATTTCGGTCGAAACTGTGGATCGACGACGTCGAGACCGGTGTCTACCGCGGCGTCTACGAATGGCAAGGCGGCGATCTCGCGCGGCACTATGCCGCGCGCATGGTGGCGCTGCTGGCGCCGTTCTCCAACGCGGGAACCGCGCGCTATCAGGTCGTAGAGGGCCTGCGGCGCGATGACTTCCTGCTGCACCCAGAACTTGCGCCGGACAACATCGAAGGCGACTGGTGGCGACTCGCCGAGCCGATTACTCGATAGCTGCGCGAGATCATCGAGACGTTGTCGAAGCCCACCAGCCGGACGTTGTTGGCGATTGCGGCGAGGTCCTTGATCGACGGGGCGCCCATCACCAACGGCGCCTTACGAGGGTCCACCAGCGAGGCGATGATCCGCGGACCCGGTCGACTTGGCGGAGCCCTGCTCACCCGTGAGGTAGCCGATCGGGTAAGGCCCCACGGGTTGAGGGCGGTTAGGAGAATGCCCACCAGCGTGTACCAAACGCGCTCGTTGGCACAGTTGACGAAGGACCACACCTCATGTACCCCTCCGTTGCGACGAGCTGGCGCTGCGGCTGTACGCGAGGCTCACCGATGGACAGGACGGACTGCTGGGGGATCTCGCGGCTGCGTGCCGATGAGTACGCGAGCGTTATCGGCGCGGCCGTGGCTGCCAGCTGATCCGGTCGACCGCGGCGTCCGGGACGATAAGTCGTTGTCCTCCGCCGTTCGCGCGCATGATCCAGAGCGAGCCCTCGCCCTCCCCGAACTCGAAGAACCTGTTGAGGTCCTTGCTGCGCATGTATGCGATGGAGCGGCCGTCCGGCGACCAGACCGGGGTGAACGCGTCGCGCGTTTCGGTCAGGCGGCGTGGCTCCGGGTCAGGTTCGCTCCGCGCCGGAATAGTGAAGACATCACCGCGGATAACCCAATACTCCGGCTCATCGATGAGCGAGATCAACCTCGCCTTCTCGCGGAAAAAGACGAGGCGATCGCCGCTCGGCGACCAGTCGGGCATCGAATCGCGTCGGCTGCGCGTCACCACCCGCACATCCTTGCTTGGGCCGAGCGCGATCCCAATGTGGCCAACACCGGCCGTGGCGTAGTCGCTGCCGAGCACGAGCGCGAGCTTCCCGGTCGAACTCCAAGCCGGCTGCAGGACGTCCCTATAGCGGAAGACGTTGCTTTCGTCGTTGAAGAGGGGCCGCCAGCGGCGTGGTCGCCGGAGTGGCGTCACCCTCGGAAAGTCCGCACCCAGGTCGTAGGCCACCAGCTCGCCAGAAGGCGAGAAGACAGGCCAGCTTTCACCGCCTTCTGGGTTTGTGGAGACAGGGGTGAGGAGCCTGCGCTTGCCGCCGTCCGTGCGCATGAGGAAAATCCCGTCCGGGGTGCGCGGATCGCACGAGTCCGCGTGCACGAAGACGAGCAGGCGGCCGGACGCAGAAAAGGACGGCCCATAGTCGACCCATGTCGCGGGCCTGCTGCAGCGGCGCGAGACGTGGGTGAGCTGCCGTGTTCGGCCGCTGCGCGGATCGACAACGCGAATCGTCCATGCGCCATGCATACCCCGGCCCACAAACGCGATCTCGCCGTTCCTACCCGGGAACGATGCCTCGGCAGCGGGTACGGCGGCGAGCCACGCCGACGCGACCACCAGAGCGGCAAGGGTCCAACGAAAAAGCCACCGCGCTCTCAACAGATGTCCCTACCTGACCACATCGCGGCAGGGACCGCAATCATCGTTCCCTGCGGCCGCGTTGCACGCGTTGCCATGACCGGCGGATGGACGGGAACCCAACCCCGCACCATGGGAGGTGGAGATGGCGCAGAAGAAGACCAGCAAGGCCAAGGCGGCAGACGTCAAGCGCGACAACTAGCGCGACGCCGCCGAGCGCAGATCCCAAACGTCGAACGACAGCACCAATTCGACATTCCGGGTCGAGTGGACCGCGGACGCGGCGAATCCATCGTCGAGGAGCGCGGCGAGCCCCGGGCGCGTTAGCGCCGTGTCATCGAAGCGGAGCACTCGCGACTCATCGGCACGCAGCCGCTAGCGGCGCGCCGTGGCTGCCAGCTGATCCGGTTGGCCACGAGACCCGTGGCGATGAGTCGTTGTCCTCCCCCGTCGGTGGCGCGCATCGTCCACAGCGAGCCATTGGTGCTTTGCAAACCCGGCGCGCGCACATAGGCGATGGAGCGGCCGTCCGGCGACCAGACCGGGAAGTACGCGTCGCGGGTTGCGGTCAGGCGCAGTGGCCGGCGCTGCCGCTTCGGGCGCGCGGATGCAATGAGGACGTCGGCCTTGACCGTCCGGCCGACGTCCTTCTCGCGCTGAAACACGATGCGGTCCCCCGTGGGCGACCAGTCGGGCATCGCGTCGCGGATACTGCGAGTCACCAGCCGGAGATCCTTCCCGCCAGGTGTGACGGTCCCGATGTGGTCCCTGTAGAGGCCGCCGAGCATGAGCGCCAGCCTCCCAGTCGAGCTCCAAGCCGGTTGATCCTGCAACTCGTAGCGCTGAACGGACAGAGCCAGCTCCAGCTCGCGATTCGGGCGACGGAACGAGGTAATGAACGTCGGTCCGCCTTCGGCGCTGAAGGCGAGCAGCCTGCCAGAGGGCGAAAGGGCGGGATGGCCGGGCAACTCCACTTCGGAGGTTGCTCGCCAGATGAGCCTGCGTCCGCTGCCGTTGCTGCGAATCGCGTAGATGCCGTCCGGTGTGCGAGGGTCGCAGCGGTCCCAGTGCCCGTATACAACGAGATGGCCCGACGCGGAGAACGACGGCTCGAAGTCGCGCCACGTAAATCCATCCCGGCCGCACCGCCTGGGAACGTGGGTGAGCTGACGCGTGCGGCCGCTCCGAGGATGAGCTAGCCAAATCGTTCCCGCACCGAGCGCAGGGTCGGTCACGAATGGCGGGCCCTCACGCGCGAAAGCGATCAAGCCGTTCCTACCCGGGAACGATGCCTCGGCAGCGGGCACGGCGGCGAGCCACGCCGACGCGACCACCAGAGCGGCAAGGGTCCAACGAGAAAGCCGCCGCGCTCTCATCCGATGGTCCTACCTAACCACAGCGCGGCAGGATCGCTGACCTTCCGCTCCTCGTCCCACGTTCCTTGCGGGGGCCCGAGCGCCGACCGTCTACGCGCGGTCCATCGCTCGCCGCGCGGAGTGAGCGACAGACCGCAGCAGACCGCAGCACCTGCTCGCGCCTTACAAGCAAGAGGTCGCCCGTTCGAGCCGGGCACCGCCCATAACTCACGAGCCCCGTCCGAAGCGGAATGTCGGCCATCGGATCAGCGGACGGACATGTCCTGAAAGGTGCTGTGGAAGCGGGAAAGCGAAAGCGCGCTCGCCAGCACCCCTTGTCGCTGGAGTCCCGGATCGGACATGCTGCGCGCGTGCGGCCTTCAATGACGGATACGACCTCGACGTGCGGGTTAGAGCGGCGGCAGTTGTGGACGGCGCACGCATTTTCGACTACTGAGGCCAACGAGGGGCGGGTGGGCGCGTGAGTGCCGAGTCGTCTACCTCGGCTTCGGAGCGGCGCAGGTTCTTGGCCCCGCTGGCACTGGCCCAGTTCATCTGCAGCTTTGCCGGCTCGAACATGAACGTGATGATCAATGACATCACGGAGGATTTGGACACGACCGTGGCCGGGGTGCAGGCCGCGATCACGCTGTTCCTGCTGGTCATGGCCATCCTGATGATCCCCTGCAGCAAGCTGACCGACCGTTGGGGCCGCAAGCGCTGCTTCACCGCCGGTCTGGTGCTGTATGGGATCGGTGCGCTGGTGAGTGCGGTGTCTCCAAGCCTCGGGGTGCTGATCTTGGGCAACTCGGTGTTGGAGGGGGTCGGCACGGCGCTGCTGATCCCCCCGGTCTACATCCTCACGACGCTGCGCTTCGGCGACCTCGCCTCGCGCGCCCGGGCCTTCGGCGTGATCAGCGGCATGGGTGGCGTGGGGGCCGCGGCGGGGCCGTTGATCGGTGGTGTCATCACGACGGGAATCAGCTGGCGCGCGGCGTTCGTCTTCCAGGCCTTGGTGGTCGCGGCGATCGTCGTGCTGAGCCGCAGGATCGAGGATCCGATCGCGGCGGACCCCACGCGCCCGTTCGACGCCGTCGGAGCGATCCTGTCGGCCGTCGGCATGTTCTGCGTGGTGTTCGGGATCCTGCAGGCCGACAACAACCTCGCGCTGATGGCCGCGTTCGTGACCGCTGGGGCCGCGTTCCTGATCTGGTTCTTCCTCTACATACGCGGCCGCGAGCGAGCCGGCAAGGAACCGCTGCTGTCCACCGGGCTGTTCAAGAACCGAACCTCGAACCTCGGTCTGGCCACGCAGAACATCCAGTGGCTGCTGCTGATGGGAACGTCTTTCGTTGTCGCCGTGTTCCTGCAGACGGTCCGCGGCTACAACGCGATCGAGACCGGTGTCATCTTCACAGCCGCGACGCTGGGCGTTCTCGCCTCGTCGCTCGGGGCGGAGCGATTCGCCAAGCGGCGTCCGCAGAAAACGCTGATCATGGCCGGCTTCGTGACGACCCTGGCCGGGATCGGCCTCCTGCTGGCCCTGGTCGAGGCCTCGTCGCGAGTCGTCGCCTTCGCGCCAGGCCTGCTCCTGATCGGCCTCGGGCTCGGACTGATGCTGACCCCATCGGTCAATATCGTTCAATCCAGCTTTCCGGAGAAGCTGCAGGGGGAAATCTCGGGACTGTCGCGCAGCATCTCCAACCTCGGCTCATCCTTCGGCACCGCAATAGCCGGCACGATCCTGGTTTCCGACCTCGCATCGGGAAACACAAGCTATGTAGTCGCCATGGTCGTGCTCGCCGCCCTCGCCTTAGTCGGCCTGGCCGTGGCCGCTCGACTCCCGCGCGGCCCCGAGCAGCACAACACCTCCAGCGAAATCGTGACGCCACACACGCCGCGGCCGGCCGTCCAGCCCGAATAGGCACACGCCGCCGCGCTGCTGCATCGGACGAGCACCAGCAGCCCGACATACTGTTGACGGCGACGGCGCGATGCGGAGGTCGAACTCCTGGCCGTCGGCCAGCTCGACGGTTTCTGAAGGCGTGGCCTCCGGAAGTCCTTCGGTATCGGTGGGGAAGTGGTCGGTGGTGCTCATGCTGTCCTCGTCTTCATTGCATGGGGGCGGGAGCGTGCTTTTGGTGGCGGGCGGCGACCTGCTGCGCCAGGTAGGCGGCGTCTTCCTTCACGAACCCGAGCAGGGACGACCCGCGCGTGTACTGCCAAGGCAAGCCGATGAAGTAGAGGCCCGGCGACTCGGTCATCCCGCGCTCGTGGATGACCTGGCCGGCCTCGTCGAACACCGGCAGGTCGACCCACGAATGGTCGAGTCGGAACCCCGTCGCCCAGATCACGGTGTCGACCTCGAGGTTGGTGTCGTCGCTGAACGTCACCGTTGACCCGGAGGCGTCAAGGATCCGCGGGTGGAAGAGGACGCCGAGGCGCTCCAGGGTGCGGGGGCGGTATCCGATCAGGGTGTCCTCGTTCTTCTGCAGCCGCTTGCCGATCCGGGTGTCCTTCGTCTTGCGGATCAGGCCCGTCTTGTCCAGGTACCAGAACAGATCGCGACCGAGGATCCGCTGAGGAAGCGGCTTCTGCGGTGTGCCGATCGAGATATGGGGCTCCCGCGAGGCCGACAGCTCTTCGGCGATCTGATAGCCGGTGTTGCCACCACCGACGACGAGCACCCGGCCGTCGCGGATCTCGCGCGGCGAGCGATACGCGGTGCTGTGCAGCTGGGTCACCTCCGGCCCCAGCCCCTCAGCGATCGGCGGCACGAATGGCGTCTGGTACGGCCCGGTTGCGATCACCACCTGGTCAGCTTCGACAAAGCGATCGGCGAGCTCTACGAGGTAGCGGTCATCCACTGCTCGCACAGCCTGAACCCGACTCCCCAGCTCCAGCGGGAGCTCGAAACGCCGGGCGTAGTCGGTCAGGTAGTCCGCGACCTCGTTCTTGGTCGGATAGCCCTCGGGGTCGCCGGGGAACGGCATCCCCGGCAGCGAGTCGTAGCGCGCGGAGGTGAACAGCCTCAGCGAATCCCAGCGCTCACGCCATGGCCGGACCATCGGGTGCCGGCAAGACCCTGATGGGACTCCACTTCATCTTCAGCGGTGCCGCAAGCGGGGAGCCTGGCGTGATCGCGACGCTGCAGGAGAATCCGATGCAGCTGCGGAAGATCGCTGGCGGCTTCGGCTGGTCGCTCGACGACCAACGGGTGGCGGTCATGTACCGGTCGCCGAACGATGTGTACATCGACGAATGGGTGTACGAGCTCCTCGAACTGATCGAGAGCACTGGGGCCCGGCGCGTACTGATCGACAGTCTCAGCGACCTGCAATACGCGGCGCCCGATCCCGTGCGCTTCCGCGAGTTCATCTACTCGCTCACACAACGTCTCTCGCGTGCAGGGATAAGCCCGATCATGACGAGCGAAATTCCCGACCTCTTCCACGTGGGCCGCTTGGCCGAATACGGCATCTCGCACCTCTCCGACAACGTCATCCTGCTGCAGTACCTGCGCGCCGAATCACGGCTGCTGCGCACGGTGACGATCCTCAAGTCACGCGCTAGCGCCCACGAGCCCGAGATCCGCGAATTCGACATCACCTCGGGCGGGATCGTCCTCGGAGATCCGATCGTCGGCGAGCAGGTTTCTCGCTAGGCACGTGGGCACGAAACCAAGCTGACGGGCCACGCCTCGGTCGCCGCATTGGCGTCGGGCAGGTTCGCGCGCGGCGATCGCCCCAGCGACCGCCGCGACCGTGATCCGTAGCCGGCCCTAGGCGGGCACGCCAGCCGCAACTGCCTTGACTTCTTCTGTGCTCAGCGGCTTGCCGCCCATGCCCCAGTCGCCGCTTGCGACCTCCTCGATGACGACCCAAGTCACCGGGCGCATGTTTTCGCCTTCGATCGAGACCATGGCGTCAGTGAGGCGCCCGACGATCTGGCGCTTCTGGTCGGGCGTAAAGACGTCCTCGATGAGCTTGACGTTGATGAGGGGCATCGTTTCTCCTGATGGTTGTAATGGCTCGCCGCGCGCTCAGGCCCGCGGCGCGATAAGCGGTTGTGAGGGGTTGTCGAAATGAGGTAGCCGGGCGTCCTCTCCTCCGATCGAGTGTCGCGTCAGGAACTGCGCCAGTGCTCGAGCGACGGGCTTGGGACGTTGGATGTGCAGGAGATGGCCGACCCCGTCGATCGTGCACTCCTCGACGTGCGGGAGCGAGGAGCGGAGGAACTTGGCGATTTCCACCCACAGTGGCTGGGTGTCGGCGCCGATCACGGATAGGACTGGGCTGCGAATGGCGGCAGCCTGCTCGGGCCCGAACGTCCACTCCGTGAGGGCGGGGAGCTCGACTCCGAAGAAGGTGTCGGCATCCTTGATCGTCTGCGTAACCACACCCGGGATCTGCTCCTCGAGCAACGCTCGACATCGTTCCCAATCGAGGCCGCTTGCGGCGGTCACGAACATCGCAAACGCTCCCGAGTGGTCGCCGCTTCCGTATGCCTCGAAGACCGGGGCGGCGTCCTTCAAGAAAGCCCCGCCGAGAGGCAACGACACCAGCGTCGGCTCCAGCAGAGTGAGCGTGTGCACCTTCTCGGGGTGGTCGAGGGCCAGTTGGGCTCCGATCGACGCGCCGGTGGAATGGCCCGCGATGTGAGCGCGCTGCACATCGAGGTGCTCGAGCAACGCCTCGGCGTCAGCGGCGTGCTCTGCGATGCTCACCGGCGGTGGAGTGTGCGTGCTGCCAACCCAACCCCGCTTGTGGTATCGGATCAGTTGGTAACCGTGTGCCAGCGCCGGCTCTGGAAGGAGTGGCACGAAGCAGTCGGCGATGAGCATGTCGATTAACAGCACGGGCTCCCCTGTCCCGAGCACCTCGTATTCCAGCTCTACGCCGTTGACCTTTGCACGGTCCATGACCCCTCCTGGTTTGTATTGGTGGTCCTCAACCCAGATGCGTGAGCAAGTTCGATACGGCCGTAACCGTCGTCGTTACGACGGCGTGCGATGAGCGTTCAGCGCGCGCGGGAGGCGGCAGCGCGGGGAGATTGGGAGGAGGCCTACGACCTACTGATGGAGGTCGACGCGAACGGACTCGCAGATCGGGCGGACCTGCCGTTGCTTGGCGAGGTCGCCTACGCAGCTGGCCATCTCGACGTGACGATCGACGCCTGGGAGCGTGCGCACAGGCTGGGCGTACAGGCGGACGACCCGGTCGCGGCGGCGGGGGCAGCGGTTCGCGTCGCGATGCACCTACTCCTGGACACCGCGCTGATGGCGCCGGTGCGCGGCTGGCTGGCCCGAGCGGAACGCCTTCTCGAGGGTCAGGAGGAGACGCCCGCGCACGCTTGGCTTGCGGCCGTCCGCGCATATGAGCGGATGCTGACCGGCGACGTCCAGGGCGCGCGGCAGTGGTCCGAGCGCGCCATCGAGGCCGGCTCGACGCGTGACGCCGCAGCGTGCGCCGTCGGACGAGTGGCGGCGGCTCGGCTGAGCATCCTGGACGGCGATGTCGAGATAGGTCTGGCGCTGCTCGAGGAAGTGGGAGTCGCGGCGGTCTCCGGAGATCTCGATCCGCTCTCGACCGGGCTCGTGTACTGCGAGCTCGTCTGCGCCTTGCAGGGCCTCGCGCAGTACGACGTCGCCGAGGAGTGGACTGAGGCGATGGAGCGGTGGTGCCGGACGAACGCCATCGGCAGCCTCCGTGGACGCTGCCGCGTGCACCGCGCGGAGATCCTGAGGCTGCGCGGGGCGTGCGACGAGGCCGAGCAGGAGGCGCTGGTGGCATGCAACGAGCTGAGCCCGTACCTGCGACGGGAGATGGGATGGCCGCTGAGCGAGCTCGGACGGATCCGGCTGCGCAGGGGAGACGTCGACGGCGCCGAGGAGGCCCTCCTGGCCGCGCATCGCGTTGGCTGGGAACCCCAGCCGGGGCTCGCGCTGGTGCGTCTGGCGCAGGGGGACGCGGCGGCGGCCGCCGCCTCTATACGAGACGCGCTGGAGCGTCCCTCACGGGTCCCCTCGAAAGAGCTGCCACCCGACACCGACCTGCAGCGGGCGCCCCTGCTCGACGCCCAGGTGGAGATCGAGATTGCGGCGGGCGACCTCGGGCGCGCCCGTGGCGCAGCCGAGGAGCTGGAGCGGGTGGCCGCCCGATTCCGGAGCACGGCGCTGGTCGCCGGGGCGACCCTGGCGCGGGGAAGGGTCCGGCTCGCAGAGGGCCACGTGGGGGAGGCGGAACGGTGTTGCTCGGAAGCCGCACGACTGTGGAACCAGATCGGGGCGCCCTATGAGGCGGCGTACGCGCGAATGGTTCTCGCGGAGGCGCTTCGCGCCGGTGGCAGCGAGGACCGCGCCGTTCTCGAGCTCCAGGCGGCCCGCACGATCCTCGAGCGGATCGAAGTCGCAGCGAGTGCGACGACCGAGACCAACGTCTTCCGCCATGAGGGCGACTACTGGTCGGTGGTGTTCGCGGGCCGGACGGTGCGCGTCCGCGACCTCAAGGGCATGCGGTATCTGGCGCAGCTCCTCATCCATCCTGGTCGCGAGTTCCATGTGCTGGACCTGGTTGCCGCTGAAACGGGCCAGAAACTGGCACTCGGCGACGCCGGGGAGCTCCTCGACGAGCGGGCCAAGAGCGCCTACCGCCGCCGCCTGGCCGAGATCGAAGACGACATCGAACAGGCACGCGCCCTCGCGGACGCGAGTCGGGAGGCGCAGGCCGACGCCGAGCGTGAGTTCTTGGTCCGAGAGCTCGCACGTGCGGCCGGCCTGGGTGGTCGCGACCGCCGGGCCGCATCCGCCTCCGAGCGCGCTCGATCCGGCGTGACGCGTGCGGTCCGCCAGGCGATAGCGCGGCTCGGCGAACACCACCCCGAGCTCGGCGAGCACCTCAACCGCGCCATTCGCACCGGCACGTACTGCGCCTACGCTCCCGATCCCGGCGCTCCCGCGGCGTGGACGTCGTGACCCTACCGCCATGCCGCCGTGGGGCGGCTCCGGCGGGGGCTCGTCGAGAAACAGGTGCGCGGCGCACGTTCTCGCCCGAGCTCATCCCCCGGTCCCGAAGGCCGGTCGGCGCGACCGCGTGTGGCGCTGGAGCGTTGCCGGCGCGTCCTCCGACCCGGTCGGGAGCCAGAACAGTTCGATCGCCAGGTCCCGCTCCGGCTGGAGCTGGAAGGAGTCATGGAGTACGGGGCGACCGGTCAGGCGCTGGACCTCGGCCGTTAGCCGCTGGCGCTCCGCGTCGCGGATAGCCGCGCGCACCTTACAAACGAGATCCGCGCGACCGTGCCGAATGAGGAGACGTTCGTGCGGGGCGAGCACGTCCCTGAGGAACGTGATGTAGCCCGCGTCGAATGCGTGGGTCGTGATCCTTACCGGCCCACGGCCGAAGAGCTCACGGTAGAGCTTCACGAGCGCCATCGACAGGTCGTTGCGCACCGTGCCGCCACCCATCGCCGACGGGTCGCTGTTCAGAGTCGTTTGGGCGCTCATCGAAATCCCTCCTCAGCTTCCGGGGAGATACGCGCTTCCGTGCCAGCGGCTGCGGTGTCCGCCTACCATGTTAAGACAGCAATGTCTCGGGTAGGGACACCAGGATACAGAAATGTGATGCGCCTATCCCCCAGCGGGAGGGCTCAGAGCCACGAGCGCGTCCATCGGGACGCAGAGGGAGGGGACGATATGACCGGTACTCGTACACAACGGCCCGCGGTGAGCGAGGCCTACGAGTGGCGCGGCCGCAACGTCGTGGACCAGGAGGGCTCCAGGGTCGGGAGGCTCGAGGAGATCTACCTCGACGAGAACACCGGCCGCCTCGACCAGCACACCGGCCGGCCGGAATGGATGCTCATCCACACGGGCCTCTTCGGGACGAAGTCGAGCTTCGCCCCATTGGCCGGCGCGCAGCTCGACGGTGAAGACGTGCGGATCGGCTACTCCAAGCAAGAGGTGAAGGACGCGCCGTCGGTGGAGGCCAACGGCGAACTGTCACAGGAGGAAGAGGCCCGGCTCTACGCCCACTACGGGCTCGACTATTCGGAGTCCCGTTCGGACGCCGGCGTCCCGCGGCGCGAGCGCGCCGGCCGGGCACCGGTCGGGCGGGACGTGAGCGGGCCGACCACCGACGACGCCATGACACGCTCAGAGGAAGAACTGCGGGTTGGCACGGCCAAGCGCGAGCGCGGGCGCGCCCGGCTCAAGAAGTACGTGGTGACCGAGGACGTCAACCAGACCGTCCCCGTGCAGCGAGAGGAGGTGCGCATCAAGCGGGAACCCATCACGGACGCCAATCGGGACCGTGCCACGAACGGCCCCGCCCTTTCCGACGAGGAGCACGAGGTCGTGCTGCACGAGGAGGAGGTCGTGACGGAGAAGCGCGCCGTCCCGAAGGAGCGCGTGCGGCTCGACAAGGAGACGGTGACCAACGAGCAGACCGTGTCCGACCGGGTGCGCAAGGAGCAGATCGACACCGAGGGCGTCGAGAAGAAGGGCCGGAGGAAGCGGCGCGACTGAACTCACGGGGGCGCGGGGAAACCCGCGCCCCCGCCACGGCCTTGCGACCCCAGCTGCTAGTCGCGGTTCTGGTAGGGCCGAGCTCTTTCGACGGCTGCCGACGCCATCTGAGCGAGGTGGATGAGGGCGGCCTCGTCGTCGGCGGTGAAGCCCGCTCCGTCTTGCCTGTCGAAGAGCTGGATCGCACCGAGCTCGCTGCCGTCGAGGGCGTTCAGCGATGCCGCGACCCATCCGTGAAGAGGGGGATCTCCGGGTCGCGTCAGAAATGAAGCCAGGTGAGTTATCTGCTCGCCGCCGAGCCTGGCCGAGCCGCCGCTCTGATGGATGAACCGGTAGACGGCGAACAGGTCGAGCCAGCGCACGAACGCCGTCCAGCGCCTGTCGCCCTCCAGGTAGGAGGCGGCTTCGGCGCTGCGGGGCTGGCCGTCGACTGCCACCGTCGCCACGCAGCATTCGGCGTTCACGAGCTCGCGTGCCTGCTCGGCGACCAGTCGCAGCATTTCGTCGAGCGAGCCGGAGCCTTCGAGGGTCAGCGAGGCGTCGGCCAGGAACGTCGACAGCTGACGCGCCATCGCGGTCTGGCGTCGCTCGTGCCGTGCGGCATCCCGCGTCTCCGCGAGGCCCCGCTGGACCATCTCGAACGAGGACATGCTCTCGAGAAAGAAGTCGCCCGCCGCACGCGTCACATGCCGCGTGACCGCCGAGCTCGAGGTTCCGCTCAGCGCCGACAGCAGCGCCTCTTGGTGTGCGACAGCCAGGTCGAGCATGCTCAGTTGCCGGCTGACGGCCTGGCGGCCGAGCTCGTAGGCGACCCGAAGCAAGCGCTCGCTCGGCTCGTGCAAATAGTCCGCGAGAGCGGACACGTAGGCGGATCGAAACGCCGCCGCCGCCGCCCCCTCGCCCGTGCTCACGGCCGCACGCCGAGGTAGCGGATCGCCACGACCAAGGCGTCATCGGTGGGCTTCCGGTGGGCAGCGAGGATCCGCTCGGCAACCGCCTGAGTCGAGCCGGAGATGTCGAGCGAATCCCCGAACGCGGCCTCGATCCCGTCGGTGGCCAGGACGAGGAGGTCGCCGGGTCGCACGTCTAGGGTCGCGGTTCTCACGCTCGGAAGCTCGTGCCCGGGAATGCCGCTCCCAAGCGCGAGCGAGCCCTTGGGCCGCATCGCCGAGGGATAACCGCTCAGCACTCGGCCCTCCACGTTGCCGACGCCGAGCCAGGTGATCGCGCCCTCGGACGGCGAGATGAACGCCAGGCTGATCGCTGCGCCGCGGGTGCCGCGCAGGGCGCTGTGGCAGCGTTCGGCGAGCAGGACGAGGTCTCGACTCGGCCTCTCACGCACGACCTCCCCGGCCAGGCGGGCGGAGCGCGCTGCCTCGCTCCCGTGCCCGAGGCCATCGATCGCCGCGACGAGTGCACCCTCAGGCAGGAGGGTGACGACCGCAAGGTCGCCGCTCGTAACCTCGCCGCGCCGGCACCTAGTCGCAACGCTCCAGTCGACCGCGTCCCGCACCGTTCGCTCAGGCACGCCGGCGGCGCTCCTCGCGTAGCCGCGCGAGTTCGTCGCGATACCTCCACTTCTTCATCGTCACGGTCGTGCCGGTATCGGCATCCGACGCGATCTCGAAGTCGTCCATGAGGCGGCGCGCTCCGGGCAGGCCCAGGCCGAGGCCGCCGCGGCCGCTGTACTCGTCACGGAGCGCCGCCTCGATGTCACGGATGCCCGGCCCATCGTCGCTGGCGATTACGACGAGGCCGTAGCGGTCGGCTTCCTGGAGCGGCCTGAGGACGATCTCGCCACGGCCGACGTGCACGACGATGTTGCGTGCGACCTCCGAAATGGCGGTGGCGATCAGGGTGGGATCCGGTCGGGGGAAGCCGAGCCGTTCGGCCATGGCTCGTCCCTCTGCGCGCGCGGCTACCAGGTCTGCGTCGGAGTTGATGGCCACGCGGACCTCATCCTCCATCCTCTGCGTCCCTCCGGGTCAAGCGATCGAGCAGCGCTATCGCCGCATCTAGGTCGAGTGCAACCCGGAGCGGCACCAGGTTCAAATGGAACTGCACGATCGCGATCGCCACATCCGGCTGGATGCCGACGATGACGGTCTCGGCGCCGCGCAACTTCGCGGTGAGGACGATGCTTCGCAGGGATCGGGCCACGAAGGAGTCGATGACGTCGAGGGCCGCGACGTCGATCACGATCCCGCGAGTGCGATAGCTCCCCACTAGCTCGGAGAGCTCGTGGCGGAGCTGTATCACCTCGCTGTCGGAGAGATCCGACTGGATCGAGGCGATGAGGTAGCGACCTTGTCGCAGGATCGCAACCGACACGGCCGCGCCGACCTAGCTCTCGGCGTGGCCCATCGAGTCGCTCGCGTCGGCTCCTCGGTAGCCGGCCAGCCGTTCGGCCTCCTCGATCCCTCCCTGAAGGTCTCCGACGGTCTTCATCATTCCGAGGTCGACGTCCAGCTCGACGAGCGTCTGGGCGATCTCCGACGAGAGGCCGGTCAGGATCGTGCTCGCGCCCATCAGGTGCGAGGCCTCGACGGTCTGGACGAGGTGGTTGGCGACGGTGCGATCGATCGTGGCGACGCCCGTGATGTCGATGACCACGACTGTGGCTCGCTTCTCCTGGATGGCTCCTAAGAGTTGCTCGGTGAGCTGTCGGGCGCGCGAGGAGTCGAGCATGCCGATGACCGGCAGGATGAGCAGACGCTCGCGCAGTTGGAGGACCGGCGTGGACAGCTCCCGCAAGGCCTCCTGCTGGTCGTGGATGACCCGCTCGCGCTCCTCGACGAAGCTCACTCCCACCGTCACAGCGATTCGGTTCGCGGCCGGCTCGTACGCATCCAAGATGCGGTTCAGGAGTTCGAGATCGTCCTGATATCTCGCGAACAGGGAGCGCGCCAGCACGTCCCGTAGGAGGAGCACGATCCCGAGCACCTCGTGGGTCTCGACGCCCCGGCGGATGATCTTCTCCGACAGTTCGCGGGCGTACGTCTGCAGGGTCTCGATGCTGCCCGTCTCCAGGGCGTTGACATAGTTGTCGTAGACCTCGGTCGCCTCGGAGAAGATCTCCTCGTCGGACATCACGCCCAGCAGCTCCGCTTCGCTGATACGCCGCGCCCACTCCTCCCGGAGCTCGGTGCGCTCGTCGCGCAGGTACGCCACCAGCTCCAACAGGAGCGAGTCGGCGCCGTCGGAGCCCCTAGCCCGATCTTCTCCTTCTCGAGTCTGGGGATGCTCGTTCATGGAAGCCGTGGGCCGCGAGCGCGCGCGCCGTCGAGGAAGAGGCCGGTGATCGTGGCGATGGTGTCCTCCTTGCCGAGCGTTGGGGTGGACATGAGCACGCCGACGATCAACCCGATGAGCGACTCTGTCAGGCGCCGGCTCGTGATGTCGCCGCGAACGTCTCCCGTTGCCTGCCCACGCTCGAACAGCTGGCGTAGCGGCTGGATGACATTACGCTCGAACCGGTCGGGATCCGATCGCAACCGCTCGCGCGCCAAGAGCACGAACGGGTCCCCGACGTCGACGAGGGCGCGCACGGCGCGTGCGATGCCTTCCTCCGGTGCCACTTCGTCGATCCTGCCCGAAGCCAGCCGTGCATCGGCGTCGCTCACCGCTGCCTGGGCCAACTCGTCGAGAAGAGACTGCCGGTTCGGGAAGTAGCGGTAGACCGTGGCCCGAGCGACGCCGGCCGCCGCGGCGACGTCATTCATGCTCGCCTGTTCGCCCTCCACCGCGAATAATCGCGCCGCTCCGGCGAGGATCGCCTCGGTGACACGCTGCTGCAACGCTGGTCGAGGGGCGGGTGCGGGCATCGTCGTCTCGGCACAAGTCTAGGCACTTCATCCATGAGATGCTAATGTCTCATAAAGACACGTTGCCGTCGATGAAGCGAGGTTCGAATGACGACGTTGTCGGAGCGGGCGCGGATGGGCCTGCGAAACGCTCTCATCCTGCTGGCCATCGTCTCGGCGTTGCTCGCCGCGAGTCCGGCGGCCTCCGCGGCGACGACGACCGTGCGCCACGGGCCGTACACGATTCCGGGGGGCACCGAGGCGGACCCGGGGATGATCCACAACAAGCTCCAGTTCGCCGTGAAGCGTCCCTGCAGCGACTGCTACATCACGGCGTTCAAACCGGATCTCGTCTACGCCGACGGCACCAAGGCGACGATGGACCAGGGGCCGATGCTGCACCACGCGGTCTGGACGAGCCAGTGGCGCAGCGATGCGACGTGCGGCAACGCGTGGCTCGGGCTGGCCGGGGAACGGTTCTTCGCCTCGGGCAACGAGCGCACCGCAGTCTCGCTTCCGCCTGGCTACGGCTACAGGGTCAGGTGGTACGACTCGTGGAACATGCTGGTGGACCTGATGAACCACTCGTCCGCGGACAAGACGGTCTACGTGCAGGTCACCTACACGACCCGACCGTACTGGGAGTCGGTCAGGTCGGTGAAGCCCGTCTGGCTCGACATTGACCAGTGCGGCGACTCGGAGTACTCGATTCCTGCGGGCTTCTCCGACACGCACCGGGACTGGAAGGTGAACGTCCCTGGCAACGTGGTAGCGGCGCTCGGGCACGTTCACGGGCACGGCGTGGCGGTTGAGGCCACGAACGAGAGCACGGGCAGCCAGTCGATCTGCCGGTCTACCGCGACGCCCGACCCGGCCAGCGTTCACAACGTCCTCTCCATGAGCACCTGCACGGGCGACCCGCTGGCACGTCTGAGGTCAGGACAGACCGTGCGGCTCCACAGCGAGTATCACTCCTCGCGAGCTGCCGACGACGTGATGGGCATCATGCTCATGTACATCCGGCCGGACTAGGAAGCACAGGGCTGAGCCTCGCGGCTCCCGGCGGAGAGCTCGGTGTGCTTGGCGTCTTGGGGCTCCCCCCTTCGTCCGGCCACCTCGCACGGCACTCCCCGGTGGCAGGTCAGGTCTGCGCGATCACAAGCACAACGGTCATGACAGCGAGCGCGACGCCGCCGACGGTGAACAGCCCGACGGTGCGGAACCGCAGCGGTACGTGGCCGCCGGTTAGCAGCGCATGCTCCAACTCGCGCTGGCGTTGTGCGCCGACGAGCCACAGCCCGACCGCGAGAGACGCGTAGCCGCAGCCGAGCACCACGTACGGCCACGCGGCAACGTGGAGCAACTCCGGCGCGAACCGGCCCACGGCGAGCGCGCCCGCGGTGGCCGCCAGCGCGGTGCGCCACCACGCCAGCCAGGTGCGCTCGGCAGCCATCGACGTGCGCCGCGCCTGATCGAGATCGGACGGCGACGCCGGAGGCGGTTGATGTGCGACGTCGGTGTGCTCTGTACCTGGAGGCGGCTGCGCCTGGGCCATAGCGGCATCTAACACAGATCGTCGGGTGGAGTGCTGCATGCCGAGCCGGGGTGGCGAGGGACCCCAAAAAAAATCTGGCCTCGCCGGGCAGCCCCAGTACCGCTTGTGCAGCCGGCCGTCTCACGGGTTGCAGCGCGATGCACGAGCACCGGCTGCTGGCAGCGAGAGCCAGATCGGGCAAGATGCGTGTCCTCCGCGCGGGCCAGTCGCAGCCCCTGCCCGATGACGATCTGGCTCAGCCGCGGGTCCTGCTGAGACTGAAAGGATTCGCATGGGCTCGCCAGACTCTGTCGCCGGGCGCGATCCGTCGCCGGTTTCGCTCACCCTGGTTGCAATGGTGCTTGCCGTCGTCGCCGGCTTCGTCGACGCGGTGGGCTTCTTGCATGTGGTGGCCGTGTTCCCGGCCAACCAGAGCGGCAATGTGGCGTTCCTGGGTCTGTCGATCGGCGGGACCAGCCCGGCCCCGTGGTGGGCACCGCCGGTCGCAATTGCGGCGTTCATGGTCGGCGCTGCGGTCGGCCGATGGTCGACGGTGCGGGTAGGCCCGCGTCGAGGTGCGGCGACGCTTCTCGGACTGGAGTTGGTGCTGCTGACGGCGTTGGCCGTCGTAGGGGTGGCGTCGGGGGAGAACGAGCCGTTCACGACGACCGCCGCGCGGGTCGCCGCGCTGGCCGCCGCCTCGCTCGCGATGGGCTTGCAGACCGAGGTCATCCGAAACGTCGCGGGTGTCGCCGTGTCGACGACCTACCTGATGGGCGCCATCGCCCGCATTGGCGAGACCATCGGTATGTCGCCCGGCAATCGCGAGCGCGGGTCGGAAGGACGGTTGGTCAGCGTGTTGTCGGTGGTGCTGATCGCATACGTGGGTGGGGCCGCGCTCGGCGCGAGCGGACTCGGTGACGGCCGCACCGGCTACTTCGTTCCTGTTGCCCTGGTAGCCGGGCTGTTCGCCGTCGCCTGGGCGCGACCGTGGTCGTGAGACAACGCCAACCTCAGGCGGTGGCTGCAGTCGGCGCCCGCTCGTGGCGATGAGTCCCGTGTGAGTACTCCTCACGGCGCAGCAGCATGGCCACGAGCATGTTCGGCAACATGACGACGTGCTCGATCGTGAGCAGTGTGCCCACGTCGACGATCAGCCCTGCGGCCAGCAGCCCGATCACACCGGCGGTGGGGATCAGCATGGACGCCGCCATCTCGTTCGAGGCGGGCCAGCCATGTCCCCGGTAACGCATCCACCCGACCATCGGTACGGTCATCGTGATGCCCATGCCCAGCAGGAGCACCGCCGGAGCGTCGCTTCGGAGCTCGGCCGAGCTGAGGCCGGCGGCACCCAGGGCGAACAGGGCCGGCGTGCCGAGCACGGCCATGCCAAGGAACATCGCCGCGAGCATCTCGAAGTAGTGGCGAATGAAATGACGGACTGAGGTGGTCATGAGATCTCCCTTGTTGGGCTTTCGGTGTCATATACCCCTAGGGGGTATATCGCGAGAGGACCCTAGGGGGATGACGAGCGCCCGTCAACCCCTTCCGGCCCTGTGTGACCCACCTCACGGGGCGAGCGGCTACCTTCATCTCCGTGCCAGAGACCGCCCACAACAGCGGCACCTTTGTGTTCGCGGACATCGCCGGCTACACCGCGCTGACCGAGGCTCACGGCGACGCTGACGCTGCCGACCTTGCCGCAACGTTCTGCCGCGAGATCTCGAAGGCAGCACGAGCAAGCGGCGGCGAGGTGGTCAAGACCATCGGCGATGCGGTGATGGTCCGCCATGGCGATCCCTCCCAAGCTGTACTGCTGGGCCTCACTGCGGCTCACGACGTGATGGCGGGTCACGGCTATCCCGCCGTCAGGGTCGGAATGCATCACGGCACGGCCATCGAACGTGAGGGCGACTGGTTCGGTGCCACCGTCAACCTGGCCGCGCGGGTGGCGGCTGTCGCAGCCGGCGGAGAGGTCTTGGTGACCGACACCGTGCGAGATGCCGCCCAGCAGCTCGAAGGCGTCGAGTTCGAGGGCCGGGGACAGCACCGGATGCGGAACGTGACCCTCCCAGTCCCGCTCTTCGCCGCGCTCCACGACGCCCGCAGCAGCGAGGAGCACCACACCGACCCTGTGTGCCGCATGCTGGTCGCGGAGGGCCGCGAGGCGGGCACGGTCCGGCACCGTGACGAGCTCTACTGCTTCTGCTCGCATGACTGCGCCCGCCAGTTCCTGCGGGATCCTGACGCCTACACCACGCGCTGAGCGACCCATCGCTCAGGGCGCTGGAGCGGCGGACACGTCAGCGCTGGACGCGGAAGTGCATGTGGGTGACGCCGGACTCCCCCTCGAGGATCCGGGTGCGCTCCAGCTCGATGTGCTCGGGATCGAGGTTGTCGAACAGGCGGCGCCCCTGGCCGAGGAGCACCGGGACGAGATGGATCTCGAGCTCGTCGAGGACGCCGGCTGCGAGCGCGAGCTGCGCGGTTCCGGCGCCGTGGACCAGCACGTTCCTGTCGCCGGCGGCGCGCTTGGCCTCGGACATCGCGGTAGCGACGTCGTTCACGTAAGTGACGAGCGGCCACCGCCCGAGCTCGCCGTCGGGCACGGCGCGGCTGAGGACGAAGATCGGCACGCCGTCGTGGTGGTCGCCGCCCCAGAAGCCCGCCGGCTCGACGGTGCCCCGGCCAGCGACGACCGCCCCTGTCGCCATGAACTCGTCGACCACCTGGCGGCTGACGCCGGCCAGCCGGCCCGAGATGGCCTTGTGGTCGGCGTCGCCACCGCCCACGACCCACTCGTGCAGGCGCTCCCCGCCGTCGCCGAGCCCGTTGCCCGGTCCCTCGTTGGGCCCGGCGATGAAGCCGTCGAGGGACATGGACATGTAGAGGACGGTTGCGGACACGGCAGCTCCTTTCCGATCTACTGGAGCGTCGAATGAGCGACCGCGAATTCGACACGGCCGCTCACGAGCGGGCTCTTGCGGCCCGACGTGTGAGGCGCCTCACACATGCGCGGCGAGCTTAATGGTTTGCTCACCGTACCGATGAGTTCCGAACCTTCTCGCGGTCTTATCCATCGACCATGTCCAGCCAGGCGAACATACTCCCCAACGCTTCGCTCCCTGCCATTCGGCACGGCGAGCGGCGGCGCCTGCGTCACGGACGCCCGCCACGCAGGGTGTCGCGGCTGGACACGGTCGTCGTGGGGGGCGGCCCGGCGGGCCTGAGTGCCGCCCTGGCTCTCGGGAGGGCGCGACGCCGGGTCCTGGTGCTCGACACCGGTCGGCCCGCAAACGTGAAGTCGAGCGCGATCGGCGGACTGCTCGGCCACGGCGGTCTCGCGCCCGTCGAGCTGCGCCGCGCCGGCCGCGAGCAGCTCGCGGGCCTCCCCACCGTCGAGGTGCGGGACGCGGCCGTCGTCGACGCCGGTGTGCGCTCCGAGCAGCTCGAGGTGAGGCTGTCCGACGGCGGCGAGCTGCGCACGCACGCGCTCGTGCTCGCGCACGGCCTGAGCTACGAGCCGCCCGCGCTGCCGGGGATCGAGCCGCTGTGGGGCCGATCGGTCTTCCACTGCCCGTTCTGCGACGGCTGGGAGGTGCGCGACCTCGCGCTGGCCGTGCACGGCAACGGGCCCGATGTCGTCCGCTCGGCGCTCGTCGTGTCCGGCTGGAGCAGCGACGTGGTCCTGGTGACCGACGGGCCGGCGCACCTGGGCGACGGAGGGCGGGAGTTGCTCGCCGCCGCGGGCGTGCGAGTCCGCGAGGAGCCGATTCGGCGGCTGGCGGGCGGCGGCGGCCACCTGGATCGGATCGAGTTCGCGTCCGGGCCCGCCGAGGAGCGCGACGCACTCTTCGTGCGCACGCGGCGCGAGCAGCCGAACGGGCTGGCGGCGGCGCTCGGGTGCGAGCTGACCCCCGGCGGGACGATCGTCACGGACGGAGACGGCCGGACCGCGGTGTCGGGTGTCTACGCGGCCGGCGACGCGGCCACGGAGCGACTGCGTTCGGTGGCGTCGGCGATCGGAACGGGGTCGCGGGCGGCGCTGGCGGTTGCGCTCGACCACCTGCCGGTCGCGGCGGCCGCTTAGCGCGCTCAGGCCTGCAACGCGCTCAGCAGCGCCACGCCGGCCGCGATCACCGCCACGCCCACGACCTGGATCCGCGCCAGGCGCTCGTTGAAGAGCCAGGCCGCCGCCACCGCCGCGATCGCGCCGAACTGCGAGGCGAGCACCGCGGCGATGGCAATCCCGTCGCGGGCGCCGACGGCGTAGCTCGCGAACCCCGCCACCTCGCAGCAGGCGGACGCCACCACGAGTGGGGCCGCCTGCCGCGGAAGGCGAAGCTTGAGCGACACGACCAGCGGAAGGGCCACGAAGATCGTCCCGATCAGCCGCGCGGGGATGAGCGCCCAGGCGAGGGGCAGGTCGTCGCTCACCCGCCCGGTGGCGTAGAGGCTCACGCCGAAGCAGACGGCGGCGGCGAGCGCGAGCAGCACGGCGTGCGCCTCAGGATGGCGTTCGCCCGGCCGCGCGGGCGCCTCGGCGCGCGACGAGCCCGCGAGCCAGATCCCGAGGGCGATCGCACCGAGCACGAAGCCCGCGCCGGGCTCGAGCGCCTCTCCGGCGGCGACCGCCACGAGCGCGGCGAGCGCGCCTTCGGTGGAGATGATCGGGGCCACCACGCCCGCCCGCCCGTGCCGCAGCGCGAGATACGAGAGGAGCAGGCCCGCGACGTTGCCGAGTCCGGCCGCCCAGAGCAGACCCACCTCACCGGCGCTGAGCGACTCCGGCAGATCCAGGAGCGCCAGCGGGAGCGTGAGCGCGAGCCCGATCATCAGCACCCAGGCGAGCAGGTGGGTGGCCGGCATCAGGTGGGTGGCGCGAGCGTTCAGCAGGGTCGCACCGGCGAAGCCGAGCGCGGCGCCGAGGCCGCCCAGCAGGGCGATCATCGGGTGGGCTGCCGGCTCACCGGGCGCGCACGGTCATCGGCAGGCCGCCGCGCGGCGAGAGCGTGGGCATCTGGCGGATCGACAGCGGCCGCCAGGGCTCGGCGAGCTCGAGCGTGAAGCGGCTCAGGATCGCCTCGGCGATCGCCTTCACCTCGAGCAGGCCGAAGCGCATGCCGATGCACGTCCGTGAGCCGCCCCCGAACGGCACATAGGCCCCCTTCGGCAGCTCGGCGCGCGCCTCCGGCGCGAAGCGAGCGGGGCGGAACCGCCAGGGCTCGGGGAACACGTGCGCCAGGTGGTGGCTCGCCCACGAGCAGTAGTTCACGAGCACGCCGCCCGGCACGTGCACGCCGCACAGCTCGAAGGCGTCGATCGACCGGCGCGGCCCGATCCAGGCCGGCGGATACATGCGCAGCGTCTCGTCGATGGCCAGCTCGAGGTCCAGCGACTCGAGCTGCTCGGGGTTGCGCGCGAGCTCGTAGAAGAGGAACGCCACGGTCGAGGTGGTGGTGTCGTGGCCGGCGAACAGCAGCGTCATCACCTGGTCGCGCAGCTCCTCGTCGGAGAGCGTGCTGCCGTCCTCGTCGGTGGCGTCGAGCAGCAGGCTCAGGATGTCCGCGCCGCGCCGTCCCGAGCGGCGGCGCTCGGCGATCTCGTCGTAGATCACACGGTCGAGCTGGCCCCGGGAATGCAGCATGCGCTGCCACGGGCTGCCCGGTCCGCGCAGCATCTGCACGACGTAGTCGCGGCCCCAGTAGCCCAGCACGGCCTCGAACTCCTCCGCCATCGACGCGTCGCGGGCGTCCCGATCGGGGTCGAAGCCGAACAGCGCCCGCATCGCGATCCGCAGCGCCAGCCGGCGCGTCCATGTGTAGAGGTCGAGGCGCGTGTCGGGCGTCCAGCCGGCGAGCGCCGACTCGGCCTCCGCGGCCATCGTCGCGGTGGCGGCCGCGATCTGCTCGCGGTGGAAGGCGGGCAGCATGATCCGCCGGGCGCGCCGGTGGTAGTCGCCGTCGGTGGTGAGCAGGCCGTCGCCCAGCAGCGGGATCAGGTCGCCCAAGCCGCCGTCGCGCCAGCGGAAGTTGGAGGCGTGCGACACCGTGATGTAGTGGTTGGCCTCCGGCCCGAGCGCGAACACCACCGGCGCGTACATGAGCCTGATCGAGAAGACCGGTCCGTACTCGGAGTGCAGGCGCAGCAGCAGGGGCAGCGGCTCGCGCTCGAACTCGCGCGTCCTGCGCATGCTGAACGAGAGCTCGCCCGGCGGCCACTGCCCGCGCGCCGCGCGCTGCCAGCGCATGTCGGAGCGCAGCCGCGCGAGCACGCCGCCTGGCATCGGAGGAGGAGGGGCCACTCCCATCGCGCGCGAATCCTAGTCTTGGCGTGTGGACCTCACGAGCATCTGCGCGGCGTTCGGGCTGAGCGCCGCGGCCGGCCTCAACGCCTGGCTGCCCCTCTTCGCCGGTGCCCTGCTCACCCGGCTCGACGCGGTCGACCTCGCCCAGCCGTTCGACGACCTGACGGGAACCGGCACGCTGGTGCTGCTCGCGCTGCTCACGGTGGCGGACTTCGTGGGCGACAAGATCCCGGCGGTCGACCACGTGCTGCACACGATCGGAACGGTCGTGGCGCCGGTGAGCGGCGCCGTGCTGTTCACCGGGCAGACCGGCGTCGAGGACGACGTTCCGACGCTCGTCGCTGCCCTGCTCGGCGCGGGCACGGCCGAGTCGATCCACGCCGGCCGCGCCGCGATCCGGCCGCTCTCGACGATCGGCACCGGCGGCGTCGGCAACCCGGTCCTCTCGCTGCTCGAGGACGCCGGCTCCGCCCTGCTCACGCTCGCCGCCTTCGTTGTGCCGGTGCTGGCGCTGCTGCTCGTCGTGGCGCTGGCCGTGGCCATCGTCCTGGCCTGGCGCCGGGCGCGCCGGCGACGGCTCGGGCGCATGAGTTCGGCTCCTTCGGGGTAGCTTCGCCGCCAATGGACGCACGGATTCCTCCGGCCCGCTGGGCCTGGCCCGCCGGCGTGGCCGCCGCCGGCCTCGCCTGGTACGCCGCCGACAGCCTGCGCCACCGGCGCGAGGGCGGCCACGGCTACGAGCTGCGCGGCGAGGTCGACGTCGGCGACGAGCGCTTCCTCCACGCCGCCGAGGTGCTCACCGGCGCGCCGGTCTCCTATGGCAACGACGTCGAGCTGCTGATCAACGGCGACCAGATCTTCCCCGCCTACCTCGACGCGATCCGCGCGGCCGAGGAGACCGTGAACCTGCTCACCTACGCCTACTGGCGCGGCGAGATCGCCGACCAGGTGGCCCAAACCCTGCGCGAGCGGGCGCGGGTCGGCGTCGAGTGCAACGTGATCATCGACGCGGTGGGGGCGGCCAAGATGGACCGGACCCTCGTGAACGAGATGCGCGAGGACGGCGTGACGGTCTGCTACTTCCGCCCGCCCAAGCCCTACGCCGTGAGGCGCCTCCAGTACCGCACGCACCGCAAGCTGCTGATCGTGGACGGCCGGGTGGGGTTCACCGGCGGTGTCGGGATCGCGGAGGAATGGACCGGCAACGCTCAGGATCCCGATCACTGGCGCGACACCCACGTGCGCGTGCGCGGTCCCGTGGTCCGCGGCCTGCAGGGGGCGTTCGCCGAGAGCTGGCTCGAGTGCACCGGCCACGTGCTGGCCGGGGAGCGCTATCTGCCCGAGCTCGAGGAGATCGACGGCGGGGGCGCCATGCAGGTGATGCGCTCGAGCGCCAGTGTGGGCGACACGAACGCCGAGGCCCTCTACTTCCTGGCGCTGGCCGCCGCGAAGGAGCAGGTGGAGCTGACAGCCGCCTACTTCGTGCCGCGGCCTCCGTTCACCACGGCTCTGGTCGAGGCCGCCGAGCGCGGCGCGCGGGTACGCATTCTCGTGCCCGGCTCGCACATCGACAAGCGCTTCGTGCGCACGGCGGGACGGGCCAGTTACGACGCCCTGGTCGAGGCCGGCGTCGAGCTCTACGAGTACTGCCCGACGATGCTCCATGCCAAGGCGCTCGTGATCGATGGGCTCTGGTCCTCGGTCGGCTCGGTGAACTTCGACAACCGCTCCTTCCAACTCCACGACGAGGTGACCCTCTGCGTCCAGAGCGAGCGCTTCGCGGGCGAGCTGCACGACCAGTTCGAGCGCGACCTCGAGGTCTCGGAGCGGATCGAGCCCGGCGCCTGGAAGAACCGCCCGCGCCGCCAGCGGGCGCGCGAGGCCGTGACGAAGTACGCGCGCCGCGAGCTCTAGGAGTCTCGGAGGGGGCGCGGCCAACGCTCGCGTGGTTTTTCATCACTGTCATGAAGAACCACGCGACCGATGCCCTGAGGGCGCCCTACCCAGTCGCGGCGCTCAGCACAACCGACGCGACCTGCCCGGGATCGTCCCAGGTCGGGATGTGGCCGCAGCCGCGCAGGAGCACGCCCCGCGAGCCCTCGGGCCGCTGCCGCGGGGGCGCCACGAGCCGGTCGAGCTCCCCCCAGGCCAGCGTCACCGGCGCCTCGATCTCATGGAACCCGGAGAACACCGCGGACCGCATCGCCGCGTTCGCGCCATCGAAGCCGGGCGCGGTCACGTACGCGCGCACGAGCCGGGCGGCGGCACGCGGCGGCACGCGTTCGGGGTGCCCGACTGAGCTCGACAGGAGCGCACGCCGGCCGCGCACGGTGCGGACGAGCGCCGGCACGAGCGGCAGCAGCGCCCGGCCGAGGCGGCGCACGTCCGGCCCGGACCGCATGCCTAGCGGCCGGCCCCAGAAGCCCGCCGGGCAGAGACCCGTGACCGACAGGGCGCGCCCGAGCCTGCCGAGCTCGAGGGCCACCCAGCCGCCGAGCGAGTTGCCGGCCACGTGCACGCGGTCGAGGCCGAGCGCGTCGAGCAGGCGACCGACGGCGGCGGCCAGCGCCTGCGGCGTGGGCTCGGCTCCGCCGGCGAGCGGCGGCGAGGAGCCGAAGCCGGGCAGGTCGACGGCGATCACGTCGCGCTCGGCGCCGAGGCGCTCCATCACCGGCTCCCAGACCACGAGCTCGGCCCCGAGCGGATGGATCAGGATGAGCGGTTCACCCCGTCCCGCCCGTACATGGTGGAGGAGACTCTCAGCCACGATGAACCTCGAGGGACAGACAGCGCTCGTGACCGGCGCGAACCGCGGCATCGGCCGAGCCGTCGCCGAGGAGCTCGCCGAGCGGCCGCTCGGGCTCCTGCTGTGCGGCACCCGCGACCCGGAGCGCTTCCCGCCGCTCGGGGCGCCCGCCGGCGGCGCGCGCGAGGTCCGCCCTGTGAGCGTCGACCTCGGGAGCCGCGAGTCGATCGAAGCGTCCGCCCGCGAGCTGCCGCCGCTCGACCTGCTCGTGAACAACGCCGGTCTCATGACCGGCGGCCTGCTCGAGGAGCAGGACACCGACGGGATCTACGCGATGTTCCAGGTCAACCTCGTGGGGCTCGTGCATCTCACCAAGCTCGTGCTGCCCGGCATGGTCGAGCGCGGGCGCGGCAAGGTGGTGAACAACGCCAGCATCAGCGGCTACGCCTGGTTTCCCGCGGCCACCACGTACGCCGCGAGCAAGACCGGCGTGGTGGCCTTCAGCGAGGCGCTGCGACGCGAGCTGAAGGGCACGGGCGTGAGCGTCCTGCACCTCGTGACCCCCGGTGTGGCCACCGACATGCTGGACGCGACCCGCGAGGTCTACGGCCGCCACATGGAGGCGGAGGCCTGGGACGACCAGCGCCCCGAGGAGTGGGCGGCCAAGGTCGTGAAGGCGATCGAGAGCGACGATCACGTGCTCGGCCCGGGGGGCCGGCTCGCGCTCGCCAAGCTCGCCTCGCGCGGTCCGGCAGCGCTCGTGGACGCAATCGCCGGGCGTATGTTCACGCGCGAGACGCGATAGGCCGGTCCGGCGAGCAGCACCTGCACGTCCTCGATGCGGCGCTCGAGGAAGCCGCCCTCCGACCAGGCGAAGTAGAAGTCGAAGAGCCGCCGGAAGGGCTCGTCGTAGCCGAGCCGGGCGGCCTCGTGGGCAGCCGCCCGCCAGCTCAGGCGCCAGCGGCGGAGCGTCTCGGGGTAGGAGTCGGTGAGGTCCTCGCCCCCGAGCAGGCGCAGGTCGGTGGCGCGCGCGCAGGAGCGCCTGAGGACCTCGAGCGAGGGCAGGCAGCCGCCCGGGAAGATCAGCTCGTTCGCGAACGAGCGCCCCGCCTTCTCGACCTCGAAGGCGCGGTGGTCGATCGTGATCGCCTGGAGCAGCATCAGGCCGTCCGGCGCCAGCAGGTCCGAGCAGGTGCGGAAGAAGGTGTCGTAGTACTGCCAGCCCACCGCCTCGATCATCTCGATCGAGACGAGCTTCGAGTAGCGCCCGCGCAGCTCGCGGTAGTCGAGCCCGAGCACCTCGATCCGCTCGTCGAGACCCACGGCCAGCGCGCGCTCTCGTACCATCGCCCCCTGCTCGCGCGAGAGCGTGGTGGTGGTCACCCGGCAGCCGTAGTGCTCGGCCGCGTGGAGCGCGAGCGAGCCCCAGCCGCTCCCGATCTCGAGCACGTGATCGTCCGGAGACAGCCGGAGCGCGCGGCAGACCCGATCGAGTTTGGCCTCCTGCGCCTCGCACAGCGTCATGCCGGGCCGCTCGAAGCGCGCGCAGGAGTAGGTCATCGTCTCGTCGAGAAAGAGCCGGAACAGGTCGTTGCCGAGGTCGTAGTGCGCGGCGATGTGCTTGCGTGCCGCGCCGCGCGTGTTGCGCGGCACGCGGGTCAGCGCGCTGCGCAGCGGGGCGAGGGGCGCCCGCAGGCGGTCGAGCTTCGGCATCTCGCGAGCGCCGATCCGGACCAGTGTCACGAGGTCGTCGCAGTCCCAGCGCCCCTCGGCGTACGCCTCCCCGACCCCCAGGCTGCCGCCGAGCACGGATCTCCAGAAGCGCGGATCGCGCACCCGGATGCGAGCGCGCAGCTCGGCGCCGGGCGGGCCGAACGCGCGCAGGCGCCCGGCCTCTTCGATCTCGATCCGCCCCTCGGTCAGTCGGCCGAGGGCGGCACTCACCAGCGTGCGGGCGATCATCGGGCCGGATGTGGATGGTACGGGGCGCCCTTGACCTTGAGTCGCGCCGCCTGCCAGTAGATGCCCGCCACCACCCGCGCGGTCATGAACGGGTAGCGCAGCAGCGGCCAGGGAGAGAGCTCGCGGCGCGACAGCGCCAGGGTCGCGTCGAAGTCCACCCGGCCGTCGCGAACGCTCTCCATGTGTACTCGCAGCTGGTCCGCCGGCCTGGTCAGGCGCACGTGGTACTCGGCGTTCATCGCCAGGAAGGGCGACACGTGCAGCTCCTTGGACACGGTCGACGCGAGCGGCTCGAGCTCGTAGGCGTGGCGCTCGCCCCAGGGCGTGTTCGTGACCTCCGCGACGACCCGCTCGACCCGCTCGCCGGCAGAGTCGAAGCAGTAGAAGAGGCTGATCGGGTTGAACAGGTGGCCGAAGGTGCGCACGTGCGTGAGCAGGCGCACCGGGCCGTCGTGCTCGACGTCGAGGTAGTCGCGGCGGCGGAAGCGGGCGGGGGCGGGCCGGCGGGCGGACCAGAGCGGCACGCCGTCGAGCAGCTCGGGAAGCTCGTCGAGGTCCAGGTAGGCCATGAACAGCCGGTAGCGGAACTCGTGCTCGACAGGCTCCATGCGGCGGTGCCTGACCCAGCCCTCGTAGAGCGCGCTCGCGCTCACGGCAGCCGCCTCCCGAAGCGCTCGCACACGCGCAGGGCGGACACAACGCCGTCCTCATGGAAGCCGTAGCCCCAGTAGGCCCCGCAGTAGTGGGTGTGCCGCACGCCGCTCACCTCGTCGAAGCGGCGCTGCGCGGCCATGCCCGCGGGCGTGTAGACGGGGTGGTGGTAGCGCATCACGCGCAGCACGCTTTCCGGGGCGATCGCATCGGAGCGGTTGAGCGTGACGCAGAACTCGCGATCGGCGGAGAGCGATTGGAGGCGGTTCATGTGGTAGGTGACCGTGGTGCGGCCCGCCGGGCGCTCGAGCAGATGGAAGTTCCAGCTAGCCCAGGCGCGCCGGCGCCGCGGCAGCAGCGAGCGGTCGGTGTGCAGCACGACCTCGTTGGCCTGGTAGGGGATCGCGCCCAGCACCTCGGCCTCGGAGCGGCTCGGGTCGGCGAGCATCCTGAGCGCCTGGTCCGAGTGCACGGCCAGAATCAGCTCGTCGTAGCGCTCGGGCTCGCCGCCGGCCGGCGTGAGCTCCACGCCGTCGTCGGTGCGCTCGATCCGGCGCACCGGCGTTCCCAGCCGCAGCCTCTCGCGGAACGGGCGCACGAGCGCATCCACATAGCGCGCCGAGCCGCCTTTGATCGCGAGCCAGTTGGGCCGGCCCGCGAGGCCGAACATCCCGTGGTTGGCGAAGAACTCCGCCAGCATGCTGGCCGGAAATTCCCACATGCGGCGCGGGTCGGCCGACCAGACGGCCGACGCCTGGGGAACGATGAGCCGCTCGACGAACGCCTGCGAGTAGCCGCCGCGGTGGAGGAACTCGCCGAGCGACGGGCCCGAGCCGTTCAGGCCCACCAGCGCGGGCGCCTCGCGGTTGAAGCGCAAGAGATCGAGCACCATCCGGTGAAACGAGGGCCGCGCCAGGTTGGAGCGCCGCGCGAATAGCCCGTTCGGGGAGGCCCCGTTGTACTCGAAGTCGCGACCGTCGCTCACCGAGAAGCTCATCTCCGAGGGCTGGGTCTCCACGCCCACGGCCGCCAGCACGCGCTGGAAGCTGGGGTAGGTGCGGTCGTTCAGGACGATGAAGCCCGTGTCCACGTGATGGGTCTCGTGGGCGGTGTCGACCCGCACCGTGTTGGTGTGGCCGCCCGCGTACTCGTTCGCCTCGAATACGGTGATGTCGTGGCTCTCGCCCAGCAGGTGGGCGCACACGAGGCCCGACACGCCCGCGCCGACGATCGCGACGCGCGTGCTCACGAGTCAGCCCAGGCCGCGAGCGCCGCGCCGGCCAGGGCGGAGCCGCCCGCGAGCGCCAGCGTGCCCCAGCGGGCGTGACTCGGAATCGAGTCGCCGGCGGCCAGCGTCGCGCCGATGTCCGCGAGGTCGCCCGCCACCGTGCCGACCAGCCAGGGCCGCATGCCCTCGCCCCGGCTCGCCGCCCACGCCGCGCCCCCGGCGAGCGCGATGTCACGAGCGCCCAGTCCGCGGATCGCGACGTGCACGGGTCTTTCGCCCGCCGCCGGCCCGAGCCAGCTGCCGCCGACCCGCCCGGGCGCCGCCAGGAGCGCGATTCCGAAGGCCGTGCGGCCGAGCGCGAACGCGATCGTGAGCTTGGGCAAGCACGCCATCTCTTGTTGATACGGACGGTCTCGACTGCTCGATCAGTTGGGATAGAGTCGCCGCGACCGCGTTCGAGGAGGCTCCGTTGGATTCAGGCCGGCTGAAGTCGATCCCCCTGTTCGAGGACATCGAGGAGAACGAGCTCGCGCAAATCGCCACCTTTGCCCAGGAGGTGTCGGTCGAGGCCGGCCGCAATCTGGTCCGAGAGGGTGACTTCTCGTACGAGTTCATGGTGATCGAGGAGGGTGAGGCGGAAGTCACCCGGGAGGGCCAGCACGTAGCCGACCTCGGCCCGGGCGACTTCTTTGGCGAGATGGGGTTGCTCGAGCGGACGCTCCGCAACGCCACCGTGACCGCGAAGACGCCGATGCTGGTCGTGACGCTCACCGGCTGGGACCTGAAGCGCATGGAGCGCAGCGTGCCGCAGGCGGTGGAGCGCGTGCGCCAGACCCTTGAGTCGCGGCGCCCAACCTGACATGGCCGGCCGGATCGTCCTGTTCGGCGCCAGCGGGTACACCGGCAGGCTGACTGCCGAGGCGATGGTCGAGCGCGGGCTCCGTCCCGTGCTCGCCGCGCGCACGCGCAAGAAGTGCGAGGAGCTGGCGGACGAGCTCGGGGCCGAGCTCGAACCCGCGCGGGCCGA
>CAWEVH010000032.1:0-147639 GCA_963812415.1 uncultured Thermoleophilaceae bacterium | reverse complement strand
TTTCTGCATGCTATGTTCAGGTTTGCGATGTACGATCTCTCCGATCGACGCCAGTTCGAGGCGGCCTACCGCCACCTCGCTCCGGTTGCCCTGCGGGTCGCCCAGCGCGTGCTCGGCGACACGCCGGCGGCCGAGGACGTGGTGCAGGACCTCTTCCTGCAACTCTGGAGGGATCCGGACTCCTTCGACCCATCGCGCGGCTCGCTGCGTGCCTACGTGACGGTGCTGGCCCGGAGCCGCTCGCTGGACCGCTGGCGCACACGCGCGGCCGGCGAGTCGGCCCGCGCGCGGCTGGCGAGCGAGGTCGGGCTCGCGCGGAGGCAGAGCGCCGACGGCGCGGATCACGCCGCCCTCGGGCGAGAGCGGCGGCGCGAGCTCCTCACCGTCGTGGCCCAGCTGCCGCGCGAGCAGCGCGACGCAATCCTGCTCGCCTACGGGCGTGGCCTGACGGCGAGCGAGATCGCGCGCGACGCCCGGCTGCCCGTGGGCACGGCGAAGAGCCGCATCCGCCTCGGACTCGAGCGGGCGCGCGCACACCTGGGCGAGGCGGCGTGAGCGCCGCCGGCGAGCGACCGGGCCTCGCCATCGGAGAGCTCGTCGCGCGCACCGGCGTGAGCGAGGGCACGCTGCGGATGTGGGAGCGGCGCCACGGCTTCCCCCTGCCCGAGCGCCTGCCGAGTGGCCATCGGCGCTACCGGGAGAACGACGTCGAGCTGGTGCAGCGGGTCGTACGCGAGCGAGACGGCGGGCTCTCGCTCGCTGCGGCGATCGCCCGGGCGCGCGCCGCCGGACCCGAGGACGAACCGTCCATCTTCGCCGGCCTGCGTCGTCGTCGCCCCGATCTGGAGGCCTTCACCTTGCGCAAGGTGGCGCTCCTCGCCCTCAGTCGCGCCATCGAGGACGAGAGCTGCGCGCGCGCCGAGCGCCCGCTCCTGTTCGGCTCGTTCCAGCGCGAGCGCTTCTACCGCCAGTCCGAGCGCCGCTGGCGCGATTTCGCCCGCACCGCCGAGCTTGCCTGCGTGTTCGCGGACTTCGACCGCCCGCGGCTCCCCGCGGGTGCGCCGGCGGAGCTGCCGATCGACCGATCCGGACCGCTCCGTCGCGAGTGGGCCGTGGTCTGCGACGCGCGCGGCCACGCGGCCTGCCTCGCTGGCGTCGAGCTGCCGTCCGCCGAGCCTCGGCCCGACCTCGAGCGCGAGTTCGAGGTCATATGGAGCGTCGAGCCGGACGCGGTGAGGGCGGCGAGCGACCTGTGTCTGGGCCTGGCCCGGCGCGCGAGCACGGAGCTGGCCTCCGGCATCGAGGGCCGTGACTCGAGGCCGAAGCCGCCGCCGGCGACCGAGGAGCAGCTTCGCCTCGCCGCCACGATCACCACGAGGACGCTGAGGCAGCTCGGCTGATGAGCGCCCGAGCGGGGGTCTACACGCTCGAGCGCGAGCAGTTGCTCCCGCTGCCGCCAGGTGAGACCTTCGAGTTCTTCGGCGACGCCGTCAACCTCGAGGCGATCACGCCGCCCTGGCTGCACTTCCGGGTGGTCACCCCGGCGCCGGTCGCCATGGACGCGGGCACCCTGATCGAGTACCGCCTGCGCCTGCACGGCCTGCCGATCCGTTGGCTCACGCGGATCGAGGCCTGGGAGCCGGGACGGCGCTTCGTCGACGTCCAGCTGCGCGGTCCCTACCGGCTCTGGCACCACACCCACACCTTCACTCCGCATGACGGCGGCACGCTGATGCGGGATCAGATCCGCTACGCGCTGCCGCTCGGACCGCTCGGGCGGGCGGCCCGGACGGCGCTGGTGCAGCGCGACCTCGATCGCATCTTCGACTTCCGGCGCGACGCGGTGGCCGCCCGCTTCGGGGCCGGCTCAGGCCGCCGGGCCGCGTAGCACCGAGTCCCCGGAGTGCAACGGGTCGCCGTCGCCGGGCTCGCGCGACACGTCCAGGAACTGGAAGTCGCCGGGTCCACCGGCAGCTCCACGTCGAGCTCTCGCTTCGTTCGGCACCACGGCCTTCGCGGAGGGCCTGCTCGTGGGCACCGCCACGGTGGCGGCGCAGGCGCGCGCTAGGCGCTGCGCTCCTCGGCCAACGTGGAGCGCAGCGTCTGGGCGAACGGCTGCGGGCTGATCGGGAACAGCTCCGCGCCGGACGGGTCGGTCACGGTCGTGGGGGAGCGCAGGCTCTCGATCAGCGGTCGCACGACGCCGGTGTCGACCGGCGTGACGAGGCCGATCCAGAGGGACGACAGCCGGGGCGTGAGCAGCGGCACCGACAGGCGCGGCCGGCGCGGCCGGCCGAGCGCGTCGGCCATCTCGTCGAGCATGTCGGCGTACGAGAGCACGTCGGGCCCGCCGATCTGCACCTCGCGCCCGGCCGAGGCCTCGACCTCCGGTGCCTGCGCGAGATAGGAGAGCACGTCGTCGAGCCCGATCGGCTGCGTCTCGGTGGAGAGCCACGCCGGCGCGATCATCACCGGCAGCCGCTCGACGAGGTAGCGCAGCGTGCGGAACGACTCGCTCTCGCTGCCCACGACCATGCCGGCGCGGAAGTGGGTGAGCGCCGGCCCCTCCTCGTGCAGGATGGCGGCGGTCTCGGCCCGCGCGCGCAGGTGGCGCGACGCGCTGCTGTCCCCGAGGCCGCCGAGGTAGATGATCCGCCCGACCCCCTCGCGCCGGGTCAGCTCCGCGAACGCCCGAGCGGCGCGACGCTCGCGCTCCAGGAAGTCCCCGTCCGCGCCGCGGCCCATCGAGTGGATCAGGTAGTAGGCCACGTCGACGTCGCGCCCGGCGCCCTCGAGCGACGCCGGCTCGAGCACGTCTCCCTCGTGCAGCTCGACGCCGAGCCGCTCGAGATCGCCCGCACGGCGCCGGTCGCGCACGAGGCAGCGGACGCTCGTGCCCGCCAGGGCCAGGCGTGTCGTGAGCCGTCGGCCCACAAACCCGGTTGCTCCCGTGATCAGAACGCGCATCTCGTCTCCTGTACGGATGTCGCGGCCGTAGGGTTGACGCGGATGGGCGAGATCCTCATCGGCGTCTCCGCCTGCCTGCTCGGCGAGCAGGTGCGCTACGACGGTGGCCACAAGCGCAACGCGTTCCTGCTCGAGGAGCTGGCTCGCCACGTGCGCTTCGTCCCGGTCTGTCCCGAGGTCGGCATAGGGCTGGGCGTGCCGCGCGAGCCGATCCGGCTCGTGCGCCGCGGCGGCGAGGAGCGCCTGATGGGCGCCTCGGGCGCGGACCACACGGACGCGATGCGCGCCTGGGCCGTCGCCACCGCGGCGGACCTGCGCGAGCGCGACCTGTCCGGCTTCGTCCTGAAGAAGGGCTCGCCGAGCTGCGGCCTCGAGCGCGTCAAGGTCTGGGACGAACGCTCCGAGCGTCCCTCACCCGAGGGCCGGGGCATGTTCGCCCGGGTGCTGGCCAAGGAGCTGCCCGGACTGGCGCTCGAGGAGGAGGGCCGCCTGAACGACCCGGGTCTCCGCGAGCACTTCGTGGACCGCGTGTTCGGCCATGCTCGCGTGCGCGACTTCTTCGCGGGTGACTGGAGCGCGGACGACCTCGTGCGCTTCCACTCGGCGGAGAAGGTGGCCGTGCTGGCCCACGATCCGGACATCGCCCGCACGCTCGGACAGGTGGTGGCCGGTCAACGGGAGCTGGCGCCCGGGGAGCTGGCCGCGCGCTACCGGGACCTGCACGCGCGTGCCTTCGCGCGGCGCGCCACCCATGGTCGCCAGGCCAACGCCCTCATGCATCTGGCCGGGCACCTGAAGGACACGCTCGGGTCAGACGACCGCCGCGAGCTTCGCGACGCGATCGAGGACTACCGCGGCGGTCTCGTCCCGGTGGCCGTGCCGCTCGCGCTGCTGTCGCGCCACCTGCGGGCGACCGGGGCGCATTGGGCGCAGGCGCAGACCTACCTCGAGCCCTACCCGAAGGAGCTCGGCCTGCGTGGGCTCATCGCGCAACCTCCCGCTAGCGAGGGCTGAGGGCAGGCGCCGCCGCCTCGAGCATCTCGCCGAGCCGCTCCTCGGGCAGCCCAAGCGGCAGCACCAGTTCGACGGCGTCAGCCCCTGCCTCGAGCCAGGTGCGGATCGCGTCGGGAGCCTCGTCGTAGGTGGCCATGAGGGTCACGTCGCGAGCGAGCCGCTCGGCTGCCGCGGGCAGGGTGGGCGTCCCGCCGTCCGCGTTGGCCTCGAGGAGCGCGTCGATCTCGACGGCGAACCCGAACCGGTCGCGCAGCGTCCGCGGGTAGATGGGGCCCATGCGCGTCAGGTAGGCGAGCAGCCAGGCGGCTGCGATCTGGCGAGCTTCCTCCTCGCCGGGGCCGATCGCGAGCGGGACGCTCGCCGCGACCCCCGTCGCGCTCGGCGCCTCGGCGCGCGCCTCGCCCTCCGCCAAGAGCTCCCGGCCGTCGGCGAGCCGCGAGCGCGCCCAGAGGAAGGGCAGCCAGTGATCGGCCAGCTCGCCGGCCAGGCGGATCGACGCCGGCGCCAGGGCCGCCACGATGAGCGGGATCCGCTGCTCGGGCGGCGCCCCGAGCCGCAGCGGCCTGACGCCCTCGCGCTCGAGCGGCAGCCGGCCGCCGTCGAGCAGCGCCCTGACCGTTACGAGCGTCTCGCGCATCCGCTCCACCGGCCGGTCGAAGCGGAGCCCGTGCAGCCCCTCGACGAGCGGCGGGCTGCTGGCGCCTAGGCCGAGGGAGAAGCGGCCGCCGGAGGCCCGCTGCAGACCGGCGGCGGCCATCGCGATCGCCGCCGGGGTGCGGCTCCAGACCGGCAGGACCGCCGTCGCGAGCTCGATCCGCGTGGTCCTGCCGGCGATCTGGGTGAGCAGCACCACCGCGTCCTGGGTCCAGCCCTCCGCGCTCCCGAAGCGCGCGTAGCCGAGCTCCTCCGCCCGCACCGCGAGGCGGATCGTGGCGTCGGCGTCGGTGTGAAACGGCGTGACGCCGACGCCCACGCTCATGGCGCGCCGATCCCGTGCGTCCGGGCGTCGCGTCGCAGGCGTTCCAGCCACGCCTCGCCCGCGCCGTGGCGGCGGTACACGCCGGCCGCGGCCTCGAGTTTCTCCGCGGCTCCCGCGCCGTCGCCCGCGGAGGCCAGGGCGAGTCCCCACTGCTCGAGGGCGTCGGCCTCCTCGGCCACCAGCTCGAAGCCGCGCAGCGTCTCGACCGCCCCCTGGAAGCGGGCCCCGGCCTCGTCCGGCCGTTCCCTGGCGCTCAGCACCACCGCGGCGGCGACGTCCACGATCGCCCGTCTTCCACGCCAGTCCTCACCTGCATCCATGATCTCGTAGCAGCGCGCCAGATGCGCGCGCGCGTCGTCGACCCGCCCGCGCTCGGCGTCGGCGCGTGCGAGATCGGGAAGCACCCACAGCTCGAAGTATCGCGCACCGCCGTCGTGCACGATCCGACGAGCTCGTTCGAGCACCTCCACGGCGCGCTCGGGCTCATCGCGCAGGAGCAGCACGCGCCCGGCCAGGTGCTGGGAGGCCCACTCGTCCCAGCGATTGCCCGTCCGGCGGCTGGTCTCGAGCACTCGCGCCGCGAGCGCCCCGGCCCGATCCCAGTGCCCGTCCCAGAGGTCGATCAGCGGCTGGAGCGAATGGCTGATCCAGGTCGATTTGGCGTCGGCGAGCAGGGCGCGCGCCGGCTCGAGCTCGCCGCGCGACACGTGGCAGCGGCCGATCCCGTCGGCCAGCTGCTGGCCGTAGGCGGTCTGGCCCTCGTAGGACAGCTCGAGCAGGGGCTCGAAGAACGCCTGGGCCGCGTCCGGGTCACCCAGCCCCCAGGCCATCTGGCCACGGATGTTCGACGCCATCCAGGCGAGGAGCGGCCTGCGGCCCCGATCCGCCGCCTCGAAGGCGCGGCTCTCCGCCTCGAAGCCCTCGGCCAGCTCGCCGCCGACGATCTTGTGCCAGCCATACGCCTCGGCCGCGCCCGCCCAGAGCGCCTCGTCGCCGAGCTGCTCGGCGATCGCCATGGCGCGGCCGGCGGCCTCGCTGCCGGGCCCGATCTCGAGGCGGTAGGTGAGCGCTGTGGCCACCCCGGTCTCCATGTGGCCGCGTGCCTTCCGGACGGGTCCGCGGTCCAGGGTCGAGCGGGCCGCGTCGAAGTGATCGAAGGCCCGCCCGATGTCCAGGTGCTCGGCGTAGATGGAGTCGATCAGCGAGTAGGCCATGCCGAGCCGCGAGTGCACCCGAGCGGCCTGCTCGTCGTCGCCCAGCTCGACGTAGAGGGCGAGGGCCCGCTCGAGGTGGGCGATCTGGCCGGCGAGGTTCCCGATGACCGCGTAGATCACCGCCAGGGCCACGAGCAGGCGGGCGCGCTCGGCCGGCTCGGCGCCGGCGCGCTCCATCAGCGTGAGCGCTCCCTCCCAGTGGGCCGCGGCCTCGTCCCAGGCGAACAGCCGGCGGGCCTGCTCGCCCGCCTGCAGCGAGTAGGCGATGCCCTTCGCGGAGTCCACCGTCGCCCCGGCCAGCCGGTAGTGGAGCGCCAGCGCGGCCACCCGGCCGTCGTCGTCGGCGAATGTCGTCGACTCCTCGATCGCGCGGGCCGCGCGCGCGTGCGTCCGCTGCCGGCGCGGCGCGCTGAGCTCGCCATAGAGCGTCTCGCGGACGAGCGCGTGGGTGAACGCGTAGAGCAGGCCCTCTTCCTCCTCCACGACGAGGCGTGCCCCCAGCGCCTCTTCGAGGCTGCCTATCACCGCGTCCTCGTCGGCCCCGGTCATCGCGGGCAGCAGATCGAAGCGAAACTCGCGGCCCAGCACGGCGGCCCCCGAGAGCACCTCGCGGCACCGCTCCGAGAGACGGGCCAGGCGCCGGGCGAGCACCTCCTTCACGCCCTCCGGCACGCCGATCCGGTCCGGCGTCACGCGCGCTCCCGCGGGCCCGTCACGCTCGAACATCAGCCCGGCCTCGATCAGGTGGCGCACCACCTCCTCGACGAAGAACGGGTTCCCCTCGGTCTCCGAGTGCACCGTGCGCACGAGCTCCGAGGACGCCGCCTGCCCGGACTGCGAGCTGATCAGGGTCTCCACGCTCCGCCGGTCGAGGCCGTCGAGCGTCAGACGTTCGAACAGGCCGTCGCGACGCAGGTCGGCGAGCAGCTCGAAGAGCGGATGCTCGGGCGAGACCTCCATGTCGCGGTAGGAGCCCACGATGAGGAGCGCGGCCTCGTGCTGGGCGCGCGCGACGTGTCTCAGCAACTGGATGGTGGAGCGGTCGGCCCAGTGCAGGTCGTCGAGCACGAGCAGCAGGGGCGCCTGCTCGGCGGCGTGGGTGAGGAGCGCGGACACCGCTTCGAACATCAGGTAGCGGCCCGTCTCCGGATCCTCGGGAGCCGCGTCGCGCTCGTGAGGAGGCTGCCGAGCGGGCTCCGGGAGCAGCCTCGCCAGCTCCCCTCCGCCGGGGCCGAGCCGGTCCAGCACCCCGTCCAGCGAGCGGGCGCGGGCGTAGTGGCGAAGCGCCTCCACGAACGGCTCGTAGGCAACGAGCGCCTCCTCCTGGCAGGCGCCGTAGAGCACCGTGCCGCCCTGCGCGGCGCGCGCCAGCTCGCCGGCCAGGCGCGTCTTGCCGATGCCCGGCCCGCCGGCCAGGAACACAAGCCGCCGGCTCCCCGCGCGAGCGGCCTCCCAGGCGCGCTCGAGGCGTTCGAGCTCCGGCCCGCGGCCCACGAACTCGCCGCGCTCACGGGCCAGGAGCGCCGGCAGCGGCACCGGCTGCGCAGCGGCGCTCGGCGCCACGCGGGCGGCGGGCTCGCTCGCCGGCGAGCAGGCGCTCGTGAAGGGTTCGCACCGCGGCACCGGGTGTGGTGCCGAGCTCGTCGCGGAGAGTGACCCGCAGCTGCTCGTAGGCGGCAAGCGCCTCGCCCAGCTCGCCCCGGGCGGCCAGCGCCTCCATCAACAGGCGGTGACCTGCCTCTCGCAGCGGCGCCACCCGCACCAGCTCGCGCGCGGCGGGCTCGGCACGCGCCAGCCGGGCCCCGCCGAGCGCGACGCCGGACTCGGCCGCGACCTCGAGCGCGCGCAGGCGCAGCTCCTCGAGCTCGCGGCGCCGGTCCTCCACCCACGGGGCGTCCAGCCCGACGAGGAACCCACGGCCGCTGACCTCGAGCACGGTCTCGGCTGCCTCCCAGGCCGTCGCGACGTCGCCGTCCGCGATCGCCGCCTGCGCGCGCTCGGATGCCGCGAGCGCCAGCTCGAGATCGACCTCCGCGTCCTCGGGCAGCGTCAGGGTGAGGTCACGCCGGCCCGTCAGGATCTCCCTGCCCACCGCCTGGCGCACCTTCGACAGCAGCGCGCTGAGCGCCTCGTCGGGATCGGACGGCGGCGAGGCGGGCCAGAGCGCGTCGATCAGCTCGTCACGACCCACCGGCCGCTCGCGGTTGACCACGAGCAGCGCGAGCACCAGCGGCCCCTGGCGGCCTGGCAGCCGTCCCTCGACCCGCTCCCCGCCGAGCTCGACCTCGAGCCGTCCACAGAGCCGGATCCGCGCTCCCATCGGCCGCACCGTAAAGCGCGGCCGGCCCGCGAGCAACACGTCCGACAAGGTTCGCGCAGGGTTTCGCCAAGCCGGCGCGCGCAGACTCGCAGCGTCACCTCCAGCAACCACAGGAGAACCCACGAGATGACCGCTATTGCAGACCTCAAGCGCGTGCACCGCGCAACCTGGGCCGCCGGGGACTACGCGTCCGTGGCAGAACTGATCGACGAGGCGCCGCCGCGCGACCTGCTGGTCCATATGGACCTGAGCCCGCGCCTTGACGTGCTGGACGTTGCCACCGGCACCGGCAACGTCGCGATCCCGGCCGCGGCCGCCGGCGCGCAGGTCGTCGGCCTCGACCTCACGCCCGAGCTGTTCGACACCGCCCGCCGCCGCGCCGAGGAGCGCCAGGTGGCCGTCGACTGGGTCGAGGGCGATGCCGAGGCGCTGCCGTTCGAGGACGGCTCGTTCAATCGGGTGCTGTCGGTGTTCGGCGTCCAGTTCGCGCCGCGGCACGAGATCGTGGCCCAGGAGCTGGTGCGCGTCCTGCGCCCGCGCGGCCGGATCGGACTCGTCAACTGGACCCCTCAGGGGGCGATCGGCGAGCTCTTCAAGATCATGGGTCGCTATCTCCCGGCGCCGCCCGACTATGCCTCGCCGCCGCCTCTCTGGGGCAGCGAGCAGCATGTGCAGCGGCTGTTCGCGGGCACCCCGATCGAGCTCGCGTTCGCGCGCGGCTACAACCCCTGGCGGTTCGACTCCGCCGAGGCCTGGGTCGCCTTCATGGAGACGAACTACGGCCCCACGCTCAAGGCGCGCGAGCGCCTCAGCAGCGAGGGTCGCTGGGAGGACTGCCGGGCCGAGATCGTCGAGATGGCCGAGCGCCGCAACGAGTCAAGCGACGGCCGCCTGCTGATGAACGCCGAGTATCTGGTCACGGTCGGTCGCCATGTGGGCTAGCTAGGGCGCGACCTCGCCGCCCGAGCCGCCGCCTCCCAGGCTGCCGCCGCCCACCGGCGCGAGGCCCGAGTTGGTCTGGGTGGGCGGCGGTGGCTGGGCGGGCTCGAGTGTGGCCGTCTGGATCGGGCCTTCGACCTGGAGTTCAACTCGATGGCCGACTTCGCAGAGGCTGTCCAGCAATCCTTCACCAACCCTTGACTGGCGCTCTCGCAGCCAGACTTGGGTCCACCGGGAGCGCGTGCGCGTTCGGCAAGTCGCTGGCCAGTTCATGAGCGCGTCCGGTCGCGCCCGGTGCCGTCCGCCTTCCGGCAGATGACGAGGGCCTCGATGTAGTCCCAGCGGTAGCGGTCGGGGGCAGCCGCGACGCGCTCCTCGAGCTCTCCGAGGAAGTCGGCCAGGAGACCGGGGGCGCGGTCCTCGCCCTCACGCGCGAAGGCGCGGAGGAGCAGCGGCCCGCCCCATGCGGTCACGCTCCGCACGTAGCCCCGCGCGAACACCGCGGGATCGTCGTGCCAATAGGGATTGTCGAGACGGAAGAGCTCGGCCCTCTCGAGCTCGAGCCCGGCGACGTGCCCTCCGCCCGCCTCGAATGGGCGCCGGATCTCATCGAGCGTGCGCATCCACACCGGAACGACTACCGCGGCGACCGTGGCGGCGCCGATGCGCCCCGCGCGGCACCAGTCGGCCAGCACCCGGTTCATGTCCCCGATGATCTCCACGTAGAGCCCCGTCCTCTCCGGGCACGGAGCGGGGGAGGCCGGGAGCGCGGCGATGAACCAGCCGCCCGGCGCGAGCTCCATGGCGCGCATTTCCAGCAGCCGCTCCCACTGCCGCGCCGCGGCCACGCGCCAGACTCGCCTCTCGGCCTCGTCTATGTGGTCCGGGTAGCCCGGGAAGACCGACCCGGACGAGGCCAGGCCGGCCGCGTCGGCGACCCAGTGCATCGCCGTCCCGGTGACCGCGACATGCACGCTACCCGTCGGCAGGCAGGGCGCCTGCTGGAGCGGAATTCCCGCCATGCTGATCACCGTCGCCGGGGGCGGGGCGTGCTCGACCGCTCGCCGGCAGGCCTCGCCGTGGGCCTCCGGCGAGGCGTAGTGGGCCCCCGTGCCCGCATCGGCGATCCCCGGCCCCGTGTCACCCGACGCGGGGATCACAACAACCCCGGCCTCGTCCGCCGCTCCACCGAAGGCGTGGCGCACGTGGTCGGCGGCGACCCCCCATGCGTTCGTTGGAAGATCAACGAGCGCGTAGACCAGCGGGCGGCCGGCGCGCTCCTCCACGAGATGGCGGATGAGGCCGTGCGAGTTGACCCCGTCCGCGGCGCCGAGATCGACCACGCGCAGCACCGGCTCGCCCGCAAACAGCCGCGCGGCCGCGAGCACGTCCGGGCGGGTCGCCTCGAACGCGGCCCGCTGCGAGAGCGCGTACCGCGCGTAGTCGACTGCCATGCTCGAAAGCTCGGGGCGATCCGACGCCGTGGCGCCTCCCTTCCGGACAGCAGCGCCGGCTCGCCGCGCTGCGACGACGATCGTCCCACAGCGTCGGCATCGCTCCAAGCGGAACTCCGTTCCGCGCCACCTGGCCGCCGTCGATGATCTCGGAGATTTTGAGGTCGACCACGAGGCTGCAGAGCACGTACGCGTCCTCGCGGCTGAGGCGGTAGCTCGCCACCAGTTGATTGATCATCGCCCGCACGGTGTCCTGCGCGCCGGCGGAGAGGTCACCGCCGACCCCGCGGTACCGAAGAACGGCGCGGGTGACGGTCGGTCGCCATGTGGGCTGGCTAGGGCGCGAACTCGCCGCCGGCCCCGCCGCCGCCCGCGCCGCTGCCGCCTCCGCCGGCCGCCGGGGCGAGGCCTGAGCTGGTCTGGGTGGGCGGCGCCGGCTGGGCGGCCTCGAGCGTGGTGGCGGGGCCGGCGCCGCCGGGGGCGAACTCGTTGGCCGGATCGGGCGGCGGGGGCGGCGGCTGTGCGGGCGCCGGCTCAGGGGAGGGCGCCGGCTGCTCGGCCGGCGGGGCCGGCGTGGCGGGCGGTTGCTCGACCACCGGGGCGGGCTCGACTTCCACCGTGCTCTCCTCCTTGATCGGCTTGGTGTCCGCGCGCTGCTCGATCGCGGGCGGTTGCGGGGCGCGCTCGCCGCCGAACTGGTCGACCGTGGCGCCGCCGCCCGCGAGCGCGGCGGCCGACACCGCCGCCGCCGCGAGCTTCTGGCCGGTGGCGAGCTCGGCGGCGGCGTGCAGCCGCTCGCCAAGGGCGCCCGCCTTGTGCTGGGCCCCGCCCAGCATCGACTGCAGCGTCGACTCGAGCAAGCCGCGCGCCGCGCCGCCGCCGCCAGGCGCCGCGTCGGCGGCCGCGAGCGCCAGCGGCGGCACCAAGGCGGCCACCCGGTCGGGCGCCGCGCGGAACTCGCGCAGCCGCGCCCGGCAGGCCAGGCAGGTGCGCATGTGCGGGCGCAGCAGCGCCAGATCCTCCGCCGAGGCCTCACCGTCCGCCAGCGCCGACAACAGCGGCTCGAAACGCACACACTCCGCCCCGCCCTGGATACCCGACACCCGCCGCAAGAATGCACGCCGGCCCTCGGTCAACAAGCGATTGACCTTCGTGTAGGTCCAGCCGGTGCGCTCGCAGATCTCCCGGTAGGAGTAGCCCTCCGCTCGCAGCAGCAGCGCCTGCACCTCGTGCGGCTTGAGCTCCGCGAGCGCCTCCGCGCCCTGACGGAGCTGCTCGAGGCGCTCGGCCTGGTCGTGCGTGATCGCGGGCGGGGTAGGCCGGTCTCCGAGCTCGCCGTCGTCGGTCACCGGAGAGTGTCGTTCGCGCTGGCGGCGCAGCGCGAACGCCTCGTGCTTGACCACGGTCTTGAGCCAGGGGATCAGCTCCTCCTCGCGCGTGGTGGGCGCCTTCGTGAGCAGGATCTCGAGGGCGCGCTGGTAGGCGTCCTCGGCGTCCTCCGGCGTCATGGCGTAGCGTCGCGCCGTGCCGAGGATCTGCGCCCCGTGCCGCGAGAGCAGCCTCAGGGCGGCCTCGTCGATGTCGCCCCTCTCGGGGCGGCTCCTGCGCTTGAGCATCTGCACGACGTTCAGGCGCGATCCTGAACCACTCGCCCCCGCTTTCCAGCGGCGAGACCGCAAACTGCGAGGATTTTCTCGTCCGGGTGACGGCGCCGGCGGGAGCGCCGGCATGAATGAGAACCTGCGCTGCCGATACATTGGCGTCGCCCACCTGTTGTACTTCCGGGGAACGACCAGTGGCCAACGGTTTGGTAAAGGAGCTGCGGGAGGTCGAGCCGGCCACCCTGCCTGAGCGCGACGTGCGCGCGGGAAAGCCCGTGCTCAGCGGCGTGCTCCGTTACGACCTGCTGCGCGCCGTCGTCCGGATCGTGACGCTGGCCACGCTCGACCTCATCGGTCTCTTCCTGGCGATCTACACAGCGCTCGTCGTGAAGACGGCGATCGTGAACCCCGACCAGCTCGGGCAGATGTGGGCGCAGGCGAAGGACTACCTGCCGCTCGGCGGCCTCGTGATGCTGCTGCTGTTCGCCCGCTCCGGGCTCTACCGGGAGCGGGCCCAGCGTCCGGGCTTCTCGAAGGTGATCGCGGGGCTCTTCCAGGTCACGCTCGTGGTGCTGATCTACGCGGAGATCGAGGGAGAGCGCTTCCAGTCGTACTACATCTTCTACGCCTCGCTGTTCTTCGCGCTCCTCTACGTGTCGTCGCTGCGCTGGGTCTTCGAGCGCATCAGCGGCGCCGTGCTGCGGGCGGCGGGCTACCGGCGACGGGCGGTGCTGGTCGGCTCGGGCTCGAACATCCAGGCCGTCTCGCACGCGCTCAGCGACAGCCGCGAGATCGAGCCGTACGGCTTCGTCGCGCGCACCCCGATCGCGCTGCTCGACGGCCTCCGCGACTTCCGCTCGCTGGAGCAGCTGGAGCGCCATTTCGACTCGGTCGACGAGGTGCTGATCGCCGATGCGGACTTCCCCCAGGAGGAGGCGGTCGAGCTCGTGGAGCGCTGCCATCGCCACGGCGTGCGCGTGCGGGTGGCGCCGTCGACGATGGAGATCCTGATGGACAGCGTCGAGTACGTGCCCGGCCAGGCGCTGCCGCTGTTCGAGCTCAAGCCGCCCGTGTTCGAGGGGGCCGACTGGGTCGTCAAGCGCACCTTCGACCTGCTCGGCGCGGCCTTGCTCATGATCGTGCTCGCGCCGGTCATGGGGGTCGCGGCGCTCGCGATCAAGCTCTCCTCGCGTGGGCCCGTGCTGTACCGGTCGATTCGCCCCGGCATCGGCGGCAAGCCGTTCGCGTGCTTCAAGTTCCGGACGATGGTCGTGGGGGCCGAGCACCTCCAGGACCACCTCGAGCCCCACAACGAGGTGAGCGGGGCGATCTTCAAGATGAAGGACGACCCCCGGATCACGTCGGTGGGGCGCTTCCTGCGGCGCTGGTCCCTCGACGAGCTGCCCCAGCTCCTCAACGTGCTGCGCGGAGAGATGTCGCTCGTGGGTCCGCGGCCGCTGCCCGCCCGCGACTACCAGCGGCTCGAGGACTGGCATCGCAAGCGCTACCTCGTGCTGCCGGGCATGACCGGGCTGTGGCAGGTGTCGGGCCGCTCTGAGCTCGACTTCGACGAGCTGGTCCGCCTCGACTTCCTCTATCTCGAGCGCTGGTCGGTCTTCCTCGACCTCACCATCCTGCTCAAGACGATCCCCGCCGTGATCCGCGCGCGGGGGGCGTGGTGAGCGAGCCCTACCGCAGCGCCAACCTCCTCGACCGACTGACCGACGCGGACACGCTCCAGGTCCACTACGACCAGGAGATGGGCCGCGAGCGCCAGCTGCTCGACCAGCGCCTGTCGCTCGAGACCGGCGACGTGCTGTCGGTCGGCTGCGGGCGCCATCCCGGACGTCACCTGTTCCCGAGGCCGGCCTTCCGCATGACCGGCGTGGACCTCGAGGCGGAGCTGATCGATTCGCTCGTCGCGAGCGGCGAGCTCGACGACGGAGCGGTCGGGCGTGCCGGGCGGCTGCCCTACGCGCCGGGCTCCTTCGACGTCGTGCTCTACCGGCTCGTGCTCCATCACCTGGCCTACCAGGGCCCGCTCGAGCCGGTGTTCGGTGAGGCTGCCCGGCTGCTGCGGCCCGGCGGGGCGCTGGTGGCCGTGGAGCCGGGGCTGTGGCATCCGGTGGGCGCCGGCCTCGCCGCCGCCAACCGGCTCGGGCTCGGCGTGGCCGTGCACGGGACCCCCGACGACATCCCCCTCTCGCCACGAGCGCTCGTGCGCGAGGCCCGGGCGGCGGGCCTCGAGCCCGAGCTGCATGCACTCACCTACGGCTGGCGCCGCTTGCCGGCGCCCGCGCAGCGGGTCGTCCACCGCCTGGACGTGCTCGGGTCGCGGCCGCGTACCGCACCCTTCGGGCATACGTTGATGTTGATCGCCAGGGTCGCGCGCAAGCACCCGGCTCGGCCGGGTGCGCAGCGATGCGATCCAGCCGTGTCTCCTAGCCGCTACGACGACGAGCTCTGGGAGCTCGTGCCCGAGGACCCCGGCCCGCCCGCCGCGCAGCTCGCGGCCTTCGTGCGCTCGCTCGGGCGCGTCGAGCACGCGCTCGACCTCGGCTGCGGGGACGGCAGCCTGACCGCGCTCATCGACGCCGCACGCGTCACGGCGGCGGACGTGTCGTCGCTGGCGCTCGGCCGCGCGCGCAGCCGGCTCCCGTCGGACACGGCGCTCGTGGAACTCGTGCCCGATGAGGTCCTGCCCTTCGAGGACGGCGCGTTCGACCTGGTGCTCTGCGCCGAGACGATCGAGCACGTGCGCGACGGGCAGCTGCTCCTCTCGGAGGTCCGGCGCGTGCTGCGAGCGGGCGGCGAGCTCGCGCTCACCACGCCGGCGAGCCCGCCGCTCATGCGCGCGCCCGACCCGCTCTCGCCCCACCTGCGCTTCTTCACGCGCAGGTCGCTGCGCCGGCTGCTCACGGAGATGGGCTTCGAGATCCGCTCCCTGGAGCGGCGGGCGGGGACGCTGTTGGCGCGAGCGGGGCGCTAGGGGGACAGGCGCCGCTGGCTCGCCACCGTCCTGACTTAGCCGGCTCCTGGCCGGAAAGGTCAGGACGGCAGCGCCCGTCGTCAAGAACTTCCCGGGCTGGTCGCTAAGGCGCGGACCTGGACTCGGACTCGGCCTGCGCCCTGGGCTTCGCCTTCGCCTTCGCCGCAGCCGCCGCGGCCTCGGCCTCGGCCGCCTCGAGCTCCCGCTCGCGCTTGCGGGCCTCGAGGAAGAGCTGGCGCGCGAACGTCGAGAAGGGATCGAGGTAGAGCGAGCCCCGCAGGGTCTCGAGCGCCTGGGTGGGATTGTCGAGCGTGCCGAGCTGGAAGGCCGCGAGGCGGTTCCAGGTCTGCGGATCGCCCGGGAACTTCAGGACGGCGTCCTCGAGCGTGCGGCGCGCGTCGTCGACCCGGTCGGCCTGCGTGTCGACCGCGGCGCGCACCAGGTACGGGTCGGGCGAGAGCGGGTTGGCGTCCTCCGCGTCCTCGGTCTTCACGAGCGCATCGGTGAAGTCGCGCTCGCCGGCGAGCTCCAACGCCTGGTTGGTCGCGCGGTCGGACGCCTCCGGCTGCCAGATCGCCCAGCACACGATGAGGCCCGCCAGCACCACGCCGCCGGCCGCCACGGCCCGGCCCACATCGCGCGGGCGCCGAGACCGGCCCTCTGGCTGGGCGGACGGCTCGGGCGGCGCGCCCGGCACCGGGCCGCCGGCCTCGAGCGGCGCCGTGACCGGACCGCGCCCGGCGACGAAGCCCGAAGCGACGAGCGCCAGCGCCATCGGGCCGGGGATGAACCAGGTCCAGTCGATCAGCGACTGGAGCCCGAACACGATCGGCACGATTCCCAGCGCCACCAGCGCGATCCGCTCGGGACCCCAGTCGCGCCGCGGGCGCCTGGCCCCCGGCCGGCGCAGCTCGTCGAGACGGCGCGGGTAGAGCGCCGTCGTCCGCAGCGCGGCCGCCAGCCATGAGAGCAGCAGCAGCGTTGTGAGCAGCACGCCCACGATCCCGAGGTCGGCGAGCGTCTGCGGCACGAAGCCGTGCGCGTGGCGGGTGATCGAGGCGTCGGTCCGGTGGCGCAGGCGCGCGACGGCGAATGCTCCCGCGCCGACTCCGGCCCACTCGCGCGCCTCGAAGACGCGGCCCGCCTCGCGCCAGTACTTCCCGCGCGTCGAGGACGCGGCCAGCACGCGGTCGCCGCCCTCTGTGGGCGCAATCTCGGTCTCGCTGGTGAGCTGGCTCACGCGGTCGTCGATCGTTCCCGACAGCCCGCGATCGCTCACCGCCACCGACGTGAAGGCGGCCAGCGGCAGCAGGCAGGCCGCCACGAGTGCCGCGATCCCGATGCGACGGTGCAGGCGCAGCGGCACGATGCCGCGCTCGGCGCCCATGTTCACCGCCAGCCCCGCGAGGAGCGCCAGTAGGAGCATGAGCAGCACCAGCAGGCCGAAGTCGCCGGCCACGGCCTCCCTCGCCTGAAGCGACACGCGGCTCACCGAGAACGGGTCCTTGGAGAGCGCCCAGGCGCCCACGGCGCCGGCGAGCAGCGCCGGGATCGCCAGCACCGGCAGGCTCCGGAGCCGCAGCGGGACCACCGCGAACCAGATCGCGGCGCCGATCGCCGCAGCCCCGAGCGCTCCCCGCGACTGGGTGAGCAGGATTCCGAGCACCGCGATCGCCACCGCGGGGTAGGCGAGCACCCGCGCCAGCATGCCGCCGGCGCGCCGCGAGCCGAGCCAGAGCGCGACGGGGATCGCGATCGCGGCGACCGTGCCGACGGCGTTCCAGTACTGGAAGGGTCCGCCGATCCGGTTCGAGAGCTCGTCGTCCGCGAGGGCGCCCGGCCAGATCCGCGTGGCAAGCGCGTAGGCCACGGGCACGATCGCGCCGATCAGGATCGCCTGCAACAGCGCCGGCGACGCGCGCGGCACGAGCCGGGCGGCGGCGATGCCCGCGCCGAAGACCGCGAGGTAGCTCAGCGTGCGCGAGGCCTCGACGTAGGTGAGCTCGGGGACGATCGACCAGAGCACCGACATCGCGGTGAGCCCGGCGAGGAGCGCGAACAGCCACAGCGAGGTGGCGCCGTAGAGGCGCCCGCGGCGCCCCCACAGGAGCGCGGCGGCGATCACCCCGACCGAGGCGAGCACCATCAGGATCTCGACGACCGTGGTGCGGGTGAGCTCCGTGCCGCCCGCAGCACCCCAGGCCACGACCAGGAAGGCGGCTCCGAGAATCAGGGCTATCGCGCTAGCGACGCCAGGGAAGCGAGACACGCGGGGTGGGGATCTTGGACAGGAGCTCGATCCGCTGGAGCGCGGGCAGGCGCTCCCTCAGCGAGGCCAGTCCTCCCGCCAGCGCCAGCAGCGCGACCGCGATCAGCGCGACCAGCAGCGGTACCGGCAGGTCGTTGGCGGCGCTCGCGAGGTCGAAGATGCCGTTGCTCCCGGGGGTCACGGTCTCGTCGCCGACCTTCACCGAGGGGGGCGGCGAACCGCCACGTCCGGCGGCGGCCACGGCCTCGAGGTCGCTCTGGTCCTCCTGCTGGGCCGCGGCCTCGGCGGCGGGATCGATCGCGCCAACTCCGGGGCTGCCGCGACCCCCGCCGAGATCCGAGCCGCCCTTGATGGCGGCCTCGAGGACGTCGGGACAGTCGCTGTACTCGTTGGAGTCCGAGGCCAGCAGGTCGAGCGCCCGGCGCAGCTCGGCGTTCGAGTAGCTGCGGTCGAGGTCGCCATCCACGACGCAATCGCGCGCGGCCTGCTGTGGGCTCGCCGCGGCCGCGGCGGGAAGTGCCAGCGCGACGAGCACGCCGAGCACGAGCAGATGTCGCACGCTTCGGGTCACTGTGGGTAGACCGTTCTCATGGGTGCCCTGCGGCGAGAACGGGAGGCCGGCTGAGGCTACCAGCGCATGGAGCGGCCCCCGTCCTACCGGCTCCAACTGGGATTCCTGCCCGGTGCCGAGCAGTCTCTAAACGCTAGGGAACCGTCGTCTAGGGCAAAGTTGCGGCGGTGCCGCCCAGGATCGCGATCGTGGCGCCGGTCCCCGTGCCCTACCGGGAGCCGCTCTTCCGCGCGCTCGTGGAGCGGGCGGCGATCGAGCCCCGGGTGGTCTATCTGAGCGGGTCGCAGCCCGGCTGGGACCAGCCGCCCGGCTGGTTCGCGGCCGGCGAGGGCTACCCGAGTGAGCTGCTCGCGGCCCGCCAGCGCTCACGCCCGGGCCGCAGCCCGCTGTCGGTGCCGCGCGGTCTCGGCGCCGCGCTATCGCGCTTCGACCCGGTCTGTGTCGTGAGCTGGGAGTTCGGCGCGGCCACCTGGCGCGCGCTCGCCTGGTGCGCGCGTCGGCGCCGACCGCTGGTGGTGTTCAGCGAGCTCACTCCCTGGAGCGACCCCGAGCTCTCCGGCCTCCAGCGGCGCGTGCACCGGCTGCTGGCGCCGCGCGCGGCGGGATTCCTGGTGGCGAGCAGCCAGGGGGTGGAGCGCCTGCGCCGGCTCGGGGTCGATCCCGAGCGGGTGGAGGTTGCGCTGCAGGCGGCCGACCTCGAGCGCCTCGGGTCCGCCCCCGCGGCGCAGCGGACACCCGAGCCGCCCGTGCGCCTGCTCGCCGTCGGCCGGCTCGTGCCCGACAAGAACCTCGAGCTGCTGCTCGACGCTCTGCATGAGACGGGCTTGACGCCCTCCGAGGTCGAGCTCGAGCTGCGCGGGACGGGACCGCTCGAGCCGGCGCTCAGGGCGCAGGCGGGGCGCCTTGGGCTGCCCGTCCTCATCCCCGGGCCCGCTCCGCCGGCCGAGCTGGCGGGCATCTACGCGCAGGCCGACGTCGCGCTGCTCGTGAGCTCGTACGAGCCGTTCGGCGTGACGATGCGCGAGGCCGCCGCGGCCGGCCTGCCGCTCGTGTGCAGCCGCCGGGCGGGAGCGGCCGGCGACGTGGCGGTCGAGGGCGAGAACGCGCTGCTGGTGGACCCCGGGAGCCGCGCCGAGCTCAGCGCCGCCCTGGAGCGGATCGTGCGCGAGCCCGAGCTCCGCGCGCGGCTCGCGGCGGGCAGTCGCGCCGTGACGGAGCGACACCCGCCCGAGGCCGACGCCGAGGCCTGGGAGCGGGCGGTGCTGCGCACGCTTCGCTAACCGCCCGCGAGCAGCGCCGGCACGACCTCGCCGGCGACGGTCGCCTGCACCGCGTCGGCCCGCAGCGGCGCGAGCAGCTCGAGCGCGCGGGCGCGGTAGGCGCGCACCCGCTCCTCGGGAAGCTCGAGGGCGGTGCGGATCGCGGCCGCGAGCCCGTCCGGCGCGATCGCGGGTGCCACCAGGGAGCTGTCCAGCTGGCGCGCCAGGCGGAGCGCCTCGAAGGGCCCGCCCGACGGGACCGTCACGAGCAGCGTGCCGTCCGCGAGCGCCTCGAGCGGCGCCTGGCCGAAGTCCTCCCAGCGCGCGCCACCTACGTAGGCGTGCGCCTCCCTCACCCGGGCGCGGAAGCGCTCCCGCGGGACCGTTCCCATCAGCTTCATTCCGGGCGGCTCGTCGAGGCCCGCGTCGCCCAGGTAGGAGCGCGCCCAGCGGGGATCGAGCCCGTACACCTCCAGCGTCGCGTCCGGCGGCCGGGCGGCCGCCCAGGCCGCGGCCAGCACGTCGAGGCCCTTCGCCTTCGGGTCGGGCACGTAGGCGACGGCCAGCCGTCCGCGCGCGACCGGCCCCGGCCCGGATGGCTCCACGGGTGGCGGCACCACCACCGCGGGCGCCGCCGTGTCGGGCAGGGCGGCGCGCGCCGCCTCGCTCATCGGGAGCGTCAGCCGCGCCCGGCCGAGGCCGCGGCGCTCGAGCAGCCGCACCGGCGCGCAGAGCGCCCCCGGCCGGTTCATCGCAGCCGGTGCGTCGAGGCGGACGGCGTACGGCACGTCGAGTCGCGGTGAGAGCATCGCGGCGGTGGTGGAGGAGAGGACCACCGCCCGCGGGCGCCGCTCGCGCACGGCGGCGATCGTGGCCCGGCGGGCGGCGTGCATCTCCACGAAGTCGTTGAGCGGATAGCCGCGGCGGAGCTTCCCGGCTGCCCCGAAGCGCATCGACACGACCGCCGTGGAGACCCCGGCGCGCTCCAGCTGCCCGAGGAACACCTCGTCCGCCAGGCGCCAGCCGAGCGTGGTGCCGAGCGAGACCACGAGCACGTCGGTGCCGGAGCTCATCCCGCGGCGATCCTCTCGAAGGCGCGCCGGTAGTCGTCGACCATGCGGTCGCCGTCGAAGTGCTCGCGCTGGCGCAGCCTGCCTGCCTCGCCCATCGCGCGGGCGCGGTCGGGATCGGCGGCCAGGTCGAGCAGCGCGCGCGTGACGGCCCGCTCGTCGCCGGCAGCGACGACGAAGCCGGTCTCGCCGTCGATCACCGCCTCGCGCGTGCCGCCCACATCCGTGGCGACCACCGGGCGGCCGAGAGCCATCGTCTCGAGGATGCTCATCGGGAGCGCCTCGGCCTCGCTCGTCAGGCACATCGCGCTCGCGGCCGCGATCAGGTCGGGCACATCGGCGCGCACGCCCAGCAGCTCCACGCCGCTCGCCGCGGCGAGGCCGGCGAGCCGCTCGCGCTCGGGCCCCTCGCCCGCCACCGCGGCGGCGATCTCCGGGCGCTCGCGGCGCGCGGCCGCCGCGGCGCGGATGAACACGTCCACCCGCTTCTCCGGCCGCAGGCCGGCCACGCAGAGCGCCACGAAGCCGCCGTCGGCGGGCGCCGGCGCCTCGCCGACCGCCGTGAAGACCCCGTTCGCGATCACCTCGATGCCCTCGCGCCGGTAGCCGAGCGCCGCCAGCGGCTCCGCCTGCCGCGCCGTCACGGCGATCACGGCGTCCACATGGGGCGCCACCAGCCGCGTGAGCGCTCGCTGGTGCGGCCGGGGAGCGACGAGCTGTCCCGCGGGCGTGAGCGGCGTGTGCTCGTTCAGCACGTGCGGCGCCTGGGCGCGCCGGGCGATCGCGGCGCCCACGAGCTGCGCGCTCACGCCGCGCGTGACCACCGCGTCCGGGCGCGGCGAGGCGAACCCGAGCGCGCGCCGCAGCCCGCGCGCGTCGAGGCGGCTCCTCATGCCGAGCGAGATGGCGGGGACGCCGCGGCCGGCGAGCTCGCCGAACAGGTCGCCCTCGCCCGCCAGGCACACCACCCCGGCGTCCACGCCGCGGTCGCGCAGCGCCGGGATCAGCGTGGCCCAGTGGCGCTCGGCGCCGCCGGTCCGCATGTCGGGGCAGACGAACAGCAGGCGCACGTCAGCGACCGACCCGGCGATGGACGGCGAGCACGTCCCCGGCTCGCGCGCCGGGCAGGTAGGGGCGGTCCGCGAGGAAGCCGGCCGCCTCGCGCTCGGCCTCGTCTCGCGGGTAGTCGGAGGCGACCGTGCGCGCGCTGTGCCGGACCGGGAGGGCGTCGACCACGCCGAGGCGCCAGCCGCTCTCGGCCGCGAGCGCGGCCCAGTGGAGGTCGAGCCCCCAGCCGTAGCGCAGCTCCGGGAACGGCAGCAGTCGCTCGGCCACCCGTCTGCGGAAGAGCGTGACCGGGCCGATCTCGACGAAGCGCGTCTCGCGCGCCAGCGACGCGGGCCGCCGCCGCGTGACCTTCCAGGCCGAGTGGCTGAGCAGCGTCTGCGCCGGCTGGGCGAGGTCGAGCTCGAGCGCCTCGCAGACGCCGACCATCCGGTCGAGGAACGAGCGCGGCAGGCGCACGTCGTCGTCGACGATCAGGGTCCAGTCCGCGTCGGGCGTGCCCGCGATCACCTGGTTCAGGTTCTCGAACTTGCCGCCGCCGAGCCCGCTCGCCACCGTGTGGGCGGCGAGCGCCGGATCGGCGCCGGCGGTCGAGCCGAGCGCGAACGTGACTCGGTGGCGCTCCGAGCGCAGGGCCGGCAGCGCCTCGCCCAGCAGCGAGCCGGGCCGGTAGACGCCGGCCACCAGCACGTCGCGCACCGGGGCCGCGGCAGCCAGGCTGCCGGCGCGGCGACGCGTGCCGGCCGCGAGGTCGATCGCCGTGAAGGCGGCCTCCCCGGCCGCGCGCTTGGCGCGCCTCCAGGGGTCGGTCACGTCGCCGCTGTCGCCCGACAGGAAGTCTGGAGCGGCTGCGCTCATCGCGGGTTGAGGGCGTCCATCACCCGTCCCGTCGCGTGCGCGCCCATCACGATCCCCTGCGGGCAGGCGCGCCTCACGGTGTGCCAGCCGCAGCCGGCGAGCACGCGCAGCTCGCGTGCGAGGCCCGGCGCCCTGCCTCGCTCGCGGTCGGTCTCGCGGGCGGCGCGCCCGCGCACGTAGGCGGCCCGCGCGAGTGGACGCAGGCGCGAGTCGGCCGCGTTGCGCCGGTGCTCGAGCCCGGCGGCGGCCAGGTACTGGATGCGGCCGCCGGCGGCTGTGAGGCGCAGCAGCCACTCCTCCTCGTCCCCATGCGGACGCGTGATCGACTCGTCGAACGGCCCGACTCGCTCGATCGCGGCGCGGCGCACGGCGAGGTTCGAGCCCCACACCATCTCCGCCTCGCGGTCCTCCGGTCCCAGGTCGAGGGTCGTGATCGGCGGGTCCTCGCGGCCGCAGCCGCGCGGCGCACGGCCCTCGAAGCGGGCGCGGATCGGGCCGCCGAAGGCCTCGGCGTCGCCGTGGCGCTCGGCACCTCGCCAGAGGGCGTCGAGCCAGCCGGGCGGCGCCAGCACGTCGTCGTCGACGAAGGCGATCAGGTCCGCGCTCGCCTCTCGCACGCCCGTGTTGCGCGCGGCGTTCAGGCTGCGTCGCTCGCCGTGGCTGACGCAGCGGACGCCCAGGCGCTCCGCCACCACGCGGGTGGCATCGGTCGCCCCGTCGTCGACGACGAGCAGCTCGTGCGTGGTGTCGGTCCGCTGGCCGCGCAGGGACTCGAGGGTCACCTCGAGGTACGCCGCGCGGCCGCGGGTCGGGACCACCACCGTGACAGCCGGCGGCTCCATGCGGCGGATAGCGTAGCCCCGCCGAATGCGCGTTCTCGTGGTCCACAACCGCTACCGGGTCGAGGGAGGGGAGGAGCGGGCGGTCGAGCTCCAGCTCCGGGCGCTCGAGCGGGCCGGGATCCCGCACGCGCTCGTGGAGCGCTCGTCGTCCGATGCCTCGCGGCTTCGGGGCCGCGCGTGCGCTCCTGAGGGGCGGCGCCGACGAGGAGGAGGTGGCCGCGGCGGCCGGCGAGCTCCGGGCGGACGTGGTCCACGTGCACAACATGCAGCCGCTCTTCGGGCCGCGCAGCCTCGCCGCGGCGCGCGGGGCTGGCGCCCGCGTGCTGCTGAGCCTCCACAACCTGCGCCTCTTCTGCGCCATCGGCGTGGCCGCACGCGACGGCGGCCCGTGCTTTCGCTGCCACCACGGCCTGACGCTCCCTGGGCTCGTGCTCAACTGCCGGGAGTCGCTGCCCGAGGCGGCGGTGTACGCGGCCGCGCTGGCGCGCCAGCTGCCCCAGGTGCTCGCGAGCGTCGACCGCTTCGTCGTCCCGAGCCGCTACGCGGCGGGCCAGGTCGCGCGGCTCGGCCTCCCGGCCGAGCGGGTGAGCGTGATCCCGCACTACCTGCCCGACGAGGCCTTCGCGGAGCGTGGCCGCGCCGACGCGGGGGAGTACGCGCTGGTGGCGGCACGGCTGTCGGTGGAGAAGGGGATCGACACGGCGATCGAGGCGGCGGCCGCCGCCGGGATCCCGCTGCGGATCGCCGGCGACGGGCCGGAGCGGGCGGAGCTGGCGGCGCTCGCCGCCCGCGGTGGCGCGCCGGTCGAGCTGCTCGGGCGCCTCGACCGCGCCGCCCTGTCCCGCGAGCTGGCGGGCGCCGCCATGCTCCTGCTCCCGTCGCGCTACCACGAGTTCGCCGGCTACTCGGCGCTCGAGGCGATGGCCGCGGGCGTGCCCGTGATCGCCACCAGCCTCGGCGCGCCACCGGAGCTCGTGGGCCCGTCGCGTTGCGTTCCGCCGAACGACCCGCCGGCGCTCGCCGCTCGCATGAGCGCCCTCTGGTCGAGCCCCGAACGTCGCCGGGAGGAGGGCGAGGAGCTGCTCGAGCGCGCCCGCCGGCACCACCGCGAGCCGGCCTACCGCGACGCGCTGCTCGCGCTGTACGAGGGGACCGCGCACTAGGGTGTCGGCGATGGGAGTGCCGCTCTTCGCAGGTCCGCTCGACGAGTACCGCGACCGGATCGTGGAGCGGCTCGCCGACGTCGTGGCGTCCGGGCGCTTCATCCTCGGGCCCGAGCTCGAGGCGTTCGAGCGCGAGTTCGCCGCCTACCTGGGCGCGGGGCACGTGATCGGCGTCGCCAACGGCACTGACGCCCTCACGATCGCGCTGCGCGCCATGGGCGTCGGGCCGGGCGACGAGGTGGTGTGCCCGTCCCTCACGTTCTACGCCACGGCCGAGGCGATCGTGAACGCCGGTGCCACGCCGGTCTTCTGCGACGTGGACGGCGACACCTTCTGCGCCACCGCCGCCAGCGTCCGGCCGCACCTGAGCGCGCGCACGAAGGCGATTGTGCCCGTGCACCTGTTCGGCAACGTGGCGCCCGTGGGCGAGCTGCGCGAGCTCGGCGTGCCGGTGCTCGAGGACGCCGCTCAGGCCGCCGGCGCCACCCTCGACGGCCGGCGCGCGGGAGCGCTTGGCCACGCGGCCACGTTCAGCTTCTTCCCCTCGAAGAACCTGCCCTGCCTCGGCGACGGCGGCGCGATCGTGACGAGCGACGACGAGCTCGCCGAGCGCGCGCGCACCCTCCGCTTTCACGGCTCGAAGGACAAGCGCGACCACGTGGACGTGGGCTACAACTCGCGGCTCGACGAGCTCCAAGCGGCGGCGCTGCGCGTGCTGCTGCCCGAGCTCGACTCCTGGAACGAGGCGCGCCGGGGCGTTGCCGAGGCCTACGAGCGCGCCGGGCTGGGCGAGCACGTGCGGCTTCCGCGGGCGACCGCGGGCGCCGAGCACGTCTTCCACCTCTACGTGGTCCGGGCAAGCGACGCGGACGAGCTGGTGGCCCGCCTCGCCGACGCCGGCGTCGCCGCGCGGGGCTACTACCGCACGCCGGTGCACCGCCAGCCGCCGATGCGGCGATTTGCCGGCGAGCCGCTTCCGGTGACCGACGAGATTGCGGCGACCAACCTCGCACTGCCGATGGGCCCGCGGCTGACCCCCGAGCAGGTCGAGACCGTCGTGGCGGCGTGCCGCGCCAGGGCGGTCGCGTGAGCGGGCCGCTCCGGGTGGGGGTCGTCGGGCTCGGCTACTGGGGGCCGAACCTGGCGCGCAACTTCCACGGCATGCCCGGCTGCGAGCTCACCTGGATCTGCGACGACTCGGCGGAGCGGCTCGACCAGGTCGGCGCCCGGCTGCCCGGAGCGCGGCGGACCGCATCGCTCGACGAGCTGCTGGCGGCCGAGGACCTCGACGCCGTGGCGATCGCGACGCCCGTGCCCACGCACGCCGAGCTGGCGCGGCGCGTGATCGCGGCGGGCAAGCACTGCTTCGTCGAGAAGCCGCTCGCGCAGTCGGTCGAGGACGCGCAGGCGGTCGTCGACGCCGCCGAGCAGGCGGGCACGACGCTGATGGTGGGCCACCTGCTCGAGTACCACCCGGGCCTCGAGCGCCTGCGCGAGCTCGTCGAGGCCGACGAGCTCGGCGAGGTCCGCTACATCTACGGCAACCGCCTCAACCTCGGCAAGCTGCGCTCGGAGGAGAACGCGCTCTGGTCGCTCGGCGCGCACGACGTGTCGGTTGTGCTGCGGCTCGCCGGGGAGGAGCCCGACGAGTGCCACGCCTTCGGCGAGTCCTACATGCACGCGGGCGTCGAGGACGTGGTCTTCTGCTTCATGCGCTTCCCGTCGGGTCTGGTGGCGCACCTGCACCTGTCCTGGCTCGACCCGCACAAGGAGCGGCGCTTCACCGTCGTCGGCGCCCGGCGCATGGCCACCTTCGACGACATGGCGCTCGAGCAGAAGCTCACCGTCTACGACAAGGGCTTCGACCAGAGCTTCGAGGGCTATGGCGAGTACATCGCCCGCTCGGGTGACGTGTGGTCGCCGCAGATCTCGAACGAGGAGCCGCTGCGGCTCGAGTGCGCCCACTTCGTCGAGTGCGTGCGCGAGGGGCGGCCGGTCCGCTCCGACGGCGCCGCCGGCGTGCGGGTCGTGCGGGTCCTCGAGGAGCTGCAGCGGAGCCTCGCGGCCTCGGCGCGGGCCCAGCGATCCGCCCCTGCCTCCTAGCCGCCGAGCTCTCCTCGCCAGGCGTCCAGGGCGTCCGCCACGGTGCGCTCGATCGGGATCTCGGGCCTCCAGCCCGTGGCCGTCCGGAAGCGCTCCGCGCTCCCCACGATCTCGGGCACATCGTGGGGCCGGACCCGGTCCGGGTCCACCTTGTGGCGGACCGGCAGGCGCGCCTCGGCGCTGACGAGCTCGATCAGCTCGCGCACGCTCAGCGAGCGGCCGCTGCAGATGTTGTAGACGCCGGGCTCGAGCTCGGCGGCAGCCATGTAGGCCCGCACCACGTCGCGCACGTCGGTGAAGTCGCGCGCCGAGTCCGGGTTGCCGGTACGGAGCACCACCTCGGCGGCGCCGGCGGCCTCGGCCTCGGCCACCTGGCGGGTGAGCGTGCCGACCAGGTAGTCGTCGGTCTGGCCCGGACCGGCGTGGTTGAAGGCCCGCGTGCGGACGACGCGCGTGCCGTGGCTGTCGGCGTACTGGCCCCCGAGCAGCTCGCAGGCGGCCTTCGCGACCGCGTAGGGGCTCTGCGGGCGAAGCGGCGCCGACTCGTCGAGGGGCAGCCGCTCGGGCGGCCCGTAGACCTCGCCCGAGCCGGCCAGCACCACGGTCGCGGCCGGCGCCTCGAGCCGCACGGCCTCGAGCAGGTTGAGGCTCATCTCGATGTTCTCGGTCACGGCCGCGCGCGGGTCGTCCCAGGAGCGCCCCACCGACGCGAGCGCCGCCAGGTGGACGACGAGCGCCGGCTCGGCCGCGGCAATCGCCCCGCGCACGGCCGCCGGGTCGAGCAGGTCGAGCTCCTCGCGTGGCGGCGCCACCACGTCCGGCCCGAGCAGCGCCAGCAGGTGGCGGCCGGCGAAGCCCGCGCCGCCCGTGACGAAGGCCGTCACGGAGCGCCGGGGGCGAGCTGGCGCTCGCGCAGCCACTCGGCCGTGCTCGCGATCCCCTCGCGCAGGTCGACCCGTGCCTGCCAGCCGAGCAGCCGGCGTGCCTTCTCGACCGAGGGCCAGCGGCGCTGCACGTCGACCTCGAAGCTCGGCAGGTGCTCGAGCTCGAACGCGGCCGGGTCCTCGCCGCATGCCTCCCAGATCACGCGTGCCAGCTCCGCCACCGTGCGCTCCTCGGAAGCCGAGATGTTGAAGTCCTCGTTCTCACCGGCCGGGTTGGCCATCGCGGTCACGATGCCGTCGGCGATGTCGTCGACGTGGGTGAGCGTGCGGGTCTGCTCGCCCGAGCCGAAGATCTGGAGCGGCCGCCGGCCGGCCAGCACCTTGTGGATCAGGTCGGGGACCATGTGCGCGATGCCGGGCTCGTCGTCGGGGAGCTCGCCGGGCCCGTAGGCGTTGAAGGGGCGGCAGATCGTGAACGGCAGCCCGTGCTCGTCGTGCAGAGCGCGGCAGTACATCTCGCCGGCCAGCTTGGAGAAGCCGTAGGCGGAGTGCGGGGCGGGACAGTCCCAGATGTGCTCCTCGGTCGTCGGGAACTCCGTGGCGCGCTCGAACACCATCGAGGAGGACACGTAGACGAGCCGCTCGACGCGCGTGTCGAGCGCCGCCCGGAAGACCGCGTTGTAGAGGCCGGTGTTGACCTCGAGCAGCGTGTGCGGAAGCCGGTGGAAGTTGGCGATCCCGCCCACGATCGCGGCGAGGTGGATCACGTGCGAGCAGCCGTCGATCGCGGCGCGTGCCTCGCCCCGGTCGAGCAGGTCGCCCACGTGGACCTCGCACGCCTCGCGCATCCAGCCGGGTGCGGGGCGCTGGTCGGCGACGCGGATCTCGAAGGCCGGGTCGCGCACGAGCCGCCTCACGACCGCGGCGCCGATCGTGCCGGCGCCGCCGGTGACGAGGACTCGGCTCACTCGACGATCGCGCGCTCGTGCACCACGCCGAACACTCGCCCCGCTCCGGTCACGTTCCACGGGTCGACCAGCACGGCGCCGTCCGGCACGAGCTCGAGCACGTCCTCGAAGGCGGCGTGGTTCGTGGCGATCACCACCGCGTCGGCGCCGTCGAGCACCATCTCGAGCGGCTCGGACTCCTGCGGGAGGTGTGGGTCGTGCCGGCCCACGCGGGCCAGCTCGCGCTCGAGCATGCGCACGACCTTGAACGAGAGCGAGTCGCGCGGGTCGTCCGAGTCGCGCTTGAAGGTGAGCCCGAGCACCGCGACCTTGAGGTCGCGCAGCGAGCCGCCGAGCCGCGACTTGAGCCCCTTCACGAGAAAGACCGGCACGCTCTCGTGCACGCGCGAGACCGCCAGCAGCATCCCCGGCGCGTTCGAGCGCTCCTCGGAGAAGGTGAAGTCCTTGCGCAGGCAGGCGCCGGCCGTGAGGCCCGGGGGCGCCATCCCGCCGCGCGGGTAGTCGTGGTTGATCAGGTCGATCACCTCGAACACGTTCGCCCCGTACTGCTCGCACTCCATCATCAGCAGGTTGGGGAGCGCGAACTGGGTGTAGCGCAGGATGTTCGTCCAGATCTTGGCGAGCTCGGCCTGAACCGGCGTCGTCTGGACGATCTCGGTGCCGAAGCGCTCGAACAGCTCGGCCGCCTTGGCCCCCGAGCGCTCGCCCACGCCGCCGACGATGCACGGCAGCGTCGCGATCTCCTCGAGGAAGTGGTTCTCGGCGATGCGTTCGGGCACATGCGCGACGAACAGGTCCTCGCCGACCCTGAAGCCGCGGCGCTGCTCGATGTAGCCGGCCACCCATTCGGTGGTGCCGGGCGCCACCGTCGAGCGCAGGATCACCGTGTGGCCCTCGCGCAGGACCGGCAGCAGGTCGTCGATCACCCCGCGGATCTGCGAGATGTCGATCTCGATGTGCTCGTAGGAGGGGGTGTGGAGGGTGAGCACGATGTGGTCCGCCCGCGCCGCCTCCGGCACCAGCGGGGTGAGCTCGAAGCGGCCCGCGGCCAGGACCCGCTCGAGCACGCCCTGGGTGTCGGTCTCCCGGAACGGCATCCGGCCGGCGCCCACCTGCTCGAGCACCGCGGCCTGGCGCTCGACCCCGATCACGTCGAGGCCGCGGTCGCCGAAGGACAGCGCGAGCGGCAGGCCCACCCGGCCGAGGCCGATGACGGCCACGCTGGCTGACATGAGGCGCAGTCTACGCGCGCGTCGCGCGCTTCTGGGCGATGTACTGGCGCGCGAAGGCGAGCACGAAGCGAGGGTTGGTGTAGAGGTAGCGGGGGAGCAGGCGCTTGGGCTCCTGGACGATCCGGTAGATCCACTCGAGGCCGCGGTCCTGCATCCAGGACGGCGCCATCGAGATCCGCCCGGCGTGGAAGTCGAAGGCGGCGCCGACCCCGCACATCACCGGCACGTCCAGGCGATCGCGCATGCGCGCCATCCACTTCTCCTGCTTGGGCACGCCGATGCCGACCCAGAGCACGTCCGGCTTGGCCTCGTTGATCTGCTGGACGACGAGCTCCTCCTCCTCGCCGTCCAACGCCCGGAAGGGTGGGGAGTAGCCGCCCACGATCTTGATGCCCGGGTGCCGGCGACGCATCGAGAGCGCGAGCTGCACGAGCGACCCCTGGTCGCGGCCGCCGTAGAGCCAGACCCGGTGCCCGCGCTCGGCGCAGCGATCGCTGTAGCGGAGCATCAGCTCGGGCCCGTAGACGCGGTCGTCGAGGCTCTCGCCCAGCAGGTTCGCGGCCCAGACGAGCGGCATGCCGTCTGGCACGACGAGGGTGGAGCCGGCGAGCGCCTCGCGCATCTCCGGGTCGTCCTGGGCCACCATCAGGGCGTGGACCGGCGCGGCGCACACATAGCCCCGTCCACGTGTGTCGACCAGCTCGTCCATCAAGGCGATCGCGCCGTCGTAGTCGATCATCGACACCGATACCCCGAGCAGCGTGCGCGTGGGGGCCCCCGCGGCGAGGCTGGGGGTGCTCCGGGGCGGCGTCGGCTGGGCCTGTGGATGAGGCATGCGGTCAGGCGGAGCGTACTCGGGATGGCGGCGAGGAGCGCACGCCGGGGGGTTCCGTAAGGTCCAACCCGTGCGCCCGTCCGGTGTTGCGCCTTCCGATCCGGGAGCGTCGGGGCCAGGCGAGGCCCGCCTGCTGGCCTCGGGCGTGCTGATACAGCAGCTGGCGCAGGTCTCCGGGCTGCTCGTGCTGCTGGCGATCGTGACCCTGCTCGCGCGCCGGCTCACGGTCGCCGAGCTCGGCGCCTACGGGCTCGTGGCGTCGCTGTCCGGCTACCTGCTCGTGTTTCGCAACAGCGTCGCGAGCTCGGCGGTGCGCGCCATGGCGATCGCCGCGCCGGGCGAGGAGCGCTCGCGCACGTTCACGGCCGCCGCGGCGCTGTACGCGCTCGTGGGGCTCGTGACGGGCCTGCTGCTGGCCCTCGCCGCGATCGCCATCGCGGCAGCGATCCTCGAGGGCGAGCTGGCCACCGACGCGCGGGTGGGCGGCATCGGGCTCGGCGCGGTCACCGGCGTCGGCATCGCCTCCACGGTCTGGCTCGACGCGCTCAGGGCGGAGCGGCTGTTCGTGCGCTCCGGACTCACCGAGATCGCGGGCGTGGCGGCCCACTTCGCGCTGATGCTCACGCTGATCCTGTCCGGCGCCGACCTCGCGCTCGTGATCGCGCTGAGCGGCGCGCTGCCGCTCTGGAGCGGCGTGCTGTCGGCGCTGGTGGCGCGCGGCATGCGGCTCCCGATCCACCTCGTGCGCGGCGGGGTGGAGCGAGCGACGGCGATGACGATCGTGCCCACCGCCGGCTGGCTGCTCGTGGTCGAGCTCTCGAACTTCGCCATGTACGCGTTCAGCCGGGTGATCCTGGGCGTCTACCGCTCGCCGGTCGCGGTCGGCCTGTTCGAGGGGCCCGTCCGGGCGCACAACCTCTTCTACGCGCTGGGCGGGGCGCTCGCGGTGCCCGTGGTGCCCACGGCGTCGCGCTACCAGGCCGAGGGTGACGAGCGGCGCCTGCGCGAGCTGGCGGTGCGCGGGACGCGCTACACGCTGGCGCTCGCCGTGCCGCTCTGCGTGGCCCTGATGACCCTCGCCGAGCCCCTGCTCGAGGTGTGGCTCGGCGATCGCTACGGCGACGGCGCCACGGCGCTGACGATCCTCGTCTCGTACTGGCTGCTCTACGCCGGGCTCGTGGTCACGCCGGGCTTTCTCGTCGGCGCCGGCCGCGCGCGGCAGGTGGGCCTGATCACGGCGGGGGCGGCGGCGCTGAACCTCGTCGCTCGCCCTCGTGCTCACGCCCGAGCTCGGCCTCGAGGGGCCGGCGCTCGCGACCGCCATCCCGTTCCTGCTCGTCTTCCCGCTGATGCTGAGGGTCGGCCTCGACGCGTCGGGGGCCGCGCTGGGCCAGCTGGCCCGGCGCGCCTGGCTGCCGGCGTACGCGCTCGGGGCCGCGCTGGCGGCCGCGCTCGTGGCGGTGCGAGTGGGCGCCGACCCGGACACGCTGCCCGCGGTGATCGGCAGCGCTCTCGCCGGCGTGCTCGCCTACTGGGCGGCGTTCTACCTGCTGGTGCTCGGGCCCGAGGAGCGCGCGCTCGTGCGAGGGCTCGCGGGCCGCGCTTAGGACGTGCCCCCAGGCGCAGCCGTCCTCGGTTTGGTGTCTCCTGGCCACCAAAGTCAGGACGCTAGGCCGGGGCGGCCGCTGGTCACCAACGCAGGAAGGCCGGCGTATCCTCACCCAGCTCAGATCCGGTCGACGCGACCGAACTCGTCCCCGAAACGGACAGCAGGCGGTCTAGGAGCCGAGCCCCAGCCCGCTGAGCAGCGGCGCCTCGCGGTCGCGCGGCGAGGTCGTGAACTCAATGCCGGACGGCCACTCGATCCCCACCTCGGGATCGTCGAAGCGAAAGCCGGACTCGCGCTCGGGGGCGTAGTAGTCGGAGCACTTGTAGATCACGTCGGCGCCCTCGGAGAGCACGCAGAAGCCGTGCGCGAACCCGTCCGGGACGTACAGCAGGCGGTGCCGGGCGTCGTCGAGCTCGTGCGCCTCCCAGTCGCCGAAGGTCGGCGACCCCGGGCGGATGTCCACGAGCACGTCGAGGATCGTCCCCTGTCCGCAGCGCACGAGCTTCGCCATGCCGGGCTGGAAGTGCATCCCGCGCAGCACGCCGCGGTCCGAGCGCGAGTGGTTGTCCTGGACCCACTCCTCGCGCACGCCGAGCTCCACGAGCTCCTCGCGCCGGAAGGTCTCGACGAAGAAGCCGCGCGGGTCGCCGTGCACGACCGGCTCGATCAGGAGCGGGCCCTCGAGTCGCGTGGTGAGGGACTTCATCGGCCGGCGAGGCTATCCGCCCGGTCGCCGATCAGGCGTGCCAGTGCGAGCGCGGACGTGGCGGCGGGCGAGGGAGCGTTGCGGACGTGGAGCGCACGCTCGGACTGCGAGACCACGAAGTCGTCGAGCAGTCGACCGTCGCGGCCCACGGCCTGAGCGCGCACGCCGGAGAAGCCGCCCCTGAAGTCCCTGGGCCGCAGCTCGGGAACATATTCCGCGGCCGCGGCGGCGAAGCGGCGGCGGCTGACCGACCAGCGCAGCTCGTCGACACCCACGCGCCACCAGCGCCGCGCCATCCGGACCGTCCCCGGCCAGACGAGGTCGCCCACCCCGCGCGGCCACAGCAGGGCGCTCGGGCCGAGCGAGACGCGGCCGTCCACGTGCCGGCTGAGGTGCACGCCGAGGAACGGCAGCGCCGGGTCCGGCACCGGGTAGATGAGGCCCTTGACGAGGTGGCTGCGCTCGGGCCGCAGATACAGATACGAGCCGCGGAAGGGCACGATGCGGGGGTCGGCGGCGGCGCCCGCCGCCACCGCCAGCCGGTCGGCGGCCGCGCCCGCGCAGAAGACCGCAAAGCGCGCGCGCGTTTCGCCCTTGGTGTGCCGGAGCACGATGCGGCCCGGGCGCTGCTCGATGCCCTCGACCCCGCAGGAGGTGGCGATCCGCACGCCGCGCGCGTCGAGCTCCGCGGCCAGCGAGCGCGCCACGGCCTGGAAGTCCACCACCCCCGTGTCGGGCGAGTAGAGGCCCCCGGCGCCGCGCACGTGCGGCTCGAGCTCGCGGAGCTCGCCCGCCGCGAGCCGGCGCAGGCCCGTCACACCGTTGGCGCGACCGCGGCCCTCGAGCTCGTCGAGGCCCGCCAGCTCGGCGTCGTTGCGCGCCACGAGCAGCTTCCCGCAGCGCTCGTGGGGGATCCCTCGCTGCTCGCAGTAGCCGTAGAGCTCACGCGCGCCGGTCACGCACAGGCGAGCCTTGAGCGAGCCCGGCGCGTAGTAGATGCCCGCGTGGATCACGCCGCTGTTGTGGGCGGTCTGGAGCGTCCCGACCTCGGCCTCGCGCTCGAGCACGGTCAGCGACGAGCCGGGCCGCCGGGCGCCGAGCTCGCGCGCCACCGCCAGGCCGAGGATGCCGCCGCCCACGACCGCCAGGTCGCACTCGGCGGGCGAGCCGGCCACCGCGGTCCTACCCGGCCTGCTTCTGGGGCACCCCGCGCCCGAGCAGCTCGAGGTCCGCGTCCACCATCATCTCGACCATCTCCTCGAAGCTCGTGTGCGGCTCCCAGCCGAGCTTGTCGCGGGCCTTCGTTGCGTCACCCACGAGATGCTCGACCTCCGCGGGGCGCAGGAAGCGCGGGTCGAGCCGCACGTACCTGTCGGGGTCGAGCCCGGCGCGCGCGAAGGCGACGTTCACGAGGTCGCGCACGCTGTGCGCCTGGCCGGTCGCGATCACGTAGTCGTCGGGCTCGTCCTGCTGGAGCATCAGCCACATCGCCTCGACGTAGTCCTTGGCGTAGCCCCAGTCGCGCTCGGCGTCGAGGTTGCCGAGCGCCAGCTCGTCGGCGAGGCCGAGCTTGATGGCGGCCGCGCCGTGGGTGACCTTGCGGGTCACGAACTCGAGCCCCCGGCGCTCGCTCTCGTGGTTGAAAAGTATCCCTGAGCAGGCAAAAAGGTCGTACGACTCGCGGTAGTTGACCGTGATGAAGTGGCCATAGCACTTGGCCACCCCGTACGGCGAGCGCGGGTAGTAGGGCGTGCTCTCGCGCTGGGGCACCTCGCGTACCTTCCCGAACATCTCCGACGAGGAGGCCTGGTAGAAGCGCGCCTCGGGCGTGACCTCGCGCATCGCCTCGAGCATTCGAGTGACGCCCGTGGCCGTGAACTCGGCGGTGAGCACGGGCTGCGACCACGACGCCGCAACGAACGACATCGCCGCCAGGTTGTAGATCTCGTACGGCTCGCACTCGCGCAGCACGTCGACGAGCGAGCGCTGGTCGAGCAGGTCGCCGGTGTGGAGCACGATGTCGTCGCGGAAGGTCTCGAGCCGCTGGAAGGTCTCGGTCGACGAGCGTCGCACCATGCCGTGCACCTCGTAGCCCTTCTCGAGCAGCAGCTCGGCGAGGTACGAGCCGTCCTGGCCGGTGATGCCGGTGATCAGCGCGCGTCGGGCGGTCGTCATGGCCGGGAACTGTAAGTCACTCGCCTCGCCCCCGAGCGGACCCGGCATGCGCGGCTAGCATCCTCGGCCGTGCGCTACTGCGAGACGTGCGTGATCCCCGAGACCCGTCCGGGCATCGAGATCGGGCCGGATGGCGTCTGCTCCGCGTGCCGCCACCATCGCGAGAGCGGCGAGCTCGTCGACCGCGAGGGACGGCTGGCCCGCTTCGAGCAGCTCGTGGCCCGGGTCAAGCAGGCGCGCCGTCCGTACGACTGCGTCATCCCGGTCAGCGGCGGCAAGGACAGCACCTGGCAGGCGGTGACCTGCCTCGACTACGGACTGCGTCCGCTCGCGGTGACGTGGCGAACGCCGGGTCGCACGGAGCTCGGTCAGCGCAACCTCGACAACCTCATCGAGCTGGGGCTCGACCACGTCGACTTCAGCGTCAACCCGAAGGTCGAGCGCCGCTTCATGCTTCGCTCGCTCGAGCGCTTCGGCACGACCGCGATCCCGATGCACCTGGCGCTGTTCAACATCCCCTTGACGGTGGCCGTGCGCTACGACGTCCCCCTCGTCGTCTGGGGCGAGAACTCCGCCGCCGAGTACATCGGCACGGGCCCCGACGCCGACTCCTTCCGGCTGGATGCCGCGTGGATCAAGCAGTACGGAGCGGTCCACGGAACCACCGCGTCGGATTGGGTCTCCGCCGACCTCACCGCCGAGGAGCTGACCCCCTATCGCGGGCCCGGCGACGACGAGCTCGCGGCCGGCGGCACCGAGGCGGTGTTCCTCGGCTGGTTCTTCGGCTGGGACCCCGCCCGGACGGCGCAGGTCGCCCGCGAGCACGGCTTCCGGTCCCGTGAGGACGGCGCGAAAACCGGCTACTACGACTACGCCGACATCGACGACGACTTCATTTCCATCCACCACTACCTGAAGTGGCACAAGTTCGGCTTCACCCGCACGTACGACAACCTCTCGCTCGAGATCCGCAACGGGCGTCTGACCCGCGACGAGGCGATCGAGGTGCTGCGCGAGCGCGGCGACGAGACTCCCCACGCCGACATCGAGGCGTTCTGCGACTACGTGGGGATCTCCACGGAGCACTTCTTCGAGCTGGCCGAGCGCTTTCGCAACCCGGAGATCTGGTCGCGCCGGGACGGGGTCTGGGTGATCGACGACTTCCTCGTCGAGGACTTCCCCTGGGACAAGGTCCCGGCGGGCGCCTGAGGTCTCGACGTGTGCGGAATCGCCGGCTTCGTGGGAGAGCGCCCGATCGACGACGGCGCCGTAGGCCGGACCCTCGGGCTCATGCGCCACCGCGGTCCCGACGACCAGACGCACCGCCGCTTCGAGACGCCCGACGGGCGCTGGGTGGAGCTTCTCCACGCCCGGCTCAGCATCATCGACCTCGACCCGCGCGCGAACCAGCCCTTTCAGATCGGCGACCGCTGGCTCGCCTACAACGGCGAGCTGTACAACTACGTCGAGCTGCGGGCGGACCTGGCTCGCCGAGGCGTCGAGTTCTCGACCACCTCCGATACGGAGGTGCTGCTCGAGCTGCTGGCGCGTGACGGCTGGGGCGCCGCCGACCGCTGTGAGGGCATGTGGGCGTTCGCGCTCTACGACGCGCAGACAGGCGAGCTGGGGTTGTGCCGCGACCGCTTCGGCGAGAAGCCGCTCTACCTGTACCGCAACGGCGAGGGGCTGTACTTCGGGTCGGAGGTCAAGCTGATCGCGTCGCTCGTCGGGCGTCGACTCGCGGTCAACCACCGCCACCTGCATCGCTACATGGTCAACGGCTACAAGGCCCTGTACAAGACCGGCGAAACCTTCTTCGCCGGGGTCGAGGAGCTACCGGCGGGCCAGACGCTCCGGATCGGTAGCGGCGGTGACGAGCGGCGCGACGCGTACTGGTCCCGGCCGGCGCCGCTCGAGGACTCGATCCCGTACGAGGAGGCGGTGGCCGGCACGCGCGAACGGCTGATCCGCTCGGTCGAGCTTCGCCTCCGCGCGGACGTCCCGCTCGCCTTCTGCATGAGCGGCGGCATCGACTCGCTCTCGCTGATCTCGGTGGCCCGCCGCGTGCTCGACTACGACGTCCACGGCTTCACGATCGTGAACCGTGACGAGCGCTACGAGGAACAGGACATGGTGGACCACGCCGTCCAGCAGCTGGGGGTGCGCCACACGCCCATCCCGGTCGAGACGGCGGACTTCCTGCCCCGGCTGCGTGGCCTCGTCCGCCAGCACGACGCACCCGTCTACACCATCACCTACTACGCCCACTGGCTGCTGATGCAGTCGATCGCGGAACACGGCTACCGAATCTCGGTCAGCGGAACGGCGGCCGACGAGCTCTTCAGCGGCTACTACGACCACCACCTGGCGTACCTGCGCGACGTGCACGCCGAGCAGGACCTGTACGAGCGTTCGCTCGAGTGCTGGCGCGAGCACGTCGAGCCCACCGTGCGCAACCCGTTCCTCAAGGACCCGACCTACTTCGTCGCAGACCCGGCTCGCCGCGACCATGTCTACCTCGGAGCGGAGGAGTTCGCCTCCCACCTGAGGGTTCCCTTCGGCGAGGGGTTCACCGAGCACAGCTACACGGACAAGCTCCTCCGCAACCGGATGCTGAACGAGCTCTTCGCCGAATCCGTTCCGGTGATCCTGCACGAGGACGACCACAACGCGATGTCGTTCTCGATCGAGAACCGCTCACCATTCCTGGACCGCAGTCTCTTCGAGTACTCGCTCGGGATCCCGACCGGGTATCTCGTGCAGCGCGGCATGGCCAAGGCCGTGCTGCGCGACTCGATGCGGGGGATCGTGCCGCAGAGGATTCTCGACAACCGCCGGAAGGTGGGCTTCAACGCCCCGATCCACTCCTTCCTCGACGTGCGGGATCCGGAGGTGCGCGCGGAGCTCTTGGCAGAGAGCCCGGTCTTCGACCACGTGAAGCGCGAGCGCATCGAGGGCATGCTCGAGCGCGACTGGCTGCCCAACAGCGAGAGCAAGTTCCTGTTCAACTTCCTGAACACCAAGCTATTCCTGGAGGAATTCGACCCATGAGGATCGAGCAAGTCGACCCGCCGAGGGAGTTCGAGGTCGGACTGCGTGGCGCCATGCTGAAGCACGTCGCCAATCTCGAGCTCGCGCCCGACGAGGTCGTGACTCTGGTCACGGCGTCCGGCACGGAACTCGACGTGACCCGCAAGGAATGGGGCTACTACGCGACCTCCTCGCTCAACGGCCGGCTACGCGATCACGGCCTGCGCGCGGTGCTGGCTGTGGGAATGCCGCGCGAGGGACAGGAGGCCGAGCGGGTGTACCTGCTGCTCGTCGAGGAGGGCCGCGAAGAGATCTTCGAGGCCTACATCGAAGCCGAGGGCATGCGCGTGGCGGCCTGGCTCGACGGCGACGCTGCCGTCGCGGAGGTGCTCGCAGGGCCGAGCAGCGATTCTGCTTGACTGGCCCGTCATGAGCATCCGCGACCAGGAGATGCGCGATACGTGGGAGGCCTCCTTCGAGGAGCAGATCGCCGGCGGCGCGTACAACACCGCCCCCGTGGAGGCGCTCGTCCGGAGCGTGTCGTACTACCTGCGCGACCGCTACGTCGCGAACGAGCTACCTGACCTGCAGTTCGCGGAGCTCGGCTGTGGTGCGGGGCCCAACCTGGTCTGGCTGGCCGAGAAGGGCATCACGGTGTCCGGGGTGGACATCTCGCCGACGGCGCTTGGCCTGGCGCGCGAGTCGCTCGAGCGCAGCGGCCTGGTCGAACGCGTGGGGGCGCTGGTCGAAGGATCGGTCACAGACGTCGCGCTCCCGGACGCGTCTCTCGACGGGGCACTCGAGTCGTGCGTCTTCCAGCATCTGAACCGGGAGGACCGCGAGGCCGCCTTCCGCGAGGTGGACCGCCTGGTCCGTCCCGGCGGCGTATTCGTGGGCCACATGCTCGAGCAGGGGCATACGGTGTTCCAGCAGCACGCCGGGGAGCAACTCTCCGACGATCCGGGGACGCTGCAGCTCGACGAGGGCGGGTCGCGCTACTACCTCACCAACATCGGGCTGAGCCACTTCTTCACGAGGGAGGAGGTTCAGTCGTTGTTCTCCGGCTGGAGCCTCGTCGAGCCGTGCCTCTCGCAGTACGAGCTGCCGCCGTCGGAGGCACGGAAACGCGGCTACGACAGCTATCTGCAAAGCATGCTGGTCGTCTACGCGATCAAGTAGGCGTGTCGCGAATCGCAGGAGCCGTCGGCGCTCCCGCCGACCTTGACGGGTTGCTCGCCGCCTGCCGATGCCCCGCCGGACGGCGGCACCTCATAGCGCCGCTCGGGTGGGTGGGCAGCGGCACACCGGGCCTGGCAGAGGGCGAGCGCGTCGTCGTCGCGCTGGACGGTGCGATCCACAACCGGGCGCGGCTCGGCGGCGACGAGCGCGGCGACGCTGCGCTGCTCGCGCGCCTGGTCGAGGAGCACGGGGTGACCGAGGCGGCGAGGCGCTGCAACGGCGAGTTCGCGTTCGCCGTCTGGGATCGCGGCGCCCTGTGGCTCGGCCGCGACCGCGTGGGCGTGCGGCCGCTCTACTACGCGGTCGGCGAGGGCGGGCTGGCATTCGCCTCGCGGCCGCGTGCGCTGCTCACCCTCGATTGGGTGAGCCGGGAGATCGACCGCACCTACGCGGGGCTCGTGGCCGGCTCTCACTACCGCACCTTCGACAACGACCTGGAGGGCTCGCCGTACCGCGACATCGCTCAGCTGCCGGGCGGCCAGGTGCTGCGCTACGACGGCGACGTCACGCTCGAGTCGTTCTGGTCGCTCGAGGAGCTGCCGGATCTCGACGGGTCACCAGAGGAGCTGGCGGAGCGCTACCGCGAGCTGCTGGAGGACTCGGTGCGGATCCGACTCGAGTCCGGCCCGGATCCCGCCTTCACGCTCTCCGGCGGGATGGACTCCTCGACCGTCCTCGCCGCGGCGGTGCGCGCGCTCGATCAGCGCCAGGACGCCTTCTCGTCCGTCTATGGAGGACACGAGTTCGACGAGTCCGAGGAGATCCGCTCGATGCTCGACTCGGCCGTCTCCGAGTGGCACCCGATCGCGATCGACGATCCCGACGTCTTCGGGCTGGTCGAGCGCATGGTCGACGTTCACGACGAGCCGGTTGCGACCGCGACGTGGCTCTCCCACCACGTCGTCTGCAGCCGTGTGGCCGAGAGCGGCTTCCGCACCCTGTTCGGAGGCCTGGGCGGCGACGAGTTGAACGCCGGCGAGTACGAGTACTTCTTCTACCGCTTCGCCGATCTGCGCGCCGCGGGAGACGAGGACACGCTGCGCACCGAGGTGCGCGAGTGGGTGCGACACCACGACCATCCGGTGTTCCGCAAGGACTGGGACGTGATGGAGTCGACCCTTCGTAGGGTCGTCGATCTGGCTGTGCCGGGCCGCATCCTGCCGGATCGCGTCCGCATCGAGCGCTACCGGGAAGCGGTCAACCGCGAGTTCTTCGATGTCGGCGAGTACGAGCCGGTGATGGACCGGCCCTTCAGCTCCTACCTGAAGAACCGCACCTATCAGGACATGGTTCGTGAGACGGCGCCCTGCTGCCTGCGTGCCGAGGACCGCCAGACGGCCGCCTTCGGGCTCCGGAGCTGTGACCCTTTCTTCGACCACCGACTGATCGAGTTCATGTTCCGCGTGCCCGGCGAGCTCAAGATCCGCGACGGCGTGACGAAGCGGTTGCTGCGCATGGCGACCGCCGGGCTCCTGCCCGACGCGACTCGCACGCGCATCAAGAAGACCGGGTGGAACGCGCCGGCGGACACCTGGTTCGCGGGCGCAGGCAAGGGCAGGGTGCTCGAGCTGATCGAGGACCCGGGCTTCGCCGCGGCGGAGATCTACGACCTGCGGGTGGTCCGCCGGCTGCTCGACGAGCACGACGAGATCGTCAGCTCGGGACGCGCGGCGGAGAACCACATGATGTTCTTCTGGCAGCTGGTCAACGTGGAGACCTGGCTGCGATGGCTGAAGCAGGTGTGATCGTCCAGGCGCGGATGAACTCCGCGCGCGTGCCGGGCAAGGTGCTACGGCCCCTGGCCGGGCGGCCTCTGCTCGGCCACCTGCTCGACCGGCTGACGCGCCTCGACATGCCGCTGGTCGTGGCAACCTCGGCGCACCCGAGCGACGACGCGATCGCCGACTTCTGCGCCGCGGAGGAGGTGTCAGTGCACCGCGGGGCGCTCGAGGACGTGGCGGCACGCTTCGTCGGCGCCGCACGCGAGCACGGAATCGACCCGGTCGTGCGCGTCAGCGGCGACTCCCCGCTCCTCGATCCCGAGCTGGTGCTGCGCGCCGCGGCCCTCTGGGAGCCTGGAACGCTCGTCACCAACGTCCGGCCGCGCTCTTTCCCCACCGGCCAGTCCGTCGAGGCGTTCGAGCTGGCGGCGCTCGAAGCGGCTGAGATCGCACCGGAGGAACGCGAGCACGTGACCCCGGTCCTCTACGAGCAGCTGCAGGTGCGCAACTTCTCGCACGCCCCCAACCTGTCCCATCTTCGGCTCACGCTCGACACCGACGAGGACGCAGCGCGGCTCGATGCGCTCTTCGCCCGGATGGACCGCCCGCCCGCGGACTACTCGCTTGCCGAGATCGTGGAGCTGTGCTCCGGGTAGGCGTCATCGGTCTCGGTGTCGGCGAGCAGCACGTCGAGGCGTGGGAGCGCCACCCGGACTGCGAGGTGGTCGCCCTGTGCGACTTCGACCCGCGGCGGCTGGAGGAGGTCGGGCGGCGGTACCCGGCCGGCGAGCGCTTCGAGCGCGCCGATGATCTCCTCGGCGCGGACCTCGACGTCGTTTCCATCGCGTCCTATGACTCGCACCACTTCGAGCAGGTCCGGACCGCCCTCGAGCGCGGCCTGCACGTCTTCGTCGAAAAGCCGCTGTGCACCGCGGAGGGGGAGGCTGCTGAGCTGCGGGCGCTCCGCTCCCGGAATCCGGCGCTACGCCTGTCGTCAAACCTTCCGCTGCGCCGCTCGCCCCGCTTCGTCGACCTGCGCGAGCGCATCCGCCGCGGCGACCTGGGGCGGCTGTACTACGCCGAGCTCGACTACGAGTACGGGCGGCTCTGGAAGCTCACCGAGGGATGGCGGGGACGTGAGCCCTTCTACTCCGTGATGCTGAGCGGCGGCGTCCACCTGATCGACCTGCTGCTGTGGCTGACCGGCTCGCAGGTGGCGAGCGTGTCGGCCACAGCGTCAAACCGGATCGTCTCCGAGGACACGCCGTTTCGCTTCGACGACCTCGTGGTCACGCTGCTTCAGCTGGAGGACGGCATGGTCGCCAAGGTGGCCGCCAACTTCGGCTGCCTGCACCCCCACTTCCACGCCGTCAAGGTCTTCGGCACCGACGGGACGTTCGTCAACGGATCGCCCGACGCGACGCTGTGGACGGGCGACCGCCGCGACCCGCAGGCCACCCGGCTCGACACCGCCTACCCGGGCGTGCACAAGGGCGACCTGATCCACTCGTTCGCCGAGGCGATCCTGCGCGAAACGCCGCCGGACGTCTCGGAGGAGGAGGTCTTTCGCACGATGGACGTCCTGTTCGCGATCGAGCGGGCACACCGCACCGGGGCTCCCACTAGCCTGCACGGCCGATGAGCGGCGAGACCACCACACGCCAGATCCCGTTCGGGCGGCCGATGCTCGGGGACGCCGAGCGTGCCGCGGCCGCCGCCGTGCTCGAGGGCGACATCCTCACGCACGGCCCGCGCGTCCGGGACTTCGAGGCCGCCTTCGCCGAGTTCACCGGCGCGCCTCACGCGATCGCGACCGCCACCTGCATGGCCGCCCTCCACCTCGCGTCGTGGGCGTTCGAGCTCGGGCCCGGCGATGAGGTGCTCGTACCCGCGCAGACGCACGTTGCCGGCGCGCACGCAGTGGAGGTCACGGGCGCCCGGCCGGTGTTCGTGGACGCCGACCCGCGCACCGGCAACATCGACCTCTCGCTGCTGGAGGGCCTCGTGAGCGAGCGCACCAAGGGCATCAGCGTGGTGCACTACCTCGGCCGGCCGCTCGACATGGAGCCGGTGCTGGCGCTTGCGAAGCGGCACGGGCTGTTCGTCGTAGAGGACTGCGCCGTTGCCCTCGGGGCCTCCGCAGGCGGGACACATCTCGGTCTGCTCGGGGACATCGGCTGCTTCTCGTTCTACCCCGTCAAGCACATCACGACGGGCGAGGGGGGCATGGTCATCACCCGACACGAGCACGTGGCGGACCGGGTGGGCAAACAGCGCGCCTTCGGGATCGACAAGAGCGTGCTTGCCGACCGCCGCCACACGGGCGCCTACGAGATCGAGCGGCTCGGTCTGAACTACCGCCTCGGAGAGGTCGGCGCCGCCATCGGTGTGGAGCAGCTCAGGCGCCTGCCGGATTTCCTCGAGGTCCGCGAGCGCAACTTCGACGCCCTCTACGACGGCCTCGCGGACGTGCCCGGCCTGCGCGTGCTCGAGACCGGACACGACGGCGACCGGCGCTCCTCCCACTACTGCCTGAGCGCGGTGCTCGACGAGGACCTCGCCTCACCTCGCGAGCACATCATCGACGAGCTGAAGAGCAGAGGTATCGGTACCAGCGTCTACTATCCGAAGTCGCTTCCGGACACGCTCTACTACAGGGAGACATACGGTTTCGGTGAGCGCTCCTGTCCGGAGGCCACACGGATCAGCACGCGGTCGATCGCATTCCCGGTCGGCCCCCACCTTCAGGAAGGCGACATCGATTTCATGGTTTCCAACGTCCGCGACGTGATGTCGGAGGTCCGGTGATGGAAGGGCTCGCCGGCAAGCGGATCGCTCTCGTGGGAGGCGCCGGCTTCATCGGCCACCACCTCGCCCTCCGGCTCGCCGACGAGGGCGCCGACGTGCACGTGATCGACGGCCTCACCGTCAACAACCTCGTCCAGTACACAGCGATGCAGCCGGGCAGCGAGAACCGTGATCTGTACCTGGCGATCCTGAACCAGCGCTTCGAGAAGCTGCGGGCCGGCGGGATCCCTCTGTACGTCGAGGACGCGCGCGACTACCACCGCCTGTCCCGCCAGCTCAGCGACATCCAGCCGCAGGTCGTGGTGCACCTGGCCGCCATCGCCCACGCCGGCCACTCGAACAAGGACCCGATGTCCACGTTCGGCCACTCACTGCGCACGCTCGAGAACTCACTCGACTGGGCGCGCGACTACGCGGACCACTTCGTCTACTTCTCCTCATCGATGGTCTATGGCGACTTCCGCAAGCCGGCGGTGACCGAGGAGGAGCCGTGCGAGCCGCTCGGCATCTACGGCGCCCTCAAGTTCGCCGGCGAGAAGATCGTGATCGCCTACAAGCAGGTCTTCGACCTCGACTACACGATCATCCGGCCGTCGGCCCTGTACGGCCCTGGCTGCGTCAGCCGCCGCGTCAGCCAGGTCTTCATCGAGAGCGCGCTGGTGGGCTCGAAGCTGCGGGTGGACGGCGATGGCGACGAGCGGCTCGACTTCTCCTACGTGGGAGACGTGGTGGACGGCGTCGTCCGCGCGATCGCCAACCCGGCGTCCCGCAACGAGGTCTTCAACATCACGGCGGGCCGGTCACGGTCGCTGTCCGACCTGATCGCGCTGATCCAGGAGCACTTCCCCGAGGTCGAGGTGGAGTTCGTGGGGCGCGACGCCCTGCGTCCCTACCGCGGGACGCTGGACATCGAGAAGGCGCGCCGGCTGATCGGCTACGAGCCAGGTACCTCGCTCGAGGACGGCCTTGACCGGTACGTCGCGTGGTACCGCGAGCTGACCTCGGGCGGCGTCCTGTCGCGAGCCTAGGCGGCGGGCGGCGCCGTGCCGATCGCTGAGGACGGCTGGCTGTCCGAGCGCCTCGGCTACCCGGTGTTCACGGTCCGGCCGGCGCTTCAGCTCCGGCGGTCGAGCGAGCTCGAGGAGCACCGCGGTCGGCGCAGACGGCGGCGATGTACCAGGCCAAGCTGCCCACGACCGCCGTCGAGGGCGTCCGCGCCCTGTGCGCTGCCGGCATGTACCCGGTCGACGTCGCGGTGACGCTCGAGGCGGAGCCCGCGCTCGATCGACGGCGCCCGATCGGATGCCGTCGAGGTCGACCGCGCGCGCTCCGGAGCACGCGCGAGCGGCTGCTCGCACATCGCCGGGGACGAGCTTCCGCTACTCGCGCTTCCACCTCGATCCGGCGATCCCGCCGGCGCGCTGGCCGACCGGATCAAGCGCGACTGGATCGACAGCTACCTTCGCGGCGCTGCGCGGCGAGGAGCTGCTGGTGGCGACTCGTGGACGGGCGCCCGGCCGGCTTCCTCGCGGTGCTCGAGGACGCGTGACTCCGATCCGCCGGCGCGGGTGATCGATCTCGTGGCCGTATCCGGAGGAGCTGCGCGGTCGCGGCGTCGCGCGGGCGCTGACGCTCACGCGTCGCCGCCGACGCCGCCGCGCGGGGGCGAGATGATGCGCGTGGGCACGCAGGCTGCCAACGTACGCGCTACTCGCATGTACGAGCGGCTGGGCTTCCGAGTGGAGCGAACCGGCTACAGCCTGCACATGCACGTCGGAGGGGAGTGACGGTGCGGATCGGGCCGTTCGAGGTCGGCGAGCGCCCGCTCGTGGTTGCGGAGCTCGGCAACAACCACGAGGGCGATCCAGGCGTCGCGCGCGAGCTGATCCGGCGCGGCGGCCGACGCCGGCGCTCGACGCCGTCAAGCTGCAGACCTTCCGCGTCGAGCGACTTCGTGCGCCGGCAGGACGAGCGCCGCTATCGCGCAGCTCGAGCGCTTCGAGCTCGCCCCGGACGAGGTGCGCGTCCCTCGCCGAGCTCGCCCACGAGCTCGGGCGTGCTGTTCGTCAGCACGCCGCTCGACCTCGGCAGCGCCGAGCTGCTCGAGCCGCTCGTGGACGCCTACAAGGTCGCGTCGGGCGACAACGACTTCGTGCCGCTGCTCGACCGGCTCGCCGACAGCGACCGGCCGCTGATCGTGTCGACGGGGCTGCTCGACCTCGACGGGATTCGCGCGCGGTCAAGACGCGGATCGAGGGCCGCCGCGCGGAGCGCGGCGCCGGCGCGGGCCTCGCCTTCCTCCACGCCGTCACCGCGTATCCGTGCCCGCCCGAGCAGGTGAACCTGGCCGCGATCCCGATGCTCGCTCGCGAGCTCGGCTGCCCGATCGGCTACTCGGACCACACGCTCGGCATCGAGGCCTGCGTGCTGGCGGCGACGCTCGGCGCGTGCATCCTCGAGAAGCACGTCACGCTGGCGCACGACTTCTCCGACTTCCGCGACCACCAGCTGTCGGCCACCCCGGACGAGCTGCGCGAGCTGGTGACGCGCCGTCGGCCGCGCGAAGGTGCTGCGCGGATCGCCGGACAAGCGAGTCCAGCCGGCGGAGGAGGAGCTGCGCGACGCCGTCCGGCGCGCGATCGTGGCCGCCCGCGACCTCCCGGCCGGGCAGCGTCCTCGCCGCGGAGGACCTGACCTGGATGCGCCCGCGCGACGGCCTCGCGCCCGGGCAGGAGGCCGCGCTGGTGGGCCGGCCGCTCGGGCGCGCCGTGGCGCGCGGCGAGGCGATCCTGGAGGAGCACCTGGCGTGAGCCGGGCCGTCCGACGAGCTGTCCACTCTGCGGCTCGCGAGCGGCTCGAGACGGCGTTCCGGTACGACGGAGCCGCCGGAGGGCGAGACCGCCGTTCCCGCTGCGCGCGGGCGAGCGCTACGAGCGCGAGTACCGGCGCTGCGCGACCTGCGGGCACTTCGTGGCCGTGCACGAGCTCGACCTGGACCGGCTCTACGAGGGCGAGTACATGGACTCGACCTACGCCGGCGACCGGCTGCGCGAGAGCTTCGAGCGGATCATGGGCCTGCCGCCCGAACGCTCGGACAACGTCGCAGCGGGTGGAGCGCATCGAGCGCTTCTGGTCCGAGCGCCGCGGCGCGCGAGCGCGGCACCGCTGCTCGACGTGGGCAGCGGGCTGGGCGTGTTCCCGGCCCGGATGAAGGAGGCGGGCTGGACCTGCACCGCGCTCGACCCGGACCCGCGCGAGCGTGCGCCACGCCGCCGACGTGGTCGGCGTCGAGGCGGTTCAGGCCGACTTCGCGACCGCGGCGGACCTCGGCACGCTACGACCTGGTGACCTTCAACAAGGTGCTCGAGCACGTCGCGGACCCGGTGGCGATGCTGGCGCGGGCGCGCGCGTTCCATGGCCGAGCGGACGGCGTCGTCTACGTCGAGGTGCCGGACGGGGAGGCCGCCGCGGCCGAGGGGCCGGGGCGCGAGGAGTTCTTCATCGAGCACCTGCACGTCTTCAGCGCCGCCTCGCTGGCGCTGCTGGCCGTCCGCGCCGGGTTCTCGCTCGTCCGGCTCGAGCGCGTGCGCGAGCCCAGCACGAAGTACACGCTGGCGGCCTTCGTGGTCTGAGCGGATGGCCGCGCCTCCGCAGGCCGGACGCTGTCGGTCTGGTCGGCCTCGCCGGGCGCGCGCGCCGTGGCCGGACGCGACCTGGTGCTCGAGCTCCCGCTCGAGCACGGCATGAGCGTGCCGCGCGGAGCGGCGCTGGACGACCACCTCGACGAGCGCGACTCGCGCGCTCGTCGACCGAGCGGCGCGCGAGCGATTCGAGCGCTGGCGCGAGCCGCGCGCGGCGCCCTGACCGTCGAGGGCCTCGACCTGATCTCGATCTGCGAGCTCGAGCTCGCTCGCGCAGTGCTTCGTCCCCGCCGCGCGGATCGAGATCGGCCTTCCGCGCGCGCTCGAGACCGCCGGCGCGCGCGGCTGACCCTGCGATGGCGTGGCGGCGGAGATGGCACGGCGTGCGTGCCGGGCGCGTCGCGGCGCGCGAGGGGGTCGCCGCCGGTCGAGGTGAGCCCGGAGGCACCGGGCGGCCCGACCCTGCGCTGGCGCCCGGCGCCGCTGGCGGTCCGCGCCGCCGCGGCGCTGGGCCTCCCCGCGCCGGGTCCGCGGTGAGCGTCGTCTGCGTTCCCTACTGGAACCTGACGCCGGTGTTCCGCCGGCTCGCCAGCCGCGGGACGGGCGCACCGGCCCGTGGCGTCGGGGCATCCTGCTGCCGGGACTGAGCCGGCGCGTCGACGCTCGAGACGGCGATGCGCGGCGGCTGGCTCGGCCACCCGGGCGCCCGCGCCCGCCGCCGTGCGACGCGACGCAGGTCGCGAGCGCCCTGGACGCGGCGGCGCGAGACCCGGTGCGAGGCAGACGCGCTCGACGCGGCGCTCGACGCCTGGGCGCTCTCGTATCGTGCGCGACCACGCGCCCGGCGCTGCTCGCGGCGGCCCGGCGCGCCCGCCGGATCTTCGCGCGCGGGACCGGTGCGCGCCCTCATGGTGCCCTTCGACGAGCCGCCCGCGATGGCCGCGCTCGTCGAGGAGGCGCGCGCCGCGCCGGCGTACCCTCCCTGCTCGTGCAGCACGGCTACGACGCCGAGCTGGCGTGCCGCGACAAGACCGCGCGTCGACGTCGCGGCGCTCTGGTCGGAGCGCGACGAGCGGATCCTCCGGGCAGCGTCGCAAGCGCGGCCGCGTCGTAACCGGAAATCCCGGCGCCGAGCACTCGCGCCGGCGCCGGTCGGGCGCGCCGCCCGGCGCGACCGCACGCTCGTGCTCGTGGACTACCACTCGCGGCTGTCCGCACGAGTCCCCGAGCGGGTGAGTCAGCGGCACCTCGCGGTGGCGCTCGAGGCGTCGCCGCGGCGCGACCGGGCAGCACCGCGGTGATCCGCCCCCATCCCGAGCAGCCACGGCGCCGAGGCCGCATGTCCATGGCCGAGCGGCCTGATGCTGGAGGTCGACGCGGCCAGCGCCGATCGAGCCGCTGCTGAGCGGAGTGGACGCCTGCGTCGGCGCGATGTCGACCGCGACGCTGCAGGCCGGCCGGCCAGGGCGTGCCGGTGGTCTACCTCGACGTGGAGGGCCTCGAGCGGCCCTGGCCCTTCGACGGCGGCTCCGTTCCCGTCGCTCGGGACGCCGACGCGCTCGCCGAGCTGCTCGCGGCCGCCGTCGACGCGGGTCGGAGTCGTGGCCGGTCAGGCGGAGATGCTCGAGGCGCTGGGCGCCCGCCCGGGCGCGACCGACGCGGTCTGCGACCTCCTGGAGAGCTGTCCAGCGCGCGGCTCCCCTGCCCTGAGTACCCTCGCCTGCGTCCATGGTCACCAATCTCGCCGACAAGCGGCTTCTGGGAGAACGAGTTCTACTGGGCCGAGCCCAGGTGCCCTGCCGCCCCGACCCGGCCTTCACCTTCGATCGCGGCAGTGGCGCGGGAGCTCGCGGCGCACGCGCCGGTGGAGGCGCGGCCAGAGCGTGATCGAGATCGGCTGTGCGCCGGCCAAGTGGCTGCTCTTCTACGCCGAGCGCTTCGGCGCGCGGTCTCCGGCGTCGAGTACAGCGCGAAGGGCGCCGCGCTGTCGCGCGCGAACCTCGATGCCGCGGGCTCGACGGGACGATCTACGAGGCCGACTTCTTCGAGCTCGAGCCCGAGCCCCACGACCTGGTGCTCTCGCTCGGCTTCATCGAGCACTTCGACGATCTCGAGGCGGCCTTCGACCGCCACGTCGAGTTCGTCGCCCCCGGCGGACGGCTTGGCGCTCGGGGTTCCGAACCTGCGCGGGCTGAACCGGGGCCGCAGTGGCTCGCGGACCCCTCCTACCTGCGGCTTCACAACCTCGCCGCGATGAGCCCGCGCTGTTCCGGCGGCTGGCCGCCGCTAGCGCGGCCTGCAGCTCGAGCACCTCGGCTACTTCGGGGGTTTCGAGCCCGCGCTGATCACCCCGGCGCGTTCCGGACGCACCCCGGCCCGGCTGCTTGCCAAGGCGCTCATCCGCGCGGGCCTCGCCTACCGGCGCCTCGGCCGCGCAGACCACGTCGACCACCGGCTCTTCTCGTGCTATCTGCTCGGCGTGTTCCGGCGGCCGTCGTGAGCGCCCCGCCCTCGTCGGCGGCGCTCGAACGCTTCGTCGCGGAGATGCCGACGGAGCGGCGAGCCGATACTGGCTCTGATGCGCGAGGCGGCGGCGAGCCTCGGCCCCGGCGCGCGAGTGCTCGACGCCGGTGCGGGCACCGCCCCCTACCGGGAGCTCTTCGCGCACTGCGAGTACGTGACCGCCGACTGGACGGGCTCGGTGCATCCCGGGCGCCCGCACGGCGGACATCGTGGCGTCGCTGGAGCAGCTGCCGGTCCCCGACGCGAGCTTCGACGCGGTGCTCAACACGCAGGTGCTCGAGCACGTCGCCGATCCGGCCAGGGTGGCCGGAGAGCTGCTCCGGGTGCTCGTGCCCGGCGGTCGGCTCTGGCTCACCGCGCCGCTCCTGTGGCCACTGCACGAGGAGCCCCACGACTACTGGCGCTTCACGTCGCACGGTCTGCGCCACGTGCTCGAGCAAACGGGCTTCCGCGTCGAGCGGCTCGAGCCCCGGGGTGGATACTTCAGCGCGCTGGCGACGGTGCTGGCGGGCGCCCCGTACTGGACCGGCCCGGCTCAGCGCGGCGAGCCGTTACGCCGCTCGCTCGCCTTCGCGCTGCATCACTCGGCGCGGCTCGTGCGGCGCCTGGACGGCCTCGACGGTCAGCGCTCGCTGACGCTCGGCTACGCCTGCGTCGCCGTGCGGCCCGAGTAGAGCGCCTCGTGCGCGGCCAGCATCCGGTCGAGTGTGAACCGCTCCTGCCAGCGGCGATGGGCCTCGACGCCCATGCTTGCCACGCGCTGCCGGTCCGCGGCCGCGGCTTCGATCAGTCGCGCGAGGGCTGCGGCGTCGCCTGCGGGGAAGATCCGGCCGCTGCGGCCGTCGTCGATCGCCTCGGGGATGCCCGACAGGCGCGACCCGAACGCGGGGGTGCCCGCGGCGGCGGCCTCGAGGATGACCAGCGGCATGCATTCCTCGGCGGTCGACGGCACCGTCAACAGGTCGAAGGCGTGGTAGTAGGCCCCCACGTTCCGCTGCAGACCCGGTAACTCCAGCCGGCCGTTCAGCCCCGCGCGGTCGACCAGATCCTCGAAGCGCTGCGGGTAGCGCCCCACGAGCACGCCTCGCACCGCCGTGGTCGTCGCGCCCAACGCTTCGAGGAACACCTCGTAGCCCTTCTCGGGAATGGGCCGAGCGGACACCATGCCCACCAGCAGCTCGCCGTCCGAGGCGAGCTGCTCTCGCAGCGCGCTCGCCTCGTCCTCACCGCCGGGTGCGGCGACCCCGTAATGGATCCGCCGCTCGAGCGCCGGCGGCATCCCGCGCCGCTCGCCCAGTCCCGTGGCCACCGCGCCGCTCGGGCAGACGATCTCGTCGGCGTTGCGCCAGACCAGCGCGTCGGCCACGGCCTGGATGCCACCGCTCCCGCGGCCATGGATTCGAATGAACGGTCATGATCCGCCGCGGTACTCCGGCCAGCCGCCCCGCGAGCGGGGCCAGGCGCAGCAGGTCTGAGCCCGGCCAGCCGCCGTTGTTGACGTGCAGCACGTCGGGTCGGAGCCGCCGGAGGGCGCCAACCATGCGCCGGAGCTGCCTCGCCAGCTCGGCGAGGCGCCGCGGCGCCGTAGCGGTGTCGTTGTAGGCATCGCTGAATGCGCGTGCGCTCCGCGCGCCGGGGGCCTCGCGCGCGGCGTACTCGACGAACTCGTCCTGGGGGGCCAGCACGAAGGTCTCGTGGCCCGCCGCCGCCATCCCGGCGGCGAGATCGACGAGGTGGCGCTCCGCGCCCCCGATCTCGCGGGTGTCGGTGAGGAAGGCGATGCGCATGCCGAGGCCGGAGGTTAGCCCTGGCACACAGAGGTGCCGCACCCCAGCGCCCGCCGGTAGGACGCGAGGGTGCCGCGCGCGGTCCGCTCCCACGTGAAGCCGGCGGCGTGGACGCGTCCGGCCTGGCGCAGGCGGTCGGCCTCCGCTGCATCGCTCAGCAGTCGCTCCACGGCGTCTGCGATCGCCCTCGGGGAGCGAGGATCGAACCGCAGGGCGGCGTCTCCGGCCACTTCGGCGACGGCCCCTTCCCCCGAGCAGGCGACGGGTACGCCCCGGCTCATGGCCTCGAGCACGGGCAGGCCGAAGCCCTCCGACAGCGAGGGGAAGACGAAGCAGGCGGCGCTCGCGTAGAGGCCCTCCAGCTCCGCGCCGTCGACCCATCCGAGAAAGCGTGTGTGGGCCGTGAGGCCCAGCGCCGCTGCCCGGTGGCGTAACTCGGCTTCGTGCTCGGTCGGGTAGCCGGGCAGCACGAGGACTGGCCGACGGGCCGCTTCGATCAGAGCGAGCGCGTCGAGCAACCTCGCCAGGTTCTTGTGCGGGCGCTTGGCCGAGACGCTGAGCAGGAGACGATCGTGATCGGATACGCCCAAGCGCTCGCCTCACCTCGTGTTCGGCGAGCGGCTCGGCGCGGCTCCGTCCACCGAACCCGAGCGGCACAACGTCGACCTTCTCGGCCGGCAGCCGCAGGAGTGCGAGCAGCTCGTCCCTGACGGCGCGGGAGTCGGCGATCACCCGGTGCGCACGCCTGGCTGAGAGCGGGACGAGCAGGCGCATCCCGAGACCCCGGACGCCGAAGTGAGCCTCGGGAGCCGTGCGGAAGTGGAGATCGTGGATCGTGGAGACGCGGCGAAAGCGCCCCCAGGCGGGTCCTGTCGAGCCGAGGCTGTGGACCAGATCCACTCCGGCGCGGGAGGCCAGGCGCGGCAGCAGCTCCTGCTCACCACGCACCCATTGGGCCCGGTTGCGTGCACGGACCGGCACCGTGACGGCGGGGACGAGCTCACCCCAGGGGCCGTCGCGCGCCTCGTGGGCCTCGCGATTCACGAACGCGGTCAACCGCAGCTCCGGGGCGACGGTCACCAGCGCCTCGACGAGCTCCCGCGCATAGGTCTCCATCCCGCCGGTCTCACCGGGCACGAGGTAGACGAGGTTCAGACCGACATGGGCGCGCATCCGGCTCAGGGCCGCCGGGCCCGAGCGCAGACGACACGCGTCCAGTGCGGCCAGCGTCGGGGCTGGCTCAACCCCGCCGCCGCAAACGCCGGGAGCGCTTGGACGACCTGCCCGACCCGCGTGCGCCAGCCGGCCTGACGGTGGGAGGTCAGGCGCTCGAATGCCTCAGCCGCACGCGCCGTGCGCAGTCCGGCGCGCGCGATGCGGCGTTGCTCCGGGTCGAGCCGACCGCGAGCGAGGGCGCGCCGGTATGTGGCCTGATCGGTGCGCGCCATCCCGACGGCGCTGCTCGAGATCGACTCGGCACCCAGCCGGTAGATCACGAGCGGCTCGCTGGTGCCGATCACCTCGTATCCGTGCTCGACGATGCGGAGCCACAGGTCGTGATCCTCCGAGCCCCAGCACTCGGTCGAGAAGGCGCCCGCCGCGCGGATGACCGCGGTCGGGCAGAGAGCCGAGACGAATACCCGGTTTGAGCGCAACAGGTCCGTGAGCGTGGCGCCGTTGGCGTAGCCGTGACGATCGGCGTAGGTCTCCGGCAGCCGCCCGGAGCCGCCTTCAAGGTAGGCGTTGCAAGCGACGATCCCGACTCTCCGGCCCTCGCCGGCGGCCCTGTCGTGCAGCGTCACGAGCCGGTCCAGGTAGGCGGGCAGCAGCCGGTCGTCCGCGTCCAGGAACGCGACCAGCTCTCCGGAGGCCTGTTCGAGGGCGAGGTTCCTGGCGCCCGCCGGGCCGAGGTTGGATGGCGTGCTGACCACACGGAGCCGAGCATCCTCCCCCATCAGCCCGTCGAGGACGGCGGCCGTACCGTCGCGGGAGGCGTCGTCGGCGACCACGTGCTCCCAGTCACCGAATGTCTGCTCGCGCACGGAGCCGACCGCCGCCGAGATCGTGTCGGCGCTGTCGTGGGCTGGGGTGATGACAGTTACGCGGGGCATCTGACAGGCTGAATGGTTCCATGCGGATCGCGTGTCTGGCGGCCCAGGAGGGCTCGTGACGTTGGGTCAGGAGCAGGGGCTCGGGTCCGCCGGGGCGGCGCCCGGCGCGGCCGAGCGGCACGTCGCCCGCGGCGCTCTCGTCCAGCAGGTCGCGCAGGTGTTCGGCACACTCGTGATGCTCGGGGTGATCACCTTGCTGGGCCGGACGCTGACGCTCAGCGAGTTCGGGGTCTACGGGCTGCTCATCGCCGTCGCCGGCTACCTCCTGATCGTGCAGCTGAGTGTCGAGGCAGCGGCGGTACGGGCGATCTCGTCGCGCAGTTCGGAAGCCGACCGGGCGACCGCCTACGGCACCGCCTTCGCGATCTACTCGGTCCTCGGCCTGGCCGCGGGTGTCCTGATCGCAGGAGGCGGTCTGGGGCTTGTGGCGGTGCTCGGGATCAACGAGGAGCTGAAGGACGACGCTTCGACCGCCGTGCTGGTGCTGGGACTCGTGACCACCCTCGGATGGCCGCTCAAGGTGTTCCAGGACGCGCTGCGCAGCTATCAGCTGTTCGGTCGCGCCGCTCTCGGTGAGATGGCCGGCTACGCGACGGTCGGGATCCTGATGGTGCTGTTCGTCGTGCTCGACGCGCCACTCTGGGCGCTGATCGCGGTGGGCGGCTCGCTGCCGGCACTGATCGGGCTCTCATGTGCGCTGATCGCCTCGGCCCGGGCGCTGCCGCGGCCCCGCCCGCGGGACGCGGATGCCGCCGAGGCGCGCTCGATGCTGGCCGTCGCGTGGCAGCTCTTCCTGGCCGGCATCACCGACATCGTCATCTACTCGCTCGACCGGGTCATCCTGGCCGCCTACCGCTCGCCCGCCGCGGTCGGCCTCTACGAGGGAGCGGTGCGGCCCCACAACGTCATCCGCCAGCTGCACGGCTCGCTCGTCCTGACGGTGGTTCCGGTGGCGTCCGGCTACCTGGCCGACGAGGACCAGTTCCGCGTGCGCGAGCTCCTGCTCCGCGGCACGCGCTACGTGCTCGCCATCGTCGCCCCGGTCACGGTGGCGTTGATGGTCGTGAGCGCGCCGCTGCTCGAGGTTTGGCTCGGCGAGCGCTTCCGGGTGGCGGCTCCGGCGCTGGCGATCCTTGCGAGCTACTGGCTGGTCGGTGGCAACACCGGCGTGTCCGGGGCGATGCTCGTAGCCGCGGGCCGGGTGCGCCAGCTTGCCTGGTACGCGTGGCTCGTCGCCGGGGTCAACTTCGTGCTCGCCCTCGTGCTGACGCCGCTGTTCGGCCTCGAGGGCGTCGCGCTCGCCATCTCGGCGCCGTACATCTTCCTGTTCCCGATCTTCTTCAAGCTGGTACGCGACGCGTTCCCGACCGCGACGCTGCGTGACTTCATCCGCGAGGCCTGGCTCCCGACGTACTCGCTGTGCGCGGCCCTGGCTCTGCTCCTCGTGGGTTGCCGTCTGGTACTCGACCTGGACAATCTGCCCGAGCTCGTGGCGGTCGTCTTCGGCTGCCTCGCCCTCTACGCGCTTGCCTGGGCGGCGCTGTTCGCCACGCCCGGGGAACGGGCGCTCGTGCGTAGCTTCGTCAGGCGCGGATGAACGGCATGCGCGGGCTGTGGATCTTCGACCACGCCGACATCGCGGGGGGCGGGCAGCGGTTCGCTCTTCGCCTGGCTCGCCATGCGGCCGACAGCGGGCGGATGGACGTGCAGATGGTGTGTCCCGCGGACAGCGCGCTCGCGCACTGGTCCCGTGATGCCGGTCTGCCGGTGACGGACGCCGACTTTCCCCCCTTCCTGACAGCGCCCGCCATCGCGGCGCTCGCGCGCACTCGTCGACTCCTCGGGCTCATGAGGTCGGACCAGCTGATCGTCGCCAACTCCGCACGCGTGCAGGCCTATCTCTTCGCGGCCTCGCGGTTGCGGCGCAACCGGGCTCGGGTCGTGAACCTCATGCACGAGCAGGACAGCGCGCGCCGACCGTCGGCGCGGTACGCATACAGGCGCTTCGGGTCGCTGCTGGTGATCGGTGACGCCGCCGCCAGGGCCTACCGCGAGCGCCTGCCGGGGCTCGCCGTCCACGAGGCGAACAACTTCTTGACGAAGCCGGAGATCGCCCCTTTCGAGGCGCTGAGGGCCGATCGGTCGGCCCCGAGCGGCCCCGCGGTGCTCGGCACACTGGCACGGATGATCCCCGAGAAGGGGCTGGTCGAGCTTGTCGAGGAGCTCGCCGGCGGATCGGCGCGACCGCTGTGGAAGCGGCTCGTCGTGGCCGCCTTTCCCCAGGACGAGGCGTATGAGCGCCGCCTGCGGGCTCGCATCGGACAGCTCGGGCTGGAGGACGTGGTGGAGCTTGCCGGGCCCCGCCCTGCCACCGACGTGCTTGCCGGCGTGGATGCGCTCGTGGTGCCGTCGACCGGTCACGAGGCCCAGCCGACGGTGATCATCGAAGCGCTCGCGGCAGGGCGTGCCGGTGATCGTTCGGACGCCGCTCTGGTCATCGGCGTACGAGGGCCTGCCGATGCTCGCCTACGACTCGAGCGCCGACCTGGCCGCCGCGCTCGAGCGCCTGCCGCTGGCGCCCGCCGAGCCGTCGGCGATCGCGGCTCGCTTCGGCCCCGACCAATTCATGACCGCGCTCGAGAGCGCCGGGGCCGGGTGAGCCGTCAGCCGCCGGACGCTTCGTCCAGCCGCACGACCATGACGGCATCGTTCTGGAACTCGACCGGCCCCAGCCGAGCGACGCTTGCGGGGGAGGCCCCGAACGGATGCACCAGGTCGAGCACGGCGTGCGTCACGCCGTAGCGGCGGGCAGCCTCCCGCGCGGCCGCTCGCGCCACGGCGTCCTCTCCGTAGAACATCTGGAACTCGAGTCGCGCCCGGTCCGCCAGCGCGCCGCCCGCGCCCTCGGGATCGGCCTGGAGCACGGGGAAGGGCGTGAACTCGCCGTTCAGCTCGGTGCCGTACTCGCACTCGAGCATCACGCGGCGCTCCGCGAGGCCGGTCCAGTAGCAGTAGCGCGGGTCGTAGCCGGCGGCATCCTGCCAGCGGTTGTTGACCGCGAGCACCGCGTCCTCCGAGGTGTTGTCCGCGATCCAGCGCATGCCGGCATGGAGACTCGGCGTCAGATTGGAGTTGTCCTGAGCCCACGTGACCTCCCCGAGCGCGTGGCGATAGAACGCGGGCGGAGTGTTCTGGCCCTCGTGGGCGCCCGGCGGGCCGTCGGTTGCCCAGACGGCGAGGCCCACCGCGCACACGATCGCCGCGGTCGCCACGGACGGACGGACGGCGGGCAGGTAGCGCCGCGCCAGGATGACCATTCCGGCCCCGGCCGCGACGCCCGCGGCGACGTAGCCGTAGTAGAGGAAGTAGACGTCGCTGTCGCTCGGATGGAAGAGCGTGTAGTAGGCGAGCAGGCTGGCCGCGAGCAGCGCCAGCAGCCACAGCTCCGCGGCCCCGAGCCGCCGGCCGCGTACGCGGACGAGGACCCACAGGCCGAGCGCTAGCGGCGCCAGCAGCTTGGCGGTCTCGAGCAGCGCCGCGAAGGCCACGACCACGGCCTTGGGCACACCGGTGAGGCCGAGCTCGGCGTTGAGCCAGGCGGCCGGATTGAGGCGCGCGACCTCGCGCAGCGGATGTACCTCGATCTCCCCACTGGCCCCCGGGTAGAGGATGAGCCGCGAGGCCAGCGCGCACAGCCCGATGATGGCTCCGCCGAGCGCCGCGCGTCCGAGCATCACGCGCTCGCGCAGGGGCCGTCCGCGTTCGAGCCAGAGCGCGGCCGCGCCGACGAGCGCGATAGCCAGGAAGCAGACCGGAAGGATCGTGGACTTCGAGCCACTCGCCGCCGCGGCGAACACCCCCACGAGCACCCAGCGACGCGGGTCGCCGAGCCCCTCCCGCGCGCTGAGTTGCTCGCCGATCAGGAGCGCGAGCGGAAGGAAGAACACGAGGCCGAACCCGTACGAGGCGCTTTCGTAGATGTGCGTGAAGAACTCGGACGGCGGCCGCGGCCAGGGATCGAACGCCCCAACCAGCAGGACGAGCCCGCCCCCCACGATGCCCGCCCACGAGCCGGCTCCAAGTGACCGGCCGATGGCCACGAGCTGCAACGACACCAGGGCGAGGACGGGGAAGACCCACAGCCGGAAGTTCACGAGGCCGAGATCGAGCTCGGTGACCTGGCTCACCGCAGCCATGTGCAGGTAGGCGAAGTAGTGGTAGTGGAGGTCGAGGCCGGCGGCGTTCGGCAGCGTCGGCGGCCAGTGATTGAGCGCCTCGGCTGCCAGCGACAGCTGCCAGACGTAGTCCTGGGCGTAGCTCACCGGCCCCGTGAGCTCGGCGGGAAGCGGGGTCACCGTGAAGTAGCGCTCGGCGACGTAGACCAGCAACACCCCGACGAGCACCGCCAGGCCCCAGCCCCAGTAGCGCGCGCCATCGTCGCCCTGCCGCCGCTCCGGCGCCGGCTGTGCCGGCTGCACGCGCCGCCGCCGCCGTACGAGCACCACGGCGCCCGACAGCGCGATGACCACCGGCGGATAGGCCCAGAGCAGGTCGCGGGCGCCGGCGGCGGCGGTCACGGCGAATGCCGCGAGCTCGAGCGCGTATCCGAGCGGCCATCCCAGGGCGACCTCGCGCAGGCCGACCCGGTCGGCGCCGGCGAACGCCATGTACGCGAGGACGCCGGGGACGGCGACGAAGACGGCCTCGTAGCTCAGGTAGCGCACGACCTCGCCGAGCGACACCGAGAAGATCAGCCACAGCGCGACGGCGCTCACCAGCACGAGTGCGGCCGGTCCGCCCACACGGCGCGCGAAGCCGTCTCGTCCGGCCCCGGCCGCCTCACCGGGCGCGCTCAGCGGCGTGGGGGTGGTCGTGCTCACGCCTCGCGCCGGTCGAACCAGCGGTGATACCAGAGGCGCACCGCGCTCGTGGAGAATCCGCAGCTCTCGTAGAGACGCAGGGCGGGCAGGCTGCGCCCCTGCGTCGTCACGGTCACGCGCCTGGCGCCCTCGCGGGCGAACCATGCGAGAGCCGCTCGGCAGAGGCGCGTCCCCGCGCCACGGCCGCGGGCCTGCGCCGACACTCCGAGCAGGCCGATGCGCCCCTCGCCGCTCTCGTCCAGCTCGCAGGTGACGAAGCCCGCGGGAGCGCCATCCAGCTCGGCGCAGAGCACGGCCTCGGCGAGCTCGCCCGCCAGGGCACGGTCGATCCAGGTCTCGAAGAGGGATGCGCAGAGATCATGCGGGAAGCGGCCGTCGAAGAAGAAGCGCGAGGCCGTGAACGCCTCGCGGCTGACTGCCGCAAGCGCGGCTCGGTCGGAGACGTCCGCGAGCCGCACGCCCTCGGGGAGCGGATCGCGCGTCGCGGCGTCCAGCCGGCGGCTCAGGTCGATCCGGACGTCGACCAGCTCGAACGAGCGCCCCTCGACCGCACGCAGCGTCGCCCTGTCGTCGCCGGTCGCGAGGAAGTAGAGGCAGTCGACGGCGTGCTGCTCGCACCACTCGAGCGCGGCCTCCGCGTCCTCCTCGTCGAGGCGCCCGGCGCTCAGCCGCGCGATCGTCAGGCCGAAGAACCGGCTGTCCCAGTCGAGCAGCTCACAGCGGTCGCTGACCGTGGCCCCCCGGGTCGGAGCGCTCACACCGACGCCGGGTCGAGTCGCTGCTCGGCTGCCGTCGACCGTGCGGCCGGGTTCTCGACCACGTCGTTCACGATGTAGTACGGCCGGCCCTTGGCCTCTGTGTAGATGCGTCCCACGTACTCGCCGACCAGCGCGATGATCAGGAGCTGGACGCAAAGCAGGAAGAAGATCACGGCGAATGCGGACACCGTCCCCGACACGCCGGCGCCAACGAAGATCCGATAGGCGATGAAGATCAGGGTGGCCACGAAGCCGAGGAACGAGGCCGCGAGCCCCAGTGCCGTGAGCACCCGCAGTGGGAAGACGGCGTATCCGGTCACGAGGTCCAGGAACATGTCGGCCAGCGTGCTCAGCCGATAGCGCGACCCACGCTCGTCGCGGCCGTGGTGCTCGACCGGGATCTCCTTGATCGGCACGCCGAGCCAGGCAACGACCGCGGGCACGAATCGGTGGCGCTCGGTTACCTGGAGCATCCGCTGGACCACGGTGCGGTCATAGGCCCGGAACATCGAGCCGAAGTCCTGGAGGTCGGTCTTGGTCTGGCGGTTCAGCCAGCGGGTCATGACGCGGGTGAGCGTGCGCCGCAGCCAGGGATCGCGACGATCGGCCCGGTATCCCGACACGACCGGCCATTCGGGCGAGACCTCCGCGACCAGGCGCACGATCTCGCGCGGGGGGTACTGGAGGTCGCTGTCCATCGTCACGACGACCGCTCCGCGCGTGTGCTCGAGGCCGGCGAACACCGCCGGGTGTTGGCCGAAGTTGCGTACCAGCCGGACGACCCGCGTCGGGTGTCGGAACTCACGCGCCAGCGCCACGGCGCGATCGCCGGTCGCATCCGCGCTTCCGTCGTCCACGAGCACGAGCTCGGCGGTCCCCGGCATCTCGTCGAGCACGGTCCCTACCTGCTCGAGCATTGACGGTAAGCCGTCCCCCTCCTGGTAGCAGGGGATGACGACGCTGACGTCCACCACCGGTTCGCGAGACTCCTCCCAGACGGGATCTTGGTGACTATCGCCTCGAGCCAACCGGCGGCGAGGATAGCGAACGGGCGGTAGGCGGCCTGCGCTAGCGTTCGGCGCTCTCGTGGCAGGATCAGATCGGATTCCGTTCAACCGGCCGTACGTCGTCGGCCAGGAGTTCTCCTACATCCAGGACGCGATCAGCCGGGGCAAGCTGTCGGGCAACGGCTTCTACGCGGACCGGTGCGCGCGCTGGCTCGAGCAGCGCACGCGCGCCAGCCGCGCGTTCATGACCCCGTCCTGCACCGCCGCCCTGGAGATGTGCGCCACCCTCGCCGGGATCGAGCCGGGTGACGAGGTGATCATGCCCTCGTTCACCTTCGTCTCGACGGCGAACGCCTTCGTCGGACGCGGAGGCGTGCCCGTGTTCGTGGATGTGCGACCGGACACGCTGAGCGTGAGTGCGGCGGCGATCGAGGCGGCCGTCACTCCCCGCACCAAGGCAGTCGTGGTCGTCCACTACGCCGGTGTGGGGTGCGAGATGGACGAGATCATGGCGGTGGCGCGCGCCCATGGACTGCTGGTCATCGAGGATGCGGCGCACGCGCTGCTCTCGCGCTATCGCGGCCGGGAGCTGGGCGGCATCGCGCAGCTCGGCACGCTCTCGTTCCACGAGACGAAGAACATCCACTGCGGCGAGGGGGGAGCGCTGCTCGTCAACGACCCCGACCTCGTGCAACGAGCCGAGATCGTCCAGGAGAAGGGCACGAACCGCGCTCGCTTCTTCCGCGGCGAGGTCGACAAGTACACCTGGGTCGACACCGGCTCGTCGCACCTGACCAGTGAAGTGGCCACGGCCTTCCTCTGGGCGCAGCTCGAGCGGGCGGAGCAGCTCACGGCCGGCCGGCTCGCCATCTGGGAGGCCTACCACGAGGCCTTCGAGCCGCTCGAGGCCCAGGGCCTGGCACGCCGCCCCGTGATCCCCGACGAGGCCGACCACAACGGTCACATGTACCACCTGCTGCTGCCCGGGCCCGAGCTGCAGATGCCGCTGATCGAGGCGCTGAAGGAGGACGGCGTGCACGCCGTGTTCCACTACGTCCCCCTGCACTCCTCGCCGGCCGGCCGGCGCTATGGACGGGCGCACGGGGAGCTGACGGTGACCGACGACGTGAGCACCCGCATCGTGCGCCTCCCGCTCTGGTACGGGCTCACCGACGAGGAGATCGAGCGAGTGATTCGAAGCGTCGTCGGCGCCCTGACGAGGATCAGCCCCGCCGCTCGGCGACCACGAGGAGCGAGCCCCCCGCAGGAAGCGACACACCCCGGCGGATCAGGGCGAGCTCCCCTCGTAGACTCAACTCGAACAGCGCGCTGAGCGGGCGGGCGGGGCACAGCTCGGCCTCGAGGTCCGCCTCTTCTCCACCCCCGCGGCGCACCAGTCGTGAGGCGGCCATCACGGGAAGCAGGCTGGAGACGAACGACGTGACCTGCCTCACGGCGAACCCGGCCCGCTCCACCTTGCCGACGAGCTCGGCGCGCGAATAGCGGCGCTTGTGGTGCGCCTGGTCGTCGCTGGCGCTCCAGAGCCAGGAATGCTGGGGCACGGTGACCATCAGGCCACCTCCGGGGACCGCTGCGCGCGCCATTTCCGCGAGCACGGCCTCGTCCTCGTCGATGTGCTCGAGCACGTCGAAGGCGCCCAGCACGTCCCACTCCTCGCGCCACGGCAGCCGGCGCGCGTCGAGCTGGAAGAGGTCGGCCTGCGGCAGGCGCTCGCGGGCAGGCTCGAGGCCGGAACTGAGCAGCTCGCCCCCGGCCACGCGCAGGGCCGGGTTTGCGTCGGCCAATGCGCTCAGCACGAAGCCCGTCCCGCAGCCGATCTCGAGGAGCGAGCCCGCCCGGCGATAGTGCCGCCGCATCGTCTGCAGCAGGAGACGGTTGCGCGAGCGAAACCAGAACGACCGGGGCTCGAGCGTGGCGAGCAGTCGGGACAGGTCCGGGTCGTAGGAGCTCGTGTCCTCCTCCAGCTCCGGCGCGAACGCGAGAAAGCCGTTCCGCTCGGACGGCTCGAACGAGCACCGCGGGCAGCTCCAGCCCTCGGAACGCCAGGTCGCCTCGCAGGCGAGGCAGCGTTTCACCGCGCGCGCTCGTAGCGCTGCACGAGGAAGGCGGCATGCACCGGGTCGAGCCGGGCGAGCAGGCTCGCGGCTCGGGGCGGCAGCGGGTAGTAGCCGGCGCCGAGCTGCGCGTCCGCGCGCAGCCCGTGGTGTGCGGCCAGCCCGGCGAGCGCGCGTCCGGTGAAGATGCGCAGATGCGTCTGGCCGGGCGCATACGACTCCATCCCCTCGACGAAGTTGCCCGGGTTGCCGACGATCACCTCGTCGCTCACGTGGCAGGGCGTGGGTTGCCAGCCGACCGTGAGCGAGACCACGTTGTGCCAGCTCGAGAGGTTGTTCGTGGACACCACCGCATAGCCGCCGGGCCTCAACACGCGCGCGATCTCCCGCATGAAGGCGTCCGTCTTCGGCACGTGCTCGATCACCTGATTCGAGTGGACCACGTCGACGCTCCCGTCCTCGAGCGGCAGCGGGTCCCGGCACCTTTTCGGCGCCCACGTGGCGAGCCACCTTCATCGTCCAGGCGCCATCGCCACAGCCGAGATCGAGGAGCGAGGCGCCGGGCCGGGGCGCCATGGCCGAGAGAGATCACCCGCCGGTTCTCCTCCTCGGTGGCGCGGAACAGTCGCTCGAGGTAGCTCACGGCGTCGGCAGGCTAACGGCTGCCTGCGTCGTAGCTCGCCACCACCTGCTCGGGGGCTCGCGTCAGGACCTGGCGCGGGCGATACGCTAACGCCCCGTGGGGGCGACACAGGGGTCTCGGCAGTCGAGCAGGAGGCGGACTGGGATCGCCTGTGGTCCGAACACGACGAAACGCCAGAGAGCCTCGATGTCGAGCTTCAGAGCCTCCGCTGGCGCACCAGCGGGACCTCGTGGAGCGCCGCTTTGGCTCATTCGAGGGGCTCGAGTCATCGAGATCGGTGCCGGGCAGGGCACCAACGCGCTCCTGTACGCGCTGCACGGGGCCCGGGCGACCGTCCTCGATCGGTCGAGCGTGGCGCTCGAGCAGTCGCGCCGGCGGTTCTCCCAGCATGGGCTCGAGGTCCAGGTCGTCGAGGCGGATCTCTTCGAGCTCCCGGCGAGCTGCGCGACCGCTTCGACGTCTCCATGTCCTTTGGGCTGTGCGAGCACTTCCTCGGGCAGCGCCGGCAGCAGGTCGTCGCCGCTCACCTGGAGCTCGTCAAGCCGGGCGGCCTCGCCGTCGTCAACGTCCCCAACCGCCTGTCGCCCCCGTATCGCGCCTGGATGGGGATCCAGAAGCGGCGCGGCACCTGGAAGCTGGGCACCGAGGTGCCGTTCTCGGGCGGCGAGTTGAGCGACCTCGCAAAGCTCGGCGGCGGGGTGCCGTTGCAGCCGGTTTACATCGGCGGCTTTGGAACACTGGTGAATCACGGGGTCAACCCCGTTTTCGGCGATTCGGCGTTCGCCCCCTGCCGGTCCCGCAGGTGCGGGTCCCGCTGCTCGACTACCTCGCCTACGACCTGCTGGTGCCGATCGTCCGGCCGAAGGAACCCGCCAGCCGGGCCTGACGCCGCGAGCGCCCGGACGCTCGCCGACGGCCTCGTTAAACCGGTTAGTCTCGTCCGCCGTGGCGGCCCGGCTGTGGATCATCGACCACGCGGACATCGCGGGCGGGGGACAGCGCTTCGCTCTGCGGATCGGCCGCCACGCGGCCGAACGCCTCGCGCTCGAGGTTCGCGTCGTATGTCCAGCCGACAGTCTGCTCGCCGGGTGGTGCCGGGACGCCAGACTGGCGGTGACCGACGCGGACTTCCCGCCGTTCCGCCCCGCCGCCGTGCCGCGCATGGGCGCGGCGCTCAGGCGCTGCGGGGCCCTGCTGCGCGCGGCCGACTCCAGCACGCTGGTGCTGGCCAACTCCGCACGCGTCCAGGCGTACCTCTTTGCCGTGTCTGGACTTGCCCGCACCCGGGCACGAGTGGTGAACGTCATGCACGAACAGGACAGCGCCCGCCGAGCAAGCGCGCGCTTCGCATACAAGCGCTTCGGATCTCTGCTCGTGGTAGGTGAGGCGGCCGCGGCGTCCTACCGCGAGCGGATTCCCGGAATCGTGGTGCAGGAGGCCAACAATTTCCTGCTCGACTCGGAGTTCGCCGCGTTTGAGGCGCTACGGGAGAGCGATAGGGCCCGCGAGGGGCCTGCCGTTCTTGGGGCGCTCGGCCGGATGATCCCCGAGAAGGGCCTGCTCGAGCTCGTGGAGGAGCTGGCCGCCGACGCCGTTCGCCCGCGGTGGCAACGGCTCGTGCTGGCCGCGTTTGCGCAGGACGCCGGCTACGAGCGCAGGCTGCGGGCGCGGATCGAGCAGCTCGGGCTCGGTGCGGCGGTGGAGCTCGTCGGCCCACTCCCCGCCAAGGAGGTCCTGGCAGGCGTCGACGCGCTCGTGGTGCCCTCGACCGGACACGAGGCCCAGCCGACCGTGATCATCGAGGCGCTGGCGGCCGGCGTCCCAGTGATCGTTCGCTCCCCCGTGTGGTCGTCGGCCTACGAGGGCCTGCCGGTCCTCGGCTACGACTCGGACGCGGCCCTCGCCGGTGCTCTCGAGCGCCTGCCCGGCGCTCCGGCGACGCCGACGGCGATAGCGGAGCGGTTCGGTCCTGAACAGTTCATGGCAGCGCTCATGGCGGAACCCAGCGCCAGCAGTCCTCGTTAGCCTGACCTCGCATGCTCGGTGGGCGACCCCCCTCGATGGTGGCGAAGGAGCTGCTCGGCGTCCACAACTACGTGGCGCTCTGGCGGATGTGGCGCCTGTACCCGAACCTCCGCGAGAACCTCGCCCGGTACTTTCTCGGCCGGGGCGAGTACCCGTACGCGTGCCGGGTCCGCACGCCACTGGGGACGGTCGCGCCCACCCTCTTCAGCCGTCACGACATGTGGACCGTCAACGAGGTGTTCTGCCGCCAGGACTACGGCGCGGGCAGCGACGCCCGGGCCGTCGTCGATATCGGCTCGAACATCGGCATCAGCGCGCTCTACTTCCTGACTCGGAATCGCTTCTGCCGCTGCTGGCTTTACGAGCCGGTGCCGCGGAACGTCGAGCGTCTGCGCCGAAACCTCGCCGGCCACGAGGAGCGCCACTCGGTTCACGAGACCGCGGTCGCAACCGTTGACGGGCGCGCCGCTTTCGGCGTCGAGGAGAGTGGCCGGTACGGCGGTATCGGAGTCGCGACCGGCGAGACCATCGAGGTGGACTGCGTCGGGATCAACGAGCTGCTCGAGGAAGTGCTCGGATCGGTGCCGGCCGTCGACGTACTCAAGATCGACACCGAGGGAACCGAGCTGATGCTGTTCCAGGCTATTCGCCCCGAGCTCCTGGAATCCGTGCGGGCGATCTATCTCGAGGTCCAGCAGCGCCCTGACGACGACCCCCCGGGGTTCGACTCGGCGTTTCGAAACCAGACGCTTTTCCTGCGCAATCGCAGGCTCTAGCGGCCCTGCTCTCCGTAGCCCGCCACAACCCGCTCCAGGGACGCGCCAATTGACAGCCGGCGGGAGTTGCGTTCGAACCAGCGGGCGGTGGACTCGCGCAGCTCCATGCCCGCCTCGCTGATCCGGAGGATGGCCGCGGCGAGGTCGGCGGGATCGGCTGTGGCTGCCAGCGCCCCGTTCACGCCCTCCTCCACAAGCTCCGTGGCGGCATTGTCGGGGCCCGCTACGACCACGGCCGGCGTGGCCTTGGAGGACGCCTCGACCACGACCATGCCGTAACCCTCCCGGCGCGATGGGAGTGCCACGCAGAGCGCCTTACGCATGGCACGGTCCAACTCCTCGGCAGCGACGAACCCGGGCACCGCCACCGCTCCGTCCAGCCCGTGAGCCGTCACCGCGGCCGCCACTGCGTCGCGCTCAGGCCCGTCTCCTAGGATCAGCCCACGCAGGCCGGGCAGGCTGCGGCGGGCGAGCGCGATCGCCGGGACGAGCGCAGCGGCGCGCTTCTCAGGGATGAGGCGCCCGGCGAACACCACCACTGGGTCGCCCTCCAGCGCTCGTGCCTTTGGCGGCACCAGATCGCCGCCGTACTCGCCCTCAAGCACCGTGACCGGCCCGCGAACGCCGCCGTCCCGAAGGCGGCGCGCATGCAGCCGGGAGAAGCAGAATGCGCGCTGCGGGATGCGCAGGCAGAGCGCCTGAATCGCCTGCCCGCATCGGCCGCCCACCCCGCCCAGATACTCGATCCAGTACTCCCGGCTCCAGACCTCGTGCCAGTCCACTACGAGCTGAAAACCGCGCAGCCGGCGAAGCGCGCCGGCCGCCAGCAGCGAGAAGTATGGAAACGAGGCCGTGTGCACCACCTCATAACGGCGTCCGTGGCGAAGCAGATGCCACAACACGCCCAGCCCGAACACGAGCGGCGGCAGGATCCGGCGCCGGCCGGCGTCAGCGTAGAGCTGCATCCGCGGCCCCACGGTGACGACGTCCACGCCCAGCACGTCGCTCCTGGCGCCGCGCTCCCACTGCCGCAGCGTCAGGTAGGTGACCTCGTGGCCCTCGGCCGCGAGGCGCTCGCCCAGGTTCCGGTACCACCGCTCGGCGCCGCCGACGGTGTACGGGAAGAGGCAGTCGTAGACGAGACAGATGCGCACGGGCGATGCGGGAGGGTGCCAGACCGTCCGCTAGCATCGCCGCGTGCCGTCCGTGGTCGACAGGCTCGCCGAACGGCGAAGCGACGACATCCACCTCCGCGCCGCACCGCAAATGCGCGAATACGACTCGATCGTCGCCCGTCTCTCGGCCGACGCCCCCGCGAGCCTGCTCGACTGGGGCTGCGGCTACGGCCAGGTAACACGCCTGCTGCTGGACGCGGGAATCGACGTGACCGCGCTCGACTACCGCGAGGCCATCCCGAACGACGGGTTCTACCCGCTCGAGCGGTTCCCGGAGCTGAGCGCCTACCTCACCTCGGAGCCGGTGCGCCTGCCCTTCGACGACGGCGCCTTCGCCGCGGTGCTCAGCTGCGGGGTGCTCGAACACGTCCATGATCCGGACGCCAGCCTCGAGGAGATCCGGCGCGTGCTCGCCCCGGGGGGGAGGTTCTACGTCTACAAGCTGCCGAATCGCTTCTCGTATCTCGAGCGGATGGCCAAGCTGATCGGGCTCTACTACCACGGACGGGCGCCGAACGACAGGGTGTACGACCGGCGCAGCGCCCACGCCCTGCTGGGACGGCACGGCTTCTCGGTGCTGGAGTTCCGCCGGGCGAACATGCTGCCCCTCAGCCTGAGCAGTGGTCGCGCGGCGGCGCGCTTCGCTGAGCCGATCTGGAGACTCAACCGTGGTCTGAGCGGGGTACCGGTCCTCAACCTCCTGGCCACCAATCTGGAGCTGGTCACCGTGGCGGATGCCTGACTAATCCGGTGGCACTGTTCGCTACCATCGCCGCGCAGCGCGCGCGACTTCTTCCATCGTCGGGCGTTCATAAGGTTCGACCCCGCCCCATCAGGCGCATTCGCTGAGCACAGTCGAGCAGACACCCCGGTTTCCCAACGTCCACGCCGATGGCGCCGGCACCCTGAAGGTGTCGGTTGTGATTCCCTGCCTGAACGAGGCGGCATCGATCGAACGCTGCGTGCGTGCGGCCTTGGACGCGCTTGACGGGCAGGGCTGGACGGCGAGGTAGTTGTCGCCGACAACGGCTCTGACGACGGAGCGCCGAGTTGGCTCGCGACGCGGGCGCGGTCGTGGTCTTCGAGCCCCGACGTGGCTACGGAAGCGCCTACCTGGCCGGCTTCGCCGCCGCTCGCGGCGACTACATCGTGATGGCCGATGCTGATCTCACATACGACTTCGCCGACATCCCGCGCTTCGTCGAAAGGCTCGACGCCGGAGCGGAACTCGTGATTGGCGACCGCATGGCGAACATCCAGAAGGGCGCGATGCCCTGGCTGCACCGCTACGTCGGCAACCCGGTTCTGACCGGAATCCTCAATCTCTTCTTCCGCACCGGCGTGAAGGACGCCCACTGCGGCATGCGTGCGGTACGACGCTCCGCGCTTCCGAGCCTCGACCTGCGCACCACCGGAATGGAGTTCGCCTCCGAGATGGTGATTCGCGCCGGCAAGGAGCGCCTCGCGATCGAGGAGATCCCGATCCACTACCACCCGCGTGAGGGTGAGTCGAAACTGTCGAGCTTCCGCGACGGCTGGCGCCACCTGCGTTTCCTGCTCGTCCACAGCCCCACCTGGCTCTTCATCGTGCCCGGCGCGATCATGGCGCTGCTGGGGGTCTTGGTTGCGCTCACGGTGCTCCTCCAGATCGAGGTTTTCGGGCGCGAGTGGGATCTGCATTCGATGGTCGCCGGCGCCCTGCTGATGATCGTCGGCACTCAGACCGTCGCGCTCGGACTCTGTGCCCATGCCTATGGCACGTACTTCATGGGCGAAAGAGATGCCTGGTTCGATCGCATGCGTGCGCGCTTCCGGCTGGAGCACGGGCTCCTCCTCGGCGCCGCGATCATGCTCGTCGGTCTGGGGCTGATCGCCGTGATCATTGGAGTGTGGGTCGATCGCGGCTTCGGCGCGCTCTCGGAGGAACGTCTCGCCGTGCTCGCCGCGGCGCTCTTCATCATCGGACTGCAGGTGTTCTTCTCGTCGTTCCTGCTCAGCATCCTCGGCCTGCGGCGACCGCGCACGGTGCTCGAGACAGCTCAGTCAGAGTCTCGGAAGCTGGACAGCACGGCGTAGGTCGCCGCACGTCTAGCCTTCCTTGACCAGCACCTTGGCGATCGTGTCCGGCGGCGACAGAACCTCGAAGCGCTCCCGCAGCCAGCGATCCAGCTCGGGCGACAGGTACTCCTCGAAGATCTCGTCCTCGTAGGAGTCGCGGCGGTAATGCTCTAGCAGCTCGGGAGTCCAGTCCTTGCAGAAAGTCGTGGTACGAAGTAGCCGCCGGGCACGAAGACCGGCGGTCAGTGCCTCGACGGCCTTCCGAGCGTCGCGGACGTGCTCGAAGCTCGATCATTCGATCACCAGACCGTAGTCGTGGGCGTCGGAGCCGGTGTCGTAGAAGTCCTCCTCGCTCTCCGCTTTGACGAGAATCGGCTTCAAGCCCCGCACGTCCGCCATGAACTGCTGGAAGTCCAGGTACTCGGGCATCACGTCGACGGAGACGGTGCGATAGCCGGCGGCGGCGAACGCGAGGCCGCTGTGGGCCACACCGCAACCGAAGTCGAAGACGGACATCCGCTCTGGCCCACCTAGTTCCTCGAGGCGCTTCAGCAGCCCATCGAAAATCCAGTACAGGTCACTGCCGCTCGGGATCCATGCGGCTCAACAAGCTGTACATGTGGAGGATCCCGTGGGTCAGAGCGTCGAGGCCGAGTTGCTCTCGATACCTGTCCTTCCGAGGATCGTCCTCGTAGAACCAGGGCACGCAGTACGGCGCCTTCTGCGCCGTCTCCCAGCCGAAGTACTCGACGAGCTCGCAGTGACGGGAGTCTCGGTCATCGAGATCCGGGTGGGCACGTAGCGCTCGTGTCCACATCTCGTGCGCACGGTCATGCTCGCCCCTGGGAAATGCGTGCTCGACTGCGCTTGACGGGGTGGCGTTGCGGCCTGAGAACAAGCGTCCTGGCGTCGGTGGCGGAAGTCCCGGAGCATGTCCCGGCTGTCCGTAAGGGCCGCTTGAAGGCGGCGGGCAAAGCTGATCGGCTGGAACATCATCGCGAAGTGGGGCAGCCTCTCAGTCCGCGTCTCGGAAGCTCGAGAGCATCGAGTAGACGGCGGCGGCCGGCACGCCGACGGCCACCAGCAGAAGCAAGAGCCAGAGAAACACGGGAGCCCCGAACAGGCCGGGCTTGAAGGCCGCGGCCCGATCCACCATCTCGCCGATCCGCTCGAGAACGGTTCCGCTGTCGGTCGACAGCAGGCGAACGGACACGTCTGGAACGACCTCCTCGCCGTCAACCTTCGTGGTGGGCCGAGCGATAACCGTGCGCGCGTCGGCGGTGCCGAGCAGTGCGACTCCCCGCTCCCCACGGTTGTGAATGCATAGTTGGCCGATGACGGATCGCTCGGGCGGGTCGATGGGGGCACGCAGCAAAGACGGCGGCGTGTAGCCCCCATCGATCGTGGCCCTACTCCGGTACCCCGGAGCTTGCGCTACGACCGTCAACCGGGGGTGGGCCGCCGACCGGCGAGCGCCGTGAGCTCGACGATCTCGGAATCCGTGTCGAATGCGACCTCCGAGAGGCACGCCTCGGATGCGGGGCCGACTCCCACTCCCGTCTGAGAAAAGAACGGTGGCGGCACCGGTACGCCAGACACGTTCTCGCGCTCTCGCGTGAGATACGGAATAAACCAGGCAAGGCAGGCGATCAGGAGGCCCAATCCGGCGCCGAGCGCCGCGAGGGTCCGCGGGGAGAGGAGCGCGCTACGCATAGAACCTCACAAACGCCATGCCGAGGCCCGTCAGCTGGAGAGCAATCCCGGTCGCCACGATCCCACCGGTCGCGAACGCGCCAAGCCGGCGCGGCAGGGCCATCACTACCACGGTCACCGCGATCGCCAGGATCGACACCAGCGGCAGCAGGTAGCGGCCGGTGAAGAGTGGATCGGCGGGATTGAGCAGCATGCTGTTGTACGCCGTGACGTGAAGCAGAGTGAGCAGCGCGAGGCCGGTGAGGACGAGGAACGCGATGATCGGCCAGTTGCGCTTGAGCGCCTGCAAATGGGTGATCGCGACTGTGTAGAGGGCGAACAGCAGCAGGATCGTCGCTAGCTGCAGAAGATCGATCGCGAAGCGCGGATATTCGACCTCGAGCGACGCGAACTCGCCATAGAACGATTGGATGTAGACCTCCCCGAACCCGTAGCCCGGCACGCCGATGCTCGGTTGCATGAACTGCAGCTTGGGCAGGTAGAACTGCCAGACATAGGAGAGGAGCTCGCGGAGGTTGAACGCCTTTTCGCCGATCCGCCCGATCTCGCCGCCATAGATGGTGCCTCCGCCCGAGACTCCGGATGTGAACGCACCGACGACTGCGAGTCCGAGTCCAGCTATCCCCAGACTGATGACGGCGCCTCGCAAAGCGAGCCGGGGCGCTGGGCGCCATCGCAGATATGCGATGCCGAGCAATACCAGGAGGGCGCCGAGGATCGCGAGCCCACGACCGTGGGTAAGGACCGAGGCCGCGGCCGCAATCCCGGCGCCCGCCAGCCTTCTGACGCTTGGTCCGTGGCGGATGATCCGCAGGCCGACGTATATGAACGCGGTCCATGCCAGGACGAGCAGGATGTCGGCGTTGACGCTCGCGCCGAGCATCGCAAGCTTCGGATGTAGGGCGACGATCGCGGTCGCAAGGGTTCTGGCCCAGAGGGGACGGAAGAGCTCCGAGGCGATCAACCACATGAAGGCGACGGCGGCCAGGTAGAGCGCCGCGCTTCCAAGCCGCACCATGTAGAAGCGGTTAAAGAAGGAACCTCCGGGGGCCAGGTGGTAGGGAATGGTCTCAAGCGCGTAGTACAGCGGCGGGTTCTGGCCGACTGGGTTCGGGCCGTCACCATTCGCGCTGCCTCATTGGACAGCGAGGCTTCGACTTGGTGCCAGCGCCGCTCCTCCGCCTCGGTCCACCCGGGGCGCATGCCGAGAACTCCAACGAGCGCGTGCAGGTTCTCCCACCTGATCGCCTCCGCGTGCTCGCTCGAGATGTTCGCGCCGCTCCCTCCCCCGACTTGCTCCGGCGCCTCGCCCGTCTCCGCCAGATGCTGGACGTATGCGAAATGCGCCATCTCGTCGGGCGCCTGGAATGGAGGCATGACGAATGCCCAGGCCGACGACCTGGATCGCCGCTACCGCCAGCAAAGCGGCAAGCGGCCGGGGGACACCCCGCACGCGAGCGAGCAATCGGCCCGCCGCTGCCCGCGGCGCACCCCCGCGCCCGCTTCCCGGATCGCTCCGGGGGCCGTCTGCGACAGAGCGTCGGCCATCACTCTTGGGCGAGCCAATAAGCCGTCATCGCCGCCGAAACCTAGCGTTGCCCACAGCTGTAGGAGGCCATGCCTGTCACCATGCCTGGCTCCGTGGCCCGGGTGACACCCCCCGGGCGGGAGACCGGACACCGGCTCCCGCGCCCATTTCCCGGTGCGCGTAGACCGGCGCGCATGACGGCGTTTGCGCAGCGACTCGTCGACCGGGACGGCTTCGCGCTCCTCGCGCTTGCCGGTGTGGTGGTCGGCATCGCCGTGCTGATCGGGCGGACCGCAGTCAGCAACCACCACGTCTTCATCGACGAGTTCGCGGCGATCAACTTCGGCCGCGCGATTGCGATCGACCCTTCGCTCATCGACGCGAATGGCCTCGGCCGCGGCCCCGAGCGTGCAGTGAGCCTCATTACCGCGCTGATCGACGGCACATCCGACTCGTTGACCAGGTCAGATGTGCCAGGGCCTCGTGGCGGTTCCCGTGTGGCTCGCGGGTCGGGAGCTCGGCCTTAGCCGCTGGGCCGCCGTCGTACAGCCCCAGGTGCCAAATGAATTCATCGCTCGCGTGCCCGGCGGCCGGCCCACGACGCTGGTTCTGCATGGCGGCGCCGGGCGGCTGCCCGACGGGACTTCGCTTGGACCGAGTTTCTTCAATCTGAGCGTCGCCGAGTGCACCTAGCCATTCACTCCCCGACCACTCGCCATCAATACTCCGGCCTCGGCCACCGCCTCGCGCAGGCAGCGCTCGAGCTGCTCGCCCGCCTGCTCCCAGGTCCGTCCCGCCACGAGCCGCCGCGCCGGCCTCGCCGCGCTCGCGCCCGCAGGTCGGGGTCGTCGAGCAGCCGCTCGATCGCCTCGGCGAGCCTCGACGCGGGTCGAACGGCGCGAGCGTCAGGGCGTCCTCGCCGCCCAGCGCTGCGCGCACGCTGGGCGTGTCGAGCTCGACGCACGGCAGCCCGCAGGCCAGCATCTCCTGGCTCACGCGCGAGTAGTTGGTGAGCGAGAGCGAGACCCCGACGGTTGCCTCGCGGTAGAGCCGGGCGAGCTCGGGCTCGGGCAGGACGCCGGCGTGCTCGTAGGGGAACGAGGTGCGCATCGGATGCTCCTCCCCGAACAGCACCAGGCGCACGTCGCTGCGCCGGCGGTGGAGCTCGGCCAGCGCCAGCAGCGCGAGCGGCACCGCCCGCCGCGGGGTTGAGCGGCGCGCGTACACGACCACGGTGTCGTCGCGGCGCTGCGCCGTCGCCCGGGCGGTAGAGCTCGTGGTCGACGCCGAGCGCGAACCACTCCGCGCGTGCGCCGTAGCGCTCGCGCAGGAGCTCGGCGAGCCACGGGCCGGCCGTGACGTGGAAGAGGCCCTGCTCGTAGGTCCGCTCCGCCCAGCGCGCCTCCGCGGAGGCGGGGAAGAAGTCCGGCTCGTAGTCCTGCACGAGGTAGGCGCGCGCGGCGCAGCCGGGGAGGAGCAGCGCGCGCGCCACGGTCTCCCAACCGGTGGCCACCACCACGTCCGCGCCCGTCCAGGCGGAGAAGCCGCTGTGCACTTCGGCCGGGACCGGCCCGAACTGTTCGCGCAGGCGCCGTTCCACCCCGCGGCCGCGCTGGGGGGCGCGCCGGTGGGGATCCTCGAGCCAGAGCGAGCAGACTGTGCCCGCGCCCGGCCAGCGTCCGCACCAGCGCGAGGATCGTGGCTGAGCCCGCCGCTCCCGCGGGCGAAAGGCGGCACGAGCACGGCCACCCGGAGCCGCTCACGACCGGCCGCCTCGGCATCCGCGCGCAGTGGCGCCGGCCCCGAGCGCGCGAGCATGCCGATCGCCTCGAACCGCTCCCTGCCGCGCATCAGCCCGAGCGGATGGGCCACCCGTCTGGCCAGGTCGCGGATCACGACTCGGTGTCGTCGCCGGTGCCCGACAGCGGGAGCCCCAGGCGGCCCTCCAGCTCGTGGATGTACTTCCGCCACTCGTCGCGCTCCGCCTCGAGCGCGGTGAGGAAGGCGAGGTCGTTCTCGCGCTGACGCTCCCAGCGCCGCCGCTCGACCAGGTCGGCCTCGCCGACGGCCGCGGCGGATGCGAGCCCTGACGCGCCCGGGCCGAGGCCGACGAGGAAGTGGGTCGGCACGGCGCCGTCCCCGGCCGCGACCTCGACGGTGTGGCTGCGTTCCCTCGGCGCCATCAACGAGCGTCAGCGAGCCCTGCAGCGCGACCTGACGAGCCACCACGTGATCGTCGGGCAGCAGCCGTCGCAGCTCCTCGAATGCGCCCTCGCCCCACGTCGTGTGGTGGAACGGGTTCTCGAGCGACCAGAAGGCGTCGTTGGGGACGCTGATCGCCACCGTGAACTCGTGCCCCTCTGCCAGCTCCACGAACAGCTCGACGAGCGGGACGAAGTTGGCGAGGTGCTCGACGACCTCGAAGCAGGTGATGCAGCCGCCGCCGCCGTTGCCGTCGAGCAGCGCGTCACGCACGCGGCGCAGGTCCTCCTCGACGCTGAGGTCGGCCGTCAGCGCGACCGTCTGCGTCCGCCTGGATCTCGCGCTCGGCCTGGCGCAGCGCGTCCTCGGCCAGATCGACGAGCACGGCCCGCCCGGCGTACGGCCCGCCGAGCGCGGCGGCCGCGGCGATCCCGTTGCCGCAGCCGAGGTCGCACCACACGGGCGCCGCGCGGATCGCCGGCGCCGCCATGCGGTAGCGCGTCTCGTGCTCGATCCGGATCGCCGGGTTGGTGTCCCGGCTGATGCGCTCCTCCCAATCCACGCCCGCCACGCTAGAGCTCCTCCGCGATCCGGGGCGCCTTGCGATCGAAGTAGTAGAAGCCCACCACCGCGATCAGCGCGATCAGTCCGAGCGGGATCAGCAGGCGAGCCTCGCCGCCGATCGCCTCGGCGGCGCTCGGATGACTCGGGTCGATCACCGCGTGGCGGAACTGCTGGATGATCGCGGCGAACGGGTTGCACATCAGGATGGCGCGCAGGCCGTCGCTCGTGACGATCGTGATCGGATAGAAGATCGGCGAGGCGTAGAAGATCACCTGGAGCAGCACGTCCCAGATCGGCTTGACGTCGCGGAAGTGCACGAACAGCGCCGACAGGAGCGCCGCCAGCCCGGCCGCAAGCACGATCAGGAGCCCGAGGATCAGCGGCAGCTCGAGCCAGGACAGCATGACCTGTCCGCCCGAGGCGAACAGGAAGGCGAACACGACCAGCATGTTCAGCCCCATCCGGAACAGGGCGGTGAGCACGATCGAGAGCGGTACGGCGAGCCGCGGAAACTGGATCTTGCGGACGATCGGCTCGCGCTCCACGAGGCTCTGGACCGACTGGCTGGTCGACTCGGAGAGGAACACGAACAGCACCAGCCCGGACAGCAGCGCGACGGGGTACAGGACCACGTCCTCCCCGAGCGGCACCACCTCCGTGAACACGACGTAGAGCACGCCGAACAGGAGCAGCGGGTGCATGACCTGCCACAGGTAGCCGAGCACCGAGCCGAAGAAGCGCAGCTTGAAGTCCGTGACCGCGAGCAGGCGGGTGAGGTGCAGCAGCCGGCGCCAGTCGCCGCCAACCGCGGAGGGCCCGCGGATCGGACGGCCGAGCGGCTCGGAGCGGGTAGCTTCGGTGGCGCTCATCCGGCCACCTCGGTGTGCGGACGGTCGAGCGCCTCGCGCGCGATGGTCACGTCGCAGGGCAGGTCGATGATCGCGTCGGTCCGCGAGCTGCCGGTCACCACCAGCTCGGTGAGGCGCTCGCGCCGGTCGATCCAGGCGAAGCCCGTGCCGGCGTGGGCGATCGCGGGGGTGGCGAAGTAGCGGTCGGGCCGGAACAGGTTGTCGAACGCGATCCGCATCGTCACCTCCTCGCCCGCCCGGAACGAGCCGAGCTCGGGGCCGAGCGAGAGCGTGGAGGCGGCCAGCACCGTCTGCTGGTCGGCGTTCTGGAGCGCGAAGCCGAGGATCGGGTCCTGCACGTCCTCGCTGAAGCGTGCCCGGGCCACGAACGAGCAGCGCGCCCGGCTGGGCAGCGCCGCCACCCGCTGCCCGTCGGCGTCCTCGAACCAGGCCTCGAGGATCTCCGCCCGACCGTCGCCGAAGCGGTCCGACTCGCGGCGCGCCTCCTGCTCGGCGTCCGTGCCCTCGCGCGCGAAGTTCAGCTCCATGTAGCGCAGTCCCACCTCATGCGGGTCGCCCATCATCACGGGCCGCCCGTGCTCCAGCAGCAGCGCCCGGTCGCAGAAGCGCTCGACCGCCGCCATGTCGTGCGTCACGAGCACCACCGTGCGGCCCTCCTGGCGCAGCCGCGCGAACTCGTCGTAGCACTTCTGCTGGAAGGCGGCGTCGCCGACGGCCAGCACCTCGTCGATCAGCAGGATGTCGGCGTCCACCTGGATCATCACCGCGAAGGCGAGCCGCACGAGCATGCCGGACGAGTAGTTCTTCAGGCGCAGGTCGGCGAACTCCTCGAGCTCGGCGAACTCGAGCACCGCGTCGAGCCGCTCGCGCGCGTCCCGCGGCGAGAGGCCCAGCATCGTCGCGTTGATGATCACGTTCTCCCGCGCGGGCAGCTCCATGTTGAAGCCCACGCCGAGCTCGATGAAGGTCGACATGCGCCCGTTCGCGAACATGCGGCCCCCGTCCACCGCGTAGATGCCCGCGAGGCACTTGAGCAGGGTGCTCTTGCCCGACCCGTTGCGACCCACCACCGCGAAGAACTCGGCAGTCGTCACCGAGAACGACACGTGGTCGACGGCGGTCAGCTCGTGTCGCGGCGTGCTGCGCAGCGGGTGGAGCGCCCGCTCCTTGAGCGTCATCACGCGCTCCCCCGGAACCTGGAAGCGCTTCACCACGTCGTCGACGACGATCGCCGGGGTGTCAGCGTCGATCATGCTCGCGGTACGGTAGCGGCGGTCCCGGGCGCGGCGGCCCGTCAGTCGCGCCTTCCGCGGAGCATCCGCAGCGGCCACAGCAGCCAGCGGAACGGGCGCCGGTGCCGCAGCGCCACCGTGCGCTGAAGGGCCCGGAACGAGGCCCGGCGCTTGAGCCACTGGTACTCGGTCAGCTCGCGCTTCAGCGCCCCGATCTCCATCCCCATCGCGGCGGAGGCCGCCTGCGCCTCGGCCGCGAGCAGGGTCCCGGGGCCGCGCGGCGCCGGCGGCGGCAGCCGGTCGATGGCGCGCAGCGCGGCCGCCATGAAGGCGGACGACTGCTCCCACGACGGCCAGGCTCGGGCCGTCTCGAGCGCGTTGGCCCGCAGGAAGTGCAGGTAGCGGCGGTCGCGCGCGAGCAGGTCGAGGAGCCGCGCCGTGCCGCGCACGTCGTCCCACTCGGTGACCAGGCCGTTCCAGCCGTGGGCGACGTACTCGTCGTGGCCCGTGACCGGCGTCACGACGCAAGTGGCGCCGCAGTGGAACCCCTCGAGCGGCGGCCCGAACATGCCCTCGATGCGGGACAGCTTGAGCACCACGTCGGTGCCGGCGTACAGGCGCGCCAGCTCGGCCTGGCTGACCGGGCCCAGCAGGGTGTCGGCCTCGACGCCGCCCATGGCCGCGCGGTCCGGGATCACGGCGGTCAGGTGGCGCGGCTCCGTCATCGAGCGCGGCGGTGGCCACCGCCTCGTCGACCCCCTTGAACACGCTCTCGCGGTAGCCCTCGACCAGCACCCGGAGCGGGCCCCCGAGCCTCGGCTCCACGGCCCGCCCGGGCGGGAAGACGGCCTTGTCGATCCCGTTGCGGACGTAGAACACCTGCGCGCCCGGCTGCAGCTCCTCCAGCGTCTCGGCGATCCAGCGCGCCTCGGTGATGAAGGCCACGGGCAGCGCGTGCGTGAGCGCGGCGCCGACCCGGGTCGAGTCCCAGCTCCCGTAGAAGCGGTCCTCGAGGCTCTGCACGAAGTAGGCGTGGCGCCGGGCGTCGAGGTCGAACAGGTGGGTTGTCGTCTCCCACCAGGTGGCCACCGCGACGTCGTAGCGCTCCTGGCGAGCTCGCTCGATCGGGACCACGTGCAGGCGCTCGAGCCCGCGAAAGCTCCAGTCGGGCTCCTCCTGCTGGCGCGTCATGGCGAGCGTCACGTCGAAGCCGTGGCGGGCGGCGAGCTGGCTCGCGTGCTCGACGACGACGCCCACCCCGCCGGAGAGCTGGAGGTCTTGCAACAGGAACGCGACCTTCAAGGAGCGGGCTATCGTACTGGCGCCGTGCCCCAGACGGCCCCCCTAGCCCGCTTTGCGCTCGGCCGCGGCCTGCGCGTCGGCCCCTACCTCGCCCCGCCCCCGGCCACACCGGTGCGAATCGCCTTCGTGGGGCAGGAGACCTACTTCCGGGCGGCGGCGCTCACCACGCCGACGCCGGAGGTCACGCCGCTCTTCATCGAGTTTCGCTCCGGGGGCGATCCCGATCAGATGATGTCGGCGATCGATGGCTTCGCGCCCGACGTGGTCATCGTGTTCCGGCCGGAGACCATCCCGGCGGGCCGCTTCGCAACGCTGCGCATGCCGACCCTCGGCTTCCTCACCGAGCCGCTGCCGCGGGGCGACGGCAAGCCGCACCCGGACCTCGAGTGGCGCCTGCGCGACACCCGCCTGATCGACCGCTCGAACTTCGACCGCATCGTCTCGTTCGACCCGCTGTTCGTCGAGGCCGCGGACCCGCTGGCCCCAGTTTGGCGCTCGGTGCCGCTCCCCGTGGACGATCGCTTCTTCGCCCCGGTGAGGGCCTCCGCGGTGCCGCCGAGGGTCTCGTTCGTGGGGCGCTCGACCGAGCACCGCGAGAGCTACCTCGTGGACGTCAAGCACAGCTTCGACATCCTCCACATCGCGCACGGGGTGTTCGGCGACCGGCTGCTCGAGCTGCTGCGCGAGACGGACGTGGCGATCAACCTCCACAACGAGCCCTACCCCTCCTTCGAGAACCGGGTGTCCCTGCACCTCGCGGCCGCCAACCTGGTGATCAGTGAGCCGCTCAGCCCCACGCACGGGCTGGAGCCCGGCATCGACTTCGTCGAGGTCCGCCATCCCGAGGACCTCAGGCGGGCCGTTCACCAGATCCACCTGTATCCAGACCTGCACCGGCGCGTGCGCATCCGCGGGCGCCGCAAGGCGGAGGCCTTCCGCGCCTCGCGCGTCTATCCGCGGCTCGTGCACGACCTGCTGCTCGACATCGAGGTGTTCGGAACGGAGCGCCTGCTCGCATGAGACGCCCCTGGCGTCGCCCGCCCCAGTCCGAGCGAGAGGCGCTCGGGCTCACCCGGCTCGAGCCGGTCAGCCGCCTCTACGGCGCCGACCGCGGCAAGCCGGTCGACCGCTGGTACATCGAGCGCTTCCTCGCGGCGCGCAGCGCCGACGTGCGCGGGCGGGTGCTCGAGGTGGCCGAGACCACCTACACCCAGTGGTACGGCGGGGACGAGGTCACGAGCTCCGACGTCCTGCACGCCGCGCCCGGCAACCCCGACGCCACGATCGTTGGCGACCTCGCCACCGGCAACGGCATCCCGAGCGAGGCGTTCGACTGCTTCATCATGACCCAGACCCTGCACGTGATCTACGACATCGCGGGGGCTGTGCGGGGCACGCGTGACCTGCTCGCGCCCGACGGCGTGCTGCTCGCGACCATCCCCGGCATCAGCCAGATCAGCGCCGACGGCCGGCTCGACTGGGGCGACTGGTGGCGCTTCACCACCGATTCCGCCCGGCGCCTGTTCGGCGAGGTCTACGGCGAGGAGAACGTCGAGGTGGAGGCGCACGGCAACGTGCTGTCGGCCGCCTGCTTCCTCTACGGGTTCGCCGCCGAGGAGCTGAGCGAGGAGGAGCTCGCGGCGCACGACCCCGCCTACGAGCTGTTGATGACGGTCCGCGCGGTGAAGCGGGCTGTCTAGCCTGCTGCGCGGTGGACGCGAAGCAGATCGTCGCAGTCAAGGTCATCGCCCGCCCGGAGGCCGACCTCGCGGCGTGCCTGGAGGCCCTCGAGCGCGCCGGCGTCGAGCGGCCCGCGGTGGTGCGGATCGGCCCGGACGGCGCGGCGATGGCGCGCAACCGGGCGCTCGCCGGCTGCGACGCCGAGGTGCTCGCGCTCGTCGAGGACGACGTGCTCGTCGAGCCCGGCTGGCTCGAGGCCCTGGCCGGCGCCTGGGCCGGCGCCGACGAGGCGCTCGCCTGCGCCGGCGGCCCGCTGCGCGCGCGCTTCCCCGCCGGTCGGCCGGAATGGCTCTCCGACGACCTTCTCGACGCCCTCGCCACCCTCGACCTGGGCAGCGAGCCGCTGGCGGTCGACCCGCTCGAGCGGACCTTCCACGGCGGCAACGTCTCCTTCCGGACGAGCGCGCTGCGCGCCGTGGGCGGCTTCTGGCCGTCCCGCGGCCACCGCGATACGCGCGACTGGTTCAGCGAGGAGCACGAGGCCCAGCGCGAGCTGGCACGCTCGGGCTGGCACGCGGCGTACGTCCCGGAGGCGGGCGCCGTCCGGGTGGTGGGTGGGGAGCTGAGCCGCCGCGCCGTGCTGCGCCGGCGGCTCCGCTACGGGGCCCGCGAGGCCCTGATCGGGCGGCGCGTGACCGCGGGCGCAGCGGCCAGGCAGCTCGCCACGAGCGCCGCCGGCACGCCGCTCGCGCTCGTCCGCGGCGAGTCGCGCCTGGCGATGGAGCGCGCGACGCGGGTGGCGGAGAGCGTCGGCGCGCTGCTCGCCCGCCCGCTCGCGCAGGGCGACCTGCAGCCGGTGGCGCGCGAGACGCCGTTTCGCGCCAGCGTCCCGCCGCCGGGGCGTCGCGGACTGCCGGCGCTCCGCCGCAGGCGCGAGCGCGAGGGGCCCGTGATCCTGCTCTACCACCGCGTGGCTGACCGCTCGTGGGACCCGCTCGGCGTGTGCGTGTCGCCGGCCAACTTCGCCCGCCAGGTCGAGGTGGTGAAGGCGACCCGCGAGCTGGTGCCGCTCACGGAGATCGCATCGGGCGACGCGCCGCCCGGTGCGCTGGCGCTGACCTTCGACGACGGCTACCTGGACAACCTCGAGCACGCGGCGCCCGCGCTGGCGGCCGCGGGGGTCCCGGCCACGCTGTTCGTCTCGACCGGGCACGTGGCCGAGGCCCGCAGCTTCTGGTGGGACGAGCTCGAGCACATCCTGCTGGCGGCGCCGCGCGAGGCCGCGCCGTCGCTGACTCTCGCGCTCGCGGGGCAGCGGCGCGCGTTCCGGGTCGGCAGCGAAGAGGAGCGGCGCAGCGCCCGCAAGCACCTGCACGCCTGGCTTCAGCCGCTGGCCCCGGAGGAGATCGGCGCGGCGCTGGAGCTGCTTCGCGAATGGGCCGGCGAGGCGGGGGCCGGCGTGGAGCCTCTGCCGGCGCTGGATCGCGCCATGACGCCGGACGACCTGCGCACCTTCGTCGGCGTTCCGGGCCTGACGGCCGGCGCGCACAGCCGCTCGCACCGCTCGCTGCGCCACGCCGACGGGGCCGTTCAGGAGGCCGAGATCGGCGGCAGCCGCGACGATCTCACCGAGTGGCTCGGCCATGCGCCGACCGCCTTCTCATATCCGTTCGGCGTGCCGGGCGCCGACGTCGACGACTCGGTGGCCGCGCGGGTGCGCGCCGCGGGCTTCTCGATAGCAGTGACCACCTCCCCGGGCGCCCTCCCGCAGGCCGACCGCTTCATGCTCCCGCGGCGAGTGGTGCCGGACCTGGACGGCGAAGCGTTCGAGCACTGGCTGCGCGCGCCCGCCGCCGCCTGACGGCGCGCCCCGCGGGAACCGGTCCGCCGCTCCCGTTGTAGTACGAGCACGGTGGAGGACCGGCCACCCAGCGACGCGGAGCTCGTGACCCGGGCCACGCGAGGCGACGCGAGCGCCTACGAGGAGATCGTGAGACGGTACGAGACGATCGCATTCCGCACGGCCTGGGTGATCACCGGGTCGGCGGCCGATGCCGAGGACGCGGCGCAGGAGGGGTTCATCAAGGCCCATCGCGCGCTCGGGCGCTTTCGCGAGGGCGCGCCGCTGCGGCCCTGGCTGCTCACGATCGTGGCGAACGAGGCGCGCAATCGCCTCCGCTCCGCCGGACGGCGCGAGGCGCTCGCGCTGCGCGTGGCCGAGGAGCGCCGCCCGGACGGCGCGGTCCCGTCGCCCGAGGCGGCGCTCCTCGACTCCGAGCAGCGCGACGAGCTGCTGGCGGGGCTCGCCCGGCTGTCGGAAGCGGACCGCCAGGCGATTGCCTGCCGCTACTTCCTCGAGCTCTCGGAGGAGGAGACCGCGGCGGCGCTCGGCTGCGCGCGCGGCACGGTCAAGTCGCGGCTCTCGCGTGCGCTCGCGCGCCTGCGCGATGCAGCTCGAGCCCGCACGGGAGGGGAGCGATGCCTGAGCTCGAGCGATGCTGACCCAGCTCGGCGGCGAGCTCGACTACCCGCCCACGCCCGAGCTCGCTCCGCGCGTGGCGGCTCGGGTCGCTGCGGAGCCGCGCCATCAGCGCCGGAGCGATCCGCGCCGTGCGCGAGGGCGCGGGCTCGGCCCGCGCCGGAGCGATGCTTTTCCTGGCGGCGCACCCTGGCGCTGGCGCTCGCGGCGCTGCTGCTCGTGGCCGCCGCCGCCGTCGCGGCCGTGCCCGGCGCGCGGGACGCGGTGCTCGAGTTCCTCGGCCTTCAGGGTGCCACCGTGGAGCGGCGCGAGCAGCTCCCGCGAATCCCCGGCACTCGCGCGATCGACCTCGGCCGGCAGGTCCGGCTGGCCGACGCGGGCGGCTCGCTCGCCTTCGAGCCGCTCGTACCGGCCGATCCCGGCCGCCCGGACGCCGCCTACGTGCGCCGCGTGCCGGGCGGCGAGCTCTCCCTCGTCTACCGCCGGCGCCCCGGACTGCCGCCCACGCCCGTGACAGGCATCGGCCTGCTGGTCTCCGAGTTCCGGGGCGACCTGCTGCCGGAGTACGTCGGCAAGATCGGCTCCGAGACGACGCGGATCGAGCGCCTGACGATCGACGGCGAGCGGGCGATCTGGATCGAGGGCGCGCCGCACTTCTTCTTCTACCGCACGCCGGACGACGCCGTCGTGGACCGCCCGCTGCGGCTCGCCCGCAACGTGCTGCTGCTCGAGCGCGGCGATGTGCTCGTGCGGCTCGAGGCCGACTTCGACCGCGAGCGGGCCGTCGAGATCGCGCGCTCGCTGCGCTGACGCCGCGTCAGTCCTGGGTGGCGAGGCGCCGCAACGGCACTGCGTACCAGACGACCATGAACAGCAGCGCCACCGAGCCGGCGACGATCGCGACGGTCGAGGAGCGATACAGCAGGTCGGTGATGAGGGTGATCGCGCCGGTCATTGCCGCGGCCAGGCAGGTGAGCCCGACGATCGAGAAGCGGCTCGCGGTGACCACGATCCGCTTCTTGTCCTGCTGGCGGAACTGGATCCGGTGGTGGACGGTCGGCGCGATCAGGAACACGCTTGCCGCGGTGGCGAGCAGCAGCGTGACGAAGTAGGTCGTCTGCTGGAAATTCGTGATGGTGGGGAAGCGCTGGTTGAACGGCACCACGAGCAGGAACGCGAACAGCACCTGCACGCCGGGCAGCGCGACCCTCAGCTCGCCGAGCAGCTCCTGCAGGTTGCGATCGACCCGCTCCTTCTCGGTCTCGTCACGCCCCGTCTCGGGGTGCTCGGACTCGGCCATGCCGAATCCGTACCCCGCGGAGAGCGTGCTCAAGCGCGAGCCGGGTACCGTGATCGCATGGCCGCCTGGGACGACGACGACTGGACCGGCGAGCCGCCCGAGGGGCGCATCTCGCGCGACCGCGCCAAGCCGGAGTTCTGGCATGGCCGCGCGCCGGCGAGCATCGCGGGCGCGGGCATCGGCATCGCGCTGATCGTGCTGCTGATCGTGCTGCTCACCTGAGCGCGCTCGGCTCCGGCTCGCGCTTGCGCCGGCGTGCATCCTTGTGGCGCTCCACCGCGTCGAGCACGAGCTTGCGCAGCCGCACCGCGTCCGGCGTGACCTCCACGCATTCGTCGTCGCGGATGAACTCGAGCGCCTGGTCGAGCGAGAGCCGGTGCGCGGGCACGAGCTTGACGGTCTCGTCCGAGCCGGCCGCGCGCATGTTGGTGAGCTTCTTCTCGCGCACGGCGTTCACGTCGAGGTCGTCCGGGCGGGCGTTCTCGCCCACGACCATCCCCTCGTACACCTCCTCGCCCGGGCCGACGAACAGCTGCCCGCGCTCCTGCAGCTTGAGCAGCGCGAAGGTGGCGGTCGGGCCGCGCCGGTCGGCCACGAGCGAGCCGGTGGGGCGCGTGCGAATCTCACCCTGCCAGGGCTCGTAGCGTTCAAAGACCGAGTGCAGGATCCCGGAGCCACGCGTCTCGGTCAGGAACTCGGTGCGGATGCCGATCAGCCCGCGCGTCGGCACGAGGAACTCGAGCCGCACCCAGCCGGTGCCGTGGTTGACCATGTTCTCCATCCGCCCCTTGCGCAGCGCGAGCATCTGCGTGATCACGCCCAGGTAGTCCTCGGGCGCGTCGATCGCCAGCCGCTCCATCGGCTCGCAGAGGCGCCCGTCGAGCTCGCGCGTGACCACCTGCGGCTTGCCGACGGTCAGCTCGAAGCCCTCGCGGCGCATCGCCTCGACGAGCACTGCGAGCTGGAGCTCGCCGCGGCCCTGCACCTCCCAGGTGTCCGGCCGGTCGCTGTCGAGCACCCGCAGCGCCACGTTGCCGACCAGCTCCTGGTCGAGCCGGTCCTTCACCATCCGCGCCGTGAGCCGCGAGCCGGACTGGCCCGCGAGCGGCGAGCCGTTGATCCCGATCGTCACCGCGAGCGCCGGCTCCTCGACGGCGATCACCGGCAGCGGTCGCGGGTCATCGGCGGCGGCGATCGTCTCGCCGATCGTGATCTCTGGGATGCCGGCGAGGGCGATGATCTCGCCGGCCGCAGCCTCCTCGGCCGGCTGGCGCGTGAGCCCCTCGTTCACGTACAGCTCGGCGACCCGCACGTCCTCGACGGAGCCGTCGCGCCGGCACCAGGCCACCGTCTGGCCCCGGCGGATCGTCCCGTGATGGATCCGGCACAGCGCCAGCCGGCCGACGTAGGGGTCGGCGTCGAGGTTCGTCACGCGCGCCTGGAGCGGATGCGCCGGGTCGTGCTCGGGCGCGGGGATCGTGTCGGCGAACAGGTCGAACAGCGGGCGCAGGTCCTCGCCCTCGACGCCCTCCTCGAGCGAGGCCCAGCCCGCCTTGGCGTTCGTGTAGACGATCGGGAACTCGATCTGCGAGTCGTTCGCGTCGAGGTCGAGGAAGAGCTCGTAGACCTCGTCCACCACCTCGCCGATGCGGGCGTCCGGGCGGTCGACCTTGTTCACGCACAGGATCACCGGCAGGCCGGCCTCGAGCGCCTTGCGGAGCACGAAGCGCGTCTGCGGCAGCGGCCCCTCCGACGCGTCGACCAGCAACATCACGCCGTCGACCATTGTGAGCCCGCGCTCGACCTCGCCGCCGAAGTCCGCGTGGCCGGGGGTGTCGACCAGGTTCAGCTTCAGCTCGCCGTAGCGCACCGCGGCGTTCTTGGCCAGGATCGTGATGCCCCGCTCGCGCTCCTGGTCCAGCGAATCGAGCACGCGGTCGGTCAACCGCTCGTGCGCGGCGAACACGCCGGACTGGCGCAGCATCGCGTCGACCAGCGTCGTCTTCCCATGGTCGACGTGGGCGATGATCGCGACGTTGCGGATGTCGGAGCGCTGTGCCACGGCGAGCGTCCGAGGCTAGCCGAGCGCAGCTCGGCGGCCGCAACCACGTCCCTAGTCTCGTGCGGGTGACCACCCACACCCAGCCGATCCGCGCACCCAGCTCGGAGGCGTTCGGAGCGCTCGACTGGGCGCTGGTGGCGGGCGTCGCGTTCGGCTGGGGAGCGTCGTTCCTGTTCATCGAGATCGGCCTCGTCCACTTCGAGCCCGGCTTGGTCGCCTTCCTGCGGGTGCTGTTCGGCGCGCTCACACTGACGCTCGTTCCGGCCGCGCGCCGCAGCGTGCCGCGCTCGGACCTCCCGCTGGTCGCATTGCTCGGGCTGGTCTGGATGGCGATGCCGTTCGTGCTCTTCTCCGTCGCCCAGCAGTGGATCGACTCCTCGCTGGCCGGGATGATCAACGGCGGCGTCCCCCTGTTCGCGGCGCTGATCGCCGCTGTCGTCGCCCGCCGGCTTCCCGGCTGGGTGCAGATCGCCGGCCTCGTGATCGGCTTCCTCGGCGTGGTGGCGGTGAGCGTGCCGTCGCTCGGGGAGGGCGAGTCGACAACCCTCGGGGTGCTGCTCGTGCTGGCGGCGTGCATCCTGTACGGCTTCGCCTTCAACATCGCCAGCCCACTCCAGCGACGCAACGGCGCGCTTCCCGTGATCTGGCGCGCGCAGCTCGTGGCGCTCGTGCTCCTCGCGCCCGTGGGCGCGGTGGGTGCGGCCGGCTCCGAGTTCGCCCTGTCGAGCCTCGCCGCGATGGTCGTGCTCGGGGCGGTGGGCACCGCGCTCGCGTTCGTCTGGTTCACCACGCTGATCGGCCGCGTCGGGCCCACGCGCGGATCGCTCGCGATCTACTTCATCCCGCTCGTGGCGATCGCGCTCGGCGCCCTCCTGCGCGACGAGACCGTCTACCTGGCGGCGGTATTCGGCACCGCGCTCGTGCTCGCGGGCGCCTACCTCACGAGCCGCGGCGAGCCGGCGCGCGATACTTCCTGAGTTCATGGCCCTCGAGATGCGACCCACATGTGAGCGCTGCGAGGCGCAGCTGGCGGCGGACGGCGAGGCCACGATCTGCAGCTACGAGTGCACGTTCTGCCCGGACTGCGCCACGGCGATGGACAACATCTGCCCGAACTGCCGCGGCGAGCTGGTGGCGCGCCCGAAGCGCGCGGCGTGAGGCTGTTCCGCCGCCGCACGCCGCGCCCGCTCGTCCAGGTGGGCGACCCGCGCTTCGACGACTGGGAGGTGATCGCGGACTTCGAGGACCTCGAGACCGCCCACGCCTTCCGCGACCGCCTGCGCGAGTTCGGCTTCGCCGCCGAGCTCACCGCCGACGAGCCGCTCGACGAGTTCCGCCGCGGCGACATCGCGCTGCGCGTGCCGCCGGACGAGTACGGCGACGCCACCGTGGCGCTCGAGGGCCTCGACCTGGATTAGCCCACGGCCGCGCAGATCGCCGCGGCCAGCCTGTCCGGGTCGAAGGCCTCGAAGCTCACCGCCTTTGCCGAGGCGAACAGCGTCTCGCCAGGGAACGGCGTCGTCGTGTCGACCACGAGGCGGCCCACGTCCTGATAGAGGAGCCCTGACCCGGGAGCGCGGACGTTCGCGCCCTGGCCGGTCAGCGTGAGGATGCCGGCCGCTGTGATCCGGAGGCTCTGGTGCGCGTCGAGGCTGATCGACCCGGATGGACCGCTCACCTGGCTGTCGTAGGAGAAGTGCGCGCGGGTCCTCAGCCAGTCACCTCGGTCGTCGTAGTGGACGCTGCCCCGCTCGCTGACCGTCACGGTCTCGACCGCCCCGCAGGGCTCGTAGACAGAGCTCGTTGGCGTGCCCGTGAAGCGATAGTGCTCGACCCTCGGGCTGGCCGCGGCGGCCGTCGTCGTGCCGACCGCGATGCTCGCCGCGATGGCAGCGGCGATCGCGCCGACCTTGATCGTCGTCGTCATGTCTCCTCCTCAGAGTGGTTGGGTCGTCAGCCCTGGCGCCAGGTGCCGGTGAGGATCGAGTCGCGGTCGGCGCAGGGATCGTCCGGGTCGGGGCTCAGCTCCAGCGCGGACCCGTCGAAGGCGAACGCGTACTGCGCCTGGGCCGGGATCTCGGGACCGCAGAACGCGCCCACCGAGGGATCCACGTAGCTCGTCAGCCGGATCTGCTCGCCGTCGACCGTGATGTCCTGGGCGATCGTGAACCCGCTCGGGTCGCTGGCCTTGAGCACGTCCTGACCGGCCCCCTTCGCGATCACGAGCCGGTAGGTCCCGCTCGGCGGGGTCTCCTGATTCGGGCCGTACTCGTTACGGATGGCCGCGGTGCGCGCGAGGTCCCGCTTCGTTACGGGCCGCGCGTAGGTCCCGTAGGGAGGCTTGGGACCCTCGGCCGGCGCCGCCGCCGTGGCCTCCTCCTGCGCGCCGCTTGACGCAGCGTCGTCGTCGTCCCCGCACCCGGCAATGAGGACCAGGAGCGAGACCATCACGATGAGTGTGGGAAGGGTGCGGTTGGTCATGGGGCCACGGTCGCAGCCGCCGCTACCGCCACACTAACTCGGCGCTAACGGCGCGCGCGAGGGTTACGGTGGAGCCCACGGATGGTGGAGTTTCGCGTCCTCGGGCCGCTTGAGGTCGTTCGCGACGGCGAGCCGGTCGCCATTGGAGGCCTGCGACGGCGCGCGGTGCTCGCGATGCTCGTGCTCGAGCCGGGGCGCGTGGTGTCGGTCGATCGCCTCGTGGACGGAGTTTGGGGCGACGAGCCGCCGGAGACGGCGGTGACTGCGCTGCACGGGCACGTGTCGCATCTGCGCCGCGCGCTCGGCGAGCGCCTGGTCACGCGCGCGCCGGGCTACGTGCTGGAGGTCGAGGCCGACGCCGTTGACGCCCACCGCTTCGAGTCGCTGCTCGAGAGCGCTCGCGCCGCGACCGCCGCGGGGGACGCCGCCTCGGCTCGGCAGCTGCTCGACGAGGCACTCGCCCTCTGGCGGGGAGCCCCGCTGGCCGACCTGGTCGACGCGCCGTTCGCGGCGACCGCCCTTCCGGCGCTCGAGGAGCTGGGGCTGGCCGCCCGGGAGGAGCGCATCGAGGCCGACCTGGCGAGCGGCCGGGCCGAGGAGCTGATACCGCAGCTCAAGGCGCTGGTGGCCGAGCACCCGCTTCGCGAGCGGCCTCGCGGCCAGTTGATGCTGGCCCTCTACCGCGCGGGCCGGGAGGCGGAGGCGCTCGAGAGCTACGACGCGTTTCGTCGGGCGTTGTCCGCTGAGCTCGGGATCGAACCCGGCGAGCCGCTGCGTCGCCTGCACGAGTCGATCCTCCGCCGCGATCCGGAGCTCGGCCGCGCCCCTGAGCGGCGGCTGACCGCGGACGCGGAGCTCCCGCGGCGTCGCCGGCGCAGCGCGCTGGTCGCGGCGCTCGCGGGAGTGACTGCGATCGCGGCCCTCGTGCTCGCCACCACCATCGGCGGCGATGCAGCGAACGGCGGATCGGTGGAGCTGCGCGGGAGCGGGGTCGTGCGCATCGATCCTGACAACCTGGATGTCGTGACCGCCGTGCGGCTCGCCGGAACCCCGACGAGCCTGGCGGCCGCCGGAGACCGCGCGTGGGTGATCGACGCCGACGGCCAAACGGTGTCCGAGGTCTCGGCGAGCGGTCGCCGAGCTCGGACGTTCGCCACCGGCGCCGTGCCCACCGACATCGCGGCCGACAGCGGCGAGCTCTGGGTCACCGAGGGGCGCCAGAGCGCGACACAGACGCTCGCCCCCGTCACCCGGACCCTCGCCCACCTCGACGCTCGCTCGCAGACGGTTCAGGGGCGAACCGTGCTGCCGGCGAGCCGCGGAACCGTCTCCTCCGTGCCCAGTGACCGGCTGGCGCTGTCTCGTGATGCCGTGTGGGCGATCGCGGGCGACGGCTCTGTGGTGCGGGTCGACCCGCGCAGCGAGGAGGTGGTGCGCGTACTGCCCTTCCCGGCGCTGGCGGTGACCGCGACACGTGATCGCGCCTGGACCCTGACCGCGGATCGCACCCTCCAGCCGGTCGCCGAGCGCGGCTCGGTCCCCGGCATCCCCATCGATGTGCCGGGCTCCGACTCGGCCTCGATCGCCGCCGGCGAGGGTGCCGTATGGGTGACCGATCCGACGGTCGGCACGGTCACGCGGGTCGATCCACGCGCTGGCGGAGCGGGGCGTGTGGTGCGCCTCGGCGCGGGCGTCGGGCCGGTCGCCGTCGGCAACGGTGCGGTCTGGGTCGTCGACGGACCGCGCAGGCGGATCGTGCGGCTCGACCCGGGCAGCGGCGCGATCACGGGAGAGGTCGTGCTTCGAGGCATCCCGCGCGATCTCGCCGTCTCGGACGACGCCGTCTGGGTGAGCGTGGGCTCGGGCTCGTCCAGTGCGACAGCCGCCTGTGCGCCCACCGTGGAGGGTGGCGCGAAGGCAGACGTGCTCCTCGTCGCGGACCTGCCACTGCGTGGCGGGGGGCGCAGGCCGACCCGCGACATGGCTCGAGCGATCGCGTCCGTGGTCCGCACGCACGCCCACCGAGCGGGCGGGTTGCGCGTGGGTTACCGGATCTGCGATGACTCCACGGCCCAGGCGGCCAGCTTCGACCGCGACCGCTGCATCGCCAACGCGCGCGCCTACGCCGACGACCCGCGTGTGGTCATCGAGGTCGGTCCCTACCAGTCGGGATGCGCCGTCTGGCAGCTGCGCGTGGCGAGGGGAGCCGGGAGGTCGGCGGTGCCGATGGTGTCCCCGACCAACACCGCGCCGGACCTCACATCGAACATCCGCCCCGCCGCGCGAGCCCCGTACGCGCGTGTCATCGCCCGTGACGACCTTCAGGCCCGTGCGATGGTCTCCGAGCTCCGCTCGCGTAGCCAAACGAGCGTTTTCGTCCTCGACGACGCCGCCGGCGCCACGACCTACGGGTTCGAGCTGGCGTCCCACTTCGCCCAGGCGGCCCGCACGGGCGGCCTGCGCGTCGCCGGACGGGCCTCATGGGGGAAGGGCGGGGGTGGTGTCCAGCTCCACCGGCTCGCCCAGCGCGTCGCGCGCTCCGGCGCGAAGGCGGTGTACGTGTCGGGGCTCCTCGACAACGGAGCCGGCGCGATGATCCGCGAACTGCGCCGCGCCCTCCCGGCGAGCGTGATCGCCGGGCCGGACCTGCTGCTGCCCGTCTCCCGCCTTCTCGACCAGGCGGGACCCGCCGCGCGGGGCGTTCTCATCTCGAGCACGGCGCTGCCCGTCGCGGAGATGCCCGCCGAGGGGCGGGCCCTGGCGGCTCGGATGGCGCGGCGGCTGCGAGTGGAGAGCGTCCACCCGTACGTCGTCTACGCCGCGCAGGCGACCGAGGTCGCCCTCGATTCGATCGCACGGTCGAACGGCTCGCGGCGCTCGGTTGCGCGTGCGCTGTTCGACACCGACCTCCGCGCCTCGCTGATCGGCCCGGTTGCTTTCGACCCTCGCGGGGACCTGGAGAACGCGCCCGTCGCCATCGTCGTCGCCCGCCGCGGCCGAGGCTCGGACGAGGTGCTCAGCACCGAAGGGGCCTCGCTCGTCGCTGTTCGCGGCGGCGCGCCCCCGGTACCCTGACGGAGAGCGGCCGTGCCCTTCCTGGCCTACATCCACGCCCAGGAGCCAGACCCCGGCCCCGGCGACGAGCGCCGGCCCTGGGAGCCCAACTGGCGCCTCTGGCGCTGGGTCCTGGCGGCCGCGGTGTTCGCGTTCGCCTCGTCCTACTCGACCGGGGCCTTCGCGGCCGCGCTGATCTTCATCGCGTTCGCGCTCGCATGCCGCGCCGTCCAGGAGTGGCTGCCGGACGGGGACGGCATGCGGGAGTACCGGCAGTAGGCGCTCGGCCGCCTTCGGCAACGGATTCAGCCAGCCACAATCGTCGCGGCGAGCGCGATCCGATGGTCCTTCGTCCAGGGTGGCCCGATCGTTGCCCGAGGTCCCTGCAGGACTTCGTCGGCCCGCTCAGCCAGCATGCTGACCGCTTGACCTAACACCGCCTTCGCGTCATAGAGGTGGACTTCCCAGTTACGGGTGTGTGCGAGCTCGGAGAGCTCCTGGCGGTACATGATGGCGTCGGCGCGGGCCTCATATGGCGCGCGACGTTGGACGGCGATGTCGTCGGGGAAATCAAGCGGCCAGGCTCGGAGCGAGATCGAGAGGACCGGCGCGGGCAGCGCGGCGGTGATCTCGTCGAGTGCAGCTGACGTCGCCCGAACAACGGACGCTCGCACCTTCGCGACCAGCGCAGCCGTAGCGGCGACATCGAGACGCCGGCTCTCGTAGTGAATCGGGGCCTCCGACATGCCGGGTTCGATCAGTTCGATCCGCCGGCGGTCCACTACCTCGTGGTCCGCCGACGCCGTCACGGCGATGGCCCAGCCGAGATGATCCGCAATGCCCAGACGCAAGTCGCCAATTCTCCATGGCTACACACCACCTGGTAAGCCCACCGTCCGCCGCGATCACGCCGCTCTTCGCAGTCTTCGTGGCGCGGCGCTGAGCGGTCGCGTGACGAGCCGCCGCGGCAGCGGCTGGGTCGCAGTCTGCGGCAGCCAGGCGCCGCACGCCGGACAGCTGCCGCCGCCCGGGACCCGCTCCCGGCTCCACAGGCGTGTCTCGCATTCGTTGCAGGACCAGGTGTACATGACCCCTACCTGCGGGCGCGGAGCGAAAGCGGATCACGTCCTACGTCGCGGGTGCCTCGTTCGCGATCTGATCGGCGTCGTCCTCCGGAGTGAGCCATTGGGGCGTCTTCTGCGAAGGGATGAGCATGACCATCCGTCTCCGAGCTCTCCCAGTCACCGCGGCGATCCTCCTGGCCATGTTCCTCGGCACCGCCCGCGCCGAAGCCGCCAGCTATCTCGGGTCGCCCGATATCATCCGCGCCACCGGACGCCTTCGCCTGTGCCGAGTGCCCGCCCGGGACGACCATCGGCTTGCAGCAGTTCGCGTTGCGCGGCGCGCTAACGGAGGCGCCCGAGGACGGCGTGCTCGTGTCGGCCGGCGTCTACGCCAAGCGGATCGCGGGCGCCGAGCAGCCGCGCATCGCGGTCCTGCGGCCGGCCGACGGCAACGGCGCGCGAGTGTCGGTGGTCGACTCGGCGCCGGTGCCCGTGACATCTCCTGGCGGCGCCGTGCACGAGGTCGATGACCTGCATCTGACGGTCGAGGCCGGCGACTCGGTCGGCGTCCTATTCCGGACGGGCGAGGTCGACGTGGGCGCGAGGATTCGCCCCCGTCCCGACGGCGCCATCCAGTCCTTCACGCTGCCCTGCGGGCCGTGCGGGATGGACGGCGGCACCGGCGTCGAGCTGCTCTACGACGCCGTCGTCGAGCCAGATGTCGACGAGGATGGGCTCGGCGACGAGACCCAGGATCCAGACGGTGGCGGGCTGGGCCTCGACTGGGAGGACGACTGGTTCGACGACTTCGAGGAGGGCGACGAGTTCGACGACGACTTCGAAGCGGACGACTCCGCGGCGGCCCGGCGGCGGCTCCGAGTCCTGAACGCGGAGCGCCTCCCAGGCGGCGGCGCATCGCTCCTGCTCAGGGTCCCGCGGCGGGGGCACCTGAGCGCGGCGGTCACACTGCCCGCCAACCGCCGCACCGGCGCCGGACCCTTCCTCACGATCCTGACCGGAGCCAAGGGCGTCAAGCGCCCGGGGCGCGTCCGGCTCCGCCTCGCGTCGACGCCCGGCGGGACGCGCGTGCTGTCGCGACGCAAGCGGGTCCGGGCGAAGGTCGTCGCGGCCCTCGTCGACCGGGACGGCGGCCTGAAGGTCCGGATGCGCTCGGCGGGGCTGTAGCGCGTACGGCCGTCAGGCCCCCAAAGTCCTGCAATCCAGCAGAGCGGTTTGCAGGCATGGGCCAATGCACCTTTCGGTTGATGTGAGATGAGCCGTCCGGGCGATGGCGGCGAAGCCCGCCCGGCGTACGGTGGCGCCCATGATCCCTCTCGCCCGCACGGCCGAGCTGATGCGCATGGCGCCGCATGTCTACGGCGCGGCGCTAGCGGCGTCACGGGACGAGCGCGCCGCTGCCGGGGTGACCGAGCGAGTCTTCGAGAAGGCCGCTGCCGAGGACGTGATCGCGCGCGATCGGCTGGTCGAGCGCGCGATCCTGGCGGCCGTCCGGCGCGCGCCTGCGCCTTGTTTCGAGGTCATGCGGCAGCCGGACCGCGACGCCGTGGCCCTCGCCAGGCTGGCCGGCTACTCGGCGGAGCAGGTCGCCGCGAGCCTCGGCCTCGCGGTGGAGGAGGTCAAGGCGAGCATGCTGCGGGCCCTCCGTGAGGCCGCGCTGCAGGCGGCCTCGTGAGCTCAGTCGAGGTGACGGGCAGCGAAGGCGGCGGCCTCGGCGCGATTGCGGAAGCGCAGCTTCTCGAGAACATGCCGGACGTGCGTCTTCACCGTGGCCTCGCTGATCACGAGCCGTTCGGCGATCTCGCGGTTGCGGAGCCCCTCCGCGAGCAGCGCGAGCACCTCGCGCTCGCGCTCGCTCAGCGCGCCGAGCGGGTCCGGGTCGGGCTCCCGCGCGCTGCGCGCGAGGTCCTGCAGCAGCCGGCCGGCCATCGACGCGGCGATGCGCGGCTCGCCGCGGCCGGCGGCGAGCACGGCCTCGATCAGCTCCGCCGGCGCGATGTCCTTGAGCAGGTAGCCGGCGGCCCCGACCCTGAGCGAGGCATAGAGGTCGGGCTCCTGCTCCGAGACGGTGAGGATCATCACCTCGGTGTCGGGACAGCTCTGCCGAATCGCCGCGCACGCCGCGATGCCGCTCACGCCGGGCATGTTGAGGTCGAGCAGCGCCACGTCGGGCCGGCGCCGCTCGGCGAGTGCGATCGCCTCGCTGCCGTCTGCGGCGAGGCCGACCACCTCCACGCGCTCGTCGCTCGCGAGCAGCGCGGCGGTGCCCTCGCGCATCAGCCGGTGGTCGTCGGCGATCAGCACCCGCACGAGTCGGTCGTCGATGGGCACGGTCGAAGTATCGTGGGGCGGGCTCGTGACGAGTGAGCAGAGGTCCATCGGCGAGGTCGCGCTGACGTCCGACGCGCCGGACCCCCGCGCTCTGGCGGCGCTCGGAGCGTTCGGGCGGGTCGCGCGCGCGCTCGTCGGCACGGGGTCCCTCAGCCACCTGGCGGAGCGGGCCCTGGACGAGATGCGCGAGGCGCTCGCCCTGGATGTCGTCGTGCTCTACCTGCCCCGCCTCGAGGATCGCCCGAGCCTGCAGCGGTTCATCACCTCGGCGGGGGAGAGCGCCGGCTTCCGGCCGCGCGACGACGTGGCGTTCGACGACGAGGCCTGGGGGCTGGCGGTCGCAAGCGGCGCGCCGATCGTCTTCCGCGAGGAGGCGAGCTGGCTTGTCTCCAACCCCTTCCTGCCGGCGGCGCAGTCATGGCTCGTGCTGCCGCTCGTCTCCGAGAGGCGCCTGGTGGGAGTGGTGGTGGCCGCCGCCGGCGCGCCGCTGTCGCTCGACCCCACGGCCGCGACCGTGCTGACGCTGCTCGGTGACCTCCTGGCGGCCGGCATTGCCACGGCCCGGATGCGCCAGCAGCTCCACGCCGCAGAGATCGAACGTGAGCGCGGGCGGCTGGCGGCGGAGATCCACGATGGGCTCGCCCAGGACCTGGCCCTCGCGACGCGCGAACTCGCCCTGCTCGACTCTGCGCCCCCGCCCGAGCTCGCCCGCGCCAGCGCGGAGCGGCTTCGCGAGGCGGTCGCCTCGGCGCGCCGGGTGGTGCGTTCCCGGCTCGAGGACCTCTCGGTCCACGTGCCCCTGGGCGGTCTGCGCGCGGCGGTGGAGGAGGTGAGCGCGAGGCGCGGCCAGGGTCTGCCGCTCACCGTTTGCTGTGAGGGCCCCGCCGTCGACGTCCCGCCCGAGACCACCGCCGTGGTCGTCCGGGTTCTGACCGAGGCGCTCACAAACTCGGCCCGCCATGCCCATCCCGACCGCGTGGAGGTACGGCTGCTCGTCGATGACGAGCGGTTGACGCTCGGGATCGAGGACGATGGTGTCGGCTTCGAGCCGGCCGACGCCGGCGGGCCTGGCGACGGGCACTTCGGCCTCACGCTGATGCGTGAGCGGGCACGCAGCGCCGGCGGCCGGCTGGAGATACGCTCGGCGCCGGCCGAGGGCACTCGCGTGACGCTCGAGGTGCCCGTGTGAAGGATCGCTCGAATATCGTGTCACCCGTGCTCAGCGGCGCCCTTGCCCCGGCGCTCGACAGCGGAGCGTGCCCGCACCTGGCCGTCCTCCTCCGCAGCGAGGAGGAGTTCGCGCCGGTGGTCGCCTCCTTCTATTCGCTCGGCGCCAGCCGCGGCGGCTGGCTGGTTCACCGCGGCGTCGAGCCCGAACGCGACCGCGAGGCCCTGGTCGGGGCGGGCCTCGACGTCTCCGGCCTGGAGGCCGAGCGCCGGCTGGCGCTCGAGCTGATCAGCATGGAGGAGCCGCCCGAGCAGCTTCCGCGCCGGCTCGACGCCGGCTTCGATCGAGCCCTCGAGCGCGGGCTCACCACCCTCTGGTCTTCACACACGCCGGTCGGACCGGACTCGGACTCGTTCGCCCACGCGATGGAGGTCGAGCGCGCATGGGAGGAGCACTTCCGCGACCGGCCGGTGGTGACGCTCTGCCCCTACGTCGTGGCGGGGCTCGACGCGCCCGCCGCGCTCGGCCGGCTCTCCGGCCTCGGCGCGGGCCACGACGCCGTGCTCGTGCCCTCCGACGACGGCCTCGAGCTGTTCAGGCAGGGTCGAGCCGGCGGCCACCGGTGATCTGAAGCACCTACCAGGCCGTCGACCGCTCCGACGGCGCGGTGGCTAGGTCCTACAGCTAGGCGTCAATACAAGTCACAGTTGTCCGCCGTCCCTTCGAGTCCGAGGCTGCCGTCGGCGTGGACGATGGGGGTCACCGTGCCGCAGTGTCCGCCGGCCGCGTGCGCCGGGGGCGCTCCGCTCGTCGCGACCAGGGCGCCTGCCGACATGAGGGCGGCGGCGAGCGCGAGGGCTCGCTTGAGCGGACGCGGATTGAGTCGAAGGGTCATCTGGTTCATGCTCACCTGTGCGCGGTCGGCCCGCGGCCGGATCACACTTGCCTGGCGCGGCGCCACGCTAGGGCTGCGCGGGGTTACTCGACCTTGGTGTACGTCAGATCGAAGTCGTGCTCCCAGGTCGTGCCGTCGTGGCAGATCTCCCAGGATCCGGTGATGGTCTTGCCATCGTCGCCGAAGGTGCCGCTGTAGCGCTGCGAGAAATCCAGCGGCGAAAAGTCCGGCGAGTCCCGCCAGAGCTTCCAGACCCCGTCGCCGAGGCTCATCTTGTAGACGCGGGCGACGCCGCGCGAGTCGAAGTAGTGCTGGAGGAAGTTGCCCTCGCTCTCGGGATCGGCGCCGATGACGGCGATGCCGTCGGGCGCCTCGGGAGCCGGTACCTCCCAGCGCTCGATCAGGAACCGCTTTCCGGGCATCCACTCGAAGACGACGCGCGCTCCCACGTCGGCCGGCGGGGTGTCCTTGAACGCCGCCGCCATGCTCCACTCGCCGACCAGCGCAGCCAAGCGCCCGATCGCTGGATCGTCAACGTGCTGCTCCATCTCATTCCTCCCGTGGGGTCTGGTGGTCTCACGCTTGCGAGCTACGACCGTCGGATCGACCACGAATCATCGGCGGCTTTGGCCTTTCGCCGTCGTCACGAGACTCAGCGTCCGCGCACGAGCAGTCGCCTCCGCCGAGGCGACCCTCGCCGCCGCCTCGGACGAATTATCCGTGACGTCGTAGCGACAGTCGACCGAATCTCTACGTCTCAGCCGCAGCCCGTGTTGTTCCCGCAGCTCGAGCACGTGTAGCACGAGCCCGTGCGCTGCATCATGCCGCCGCACATCGCGCACGCCGGGCCGAGCTCGAGGCCCTGGAGCTTGGCCGGGATCGCCGGGGGCTCGTCGGTCAGGGCCGAGGCAGCCGGCTTCGCGCTCGGCCGCGCCGCCGCTGGCGCTCGTGCCGCCGCCGTTCCCGCCGTTCCCCTTCCCGTTGGCCGGCTCGCTGTCCGTCTCGGAGCCCTCTGATGTCTCCGCCGGCCCCGCGGTGTCGCCGCGCATGATCGCCTCCTGGGAGGCCTTGCGCGCGCGCATCTCCGGGGTGAGGATGCCGAGCTCCTCGTGCAGGTCGGCGTCGCCGTAGCGGGAGGCGAGCCAGCGCATGATGTAGTCCGGCATCGACTTCGCGAAGGGGATCTCCGGGTTGCCCGTGTAGCCCTCGGGCTCGAAGCGCATGTAGGCGAACTTGCGCACGAGCGTGTCGAGCGGCACCCCGTACTGGAGGCCGATCGAGACCGCGGTGGCGAACGCGTTCATCAGGCCCTTGATGGTCGAGCCCTCCTTGCCCACGTCGGTGAGGAACACCTCGCCGAGCGTGCCGTCCTCGTACTCGCCCGCCGTGATGTAGCCCTCGTGCCCGGCGATCGAGAACTTGTGCGTGAGCGACTGGCGCTCGCGCGGCATCCGCCGCCGCACCGGCTTGGGCGGCTCGAGCGCGGCCGCCGCCTCCTCGGCCTTCTTCTCGCCCGCGTCGGTCTTCAGCGCCTGGGCGGTCTTCGAGCCATCGCGGTAGATCGCGAGCGCCTTCAGCCCGAGCTTCCAGCCCTCGGTGTAGATCTCCGCGATGTCGTCGACGGTGACCGCCTCCGGCATGTTCACGGTCTTCGAGATCGCACCCGAGATGAACGGCTGCGCCGCGGCCATCATCCGCACGTGACCGAAGGCCGAGATCGCGCGCTCGCCCACGGCCACGTCGAACACCTCCAGGTGCTCGTCGCGCAGACCGGGCGCGCCGACGATCGTGCCGCTGTCGGCCAGGTGCGCCTCGATCGCCTCGACCTGCTCGGGCTGGTAGCCGAGCGTCTCGAAGCGCCAGCGGCACGGTGCGGTTGACGATCGTCATCAGCCCGCCGCCGACCAGCTCCTTGTACTTCACGAGCGAGAAGTCGGGCTCGATGCCGGTGGTGTCGCAGTCCATCAGGAACGAGATCGTGCCGGTGGGGGCGAGCACGGTCGCCTGCGCGTTGCGGAAGCCGTTGTGGGCGCCGATGTCGACGGCCTCGTCCCACGCCCGCCGCGCGGCGGCGAGCAGCTCGGAGTCCGAGCAGAGCGCGTCGTCGATCTCGTAGGCCGCGTGCCGGTGCTTGCGCATCACGTGCATGTGCGGATCCGCGTTCTCCTCGTAGCGCTCGTACGGGCCGAGCGCGCCCGCCACCTCGGCCGAGGTGCGGTAGGCGCGGCCCGTCATCAGCGCGGTGATCGCTCCGCACAGGGCGCGGCCGCCGTCGGAGTCGTAGGCGAGCCCGTTCGCCATCAGGAGTGCGCCGAGGTTCGCGTAGCCGAGCCCGAGCTGACGGAACGCGCGCGCGTTGACGCCGATCTCCTCGGTCGGATAGCTCGACGGTCCCACGACGATCTCCTGGGCCAGGATCACCACGTCGACCGCGTGCTCGAACGACTCGACGTCGAACGTGCCGTCCGGGCGCCGGAAGCGCATCAGGTTGAGCGAGGCGAGGTTGCAGGCCGAGTCGTCGACGTGCATGTACTCGGAACAAGGATTAGACGCGTTGATCCGCCCCGAGTTCGGGCAGGTGTGCCACTCGTTGATCGTGGTGTCGTACTGCACGCCCGGATCGGCGCAGCGCCAGGCGGCGTCGGCGATCTGGCTGAGCAGCTCCTTCGCGTTCACGCGATCGATCGGGGCGCCGTCCACGCGCGCGGTCAGCTCCCACTCCTCGCCGCGCTCGGCGCGCTGCATGAACTCGTCCGTGACGCGCACCGAGTTGTTCGCGTTCTGGTACTGGATCGAGGCGAAGTGCTCGGAGTCGAGACGCATGTCGAAGCCGGCGTCACGCAACGCGGCGGCCTTCTCCTCCTCGCGGGCCTTGCACCAGATGAACTCGGCGATGTCCGGATGGTCGACGTCGAGCACCACCATCTTGGCCGCCCGCCGCGTCTTGCCGCCCGACTTGATCGTGCCGGCCCACGCGTCGGCGCCGCGCATGAACGACACGGGCCCCGACGCCAGCCCGCCCTTCGACAGATGCTCCTTCGAGGCGCGGATGCGCGACAGGTTGATACCCGAGCCCGAGCCGCCTCGGAAGATCTTGCCCTCCTTGGTGTTCCAGTCGAGGATCGACTCGAGCTCGTCCTCGACCGAGAGGATGAAGCAGGCTGAACACTGAGGGCTCTCCTCGAAGCCGACGTTGAACCAGACCGGTGAGTTGAACGCCGCCATCTGGTGGAGCAGGATGTGGGTGAGCTCGTCCTCGAAGGTCTGAGCGTCCTCGTCCGTGGCGAAGTAGCCGCCCTCACGACCCCAGGCGGCGATCGTGCCGGCCACGCGGCCGATCATCTGCTTGACCGACGACTCGCGCTCCGGCGAGCCCGCGCGTCCGCGGAAGTACTTCTGGGCCACGATGTTGGTCGCGTTCTGCGACCAGCCGACCGGGAACTCCACGCCCTCTTGCTCGAACGCCGGGCTCTCGGGGTCGCCGATGAGCGCGTCGCGGATCTCCCACTCGACGCACTCGAAGGGGTGCACGCCCGCCTCCGTGAAGCGCCGCGGAACACTGACCCCGGCACCGGCTGCGGTGATCGCGGGGGCTGCGGCGCTACGGCTGTGGGACATGACCTCTCCTCGTATGAGCGACTGATTCGGACTCCCCCAAGGGGGAAAGACCGATACTGGTCTGCGGATCGGATGGAACGACATCGCCCCCGAGGGCGAGCTGATCGGCCCCCGGCAGGGGCTCGTCCTTGAAGCGCCTGACGACCGCCTCGAGCTCGTCGAGGTCGGCCAGGTTGCGGTAGACGGAGGCGAACTGGATCGCGCTCACCGGGTCGACGCGAGCGAGCCCGCGCTCGGCGAGGTCGCCCACCTGCTCGGCCGGCACGTCGGCGCCGCCGCGGCGCACCTCGCGCGCAACCCACTCGGCGATCGCCTCGAGCTGCTCCTGGGTGACCGGTCGCCCGCCCGCCGCCCGGGCGAGCCCGCGCACGAGCTTCTGGCGGTCGAAGCGCTCGCGGCCGCCGTCGCGCTTGATCACGGTCACGCGCGGCTCCTCGGCGTGCTCGTAGGTGGTGAAGCGCTCGCCGCAGGCCTCGCACTCGCGCCGCCGGCGCACGCCGTCGGCGGCCGGCCGGGTGTCGACGACCTGGGTCGAGGGGGATCCGCAGAGAGCACAGCGCACCCCTGGGATTCTACTACTTCTTGTGTTCGATTCCTTCCTCGAACACAAGATGTTGTGCTTTGTTAGGCCGGTCGGATGTCGTATTTCGACGCTATTTGCGCGAAGAGCTCAGGATCGGCCGCCCGCTCACCGGCCTCGGCCAGCTCGCGCAGGTAGACGTCGAGTCCGCCGGGGGCCTGGATCACGAGCACGCGGGCCGGCTGCTCGCCGGGGTTCGAGTAGGTGTGCACGTTCCCGGGCGGCACCAGGACGTAGCTGCCGGCGGGCGCCGCGCGGGTCTCCTCGCCCAGCAGCACGCTGATCTCACCCTCGATCACATAGAAGCTGTCGACCATCTCGTCGTGCAGGTGTGGCGGCGGGCCTGGGACGCCGGGTGGGACGGCGACCTCGACCAGCGTCATCGAGCCGATCCCCTGCTCGCTTCCGAACAGCACGAGCGTTTCGGTCTCGCCCAGCCGGAGGCGCTCGGCGCTTGCGCGGCCGATGCGGCCCTCCTCGGCCGGCCGGCCGCCGTCGTCCGGCGGGTCGTACTGGTCGAACTCGAAGGAGCCGTCGCCGAGCAGGCGCTTGGCGAAGCCCATGCCGGGAGCGTGGAAGTTGAGCATGCGCGCGGGGCCGGAGGGGGCGCTCCGGAAGCCGTGCACGAGATCGGGCGGGGCGAAGATGAACTCGCCGGGGCCGAGGGTGTGCTCGTCGCCCGCGAAGTGGAAGATCATCTCCCCCTCGAGCATGTAGAAGGCGTCGGCGTGGCGGTGGTGGACGTGGGGCGGCGTCGCGAACGCGTCGGTGCCGTCGTGGTTGAACTCCGTGACCACGAGCTCGTCGAGCCCGGCCTTGACATGGAAGCGCTCGTGGGTGCTCTCGCCCTCACCGGGGCCGAGCAGGACGGGTGGCGGGCTGGTGGTCATCGGAACGAGGAGAGCGTGCGCTCGAGCCCGTCGTCGAGGTCGACCTGCGCCTCCCAGTCGAGCTCCGCCCGCGCGCGTGAGACATCGAGGGCGGAGTGCTCGACCTCGCCCGGCCGCTCGGGCTGGTGCTCGGGCTCGAAGCCGTTCTCGGAGTGGCTTGCGAGCACGCCGACGATGTCGAGCACGCTCTTGGGCACGCCGGTGCCGATGTTCACCGGCCCGGCGACGCCCGGGTTGTCGGCGGCCCGCAGGTTCGCCTCGACCACGTCGTCGACGTACACGTAGTCGCGCGTCTGACGGCCGTCGCCGAAGATCACGGGCCTGCCGCCCTCGATCAGCTTGCCGCAGAAGATCGCCACCACGCCGGCCTCGCCATGGGGGTCCTGGCGCGGGCCGTAGACGTTCCCGTAGCGAAGCGACACCGTGTTGAGCCCATGCAGGCGGGTGAAGAGCTCGCAGTACTGCTCGGCACAGAACTTCGACAGGCCGTAGGGAGCCTCGGGCGCCGGCCAGTGCGACTCGGGGGTCGGGATCGTGTCCGCGATCCCGTAGATCGCGCCGCCGGTCGAGGTGTTGACCACCCGGCCGACGCCGTGCTCGAGCGCGGCCCTGAGAACGTTGATCGTGCCCTCGACGTTGATGCGCGAGTCGTGCCCGGGATCCGCCACCGACTTGCGCACGTCGATCTGGGCGGCGAGGTGGAAGATCACGTCGGGAGCCGCCTGCCCGACCCGGCGCGCGACCTCGTTGGCGTCGCGGATGTCGAGCTCGACGAGCTCCGCCCGGTCCGCCGCCCGCTCGAGGTTGTCGTGCTTGCCCGTCGAGAGGTCGTCGAGCACGGTCACCTCGTCACCGCGGGCGAGCAGGGTGTCCACCAGGTTCGAGCCGATGAACCCGGCGCCTCCGGTCACGATCGTCTTCATACGCGGGCGATGCTAATGGGAGCCGGCCGCGCGGCGCGGGCCGTCGGCGCGGCGGGCGGTCGGGGACTGGCCGCGCTGCTACGGTCGCCCCGCGCATGCGCGGCCTCTTCGTCACCTTCGAGGGCATCGACCGATCGGGGAAGACGACCCAGGCAGGCCTGCTCTGCGACGCGCTCGGCAACGCGGCCCTCGGCGTGCGTGAGCCCGGCGGCACGGAGGCGGGCGAGGCCGTTCGGGCGGTGCTGAAGAACCCGGACATCCCGCTCTCTCCCGAGACCGAGGCGCTGCTGTTCGCCGCCGCCCGGGCGGAGCTCGTGGCGGATGTGATCCTCCCTGCATTGGCCGAGGGCCTGGTGGTCGTCTCCGATCGTTTCCTCGACTCCTCGCTCGCCTACCAGGGGGGCGCGCGCGGCCTCGGCGTGGCCGAGGTGCACCAGATCAACCGGTTCGCCACGCGCGGCCTGCGCCCCGACCTCACGTTCCTGCTGGAGATCCCGCCGCGCACGGCGGCCGAGCGCGCCGGCGAGAGCGACCGCTTCGAGGACGAGGGCGCCGAGCTCCAGCAGGCGGTGGTGGAGGCATACGAGGTGCTGATCGAGTCCGACCCCGAGCGCTGGCGCCGGATCGACGCTACGCGCTCGCCGGACGAGGTGCACGCCGAGGTGCTGGCGGAGGTCGAGGCGGCGCGCAGCGGGGCGCGCGCGTGAGCTCGGGTTCCGGGCCCGTCCTCGCGGGCACCGAGGACCATCCCGCAGGCGCGGATGGTGCTCTCGACCGCCCTCGCGGGCGAGCCCTCGCACGCCTACCTGTTCCACGGGCCCGCCGGCACCGGCAAGCGAACCGTGGCCCGCGCGTTCGCGGCCGAGCTGCTCGCCGAGGGCGCCGCCGATCCCGCTCCGGTGCGGCTCCGGGTGGCGCACGGCACCCACCCGGACCTCACCTGGGTGCGCCCGAGCGGCGCGCACGTGATGCGCGTGGACGACGTGGCGGGGCCGGTCGTGACCGGCGCCACCCGCACGCCCTTCGAGGCCTCGCGCCGGGTGTTCGTGCTCGAGCAGGCGGACACCCTGAACGACGAGGCCGCCAACCGCCTGCTGAAGACGCTCGAGGAGCCGGCCGCGTTCGTGCACGTGATCCTGCTCACCGACGCGCCGGGTCGGATGCTCGAGACGGTGGTGTCGCGCTGCCAGGCCGTTCGCTTCGAGCCGCTGCCGGCGGCGCGCATCGCGGAGCGACTCGAGTCCGAGGGGGTGGAGCCCGAGCTCGCGCGCGCGTGCGCGCGACTGTCGCTCGGCAACGCCGCGCGCGCGCGCGAGCTGGCCTCGCCGGAGGGCGCCGCACTGCGCGACGAGGTGGAGCGCTTCGTCGTCGCCGCGCTGTCGCCGGGCGAGGAACGCCAGGTCGAGGTCTGGCGACCGCTGCTGGAGCGCGCCCAGGCGGCCCGCGAGCAGGCGGAGGAGTCGGTGGCCGCCGAGGCCACCCGCCGGCTCGAGCTCGAGCCGAAGGGCCGCGAGCGCCGCGCGCTCGAGCGCGAGTTCGAGGAGGCGGCGAAACGCGACGGCCGGCGGGCGCTCCGGGAGTCGCTCGAGCTGTCGCTGACGCTGGCCGGGCTGAGCTTCCGCGATCTCGTGTGCCTGGCCGAGGGCGCCGACGACGCGGTGCTGGCCGCCGACCGAGCGCCGGCCCTCGCCGAGCGCGCGCGCAGCCGCGACCCGCGCCGCCTCCGCGAGGCCGCCGAGCGCTGCGAGGACGTGCGCCAGTCGCTCGAGCTGAACGTGTCCGAGGACCTGGCGCTGTCGGCGCTCGGCTTCCGCCTGACGGCGCTGGCCGGGACCTCGAGCTAGAGCGTCGGCTCCTCAGCCGATCCGACGCGCCCGGGGCCGCACACCTAACAGCGGACCAGCACGATCGTCGCCGCCGTCGACGACCACCGCCTACCGAGCCTTCTAGCGCAGTAGCACGGTTGGGCATTTGCCGCGCTGAATGCCGAATGCCACTAGCTTCGACCCGATGAAAAAGCTCATCACCGTGGCCGTCGCGGCCACCGCCGTCCTCGCGGCGCTCCCCGGCAGCGCCTCCGCCGCCCAGGAGCCGTTCGCGAAGGTCATCTCCCACGTCAAGCTCAACAAGAAGGACGACACCGCAACCGTGCAGGCGCGTTACATGTGCGAGTCATCGACGCACTTGTGGGTCTCGGCCAAGCAGAGCGCCGACGGCGCCATCGATCCAGCGCTCGAGGCCGAGGGCAGCAGCAGCGCCGCCGCGGCGTGGATGGACACCAACAACTGGGGGACCGTCGGCGGGCACGTTCCCGGTCTCCAGCGGCGACGACCAGCTCGTCTGCGACGGCCGCACGCACTCCCAGAGCATCACCATCGACGTCACCAACGCGCCCTGGGGCGCCTGGGACGCACTCCAGCCGGGTCAGGCCTGGGTTCAGTGGTGCATCGTCGAGATGGACGGCGAGTTCGTCAGCTGACCAGCGCTGGGTGACCGTTAAGTAACCACGTTCGTAGCCCGGCCGGCGAGCGCTCGTCCATGCCTCATCAGGCGTGGACGGGCGCCGTCGACAGGCCCCGACGCCGAACAATCACAGCGTGGGGTCGGCGACCAGGTAGTAGAAGAGCACCGCCATGAAGGCGGTCGCGCCGGCCCACATCAGCGCCCAGCCGGCCCGCTCGTGCGGCTTCATCTGCGGACGCGCGAGACCGAAGATCACGGCCAGCTCGAAGACGACGCAGGCGGGCACGAACACCCACACCGACCACAGGCCCGTGATCGCCATGAGGATGTAGAGCGGCACCTGGGTGCCGGCCAGCGCGCCACCGGCCGAGAGCACGAAGACGAAGTACTCGTTGTAGCTGTCGCGATAGATCGGCTGCCGCGGATCGAGCGCGACGAGGAACCGGTTGGGCGACTGCGCCATGGAACTGGATCATTCCAGAGCAGCCTCCCTGTATGCCTGCGAGCGCTGTCCCCAGGCGGCGGCAAGCTGCTCGCCGCCGCCCGCCGGCGTCTCGATCACGGCCGCTGCCGCCCGCAACGAGCGCACCCGCCGCGGGGGAACGCGCTCGTCGATCGCAAGCACGTCCCCCAGCTCGTCGAGCCAGATCAGGTCGAGCGGGAAGCGCATCCCGAACGTGTGCACGGAGCGGCAGCGAGGGATCAGCAGGGCATGGTCCGGTCGTCGCCTCCGGAGGGCGAGGCCGAGCAGCCGGTGCTGTAAACCGGCAGCCGCGACGATCGGGAGTTGATCCATGTCCCGCTAAGCCGCGGCGGGCGGGATTTCGCCCCCATCACGGCGTTGCGCGGCTGCGCTCGCGCCGCCGCTGTACATAGCGACGCTTCTTCACGTCCGTCCCGCAGCCGTCCATGGAGCACCAGCGCCGGCTGGCATTGCGGCTCTCGTCGAGGAAAAGCCAGCGGCAGTTCGCGCAGCCGCGCAGCCGCTCGAGGCGACCGTGCGTGAGCAGGTCGACGACCGCGTGCGCGAGCGGCCAGAGCGGGGCCTCGAGGTCATCGGTGTCGCGCCACTGCCACCGCCATTCGGGGCCGTCGCCCGCCGGCGCGAGCTCGGCCCGGGCGAGCGCGGCCGACTCCTCGGCACGCACGGTGGCCAGGTCGTCTGCATTCGGTTTCCCGCCCGCCGCCACGGACCGGATCACGCGATCGGCCAGCTCGCGCAGCTCGAGTGCACGGGCAAAGGCGGCCTCGGCCGCCTCGGGGTGCCGCCGGGCGCGTCTCGCAAGCGCCTGTGCGGCCTCCTCGTCGAGCGAACCGGCGATCTGCGACCACGCCAGCAGGGCGTCGTAGGAGCGCAGCGCTTCGGACGCCGGATCCGGATCCACGAGGCCGCCCACGGAGTTGACGAAGTCGAGCGCGAGGTGGCCGCCGACGAGCTCGAGATTCGTGAGCACCTTCACACTAGTTTCCATCAAAAGAGAGTTTAGTAGTAACGAGCTCTGGTTACCATCTAAGTACGTGATGGTGGAAACAACAGCGATCGGAGGCCACGATGTCCACGCCCCTTCTCGTCCTGATTGGCACTGAGCGCAGCCGCTCCCTGGCGACGTCAGCCCTGCCGGACGCCCCGGTGCAGGAGCTGCGGCCCGCCGGCCGTGTGCGCCCCCGACGTCACGGAGCCCGGATCATCACGGCGAGCGCGCTGCGGCGGGCAGCGACCCGTATCGAGCCGGCCGCCTGCTGACGCGGGCTACACTCGGGCCGGCACCGCCGACGTAGCTCAGTTGGCCAGAGCACCGCTCTCGTAAAGCGGGGGTCGAGGGTTCGAATCCCTCCGTCGGCTTGCCCGAGGCGCCCGTTGCCCGGCCTACTCCAGCGGACCGGCCTCGGCGAGGGCCTCGGCCCGCCTGATGTAGAAGCTCACCTTCGAGACCTGCGAGCCGCGGACCTTGAAGACGAACCAGAACTCGCCTTCGATCGAGATGCCGCTGGCTGCGCCGCGGACCACTTGGCGAACTCGCACCAGGACGGCGCCGCCCGTATCGATGAACTCCTCGGGGATCACCGACCAGTCGCTGAATCCTTCGGTCCAATCGGCGGTGGCCTCGAGGAAGCCCTCCTTGCCGTGGTACGTCGCGCCGTCGGGATCCGCGCGGTAGGTGACCAGGTCATCGGCCATCAGGTCGAGCATCCCGTTCAGGTCGCCCTGCTGGAAGGCGTTAAATCCGCTGCGGACGAGTGCCACGCTCTCTTGCGACATCGCTACTCCCGAGTCCCCTGCAGGCCAGTATCGCGGGCGCGCCGGTCCCCGAGCCCGCGCGACGCCGTAAGGAGCCGCTCCCCCAGCGCCTGCACGCTCGCCCGCAGCTCATCCGGCCGGCGGATCTCGAGGTCGCAGCCGGCCCCCGCGAGCAGGCCCGCGACCCAGTCGAGCGACTCGGCGCGCATGCGGAGCAGGGTGTCGTCGCCGGACGGCGAGAGCTCGGCGAGAGTTGGCGGGAAGCGGGCGGCGGCGTCGGCGAGCGGCGTGCGCAGCAGCACCTCGACCTCGTGGGTCCACGGCACGCGGGCGAGGGTGCGGCTGACGAAGTCGACGGCGTCGAACTCCGGCCGGCGGCGGCCGGCCCGCGCCGCGCAGCTGGACGCTGTGAGAAGCGGTCGGCGCGCAGGGCGCGCAGCTCGCGACGACCGTGATCGTGGGCCGGCACATACCAGCGGCCGCGGTGCGAGACGACCGCGAACGGGCTGAGCTCGCGCTCGGAGCGTGCTCCGTCAGACGCGACGTAGACGGCGCGGACTCGGCGCCCGCGGCGCGCGGCCTCGGCGAGCAGGAGCAGGTGCTCGCCCTCGGGAGGCATCGCCTCGTGCGCGGTGGGAGTGAAGCTGAGCGTCTGCTCGAGGGCCTCGACGCGCCGGCGGACCTGGTCCGGCAGGACGCGGCGGATCTTCGCGAGCGCGCCGTCGGCGTCGAGTCCGTCACGGCGGGCGGCCAGGAGGCCCAGCGCGACGGCGGTGGTCTCGGCCGCGGTCAGCATCAGCGGCGGCATGCGGTAACCGGGCCGCAGGCGATAGCCGCCGGCGGGCCCGCGCTCGGCCTCGACGGGGATGCCCAGATCCTGGAGTGAGACGACGTCGCGCCGCACCGTTCGCACGTCCACGCCCAGCTGGCGAGCGAGCTCGGGACCGGTGAGCGAGGGCTGGTCCTGCAGGGCCTCGAGCAGAGCCAGGACGCGAGCTGCCTTGGTCATAGAGGACAGATTCTTGCCCTGTTTACGCCGTATCGTCCAAGGACGCCATGGACTACCAGCCTCGATCAATCTCGCTGCTCGAACGCGACGGGCGGCTCAAGCACTACGGCATCGCGCTCCACGACCGGGTGCCGCGGCCGGCGCTCGCCGCCGCCACTCGCCGGGTCGCGCACGAGGTCGTCCCCGACGGCGCCTTCGGATTCACGATCGCCCATGACGCGGCCAGCGCGGGGCTCGGCCTCGTCTACTGGTGGGCGAACGAGAACGAGATCCACCAGCGGGCGTTCGCCTCGCCGCTCGACGATCCCGGAGCGCTGCAGCCCGCCGACGGCCCCGGGATGGCCTGCGTGTGGGAGCTCGAGGTCATCGACTTCGAGCGCCGGGCCTGGCTGGACGAGGTCCTCAAGCGCGGCGACGCGCGACGCTACAGCGAGCGCGCGCTCGAGGAGGTCGAGGTCTGATGCCGGTCACGGACTTCGACTTCCTGCCCGGCTCCTGGCACGTCGCGAGCCGCAAGCTCGTCGACACGCTCGATCCCGACTGCGCGGAGTGGGAGGAGTTCGAGGCCAGCTCCGAGGCCCGCGCCATCCTCGGCGGTGGGGGCAACATCGACCACTTCCGGGTGAGTGGAGGGGGCTACGAGGGGTTCTCGCTGCGCCTGTACGACCCCGTCGAGGACCTGTGGCGCATCTGGTGGGCTTCGACCGAGCGCCCCGGCCGGCTCGATCCGCCTGTCGCCGGCCGCTTCGCAGGCGACGGAAGCGCACGCTTCGAGTGCGACGACGTACTCGAGGGCGTGCCGATCCGCATGCGCTTCGACTGGTCGGAGATCACCGACAGCTCCGCGCGCTGGGAGCAGGCGTTCTCGTTCGACGGCGGCGAGACCTGGAAGACCAACTGGGTCATGCGGCTGTCGCGCGAGCACTGACGCCGCAAGCGAACAGCGTGGCCGCCCCCGTAGGAGCGGCCACCACTCGCGAAACCGCTATGTCACCCGACGACGCCCTAGAACGTGAACTCCTGCGTCTGCGGGTTCAGCCGTGGCAGCTGCATCGCGCCGGCCACCGCCGGGTCGCTCAGCTTCCAGATGAGGAGGCCGCGCGTGATGTCGGACTCGTAGATGCGGCCGTTGTACCAGTACGTCGACCAGTCGCCGCCGAGCTCGATGCCGATCGGGTGGTTCGGGTCGATCAGCGGCGCCGGATCGGCGTAGGCGATCTCCTCCGCGTTCTCCGGATCGGTGAAGTCGATCACCGAGATGCCCGACTGGTAGTTGCCGCTCACCATCACGTCGCCGCGCTTCGTTGGCACGATGTTGTAGTTGTGCGTCGTGCAGTTCTCCATGTTCGTCTGCGGCCGCGGGATGGTGAACTGGCCGAGCGAATCGCCGGTTCGGGCGTCCAGGTAGAAGAACGTCCGCTCGTAGCGGATCGTCGGTCGCTTCGCACTCGGCGCCACTGCCGCCGCCGGGCTCGTGGCCGACCACCAACACCTCGCCATCCCACGTGAACCCGGCCGAGTGGCCGAGCGAGATTCCGCCGGTGATCTTGTGGTACAGCCAGACCGGGTCCTCCTTCGACCCGCCGTCGGCCGGATCGATGCTGAACACGTTGACGCCGGTGTTCGTCGCCGCCGGCGGTGCCGGAGCACGCGACGAGGTTGGCGTCACCGAGGATCACTGCCGTGTCGTGGCAGGAGTGATGCTCGTCCTCCATCGGGTCCCCCGCCTGCTCGAACCGCAGGTACGAAGCGGACGCCGGATCGTCCAGCGGGACCTCGATGATGTCGATGCCGGCGCACTGCGTCGGCGGCGTCTCCGCCGCCACCGGGCACGCCGAACGTCGTGTTGGCCGACGAGTTGCTGTAGATCAGCAGCCGGTCGTTCTCGAGGTCGGGGACCAGCGTCTCGGTGTGCGACCCGCACGGCGTGTCGACGAAACCGATCACGTCCGGGTTGGTCGGATCGCTGATGTCGATGATGTGCACGCCCTCCTGGCCTCGCTCCGGCAGCCCAGTGGCCGGATCGGCCGGCTCGCGGAACATCGGCCAGTCACCGCAGAACGCCCCGGGGTCGTAAACCGGGCAGGATCGGAAACCGGAATGTTCACCCCACCTACCTGAGGCGCCGGAGTCCCGGAGTTCCACGAGCGGAAGACGAGATCGCCCCAGACGATGACGTCGCCCTGGTTGCCGACCGTGTTCGTCGGGCTGGCGCACTCCGTCCAGTTGATGATCTCCTCCGGCTTGGCGGGAGAGGAGGCGTCGATCAGCCGGAAGCCCGCATAGGTTCCCTGGACGACCATGTTGCCCTCGAACGCGAGGTCGGAGTTGAAGACACCGGCTCCGGGCACGGTGTTGTTCGAGTGGAACGGTGCGCGCCGAGTAGCCGAGCGGATGCAGGTTCTTCGTGTAGTCGAACGTGCTCGTGGCCGCGGCCACCGACGGGGGTACTGCGGATGCCGTCGCCGGCACCACAAGAACGAGCGCCACCGCGGCGCACGCGAGTAAGAGTCCTAGCTTCTGCACGAGTCCTCCTGACTCGTTGGGGGCCGAGGCCGGCTCGGCCCTAGGAGAGGTCGGTCACTGCATGCAGGGCAGGAGGTCCACGCGCGCGGCGCACTCAGGTCGGGATATCCCCGATCCGCCCGGGGCCTAACCCCACCGGGTAGCGTCTCCCCGTGGCTCTCCTGGCCGAGCAGGCCGCTCCGAGCTGGGTCCCGTTCCTGGCGTTCCTCGTCCCGGCGCTGATCGTGGCGGCCGTGCTGATCCCGGCGCTCCGGTCGCGGCGCCGGGCGAGCGTGGCTCGCCGCTCACAGGGGCGGCGCAGATCGGCCGCGGCGACCGACCTCGGCTCCGCCGCCCGCATCGACGATCCGGCGCCCTACAGCATCGAGGCGCTGCTGAAGGCGCTCGCGATCACGCCCGAGGATCACGGGCCGACCGCCGACGGGATGCCCCACGACGAGGGTTGGATGGGCACGATGCTTGGCCTGAAGTCGCGGATGTCCGCGGCCAGCGAGGTGCTCGAGCCGCACGTGCACTGGGGGACGCGCGAGGGCCGCCAGGTCTTCATCCGGATCGGGCCGGACGAGAAGCTCGAGGGCGGCACCACGATGCTCTCGAACCGCCACATCCGCGCCATCACCGTGCTGCGCGTGGACGCCCCGACGTTCGACATCGCCTCCGACGGCGGCACGCTCCGGGCCTCGGACGAGAGCCCCGACCGCCTCCACGCCCTCCTCGACCGCCTGGCCGCCCGACCGCCCCACCTGGAGCGACGTGCTGATCGCCGGCGGCCCAGCCGGCATCGTGGCCGCGCGGCGCGCGATCGACGGCACGGCCGGCAGCTGGGTCTACGACCTCTGGCTCTGCGAGCGCATCGCCACCGCGCTCGACCTGGCGCCGCTGAAGCCGGCGCGGGTCGGCCCGCGCTGGAAGGTGCCGTACGGCCTCGGCCGGTCGCTGACGCGCGAGGAGCGCTAGAACCCCCGCCGCACCGCGATCACCCGCAGCGGCCCTCCCGACCCGCCCTCGATCTTCATCGGCAGCGCCACCACGCCGAACCCGCGCGACGGCAGGCGTCCCAGGCGGGCCAGGTTCTCGAACACCGGCACGTTCGCCGCGCCGAGCACCCGGTGGGACATGAAGTCGGTGGACTGGCCGCGATCGATGCTCGCGGTGTCGATGCCGACCGCCTTCACCCGGCGCTCGCGCACGAGCCAGCGCGCGCCGGCCTCGCTGAGGCCCGGGAAGTGCAGCTTGGGCACGGCGGCCTCGCCGCGCTCGGCGGTGCCGAGGTAGCGCTCCGCGTCCGGCCAGTAGCGGTCGAAGCCGGTGCGCAGCAGCACGATCGCCCGACGCGGGATGCGCCCGTTCCGGCGCTCCCAGGCCTCGAAGTCCCCGGCCGAGATCAGGTAGTCGCGATCGGCGAGCGCCCGCGGGACGACGCTCACCACGACGGCCCCGCCGACCAGTCGGCGCAGCGGGATCTCGTCCGTCTTGTCGCCGCCGCGCGCGAAGTGGATCGGCGAGTCGAGGTGGGTGCCGCCGTGCTCCGCGGCGGCGAAGTCGTTGGCGGCGTAGTACCAGCCGCCCTCGGTCTCGCCCTCGGCGACCTTCGTGAGGGTGAACCGGGTGGCGGTCGGCCAGTAGATCGTGTCCTCGTTGAAGGGGTGTGAGAGGTCCACGAGACCCCGGAGGGCGGACGCCCCGGCGCCGGGTTCGCGCCCGGAGTCGCCGGCGAGCGCCCCCGTGAACGTCGCGGCGCCGAAGCCGGCAGCGAGGCAGATGGACAGGGCAAGGACTCGTCGCATGGGCCGGACCTCCTCCGGGTGTGGTCGGCACAAGTTCTACCCGGAGTTCACCCGCACGTAATTCACGGCGCCGCGCCCGGTTGGAGTCACATCGGCGGTCCACAAGCAACCAAAGGAGTGACCACGATGCGCTCAATCATCAGGCGCCGTCCCTCGGCGGCGACCCTCATCTCCTGCTTCGCGCTGTTCATGGCGCTGGGCGGGGTGTCCTACGGCTTCGCGGCGGGCTCGATCGACAGCCGCGAGATCCTCAACGACACCATCCGCGGCAAGGACGTGCATCAGGAGACGCTGACGGGCAGCGACGTGAAGAACGGCAAGCTCGGCGGCGCAGACATCGCGTCCGACTCGCTCGGCGGTGGGGACATCGCGCCCGACTCGCTCGGCGGGGAGGACGTCGCCCCCGACTCGCTCGGCGGCGCGGACGTGAACGAGGCCGCGCTCGGCAAGGTGCCGGCGGCCGCGCAGGCCGACAACGCGAGCTCCGCGGGGAACGCGAACACCGTCGGCGGCGTGGCGGCGGACGCGCTCACCATCGGTCGCAGTGGCTTCCTGGGCACCTGCGAGCCGGGCGTGACCACCGTCAAGTGCGCGACGGTCGTGCTGAGCCTGCCGCGCCCCGGCCGCGTTCTGCTGAACACGGGCGGCCAGTGGCACAGCGACGACCCCAACGGCACGTCGCTTCGCGGCCTCTGCCGCATCATGCACAACGACGCGAACCTCACGGCCCCGACCGAGGAGGGCTCGCTCGCCCAGCACACCGACGGCAACCAGGAGCAGGCGTTGTCTGCTCAGACGTTCGTCACCGGCGTGCTGGCCCCGGGTGACCACGAGTTCTCGCTGGCGTGCTCCGACGACATCGGTGACATGGACTTCACCGACACGCGCATCTCCGCCGTGCTGCTCGGATCGAGCTGACGCAGACGCCGAGTCACAGCCGGAGGCAGTCCGCCGGAGGGGCCCGCGAGGGCCCCTCCGGTCATAGTGTTCGCGTCGTGAATCTCGAGACGCCCGAGGTGAGGTACGCGCGCAGCGGGGATGTGAGCATCGCCTACCAGACCGTGGGCGAGGGCCCCGTCGACGTCGTCTTCGTTCCCTTCCTGATCAACCTCATCTGGGCCTGGGAGCAGCCGGTCTTCGTCGACTTCTGCCGGCGGTTGTCGGCCTTCTCGCGCCTCATCCTGCTCGACAAGCGCGGCACCGGGCTCTCCGACCGGCCGCGGGACATGCCCACCTTCGAGGCGCGCCTCGACGACATCCGCGCGGTCATGGACGACGCCGGGTCAGAGCGCGCGGCGCTGCTCGGAGCCGGCTCGCCCGGCGGCCAGCTGTGCGCGGTCTTCGCCGCAACCTACCCGGAGCGGGTGGCCGCCCTCTTCCTCCACAACACCTGGCCGCGCGTGGTGAGGGCGCCCGACTATCCCTTCGGCGAGCCGCTCGAGGAGTGGCATCGGCGCGTGCGCGAGACGCGATTGCGCTGGGGCTCCCGCGATTACCAGCGCGAGGAGATGCGCAAGTACTTCCCGAGCTACGCCGACGACCCTGTGTTCGAGCAATGGCACGTGAACCACGAGCGGCTGGCGGCGAGCCCGGGGGCGGCCGCCTGGTTCATGCGCGTCCTGATGGAGACCGACATCCGAGAGGTGCTGCCGGCGATCTCCGTGCCCACGCTGATGATGTACAACGCCCGCTACCGGGACGCCTGCGTGCAGATGGCCGAGCGGATCCCGAACGCGGAGCTGGTGGAGCTGTTCGCGCCCGACATCAGCACCTACGCCGACCCGCGCGTCGGCGAGGAGGTTCAGCGCTTCCTGGCCGAGGGCCGCGTGGATTCCGCTCCCGAGCGGGTGCTCACGACCGTGCTGTTCACCGACATCGTCGATTCCACCTCCCGCGCGTCGGAGCTGGGCGACCGGCGCTGGCGCGAGCTGCTCGGGGCGCACCACGCGACCGTCCGGGCCCAGATCGCGCGCTACGGCGGCAGGGAGGTCCGCGGCACGGGGGACGGCTTCTTCGCCACCTTCGAGGGCCCCGCCCGCGCGATCGCCGCCGCGCACGGCGCCGTGGACGGGGTGGCGGATCTCGGACTCGAGGTGCGCGCCGGCGTCCACACCGGCGAGGTGGAGATCGTCGGCGGCAGGATGGAGGGCATCGCCGTGCACATCGGCGCTCGGATCGCGGCCGACGCGGGACCCTGTGAAGTGCTCGTGTCGAGTATCGTGCGCGACCTTGCTGCCGGCTCCGGGATCGACTTCGAGGATCGGGGAACGCACGAGCTCAAGGGCGTTCCGGGAGGATGGCGGCTGTTTGCGGCTCGACTGAGCGAGCGCGCCCGTTTAGCGTAGGCATCTATGAAGCTCTTCAGCCAGAACACGAAGGTCGAGGCGCTCAAGAAGGCGCCGCTGTTCCAAGGGCTCTCCAGGAAGGAGCTCCAGCAGCTAGCTCGAGCGAGCGAGGACCTCGAAGTGCCGGCGGGCACCGTGCTCTGCAAGGAGGGCGAGGTCGGGAACGAGTTCTTCGTGATCGTCGAGGGCGAGGCGGAGATCACCCGGGGCGGCAAGAAGCTGACGCAGCGCGGCGGCGGGGAGTTCGTGGGCGAGATCGCCCTGATCGAGAAGACGCAGCGGATGGCCACGGTCACGGCCAAGACGCCGTTGCACGTGTTCGTGCTCACCGGCGCCGACTTCCGGCTGCTCGTGGACAGCAACCCCACCGTCGAGCGCAAGGTCATGAGCGCGCTCGCCCGCCGCCTGGTCGAGCTGTCGGGCGATCCGACGCTGACGTAGCCCTCTTCAGGCCCGGCTGAGCGCCGATAGTCTCGCCCGATGGCCGACTCGCAGGGCCGGGCGTCGTTCCGGCGGTCGCTCGGCGACGCCCTGGCCACCGCCGACCTTCGACGCCTTCAGCTCGCCTGGACCGCGGCGTCCGTCGGCGGCTGGGTCTTCTTCATCGTCCTCGCCGTCTACGCCTACAACGAGGGCGGCGCCACGGCTGTCGGTGTGGCGGCGCTCGCGCGCATGCTGCCGGCCGGTCTGGCCGCGCCGCTCGCCGGGGTGGTGGTCGACCGGCGCTCGCGCCGCGACGTGCTGATCCTCATCACCGCCGGGCGCGGGGTCGTGCTGGCAGGGATCGCAGCCGCGGTCGGGGCCGGCGCGCCGCTGGCGGTCGTGCTCGTGCTGAGTGCGCTGTTCACCGTCGCTCCAGACCGCCCACCGGCCGGCGCAGGCCGCGCTGCTGCCGGCGCTCGCCGAGACCCCGCGCCAGATCGCCGCATCCAACGCGGTGTGGACCGCCGTGGACAGCGCCGGCTTTCTGCTCGGCGCGCTGCTCGGCGGCGTGCTCGTGGGAGCCACCAGCATCGAGACGGCGTTCCTCGTCACCGCCGGGCTCTTCGCGGTGGCGGCCTGGCCGCTCGCGCGCATCCCGCGCGACCCGGTACCCGGCTACCGCGATCACGAGGACGAGGAGGGCCCGCTCGAGGAGCTGGGGTCGGGCTTCCGAACGGTGGTGGGGGACCCGAGCCTGCGGCTGCTGGTGGGGGTGCTCTCGTGCTCGACGTTCGTGGAGGGCGCCGTCGACGTGCTCGTCGTGCTCGTTGCCATCGAGCTGCTCGACCTCGGCGACTCCGGGGTGGGCTGGCTGAACAGCGCCTGGGCGTTCGGGGGGATCGTGGGCGGGGCGGCCGCGATCTCGCTGCTGGGCCGCGGGCGGCTCGCTGCCGGCCTGGCCGGCGGCTGCCTCCTCGTCGGCGTGCCGCTGCTGCTGGTGGCCGCGCTGCCCGAGGTTGCGGTGGCGGTGGCGATGCTCATCGTCCTGGGCGTGGGCTACTCGCTGATCGAGACGGCTGGGCTCACGCTGCTCCAGCGGCTCACCTCGGACGACGTGCTCGGCCGCGCCTTCGCCGTCGTGGAGAGCAGCTACTGGCTCACCACCGGCGCCGGGGCGATAGCCGCGCCGGCGATCGTCGGCCTGTTCGGGGTGCGCGGCGCTCTCGTGGCGATCGGCCTCTGCCTGCCCGTCGTGGCGGCCCTGCGCTGGGCCGGGCTCGCCCGCTTCGAGGCCGGCGCGGCGATCCCCGAGGAGGCGTTCACGCTGCTGCGGCGCATCCCGCTGTTCGCGCCGCTGCCGCTCGGGACGCTCGAGAACGTGTCCCGGCGGCTCGCCGAGGTCGAGGTGAGCGCGGGGTACGCCGTGGTGCGCGAGGGCGAGCCGGGCGAGCGCTTCTACGTGATCGCCGAGGGTCGGTTCGAGGTCTCGAACTCGCGCGGCGTATACCCGCCGCTCGGGGAAGGCGACGTGTTCGGCGAGATCGCCCTGCTGCGCGACATCCCGCGAACCGCCACGGTCACGGCGCGCAGCGACGGCCTGCTCTACGCGCTCGACCGCGAGTCGTTCCTGGCGGCGGTCGCCGGTCACCGCTTCGCGTCCCGCAGCGCCGACTCGATGGTCAAAGAGCGGAGCGAGCAGGCCCCGGTCAGCTGAGCGCGTCGGGGAGCCCGAAGCGCGGGAACAGCTGCGGGGTCACGAACCCGGTGATGTCGCCGATGCGGGGGCCGTCGAGCGCGAGCACCTGGAGCGCGTAGGGCAGGTAGGCGCCGCGCTCCGTGTCGTAGTTGTAGGCCCCGTAGGCGAGCTGCCCGCTCGCGCGCGCGGGAAGCATCCGCACCCGCCGCTCGCCCGACTCGAAGCGCTCGCGGTCGCGCGCCCAGCGCTTGGCGAATGCCCACTCGCGCAGGAAGACCTCGATCGCGTCGCGGCCGCGGTACCAGGTGGCCATCGGCGGCATCATCACCGTGGCCTCCTCGGTGAGCATCGAGACGACGCCGTCCACGTCACCGCGCTCCCAGGCCTCCACGTAGCTGCTCACCAGCTCGCGCAGCTCGTCGTCGTCGAGCGAGCGCAGCGTGGCCTGCTGGCTCTGCTCGGGCAGGCGCTCGTCGACAGCGGCGCGGGCGCGCTGGAGCGCGCTGTTCACGGACGCCGTTGTGGTGTCGAGCGTGTCGGCCACCTCGCGGGCCGAGAAGCCGAGCACCTCGCGCATGATCAGCACGGCGCGCTGGCGGGCGGGGAGGTGCTGGAGCGCGGCGATGAAGGCGAGCTCGACGCTCTCGAGCTGCTCGTAGCGGGCGTCCGGGGACAGGCGGCCCTCGTCGAGACCGAGCTCCTCGCTCGGATAGGGCTCGACCCAGACGGACTCGACGAGCGGCGCGCCGGGGCCCTCGTGCGGGTCGGCGGCCGGCGCGTGGTCGAGTGCCAGCATCCGCTTCGGGCGCCGCGAGACGAGGTCGAGGCAGGTGTTGGTGGCGATCCGGTAGAGCCAGCTGCGCAGCGAGCTGCGGCCCTCGAAGCGCGACAGACCGCGCCAGGCGCGCAGGAGCGCATCCTGCAGGGCGTCGTCCGCGTCGTGGATCGAGCCGAGCATCCGGTAGCAGTGGGCGTGCAGCTCCCGCCGGTGGGGCTCCACGAGCCTCCGGAAGGCGGCGTCGTCGTTCGCGCCTGCGGCGGCGGTGCTCATCCGCCGGCCAGACTAGTGATTCAGGCCTTGGTGCCCGCGAGCGTGACCGGCACGAGCTGCACGTCGCCGCCCGAGCCGCGCTTGGCCCGGTAGGCGGCTGCGTCGGCGGCGCGCACGAGCGCGTCCGCCTCCGGGGGGTCGCCCTCGGAGAAGGCGATGCCGACGCTCGCGGAGAAGCGATGCTCCACGCCGCCGGCGTCGATCGGGAGCCGGGCGGCGGCGGCCAAGCGCTCGCCGAGCGCGAGCGCCTGGTCGGTGGTCACGTTCTCGCAGATCACGAGGAACTCGTCACCGCCGAGCCGCGCGACGGTGTCGCTTGGCCTCACGGCGTCCTCGAGCACGTGTCCGAACGCGGCCAGCACCGTGTCGCCGGCAGCGTGGCCGTGCTCGTCGTTCACCGACTTGAAGTCGTCGAGGTCGACGTACACGACGGCGATGCCGGCGCCCGAGCGGCGCGCGCGCGCCACCGCCTGGCCGAGCCGGTCGTGGCAGAGCGTGCGGTTGGCGAGGCCGGTGAGCGGGTCGTGCAGGGCCTGGTGGCGCAGGCGATCGTCCATCCGGCGGCGCGCCTCGGCGGTGGCGAGCACGTTCGCGACCGCCTGAAGGAAGTCCCCGTCCTCACGGTCGAAGGCGCCCTCCGAGCGGGAGTACACGGCCAGCGCGCCGAAGTCGTCGTCGCCGGAGGACACCGGCACCGCGAGCCCGGAGCGAATCCCGGCGCGGTGGAGCGGATCAGCGCCACCGGCCGGCTCTCCCGTCGCTCCGCGCGCCGCGAGCGGCACCGGTGCGTGCGCCACGAGCGCCGAGCGCGCGTGCTCGGCGGCGTCGACGGCTAGCAGCGCCGTGGGGTCGCCCGTGGCGGCGCAGACCGCCCGCGGGCGCAGGTCGTCGCCGGCGATCGCCTCGAAGACCTGGGCGAGCTCGACCTCCATCGTGCGCACCACGGCCTCCGCGACCTGCGTGCAGAGCTCGGCGGGGTCGGCCCCCGCGAGCGCCCGCTCGCCGAGCGAGGCCACCACGGCGTGCTCTGCCGAGCGGCGGCGCAGCCGCGCCTCGGCAGCCAGGCGGGCGGAGATGTCGCGCCCGACCGCGAGCATCAGCACGCCCGCTTCGGTCTCGACGCTACCCCAGCTCATCTCGCCGACGAACTCGCTGCCGTCCTTGCGAAGCCCGCGGGCCGCCCGCGCGAAGCGGAGCCCGTGCGGATGGTTCACGTACTCGCTGATCGTGCGCAGGTAGCCCTCGCGCAGCCGCTCGGGCCAGAGCACCTGCACCGGGCGCCCGACCAGCTCGCCGTGCTCGTAGCCGAACAGCTCCTCCGCCCGCTCGTTCACGAAGTCGATCGTGCCGTCCGGCCGCATGGCGACCACGGCATCCGGCAGTCCCTCCAGCACGGCGCGCAGCGCGACCGCATCGCGCGGCATGTTCGTCTCCAGGGGGTCGGCGGGCGCCTTCACGAGCGCCGTGACCAGCTTCGCGGCCAGCTCACGTGGGGGGACCATCGGGGGTCTCTTGTCGAGGATAGATGGCGCACGGTCGGAAATGCCAGGCGCGAGCCGGTGATTGCGTGCAGGACGAGGAAGGCGCCCACGATCATCAGCGCATCGCCCACGCTGAAGACGTTGGCCCCGGGCCAGCCGGCGGGGATCGCGAACACGTCGCCGAGGAAGGCGACGTTGGCGCCCTCGACTACGTCGGAGTTGGCGAACTCGCCCGAGCGAACGGCGAGCCCTGCGCTCTCGAGCGCCCCCTCCGACGCCGGCATCACGCCGCCGTTCGCCGCGATCGCCACCAGGTTCAGCGCGCCCCCGAGCACGACCACCCAGAGGAAGCGCAGCTCACCCAGATTGCGCAGCGCGCAGGCCCCGACGAGCGCGTACGAGCCAAGATGCGCGGCCCGGTGGACAGCGGTGTCGCCCTCCGGGATCAGGGTGACGATCAGCACCTGGAGGGCAAACGCGAGCGCAGCCAGCCAAAGCCAGCGCACCCGGACCTCGCCCAGCCGGTCGAGCCGCCCGCCGGCGAGCGGGACGGTGATGACGACGACGAGAAACGCGAGGGCGAGAGTCATGGGGCGTAGCGACCTGAGCTAGCAATCGGCACCCCGGCCGGCCGTCTTGACCGTCGCCCTCCTGATGGACGCATGTCCATCGACCAAATGTCCAGGAACGCGCGGGTTGCCTATCAAGTCTTCGCCGCCGGGACCGAAGGACGGGAGGAGACCGGTAGCCGCCGGCCTGTCCCAACCCACTAGGAGGCCAAGATGCCCTCGAAGCTCCGTCGTACTTCCAGCGCCCTGAAGTTCCGGGCTTACCGTTCTGCCGTCACCCTCGCGGGCCTGCTCGTGCTCCTCGAGGCGCTCGGCGCGCCGCGTAAGCTGTAGTCACGGTCGTACCTGGGCCGCTCGGACGAGCGGCGGCCGGCCAGCCCGGCAAGATGCCTAGGTGGTCCGCCGCCGCTCGTCCAGTGCCCAGCATCAAGTCACCCTTCACCCTCTACCTGCGTGTCGTCAGCGCGGCAGGGCTCGCCCTGCTCGTAACGCTGGTCGGGCTCGGCTCCGGCTCCTTCGGCCCGCTCGACACCGAGTTCTGGCTGCTCGCGGCGCTCGTCCTCGCGGGCGAGCTGTTCCCCATCCAGGTTCACGGCCAGGTGGGCGAGGAGACCTTCTCGACGCCGTTCGGGTTCGCGATGCTCCTCATCTACGGCGTGCCCGAGGTCGTGCTCGTCCAGGTGATCGCCACGCTGGCGGCGGACGTGGTCGGACGCCGCCCGGCCGATCGGATCATCTTCAACCTCGCGCAGCTCACCATCTCGTGGGCGGCCGCGGGCGCCGTCCTCGACCTGCTCGGCGGTTCCGGGCTCGGCGGCGCCGAGGGCCTCCAGCCCGAGGACCTGCCCGCGATCGCGGCCTCCGCTGCCGTCTTCTTCGCGGTCAACTCGACGTTCACGCGCTCCGGCGAGGCGCTGCTCCAGCAGACGTCGATCGTCGGCCACCTGCGCGCCGACCTCCTGTTCAGGAGCTGGTCGGCCGCCACGCTGTTCGCGCTCGGCCCGCCCGTGGCGGTGATCGCGGAGGAGTGGCTCTACCTCGTTCCCGCGCTGGCGCTACCGATGGCCGCCGTTCACCGCGCCTCGCGCCAGGCATCGGAGATGGAGTACCTGGCGCTGCACGACCCGCTTACCTCGCTGCCCAACCGCGCCCTTCTGACCCAGCGCGCGGCGCAGGCGATCCGGCGGCCCTCCGGCGGCGAGGGCGCGGCGGTGCTCACGCTCGACCTGGACCGCTTCCGGGACGTGAACGACACGCTCGGCCGCGACCAGGGCGACGCCCTCCTGATCGAGGTCGGCAGGCGGCTGGCGCGCACGGTGCGCGCAAGCGACCTGGTGGCCCGCATCGAGGGCGACCGCTTCGCGGTGCTGCTTCCGGCGGTGGCCGGAAGCGCCGACGCCGAGGCCGCGGCGGTGAAGATCCTCGAGGCGCTCAGCCGTCCGCTCGAGGTGGCCGGCGCGAACCTGGCCGTCGACGCAAGCGTGGGAATCGCCTGCTCGCCCGAGCACGGTGACGACGCCCAGCTCCTGCTCCAGCGGGCGGAGACCGCGATGTCGCGCGCCAAGCGCGCGCAGTCGCGCTTCGAGCTGTACACGCGCGAGATGGACGCGGAGGCGCCGCGCCGGCTGGTGCTGGTCAGCGCGCTCAAGCGGGCACTCGACGAGCGCGGCATGGACCTCCACTACCAGCCCAAGGTCGAGCTCCAGCACGGCCGGGTGGTCGGGGTGGAGGCGCTTGCGCGCTGGACCGACATCGGGCTCGGCGAGGTGCCGCCCACGACGTTCGTCCCGCTGGCGGAGCGAACCGGGCTCGCCGAGCAGCTCACCGAGCTGGTTCTCGAGATCGCGGGCAGGGACGCCCACCGCTGGCGCGAGGCCGGCTGCGCCGTGCCGGTGGCCGTGAACATCCCCACGCGGGTGCTGCTCGATCCCGGCCTGCCGGGCCGTTTCGAGGAGCTCAAGCGGCGCTTCGGCCTCGACGCGAGCTCGCTCGAGATCGAGATCACCGAGGGCACGCTGATCGCGGATCACGACCAGGCGCGCGCCGTCCTGGCGCAGCTGCGGGCGATCGGCGTGCGCAGCTCCATCGACGACTTCGGCACCGGCTACTCCTCGCTCGCCTACCTGCGCGAGCTGCCGGTCGACGCGCTCAAGATCGACCGCTCGTTCATCAGCGGGCTCGCCGCCGGCGAAGGCTCGGAGGCGATCGTGCGCTCGATCATCGAGCTGGCCCGCAACCTCGGCCTCGAGACCGTGGCCGAGGGCGTCGAGGAGGAGAGCGTGCGCAAACGTCTCGCGCGCCTCGGCTGCGACTGTGCCCAGGGCTTCCTGTTCGCGCGGCCGATGCCGGGCGGGGAGATGCTGGAGTGGCTGCGCGCGACGGGGCCGCCGGCCACGAGCCGGCGCGCCTGAGCGCTCGTCAGTCGATCAGCCGCGCCGTCATCCGCCGCACAGCCAGTCGCCAGAGCGCCAACGCGAAGCCGACCAGCACGCCCACACGGATCAGGTCCTCGATCTCGAAGCCGAAGCTCGCGTGCCGCACCAGCTCCACGAGGTGGTGCAGCGGGTTGATCTGCGCCGCGACCTGGTAGCCCTCGGGCAGCCCGTCGATGGGGAAGAAGGTGCCGGCCACGAGGAACAGCGGCGTGATCACCAGCGTGGTCACGTAGTTGAACTGGTCGATCTTCGGCGACGCTCCCCGCCACGGCGATGCCGAACGCCGCGAAGCCGAGTGCCGTGACGAAGCAGAAGAACGGCACGAGCAGCATCCCCGGCGCGGGATCGAGCCCGAACAGCATCGACACGATCAGAGGGAAGGTGCCGTACACGCCGGCGCGGAGGCCGATCCACAGCATCTCGGCGGTCACGAGCTCCTCCACGTCCACCGGCGCGGCGAGGATTGCGTCGTAGGTGCGCTGGAAGCGCTCCTTGATGAATGTGCCGAACATCGCCGGCAGCGCGCTCGAGAAGATCACCGCCGTCGCCACCATGCCGGTGCCCACGAACTCCACGTACTCGAGCCCGTCGACGCGGTCCACGATCGTCGCCCCCAGCCCGAGGCCGAAGGCGACCAGGTAGATCACCGGCTCGAGCAGGCTCGAGAAGGTCGTGGTCCGCCAGATCGTCCGGAAGTTGGCGACCTCGCGGCTCATGACGCCGCCGATGGCGGCCGGTTCCAGGCGCCTCATTGCGGAAGCACCCGGCTCGGCGGGGTGCGCACCGATCCCGTCATTGCGGAAGCACCCGGCTCGGCCGGGTGCGCACCGATCCCGTCACTCCGCCTCCTCGCCCGTGAGCAGGACGAACACGTCCTCGAGCGACGCAGGCCGCCGAACGGCCTCGGAGGGCACGGCGCCGTTGTTCGCCCGCTCGGCTCCCACGATCGCCACCGCCGGCCCGGCCGGCCGCACCGCCAGCCCCTCCGCCTGCGCCCGGCTGCGCACCTCGGCCAGCCGCTCGGGCGGCCCGTAGACCTCGGCGGTCTCGCGCCCGGCGTGCTCCGCGATCAGCTCGTTCGGCCGGCCGCGCGCGATCACCCGGCCCTCGGCCATCAAGGCCACCTCGTCCGCGAGTCGCTCGGCCTCCTCGATGTAGTGGGTCGACATGAGGATCGTCTTGCCCTCGGCGCGCAGCGCGTCGATCAGCGACCAGAGCTCGGTGCGGATCTGGGGATCGAGGCCGACCGTGGGCTCGTCGAGCAGCATGAGCTGGGGCCGGTGGACCAGTCCGCGCGCCAACAGCAGCCGCCGGCGCATGCCGCCGGACAGCTTGTCCACCGCGTCGCTGCGGCGCCCGGTCAGCCGCGCCAGCGCCAGCCCGCGGTCGACGGCCTCACCCACGTCGCGCACGCGGTAGAGCCGGGCGAACACCGCGAGGTTGTCCTGGACCGACACGTCCACGTCGAGGTTGTCGAGCTGTGGCACGACGCCCATCAGCGCGCGGGCCTCCTTCGACTCTCCCGGCAGCTCGTGGCCGAGCACGCGGATCGAGCCCTCGTCGGCGATCGCCTGGCCCGTGAGCAGGCGCATCGTGGTCGACTTGCCGGCGCCGTTGGGCCCGAGCAGTCCGAGGCAGATGCCCTCTGGCACGTCGAGGTCCAGCCCGTCCACGGCGGTGATGGCGCCGAAGCGCTTCACGACTCCGCTCAGCTCGATGGCAGCCACGGCCATCCAGGTTACGCACGCCAACGCACCGGGGTCTTGGACGGAATCGCCACCACGGCGAAGCCGGAGCGCCGATCTTTGGACACCCGTACATGGCCTCTTCGCGGATCCGCAGCTAGGTTTCTCGACGCCCGGACACCGCCAGGAGGACTGCTCACGCCATGCCACGTATTCGCCAGACCAACGTCACCGCCGCCCGGTGGAGCCCCAACGGAGAGGCGCTCGGCTCGGTTGACCTGACCCAGCCGTCGAACTACCCGTTCGGCGCGAACGTTTTCTCACAGGCGGTGCAGCGCCACCGCCTGCCAAAGGACACCTACCGGCAGCTGCAGCGGACGCTCGCCCAGGGCGAGCCACTCGATCCGTCGCTGGCCGATGCCGTGGCGCTCGGCATGAAGGAGTGGGCGCTCGAGAACGGCGCCACCCACTTCACGCATGTGTTCCAGCCGCTCACCGGGCTCACCGCCGAGAAGCACGACTCGTTCTTCGGTCCGGCCGGCGACGGCGTCGCGCTGGCCGAGTTCTCGGGCAGCGAGCTCATCCAGGGCGAGCCCGACGCCTCCTCCTTTCCCACCGGGGGCGTGCGCGCGACGTTCGAGGCGCGCGGCTACACCGCCTGGGACCCGACCAGCCCCGCGTTCATCCTCGAGAATCCGAATGGCGCGCTGCTCTGCATCCCCACGGCATTCGCCTCCTGGACCGGTGAGGCGCTCGACGGGAAGATCCCGCTGCTGCGCTCGATGGACGCGCTCTCGCGCGCGGCGATCCGCGCCCTGCGCCTGCTCGGCGACGACGAGGCCTCCCGGGTGTTCACCACGGTCGGGCCGGAGCAGGAGTACTTCCTGATCGACGAGCAGTACTACTTCGAGCGGCCCGATCTGATCAACACGGGCCGGACCCTCTTCGGGGCCAAGCCGCCGAAGGGCCACGAGCTGGACGACCACTACTTCGGCTCGATCCCGGAGCGCGTGCTGGCGTGCATGATGGCCACCGAGCTCGAGCTCGCAAAGCTGGGCGTGCCCGTGAAGACGCGTCACAACGAGGTGGCGCCCGGGCAGTACGAGATCGCGCCGGTGTTCGAGAACTCGAACGTGGGCTCGGACCATCAGCAGCTCACGATGCAGCTGCTCCAGTCGGTCGCGCGCAAGTACGGGCTCGTCTGCCTGCTGCACGAGAAGCCGTTCGCGGGCGTGAACGGGTCGGGTAAGCACAACAACTGGTCGATGAGCACCGACACCGGGCACAACCTGATGGACCCGGGCGACACGCCGGCGGACAACATCAGCTTCCTGTTCTTCTGCGCCGCCGTGATCAAGGCGGTGGACCGCCACCAGGGGCTGCTGCGCGCCTCGGTTGCGAACATCGGCCAGGACCACCGCCTGGGCGCGAACGAGGCGCCGCCCGCGATCATCTCGATCTTCCTGGGCGCAGAGCTCGAGAAGGTGTTCGCGGCCATCGCGTCGGGCGAGGGCGATCCGCACACCCCGGCGGCCGTCCTCGGGCTCGGCACGCCGGTGCTGCCGCCGCTGCCGATGCACGGCGGTGACCGCAACCGCACCTCGCCGTTCGCCTTCACCGGCAACAAGTTCGAGTTCCGCGCGCTCGGGTCGAGCATGTCGCTCGCCTTCCCGAACACGGTGCTGAACACGATCGTGGCCGAGGCGATGGACGAGCTCTCCGACCAGCTCGAGTCGAAGCTCTCCGGCGGCGGCGGCGACCTCGACGAGGCCGTGAACGCGGTCGTGAAGGTCGCCTACGCGGACAGCCAGCGCGTGATCTTCGGCGGCGACAACTACGCCGAGGAGTGGCACGCCGAGGCGGAGCAGCGCGGCCTCAAGAACCTGCGCACCACCCCGGACGCGCTGCCCGAGGTGCTCTCGGACTCGACGGTGAGCGCCTTCGAGAAGTACGAGGTGCTCTCGAAGCGCGAGCTCGAGTCGCGCTTCGAGGTGTGGGCCGAGCAGTACAGCGCGCGCGCGAACATCGAGACCGAGACCGCGGCCTCGATCGCCCGCACGATGCTCCTGCCCGCGGCGCTGCGCCACGTGGCGCTCATCGAGGCGGCCGGCATGGACGCTCTCGCGAGCGAAGCGCGCACCCTCGTGGGCGAGTTTGCCGACGCGATCGGCGCGCTCGAGGAGGCCAACCACTACCCGGACGGGATCGAGGGCCTCGAGCTTGCCGAGTATGCCCGCGACCACCAGCTGACCGCGCTCGCGACCGTCCGCGAGCTCGGCGACCGGCTGGAGAAGGTCGTGGCGGACGACCTCTGGCCGCTCCCCAAGTACTCCGAGATCCTGTTCATCAAGTAGGGCATTGCCGAGCGGGCCCGGCCCGCTCGGCATTACTCTCGAATGCATGGGCCTCCGGACGGCGCGCATCAGGATCGCCGCCTATGCGGTGCTGCTCGGCGGCCTGTTCGTGGCGCTGCTCGCGACCGGGTCGCTGCCGAGCGCGGGCGAGGCGCGCGACTTCGGTGAGGGCCTCGGGAGCTGGGCCTACGTGGCCTACGTGCCGCTGTTCGTGCTCGCGAGCTTCCTGGTCACCTGGCCGATCCTCGCCGGGGCGGGCGGGCTCCTGTTCGGCACGGCCGTGGGCGCGCCTCTCGCGCTGCTCGGCGTCACGGCCGCCTCGCTGGCCCAGATGGCCGTCGCCCGCCGGCTGGCGGCCGGTCACCATGGCGGGCTCTTGCCCACGCGAACTCGTGCGCTCGAGCGCTTCCTCGTCCGCAACGGCAGCGTCGCCGTGATGGAGTCGAGGATCGTGCCGCTCCTGCCCTTCGGCCTCGTCAACTACAGCGCGGGGCTCACGCGCCTGCCCTTCCGCGACATGGCGGTCGGTACCGCCGTAGGCGCCGCGCCGAAGGTCTTCGCCTACACGGCGCTCGGCGGCAGCCTCGGAAACCTGAGCTCCCCCGAGGCGATCGTGGCGGTGATGCTGCTGGTGGTGCTCGCGCTGACCGGCGCCCTCCTCGTGCGGCGTCAGCTGATGGCCGAGCGCGGGGTGACGTCCTGAGTTGTCCTACTTCCAGGCGGTGCGGCTCTACTCGCTCGCCGAGGTCTGCGTCTTCACGGCGCTGCTCGTGGTCGCGATCGGCGGCCTCGACGAGAGCGCCGAGCGTGTGCTCGGCTGGACGCACGGCGTGGGCTGGATCGTGCTCTGCCTGCTGGTGGCATACGGCTGCCGGCGGCGCATCTTCCCGTGGCCACTGCTCGCCGCGACGGTCTCCCCGCTCGGCCCGGTGGGCTGCACGGCCGGGATCGAATACCTGTCGCGGCGCCGGGTGGCCTGAGCGGCGCGAGTCAGCCCTGCGGGCGGCTGGCGGCGCCCGAGCCGACCAGCCGCTCGACCAGCTCCTCGCGGCTCGTGCCGCGCATGTAGAGCGCCCGGTCGAACAGCTTGCCGTACACGTCGAGCACGGCGAACATCAGGTCCGGCGTTCCCACTGTTCTCGGCCTCGCGCGCGCTCGCGAAGTCGGCTGCGCGGCGCGTGACCTCGTCGAGCACGTCCGGCCCCAAGGTCGGCGTGCCATGGCCTTCGGCGTGGTCGTGCTCGCTGCCGGTCATGAGCGGCGACTCGCCCACGCCGAGCGCCTGAAGCGCGGCGCCGACCTGGCCGTGGAGCCGCATCGCGCGCAGCCAGCGCTCGGCCTCGTCCTCGGCCGAGTGGGCGAACGGCATCGCCGTTCCCGCCAGTGCGACCACGAGGGCCGCGTCCTGCGACAGCGGTTTATCCGGCTGTGAGTCACGTCGCCTCCATGCGTTCTACCGCTTCCATCGGCGGAACCGCCTCGCGGACTTGACTCGCGCCTTCAGGCGGCCGACGGCTGCGAGTCGGCATCGAGCCACTCGCGCATCGAGGTGTGGCGGACGGCGGGCTCGCCACCGTCGAGCTCGGCGGACAGCTCGCCCAGCAGACCGTGCCGCTCGGCGACGACGTTGTGCTTGTGGATCGTCTCGAGGTTTTCCTGGCGGGCGGACAGGAAGGCGATCTCGCCGAGGCCGGCGAAGCGCTCGCTGGCCATCCGGATCATCTCGCGCACGCAATCCTCGACGAAGCGCGGGCGCATATGCGCCTTCTCCACGACCTCGACCTCGTCCGGGCGCTTCATCAGCTCGTAGATCTCGGAGCTCATCGCCGCCTCCACGATCTCGAGCAGGGCCTCCGCTTCGATCGCGTCGCTGCAGCCCTCCGGGCAGCCCACGTGGAGCGTGCCGATCCCCCGCTGGTTGTGCGTGGCCACCGGCACCGCGTCGAACACGCGGGCGATCTCGTCGTCGCTGAAGCCGGCGTCGCGCAGGCGCTCGCGCGAGCGCTCCGTCACGAGCTCCTGCGCGCAGGGGCACGCCGTCATCCCCTGCGCCTGGACGCCAACGAGACGGCGCGTCCCGCGTGCGGAAGCGACCGCGGCGCCGAACATCGTGTAGATCTCCTGGGTCATCGAGCCCGACACGGGCGCCGGCTTGGTCTCGGGATAGCGCGCGGCGATCGTGACCTCCGCGCGGCGCGCATCCTGGTGGTCGCGCACGAGCTCGGCGATGTGGGCGGCGAGCGTCTCGGCCTTGAAGGCCTCGCCCAGGATCACCTCGTCGATCGCCTCGTTCACGACCTCCTCGAAGCGCGACATGTGAGCGCCCTTCTGCTTCGGCCCGAGGTCGACGAAGCACTCGAGCTCTGCGTAGAAGAGCTGCTCGGCTCCGTTGGAGCGGATCCGGATGACCTTCTCCACACCCGTCACGCCCACGCGCGAGAGGCTCAGGTGGGTGGCGGGTCGGCGGGCCTGGACATCGCCCGCGAACAGGGTGGTGAGATCGCTCATGGCCACGAGGTGACGATACCGGGGACGGGTTTCGGCCCAAATTCGGGGAGTCGTGAGTCCAAATCCGGGGAGTCGTTGTAGACTGGCCACAGCTCGACGCTCAGGGATCTCTGGCCCTCTGACTCAGCCCCTCGCGGTTCTCCCGCGAACTCACAACCTGATAATGACGAGGCCCGCCGTCGCGCGGGGAACCGACCGTCTTCGAAGGAGCGAGGGTTGACGGACAAGCACGAGGGTGTCGGGCTGCTGGTCGAGGATGAGACCCGGGCCCGGGATCTCGAGGTGGAGGAGCTTCGGGGTCTTGCCGCCGAAGGCCGCGAGCGCGGCTACCTCACGTTCGACGAGATCGCGGCGTGCCTGGAAGAGGTCGAGGTCACGAAGGAGCAGATCAGCGACTTCCGTGCCCATCTCCTCGAGAGCGGCGTAGAGATCGTGGCCGGCGAGGGAAAGGCGCCCGCCGGCCTCGCGGCGCTGCCCGCCGACGGTGACGGCGCTCAGCCCGCGGCCGGTCAGAAGAAGCCGGAGATCGACCTCACCGTGGAGCCGAGCCTCGACTCGCTGCGGCTCTACCTGCGCTCGATCGGCCGCGTGGACCTGCTCACGGCCGGGGAGGAGGTGGCCCTCGCGCGTCGCATCGAGCGCGGCGACATGTCCGCGAAGCAGCAGATGATCGAGGCGAACCTGCGGCTCGTGGTCTCGATCGCCAAGGGCTACCTGGGCCGCGGCCTGTCCTTCCTCGACCTGATCCAGGAGGGCTCGCTCGGCCTGATCCGCGCTGTCGAGAAGTTCGACTACCGCCGCGGCTACAAGTTCTCGACCTACGCCACCTGGTGGATCCGCCAGGCGGTCACCCGGGCCATCGCCGACAAGGCGCGCACGATCCGGATCCCGGTCCACATGGTCGAGAAGCTCAACAAGGTCGTGCACGTGGAGCGCCAGCTCGTGCAGGAGTTCGGGCGCGAACCGACCCCCGAGGAGATCGCCGCCGAGCTCCAGTGGACGACCCGCGAGGTCAAGGACATCCAGCGCATCGCCCAGCTGCCGGTCTCGCTCGAGAAGCCCATCGGCGAGGAGGAGGACTCCGAGCTCGGCGACTTCGTCGAGGACGACACCGCCGAGTCCCCCTTCGAGCTCGCCTCCGAGAACCTGCGCCGCGAGAACGTGCGCCGCGCCCTCGACGCGCTGCCGCCACGCGAGCGCGAGGTGATCGAGATGCGCTACGGCCTGAAGGGCCACAAGGCGCGCACCCTCGAGGAGGTCGGCCGCGCCTTCGGGGTCACCCGCGAGCGCATCCGCCAGATCGAGAACAACACGCTGAAGAAGCTGGAGGGCCTGCCGGAGGCGCAGCGGCTCAGGGACGCGTCGTAGGGCTCGCGCGGGTGCCCGACGAGGCGCCTCTACAATCGGCTGCCGACCACTCGGGGGGATGTCCGAGCGGCCAAAGGAGACCGGCTGTAAACCGGTCGGCTACGCCTACGCAGGTTCGAATCCTGCTCCCCCCACTTCCCACCCGGCTCGAGCGGGGCACGGGGGGTGCGTTAGGGTGCGTCGACGACTTCCGCCGCGACCCTTGTCATGTGGTTTTCCCTGCGCTCGCCGGAGCTGGCAGAGGAGTTTGAGCGCCTGATGGCGGGTGATCGGGACACGGTCCGCGGGTCGCTGGACACGGTGTCGGAGTGGCGCCTGACGCGGCCGCTGGACTTGCCCGGACAGTCAATTGAAGCTGCCGATTACGTCCTGATCGCGGAAATCGTCGAAATCCAGCGCTGGCAGGAACAGGCGACCGAGCTGGTCCAGCACCTGGCGGACGACCTGGGGCATCTGGTCTCGAGGCGGGGGATGCTCGTCGTGGAGCACATCCTTTGATCGCCAAGGCCTCCAACGGCCGTGATCGGTGCCCGTGTGCCACGCCGTGAGTCACGAGGCGCTCGTTTGCAGGCGAAGTAACCGATTCCCTTCCTGACTACCCGCGCCGCCGTCGGCTCCTGGCGGCCGGCGATTCGAGAATCATGCGGTTCGCCGCTGCGCCCCGCTCGCGTTGTAGCCTTCAACGTGCATGGTCGGACCAGGACCGGTCATGGGATGACGCGCGTCGGCCGGGCCCTCGCGTTCGCGCTGGCGCTCGTGCTCGGCGCGCTGTGCGCCGTCCCGTCGTTCGTGACGGCGGCGCCCGGAGACCTCGACACGAGCTTCGGCGGTGACGGCACCGTCCTCGGCGCTTTCGACCAGCCGGCGGGTGCCAACGCCGTCGTCGCCCAGCCCGACGGGTCGATCGTCGCCGCCGGCACCTACTCCGAGGCCCAGCTGGCGCAGTTCGCCCTCGCGCGCTGGCTCCCAGACGGGACGCCGGACCCGGGATTCTCCCTCGATGGCCAGTTCCACCAGCAGTTCGCGGCCGGCGCGGGCGCCGCCAGCGGGGTAACGCTCCAGTCCGATGGCGCGATCGTCGCGGCCGGCGCCATCCTCGACCAGCAGGAGGGCGACGGCGAGTTCGCGCTGCTGCGGCTCACGGCCGCCGGAGTTCCCGACACGAGCTTCAGCTCGGACGGCGAGGTGACGACGGAGTTCGCCGGCGGCAACGCTGAGGCCGACGCGGTCACCGTCCTTCCCGACGGTACGATCGTCGCCGTCGGCGAGCTCGACACGGTGGCAGGCTCCGAGTTCGCGATCGCGCGCTACGACGTTGACGGCACGCTCCTCTGGCAGACGACGACGCAGTTCGCCGAGGGTGCCGCCCGCGGTGCGGACGTCGTCATCGAGCCCAATCGGATCGTCGCCATCGGGACGGTCGTCACGCCGAGCGGGTCCGCGCGCTTCGCGCTGGCGGGGTACACGCTGGCGGGCGACCTCGACCCGACGTTCGGCAACGGCGGCACCCAGGTCACTGCCTTCGTCGGCGGCGGCGCGCTCGGGCGCGGTGCGGTGCTCGCGAGCACGGGAGAGATCCTGGTCGCCGGCGATTTCACGCCGACGACCGGCAACCTCCGGTTCGCGCTCGCGCGCTACACCGCCGATGGCCAGCTCGACATCACGTTCCAGACCGAGGGCCGGACATCGACGCCGTTCAGCCAGAGCAACGCGTTCGGGGCCGACGTTGTCCAGGAGCCCTGCGGGGCGCTGGTTATCGGCGGCCTCGCCTTCGACTTCAGCTTCGGCCATCAGGCGTTCGCGCTCGCCGGGTACGGCGCCGACGGGACGCTCAACCCCGGGTTCGGCACGGCAGGCACGCAGACGACACGGTTCGCCACGGACGAGGGATCGGGGACCGCGCTCACCCTGGCGCCCGGCGACAAGCCCGTCCTCGCTGGGCCGATCACGTCGAGGGGAGACATCCAGTTCGGGGTCGCGCGGTACGAGGGGTCCTGCGTCACGCCGCCTCCGCCTCCGCCTCCGCCAGCTCCGCTTCCGCCGCCACCACCGCCTCCGCCGCCGCCACCGCCTGCGCGCACAGCGCTGGCGACGATCAAGACGACGGCCGCGCTCCTCCGCGACGACCGGACGGTCCGGATCGCGCTGCAGTGCCGGACCGTGCGCCTCGCGCGCTGCAGGGGGTTGCTCGGCCTGACCGCGCTGCCGCGCAGCACGCCGTCGCGCGGCGGGAAGGGGGCCGCGCTCGTGTCGCTCGGCCGTGCCCGCTACTCGATCGCCAAAGGGCGGCGCGCGACCATGGTCTTGAGGGTGAGCCGCGGGGCGCAGCGGGCGCTCGGGGGCCACCGACGCGTGGCGGCGCGCGGCGCAGCGCACACCCGCCAGCCGAGCGGCGCGACCCGGACCGCCGCGCGTGGGATCCGTCTGCTGATCGCGGCCGGGCCCAGGGCGTGACCGGCCAGGTCGCCGCGCCAGCCACAACCAGGATCACCGACGATGCGGATCGTGGCGCAGCGATGAGCGCTGGTAGACCCGGGCGTCGAAACCTTCAACGCGGCGCCCTTGGGTAGGCGGCTGCGCCGGCGGACGACCCCACCCGGCCGAGACGACACGGCTGACCGTGCTTCAATGGGCGCTAGGCTTCGGGCCGGCCGGGATCCCAACGGGATGCCCGCGGCACGCCGACGTAGCTCAGCCGGTAGAGCACCTCCATGGTAAGGAGGGGGTCCGGGGTTCGAGTCCCCGCGTCGGCTTCGCCGTCTCTGCGAAGATCGCATGGTGTCGGACTACCGTGCGCAGGCCCATGTTGATGCGCCGCTGGAGGAGGTCTGGGCGCTCGTTGGCGACCCCGCCACGTACCCTCAGTGGTGGCCGGTCGCCGTAGAGATTCGCGGCGAGACATTCGAGGTTGGGGACGTCTACACCCAGGTGTTGGCGACGTTCGCTGGGCGGCCGTTGGAGTACACCCGAATCATCGACCGGCGCGACGAGCTCAAGGAACTGAAGTGGAGTTGCCCAACGACGGGCGGCTTCCAGCACTGGCAGCTGACCGCTGCCCAAGGCGGCACGTTCGTGGACATGGAGATGGGCCTTCACCCGCCCGCGCTCCGGTACCGGCTATTCGACACGACGGTCGGGCGCTGGTTCATGAAGCGCTGGGCAGAACAGGCCATCGACGGACTGCGTCAGAAACTGGCCTCGGCGCGAACTCCCGCTCCTCCGCCAGCGGACTGATCTCGAGCGCACCGCCGGTCGCGGTCGGCGGTCCGAACCAGCGGGTGAGAGCGTCGAGGAGCCCCGGGTCGGTGAGCTCTCCCACCCAGCCGACATATCCGTCGGGCCGGATCAGCGCGGCAGTGGGAGGTGTGACCGCGCCGATTACCGGAAGCTCCCACCGACCAACATATTCGGCATCGATCATCTGAACCCGATCCACCCACGGTGTGATGTCGAAGCCGCCCGGCTCACCGAGGTTCAGGAGCACCGGCCGGGCATCGTGCAGCAGGGTGAAGACCCGCAGCGGGCCGCCCGAGGTGACCAGGTCGAGGTCGGGCATGCGGCGTCCGAGCAGCGGGTGTCCCTCGCCGAGGTCGTAGTGGATGTCCAGACCGGACACCATTCCGGCAATCCGCTTGCGAGGCTCGTCCATGCCGAGGAGCTCGGACACGATGTCGCCCAAGGCCTTGATGCGATCGTCCGGGCGGCGAAGCGCGACTTGCGCCATCGTGATGCGCAGCACGCGGGCAGCGACCGGATGGCGCTCGGCGTTGTAGGTATCCAGGAGGCTTTGCGGCGATGTCTCGTTGACGACCTGGGCGAGCTTCCATCCCAGGTTCACCGCATCCTGCACCCCGGTGTTGAGGCCCTGTCCACCGTCCGGGGCATGCACGTGTGCGGCGTCGCCGGCCAGCAGCACCCGTCCCTCGCGGTAGGCCGCGGCCTGCCGGGTCATGTCGGTGAACCTCGAGATCGAGGTGGGACTGTGGACCCCGTAGTCGGTCCCGTAGACGGAGATGAGCGCCTCGCTGAGACCGCGCAGGGTGGGCTCACCGTATTGCCCGACGTGCTCTTCGGTCAGCATGACGCCTACCGTTCCCCCGTCCTTGTAGACCACCTCGCCGTCGCGGATCTCGTACTCCGTCTTGCCGAGGGCATGGGTGCCCTTGTGATCGCTGCGGATTCCCAGCTCCGGCTCCTCTGCCATCTCGACCTCGGCGATCAGGCTGCTGGTCGTCGGGTCCCAGCCGGGGAACTCGATGCCGGCTGCCTTGCGGATCAGGCTGCGGGCCCCGTCGCAGCCGACGAGGTATTTCGCCCGCAGCGACCGGCCGTCGGACAGCTCGACGTCGACGCCGGTGTCGTCCTGCGCGAAGCCCGTCACCTCGAGTTCGCGGTGGATCGGCACCTCGAGCTCTGCGACCCAGCCGGCCAGGATGCGCTCGATGTGGTTCTGCCACAACGCCAGCCCGTAGTTGTGCCGGGTCGGGAAATCGCTGATGTCCAAGCGCGTGCGGGCGAAGCCCGTGACCTGGGCCTCCTGTCCCTCCGAGAGGAACCGATCGGCGATCCCGCGCTGATCGAGAACCTCGATGGTGCGTGAGTACAGACCACCCGCGCGCCGGCTCTCGAGCTCCTGGCTCGCGCGCCGCTCCACGATCGCGACGTCAACCCCCGCCAGCGTCAACTCGCCCGCCAACATCAGCCCGGTCGGACCCCCTCCGGCGATCACCACCGCGTGCTCGGTCATAGCCACCCTCCGGCCCGACACGTCGACAACACCACCCGCATTTCGCTCCTCCCATTCCGAGGGTTCTGGCTTGCGGCCGGCGATTATGCGGCACGATCCGGGGCTTCATGAGGGCCCCGTTTTCGGTATAAATTGGAGGTGGAGAGGAGCGCGTAACGTCCTCTCCCTTGTTGTGCCGGCGCTGCCTGTTAGGGACCTCAGCGGACCAGCTTGATCGTGCGGTAAGCCAGGGCCGGATTCCCCCCTGCCGGGGGACGAGGTCCTCACCAAGGTGCGGACGGCTTAGAGATCGTGCTCCGAGACGAACCCGCCGGCGAAGGCACGTTCGATCAGTCGAGCGCGCTTCTCGTACTGCGGCAGGCTCGCGACCCCGAACTTCTCATACAGAGCCCGCAGGTGCTTCTTGACCGCATCGACGCTCAGGAACACCTCGGCGGCGATCTGCTCGTTGGTCGCGGGAGCAACAAAGGCGGTCGAGTCCTTGAACGGACGGCAGAGAGCAATCAGCACCCGGCGCTGGGTCTCTGTGAGCGTCACCGCGCGCTCCTCGCTCCCTGCGGGAGTGGTGGTCCGCCCGTCGGCCTCACCGGGATCGCGGAACAGCAGGACGGTGTTGCCGAGTCGCAGGGTGTCGCCGTCGTGAAGCCGACGGCGGCCGTGGACGACGGTGCCGTTGACCGACGAGCCGTTCAGCGACAGCCCGTCGTCGATCAGAGTCCATTCTTCCCCGATCTGCCGGAGCTCGGCGTGTACCCGCGACACCTGGTCGTCCCAGGACAGCGCGACCGAGGCGGCGGCGCTCCGACCGAGCGCGATCCGCTCGCGCCCGACGAGCACGAAGATGATCTGGCGCTCCTGGTCGTCTCGATAGACGAGGAAAGGCGCGCCGGCTCGCTCGGCCTCGATGTGTGCCTTGAGCTCGGCGGCGGTCGCTGCCCGCGGACTGGTCAGTAGCGGACCCACCGCCGACCCACGCTAGCGCGGCACCACGAGGATAGGAGGGGTGGAGATCTTCGATCCCCTCCATCCCGGGTCGCCGACGAAATGGACGGAGTAGCGGACGCGGTGCAGTCCACCCACCCGAAGACGCGCCTCACAGCGCCCCTGCTTGGTCGGTGTGTTGGCGCGCTCCCGGAGTCGGCTGCGGTCGATGCGGAAGAACACGCATGCACCGGTCGGCACGCCCCTCGGCGAGCGCACCAGCGCGGCCAGGCTGAACATGCGGCGCTCCAGAACCGACACCGGGGCTGTCACCGCGACCGTCGTCCTGCGTCCTGCGGCGGGCGGGGGAATCTGCCTGAGTCCGGTGCTCGGGATGGTGACCACGTCGGCACCGGGTGGCGGCCCGATCAAGCGACGCTGACCATCACGCACGACCCAAACGATGGTGCTGCGGTACGGCTTCACGAGCGACCCCTCGCGGGGGATCTCCGGGATGTCTCGCAAAGCGGCCGCGGAGATCTCGCCGGCTTCCTCCGGAACGTAGCCGAACACCGCGCGCTCGCCGCGCGGAACACGAAAGCGCGCGCCCGCCTTGACTACATACACGCTCGAGCTCTCCGCCACTCGCAGCACCGTTCCATCGGCCGGGGTGGGCGCGCCCGCTTGAACGCGACGCGGCTGTGGGCTGTCGCTCCCGCCGACCGAGTCGACGATCACGGCGACTCCGACGGCGCCCGCGGCAACGAGCGCCGCGCCGAGCAGCCAGCGAAGCGAGCGGCGTCCCGGGCGTTGGCGTCGCTTGCGGGCGGCACGCCCCTGCCGAGGCGGGGTTCCGCCCCCCCACGCAGTCGGCCGCCCCCCTCGCGACCAGGCGAGTTCCTGCGTCGCCTCGACCGCCGCACGACCGAGCTCACCGGCCGACGCGTAACGCCGCTCCGGGTCCTTCGCCATCGCGTGCGCGACGACCATGTCGAGCCCGGGCGGGATTTCGGGGACCAGCTCGGAGGGAGCCGGCGGGCTCTCGTGCAGGTGGGCGTAGATCTTCGCGACCTCGTCATCGGTCGCGAACGGGACTCGGCCGGTCAGGCAGTGAAAGAGCACGCAGCCAAGCGAGTACACATCCGAGCGGGCGTCCCCGGCGGTCCGCTGAATCTGCTCCGGGGCCACGTAGTCGAGCGTGCCCAGCAACTGTCCGGCGCGCGTCAGGGCGGCACTCGCTCGCATCCGCTTCACGAGCCCGAAGTCGGTCAGGTAGACATGCTCGACCGGACCGGCTACGACGAGCGCATTGGCGGGCTTGACGTCGCGGTGAATCAACCCGCGCTGATGGGCCGCGTCCAGTGCGGCCCCGATCTGACCCACGATGCCGGCGGCCCGCTCGGGCTCGAGCCCGCCCCCACGCCTGATCAGCGTCTCCAGATCGGTGCCCTCGACCCAGCGCATCGAGATGAACAGCGCGCCATCTCTGTCCCCTGCCTCGTACACCGGTATCACGTTCGGATGGTCGATCGACGCCGCAAGCCGCGACTCGCGCTCGAAGCGCTTGCGGAACAGCGCGTCGTCCGCGAACTCAGGCGCGATCAGTTTCAAGGCGACCGGCCGACCGAGGGCAAGCTGCGTGGCCCGGTACACCACCCCCATGCCTCCCCGACCGGCCAGCTCCTCGATCCGGTAGCCGGCGAACACCGAGCCCGCCGCTGCGTCGGTCAGCGGCACCCCGGTCGTCCCCCTCCGGCTACCAGGGAAAGCGGTAAAGCCGTCGCGCGCCAGCCCCATCCACGAGCCTGCGAACAGCGCGAGCTGAGACCTGGCAAAAGCGACCTCCTGCTCGGCGAGTCAAGCCACCCGTTTGAGCAACGCTACACCCCCCAAAGGGGCTCCGCAATACCGGTCGCGGCGCGACGCTGACCTCCCCCGTCGGAGGCAGCGCTACGTGGGATCGAGCCCGACTTCCCGGAAGGCGTCGTTCGGGTCCGTGTAGACCACGTTGCGGAGCATCCTGCCCTCGCGCCAGGTCCAGACTTGGCCCACGCGCACGTCCAGAGGGATGCCGCTCGCCCTGGCGATGCCGGTGAGGCGGATGATCGCCACCGCGTGTTCGTCGTCGACGTCGTGGAACTCCGCAAGCTCGGTGCGCAGGCGGTCCCAGGTGGCGTCGACGTCGGCGGCCCACTGTCGCAGGCCCTCGACGCCCCGGTAGGTCCCACCCTCGGCGACCGCGAACGCCGAGCGGTACTCCATCTCGTCGTCGAACGGGAGCTCGCGGAGGGCGTCGAAGTCGCGCGCGTTCAGGGCGTCGATCACGGCCTGCGCGTCCCGTTGCTTGTCCGACACGCCGGGCTTGGGCGCGGGAGCATCGCGCCTCGAGCCGCCGCTGCGGGGCTCCCAGGAGATGGCGTCGATGCGGTCGCCGCGGAAGTGGTGGACCCAGCGCACCTGGGTCTCGGCGAACGAGCCGTCCGCCCTGGTCACGCGGATCCCGCCCGTGACGACCACCGAGTCGCCCTCGACCGCGAACGAGCGGGGCCGGGCCTCGACGCTCGTGCCGGCCTCGCGACTCTCCCGGAAGAAGCGGTGAGCCGCCTCGCGGCCGCGCAGCACCCGTCCCCCGCCGAAGTAGGGACGGAGCTCGACATCGTCGTGACAGAGCGCCAGCAGCTGGTCGAGCGACGCTTCGACGCCGCCGGTGGCGAGCGTCTTCCAGGCCGCCTCGATCGCCGGCAAGTTTGGGCTGGCGCCGGTCGCCGGCGCCCTGTGCTCGCTGAGCGAGTCCATGAGGCGAGTCTCGCATCTGACCGGCGGAGCGCCAACCTCCCGCGCGAGAGGGCTCCGCGCTCCCACGCTAGACTTGCCCCGTGACCTCGCGTCCGGCGGGGTTCGAGTGCGTTCTCCTACGCTACGCCGCCGGCCGCACCCGCCTACCCTTCCGAAGGAGCCATGGCTCGCGGAGACGTTCGAATCGCCGTGACCCTCGCATGCGAGGACTGCAAGCGGCGCAACTATCACACCGAGAAGTCGAAGCGGAACAACCCGGACCGGGTCGAGTTCCGCAAGTACTGCCGCTGGTGCGGCAAGCACACGCCCCACAAGGAGACCCGTTGACGACGGTTCGTCTCCACGCGCGCGCGTAAGACGGGAGCAGCCGAGTGGCAAGAGACCGTCAGCGCGCCAAGCAGCGCCAGGCCGAGCGCCGCGCACGGCGGCTCGCCCAGCAGGGCGAGGGCGCCGCGGTGCCCGGGGACGGCGCCGCGGCGGCTCCGCCAGAGGACGCGGCCTCGGCGCGGCAGGCTCCGCCGCCCGAGAGCACGCGCGGCGACATCCCGGGCGTCACCGGTCCGGTCTTCGAGCCCGAGCAGGCGCCGGACGACCGACCTCTGACGGAGGACGAGGCCCCGCTCAGCGAGGACGAGGCGCTCCAGGAGATCGAGGACTGGGAGGTCGAGGACGAGGCCGGCGAGGCCCCATCGGGCAAGGGCGAGGAGGGCTACGAGGCGCGCGGCCGCCGCGGGCGCGAGGACGCCGAGGCCCACAAGCACCGTCCGCGTGTCGTACAGTTCCTGATCGCAGTCTGGGCCGAGCTCCAGAGGGTGCAGTGGCCGAACCGCCAGGCCCTCATAACGCTCACAGGCGTCGTGCTCGGCTTTGTCCTCATCGCCGGCGGCTACCTGGGCCTACTGGACGCCGTCTTCTCCGAACTGATCAAGGCAATTCTCTGATGTTCCGCTGGTACGCAGTCAACACATACTCCGGTCACGAGAACAAGGTCAAGCAGAACCTGGAGCACCGACGCATCTCGCTCGGCCAGGAGAACAACATCCGTCAGATCGTCATCCCCACCGAGCAGGTGCAGGAGATGAAGGACGGTCAGAAGCTGACGAAGGAGCAGCGCACCATGCCCGGGTACCTGCTCGTGAACATGAACCTGACCGACGACTCCTGGCAGCTCGTGAAGAACACGCCGGGGGTCACGGGCTTCGTCGGTGCGTCGAACAACCCTGTGCCGCTCAACCAGGGCGAGGTCGACCGGCTGCTCCACCGCGAGACCGCCGAGCGGCCGCGCACGCGGGCGCAGTTCTCGATCGGCGAGTCCGTGAAGGTGGTGTCCGGCCCGCTGTCGGACTTCTCCGGGGAGATCTCGGAGATCAACGAGGACGCGGCTAAGCTCAAGGTCCTCGTCTCGATCTTCGGCCGGGAGACGCCGGTCGAGGTCGGGTTCGACCAGGTCAAGAAGATCTAGCCATGGCGAAGAAGGTCCTCACACTCATCAAGCTCCAGGTGCCCGCGGGCCAGGCCAACCCGGCCCCGCCGGTCGGCCCTGCGCTTGGCCAGCACGGCGTGAACATCATGGAGTTCTGCAAGGCGTTCAACGCCCAGACCCAGCAGGACTCCGGCACGATCATCCCGGTCGAGATCACGGTCTTCGAGGACCGCTCGTTCACGTTCATCACGAAGACCCCGCCGGCGGCGGTGCTGATCAAGCAGGCGATCGGGCTCGAGAAGGGCTCGGGCGAGCCGAACCGCAACAAGGTCGGCACGATCACCAAGGCGCAGGTGCGCCAGATCGCCGAGCAGAAGATGCCCGACCTGAACGCGCACGACGTGGACCAGGCGGCCAAGATCATCGAGGGCACGGCGCGCTCGATGGGCGTGGAGGTGGCATAGCGATGCCGAAGCACGGAAAGCGCTACCGGCAGAGCCTCGAGCCCGTCGACCGCGAGAACCAGTACGCGCCGGCCGAGGCGGTCAAGCTCGTGAAGAACTTCGGCCCGGCCAAGTTCGACGAGACCGTCGAGGTGCACATCCGCACCGGGCTGAACGTCCGCCACGCCGACCAGCAGCTGCGCGGCACGATCTCGCTGCCGCACGGGCTCGGCAAGGAGATGACCGTCGCTGTGTTCGCCAAGGGCGACAAGGCGCGCGAGGCCGAGGAGGCCGGCGCCGACCAGGTGGGCGCCGAGGACCTGGCCGAGAAGGTCGAGGGCGGCTTCACCGACTTCGACGTGGCGATCGCGACGCCGGACATGATGCCGGTGGTCGGCAAGCTGGGCCGCATCCTCGGGCCGCAGGGCAAGATGCCGAACCCGAAGGTCGGCACGGTCACGATGGACATCGGCAAGGCGGTGTCCGAGTCGAAGGCCGGCAAGATCGAGTACCGCACCGACCGCCACGCGATCGTCCATCTGCCGATCGGCAAGCTGAGCTTCGACGAGCGCGTGCTGCTCGAGAACTACGCGGCGCTGATCGACGAGATCGTGCGTGCCAAGCCGGCGGCGGCCAAGGGCCGTTACCTGCAGACCGTCACGCTCACGACGACCATGGGTCCCGGCGTGAAGGTGGACCCGTCCCGTACCCGAGGCATCGTGGAGGAGCCGGCCGCGGTAGCCTGAGCCACGAAAGCGTTCCTGCCCGAGACCCCCGGCGGCGTTCAGCGCGGAAGCCCGGGGCAGGTGGAGCCCGCGAAGCCGCGGTCGATGCGATCGGCCGCTCCGTGAGCCCGCCTGCGTGCGGGCTCGTTTGATTCAAAGGACCAGATGAACAGAGAACAGAAAGCAGCGGTCGTCGAGGAAGTGGCGACGCAGATCAAGGAGGCGGAGGCGGTCTTCGCGGTCGACTACCGCGGGATCTCCGTGCCCCAGGCGGCCGACCTTCGCATCAAGCTGAACGACGCGGGCGCGCGCTTTCGCGTGGTCAAGAACAGCCTGACCGAGCTCGCGGCCGACCAGGCCGGCGCGGATTCGCTCAAGGAGCTGCTCGAGGGTCCCACGGCGTTCACGTTCGTGTCCGCCGAGGGCGACGTCGCGCTCGCCGCGAAGGCGCTTGCCCAGTTCCGCCGCGAGCACGACGTGCTCGAGTTCAAGGGCGGGATCATGAACGGCGACCCGCTGAGCGCCGACGAGATCGGCTCGATTTCGCGGCTGCCCGCGCTGGACGTCCTGCATGGCCAGCTGGTGGGCGTGATCGCCTCGCCGATCACGGGCCTCGTGCGCGTCCTCAACGCACTGATCGCCGGCCTGGCGATCCAGCTACAGCAGATCGCCGAGGGCGAGATGGTGCCCGTCGGCGGAACGCCGGCGGAGGCGCCTGCGGCTGAAGAACCTGAAGAGACTGAAACGCCCTCCGAGGGCGAGGAAGAGAAGGAGGGCTAACCATGGCCACCGCAACAGAGCTGATCGAAGAGATCAAGAAGATGTCCGTCCTCGAGCTGTCCGAGCTGATCAAGGCGCTCGAGGAGGAGTTCGGCGTGTCCGCCACGGCGGTCGCCGCGGCGGCCCCGGCGGCCGGCGCCGGCGCGGCCGGCGACGGCGCCGAGGCCGAGGAGGAGTCGTCGACGGTCGACGTCGTGCTCACCGGCCCCGGCGAGAAGAAGATCCAGGTGATCAAGGTCGTGCGCGCCGCCACCGGCCTCGGCCTCAAGGAGGCCAAGGCGCTCGTCGACGAGGCTCCGAAGCCCGTCAAGGAGGGCGTCGACCGCGAGGAGGGCGAGAAGCTCAAGGGCGAGCTCGAGGAGGCCGGCGGGAGCGTCGAGCTGAAGTAGCTCGAGCGCTCGTCGCGGGGTGACCGCGTGCGGATCCGCTTCGACCACGCGGTCATCCACGTCTCCGACTGGGTCGTCTCGAACGACTTCTACCGGCGCGTTCTCGGCGCGGAGCTGACCGGCGAGGCCGGCGGGCCGTCGGCCTACCGGATCGGCGAGCAGCAGCTGAACGTCCACGGGCCGGGCGTCGATCCGCACCCCGTGGCCCGCCTGCCCGTCCAGCCGGGAGGGGCCGACCTCTGCTTCGAGTGGGAGGGTCCGATCGACGAGGCGATCGCTCATCTCGGGCGCCAGCGGGTGGAGATCGAGGAGGGGCCCGTCGAGCGCCGCGGCGCCCGTGGCGAGGGCACGAGCGTCTACTTCCGCGACCCGGACGGCGCGCTGCTCGAGTTCATCTCGTACCGTCCGGGGTGAATCCGGGCCCAGCCTGGGTACAGGAAGCGCATGCGGTCTATGCGCCTCGTAACGCTCGTCCTCGTCGTCACCTTCCTCGCCAGCGCCCCAGCGGCGTTCGCCCAGCAGAAGCAGCCGACAGCGATCGGCTCCGGCGGCGCGGCCGCGACCGTCGACCTGCTCGGCACCCGCGCCGCGATCGACACGCTCGAGGACGGCGGCAACGCCGTCGACGCCGCCGTAGCGGCCGCGGCCGTGCTCGGCGTGACCGAGCCCTACTCCTGCGGCATCGGCGGCGGCGGCTTCATGGTCATCCGCACGCCCGAGGGCGAGGTCACCACGATCGACTCGCGCGAGGAGTCGCCGGCCGCCATGCGGCCGGATTCGTTCTTCGAGAACGGAGCGCCGCTGCCGTTCAACGACGCGCGCTACAGCGGCCTCTCCGCAGGCGTGCCGGGCACGGTGGCCGGCTGGGACCGGGCGCTGCGCGAGTACGGCACGCAGTCGCTGCGACGAGGTGCTGGACGCGGGGATCGACACCGCCCGCGACGGCTTCACCGTCGACCAGACCTTCGTCGACCAGACCGACGCCGAACGTCGACTTCTTCAACGACCTTCCCGCCACGGCCGAGCTCTACCTCGATACAGACGGCACCGCCGCGCGACGTGGGGACCGTGCTCAGGAACCCCGACCTCGCTCGCACCTACGAGCGGATCGCCAAGCTCGGGACGAAGGGCTTCTACCGCGGGGCCGTTGCCGACGCGATGGTCGAGGCAGTGCAGGACCCGCCAATCGCGGCGAGCGCCAACCACACCTGGCGCCCCGGCCTGATGACGATGCGCGACGTGCGCCGCTACGCGGCGATCGAGCGCGAGCCCACGCACATCGGCTACCGCGGCCTCGACGTGTGGGGCATGGGCCCGCCCTCGAGCGGCGGGTCGACGGTCGGCGAGGCGCTCAACATCCTCGAGGGGTATGACCTCTCGCCCACGGACCCGCCGACCTTCGACGAGCGCGTCAGGCGCTGCACCTCTTCCTCGAGTCCTCGCGCTTCTCGTTCGCGGACCGCAACGCCTGGCTCGCGGACCCCGACTTCTTCGACGTTCCGCTCGCGGGACTGCTCTCCGATGAGCTACGCGGCCGAGCGGCGGGCGCTGATCGATCCCGACCCGCCGCGTCCGACCCAGCCCAGCTGCCGGCCCGGCGACCCGAGGCCGCTCCTCGTCGACCACGCACCTCGTGGTGTCGGACGACGAGGGGCACCGTCGTCTCCTACACGTTCACGATCGAGTCGACAGGCGGCAACGGCATCGTCGTGCCGGAGCTGGGGCTTCCTGCTGAACAACGAGCTCACGGACTTCAACTTCAGCTCGCTCACGGCACCCGAACCGGGCCGACGGCGACAAGCGCCCGCGCAGCTCGATGAGCCCGACGATCGTGACCGACGACGGCGAGCCGTTCCTCGCGGTCGGCTCCCCGGGCGGCTCGATGATCATCACGACCGACGCTGCAGGTGCTGCTCGAGCGGCTCGACCTCGGCAAGACGCTGCCGCAGGCGATCGCGACGCCGCGGGCGAGCCAGCGCAACACCGCCACCACGGTGGCCGAGCCGGCGTTCATCGCGTCACCCGAGGGTCAGGCGCTCGACACGCCCAGTACGGCCACGACGTTCGCGCTGCCCGGCGAGATCGGTGCCGTGACCGGGATCGAGTTCCTGGGCGGCGGGCGGGTGCTTGCGGCGGCCGAGCCGGTGCGGCGCGGCGGCGGCCACGCGGAGACGGAGTCGCCCTAGTCCTGGTCGCGAGGCCCGAATCTCGGGGTTCTCGAGGTCGCGCAGACGTTCGAGCAATCGCGGCCACTGGTCCGGCTTCAGCACCGAGTGCGGCCGGCCGGACTCGCCTCCGGCGGGCTGGAACCCCACGTGGATGTGGTCGGCGTGGTCCGCCATCGACAGCGTGGTGCCGCCGAGGTCGAACAGGGAGATGATCTGCGTGGGCGCGAGCGCTCCCTGGAGCTGCGCGAGCCGGCGCACCGCCTGGTCGGTGATGCCGCCGGGCTCCTGATGACCCATCACCGAGATGCCGTTGATCTGCGCGATGTCGACGGCGTTCCCGGAGCTGTGGTGGGAGACGTTGCCCGACTTCGTGTAGTAGCCGTGGCCGCAGCGCAGTGAGGTGACCGTGGGCTCGAGCCCGGACTCGGCCAGGTAGGCGAGCGCGGCGAGCACGCGGCGGTCGATCAGCCCGGCGCGGATGTCTTCGCGGCCGCACTCGTAGACGTCGATCCGGTCGTCGGCCAGCACGCGCTTCGCGAGCAGCGACTTCGAGAGCAGCAGCACCTGGCCGAGCGAGGCGCCGCCGCGCAGGACGTTCTCACCGTTGGCGCGATAGATCGCCGTGGCCTCGAGGAGCTTCCAGCCGTCGAGAATCGGCTTGGGGTCGATGGTCGGCGCGCCCACGCCGCCGGGCCGGATCGAGAGCTCGAGGTGCGGTGCCATCCCGTCGGCCTCGAGCCCGACGCGCCCGATCACCCGGCCCGCGATCACGCGCGAGCCACGCTCGAGACCCGCGCGCGTGGAGCCGAGGTGGGAGTAGCCGAAGCGGTTCCCGTACACGTCCTCCAGCACGAGCGTGTCCCGCCCGGCCGCACGGATCACGCCGTCGTTGATCGCGACCACGGGCGCGCCGCGCTCGGCGAAGATGTCGATCGAGCGGTCCGAGCCGCCCGACTCCTCGAGGTCGTCGGCGTAGGTGGCGCGAGCATCGACGGGGAAGCGTCCTTCGGTGAGTCCGGTGAGTGAGCCGATCAGGTCGGCGGGCACGCCGGCGATCAGGCGGGCCCGGAGGAGGACGGAGTCGACGTACCAGTCGGCGTGGTTGTAGGCGAAGATCGCCCGGCGCACGTCTTGGTCGTAGCCGGCGGCGGCCAGGTAGCGGGCGGCGGCGAAGATCGCGTCGACCGGGTTGTAGGGGTCCTTGCGACCGTCCTTGTTGGCGTCGGTGCCGTAGGCGGCCCAGGTCGGCGGCATGAACTGCATCCAGCCCAGCGCCCCGGCGGAGGACACGTTCAGGTTGCGGCCGTAGTCGGTCTCGATCTCGTTGATCGCCGCCAGGATCTCCCAGCGGATGCCGTACTCGATCCCGGCCGCCTGATAGATCGGCAACAGGAACGGCGGCACCCGGAACTTGCGAATGATGAAGTTCGGCACCCCGCTCGCCGTCGACGGCCCCGGCAAAGCATCCACAAACCCCGGATTCGACGGCGTCGGAGAACCGTCGGGGCGGCGCAGCGGCTCCGTCCGGGAGCCGTCCGGCCGGTCCTCGGGCGCCAGCTCCCAGTCGTCCTCGACCCGGCGGGCCCCCGGGCCGCCGCCGCTCTCCGGGCCCGGCACGCGCCAGTCGTCGGGCTTCGGCTGAAACTCCGTCCCCGGAGCCGGGGTGTCGCGCGGCGTCTTCGGGCCGGGCCCGCTGGGCGCGTCGGGCGCCGCGCCGGCGGGTGACTCGGCTTGGGGCTGCTCGCCGGGCGGCGCCGGCTCGCCAGACGGCGGCTCGGGCGTGGCAGGCGGCTCCGCGGGAGGGGGCGCCTCGCTCGGGGGCTCCTCGGCGGGCGGCTCCGGCGGCGGCGGAGGCGGCTCGGGCGGCGGCGGAGGCGGCTGCTCGACCGCCAGCGCCTCGAGCGACACCGGCGTGCCCTCGACGCCCGGCAGCTGCCCGATCGACTCGAGCGTCGCGCCCTCCGGGAGCTCGACCACCACGGACTGGAGCGAGCCGTCGGCGAGCTCGACCG
>CAWEVH010000031.1:0-67466 GCA_963812415.1 uncultured Thermoleophilaceae bacterium | reverse complement strand
ACCCGACGACGAGCCCCGCGCCGGCGGGCTCGCCGCGCAGGCGGGCCGTGCCCGGCTGCGCTCCCTGACGGATGGTCTCGCGCTCGGTCGGCGCTCACCACCCCCGCGCGGACGTGCATGTCGCGGAAGTAGTCGGACGGGGCGATCAGCCGTCCCAAGCTGCGGCGCGAGAGCGCGCACGCGGGTGAGGCGCTGCGGCCGGCAGGAGAGGCATCTGCCGCCGCAGAACCGGCCCGCTCGCGTCATCGTGATGCGGGCACAGAGCACGTTCGCGTCGTGCGCGGTGTGCACGTGCGGCAGGTCGCAGGCCGAGATCGCGCTGAAGACCGCGGCAGACAGGCCCTGCGGGTGGTTCGTGTGCACCACGTCCGGCTGGAAGCGCCGCAGCTGCCGCTTCAGTGCCACGTGGATCGCCGGGCGCCATTGATCGCGCAGGTGCCAGGCCGCCTTGCGGGCCGCCGCGGCGTCTCGCGGTAGGTCCGGCAGCCCGGGCAGGTGGTCGATCGCCACACCGGGTGGACCCCGCCTCGCGCCGGTGTGGAGCACGACCTCGTGCCGTTCGCCGAGCGCGGCCGCGAGATCGGCGGCATACGCCTCGGAGCCTCCGAGCCGCTCAGGGGCGACGCTGCTCGAAACTACGGAGATGCGCATGCTGGGGCCGCGGCCCGGAGGGAGGTCAGGACGCGTGGCGGGGTCACCGTAGCGGTGGACGCTCCGTTTGGCCACAACGACGCTGCGCGCCGGCGGCGGCTTTCGCGTGTCGCGCTCCCTGCGCTCGCACTGGTGCCGCTCTTCGTCGCGCTCGCGATCTCGGCTCTCGGCGGCGGCCTGTCGATCCCGCACAACGACGGCTGGGCCTACGCCAAGGTCGCGGAGAGCTTCGCCCACGACCTCGACTTCTCGCTCGTGGGCTGGAACAGGCCGGGTCTCGTGGGACAGGTTCTGCTCGCGGCCCCGGCAACGCTGCTGCTGCCGAATGCGGTCGTTGCGCAGCACCTGACTGTCTGGCTCCTCGCCGTGCTGCTCGTGCTCGCCGTCTACTGGTTCTGCGAGCCGGCGCTCGGCGCGGCGCGGGCGGCGCTAGCCGCCGCGGTGACCGGGGCCTTCCCGGCGCTCGGTCTCCTCAGCACCTCCTTCATGGCAGACGTGCCGAGTGCCTCGCTCGGGATGCTCTGCCTGGCGGCGGGCGCGCGGGTGCCCGCCCTGCTTCCGCGCCGTGCCGGCGTGGCCTGGCTCGCCGCGAGCATCGCACTCGGCGTGCTGGCCGGCGTCACGCGCGAGCAGGCGCTCGCGGCCCCCGTCGCGGTGCTGCTCTGGCTGGGCAGTGAGCGAGCGCGGCAGCGGTCGCCTGAAGGTCGTCGTGGTCGCCGCAGTCGCGTTCGTGGCCGCGGTCGCCGTCGTTGAGCTGTGGCGGCACGGGCTGCCGTACGACTCGGCACCGGAGCTCGTGTCGGCGTCGCGCGCGTCCGGCTACGAGCTGGTCCGGGCCGCCATCGTTCTCGGGCTTGCCCTGATCCCCGTCACGGCGCTTCTCGTGCCCGGCCTCCGGGGGCGATCGCTGGGGCTCCGAGGGCTGCTCTGCCTGGCGGTCGCCTGTCTCGCGTTGCTCACGCTCCTCGCCCGTCGGCTCGCCGGCCGCTTCGAGGAGTTCCTGCCCGGCAACTACATCGGCGGCGGACGAGCGGCGCCCTACGCGGATCTGGGGATCGGGACGCCCGTTCCGGTCGTGCCGGACGCCGTCTGGATCTTCCTGGCCGCGCTCGGGGCGGCGTCTCTGCTCGTCGCGGTCGCCGTGTTGAGCGGACCGCGGAGTCGCCCGCCCCTCGGATCGCGGCGACGGTTGCTTCTTGCGTCGATCTTCTCGTGGCTCTACGCCGGCGGACTTGTCCTCCAGACCCTGGGCGGCCAGCCCCTGTTCGACCGCTACGTGCTTCCGCTCGTGCCGACCGTGGCCGCGCTCTGCCTCGCCGGTACCCCCGTGCGATGGAGCAAGGCGACGGCGCTGAGGGTCGTTCCCGGCCTGGGCATTCTGCTGATCCTCGGAGCGACGATCACGGCGATGGGGACCGCGTACGACGCTGCACGATGGGAGGCGGCAGAGAGCCTCGTGCGAGACGGAGTCCGCCCCACCGACGTCGCCGCCGGACTCGAGTGGTCGGGCTGGCACAGCGGCGAGCCCTACCGCCAGCCGCCCGAGTCGTCCGCGGGAGCGCCCTGGGTCACGGGCTTCAGTGACAGCCGCGACTGCTGGCTCGTGTCGGCGAGTCGGCTCCAGGATTCCGACTATGCACCGGTTCGCCGCCACGGGTACGAACGGCTGCTCCTCGCCTCGCCGTCGAGGCTGTTCATCTACCGCGACCGCGCCTGCCCACGTCGGTGAGCCACTCCGGCGTGGGCGGCGGGGGCGGCCCGCCGGGCTCCTTGGGCAGCCCGGGGACCATCATCCAGGCGGCACGCGCCAGGTTCTTCGGGCTCCGGTGGAGCACGCCGCCGCGCAGGTACAGCCAGGCCGCCTTGCGGGGCTGCCCGCTGCGCCGGTGGGCCCAGGCCATCCAGAGCTCGAAGCCGAGCAGGTCGAAGTCGACCCCCTGGCGGCGGCTCAGCTCGCGGTGCTTGTCGACGAAGTAGGTGAACTCGCGCCGGATGCGCCCCAGCTCCGACATGTGCATGTTCAGCCCGTGCTCGACGTAGGCCACGTCCACCTCCGGGCTGGCCGCCGCGCGCGCGGCGTCGGCCAGCCGGACCCAGAGGTCCCAGTCGGCCAGGTGGTAGAGGCGCTCGTCGAAGCCGCCGAGCCGCCGGAGCAGGTCCGTCCGCACGATCACGTTCGAGCCGCCCGCGGGCACGGCGTTCTGGCGCAGCTCGAGCCGCAGCAGCTCGCGGGGCGCGGGGAACGGGAGCGCGCGCGTGACGGTGAGGTCCTCGTCGACGGCCACCACCGCGGAGTAGGCGAAGTCCGCCCGCGCCGCGGCGGAGGCGTCGAGCTGGTTGCGGAGCTTGCGCGCCGACCAGAGGTCGTCGTCGTCGAGGAACGCCACCCACTCCCCGCGCGCCTCCTCGATGCCGCGGTTGCGCGCCACCGCGACCCCGCGCGGGCGCTCGTGGCGCACCACCCGCAGCCGCTCGTCGCCGACGCTGGGCGAGCTCCGCGGCGGTCCCGTCCTCCGAGCCGTCGTCCACGACCACCACCTCGAGCGCGACGCCGTCCTGCGCGAGGGCCGCGGCCAGCGTCAGCTCGAGCAGCGCCCAGCGGCCCCTCGTCGGGATCACGACCGAGACCTCCGGCGACGCAGACACCTCAGACGTAGAACTTCGCCGCGTACACGAGCGATCCCGCGACCAGCACGACGACGCCCGCATAGTCGCCGGCCGAGCGGAGGTCGGCGGGCCGCATCAGGAGGATCAGGCCGAGGAGGACGAACGGGTCGAAGTACTTCTGGTAGATCAGGCGCACCGCGAGCGTCGAGGCCAGGAACGTGGCCAGGTAGACGGTGGGCAGGGAGAGCCAGCCCGAGCGTCGCGCGAGCAGCGCGAACGCGAGCGCGCCCAGCGGCACGAGCGCCCAGAAGGCAAGCGACGACGAGGCGAGGGCCGGGAGCTGGTCGGCGAAGCGCCAGAGGTAGCCCTCGTCGCCCAGGCGCTCGAGGGTGACCGGCGGGCGGTAGACCAGCTCGGACGCGGCGGCCAGGGCGACGCCCACGACGATCGGGAGCGCGATGAGACGAGCGGAGGGGAGCGTGAGCGAACGCGCCCGGCGGGCGAGGATCGGGGCGTACGCCACCGCGGCGTACACGCCGAAGAGGGCGACGCTGAAGCCGAGCGCGCGCGTGACGGGGCCCGCGTCCGGCACGCCCGCGCGGGATGAGCAGAGTCCGCACGAGGCCGGGTCGGCCCCCTCGGGCACGAGGCCGCCCCAGACGGCGACGAGCGCGGCGAGCGGAAGCAACGCGACGCTCGCGACGGCGGCGCCGGCGAGCACTCGTCGCGCCGACGGCGCGGCCGTGAGCACCGACCAGGCGGCAACCGGCGCCAGCCAGAGGAAGGACTGTCGGGTGAGGATCGCGGCCGCCATCACCGCGCAGCCGACCGCGAACGTGCCGAGCGAGCGGTCCTGGCTCGCGCGATGGAAGCGCTCGAGCGCGACGATGCCGAACAGCAGCGACAGGTTGTCGGTGAGCACGGCGAACGAGACGCCCAGCACGTGCGGCGAGAGGCCGAACAGCAGGGTGAGCGCGAGCGCCTGCCCCTGATCGAATCCGAAGCCGCGACGCAGCCAGCGAAACAGCACGAGCAGCGTCACGTACGAGATGGCGACGTTCAGGAGTCGCAGGTCCCAGAGCTCGAAGCCGGCGACCTCCCCCCAGAGCGCAAAGAGCAGGTGATAGAGCGGCGTCTGGGCCGCGGGGTAGCTCCCCAGGTCGACGGCCGGAAGCTGCTCGCCGAACTGGAGGATCGTCGGGACGTGGTACCAGCCCTCGTCCTCGACGTGGAACGTGCGTACCCGCTCCGTGAGGCCCTGCAGCGCAGCGATCCCGAGCAGGTACGGCACGGCGAGGACGACGGGCGCGAACCAGCGCGTCTCACTCAGCTTCCCGAGCCGCTCCTGGCTCGATGCCGAGCCGCGCGGTCGGAGGTTCAGCACGCGACCACCGGCTCGCGCTCATCGGCCTGCCGTACCGCCCCACGCAGGCCCAGCGGCCCCCGTCGGGATCACGACCGAGACCTCCGGTGACGCGGACACCTCAGACGTAGAACTTCGCCGCGTACACGAGCGATCCCGCGACCAGCACGACGACGCCCGCATAGTCGCCGGCCGAGCGGAGGTCGGCGGGCCGCATCAGGAGGATCAGGCCGAGGAGGACGAACGGGTCGAAGTACTTCTGGTAGATCAGGCGGACCGCGAGCGTCGAGGCCAGGAACGTGGCCAGGTAGACCGTGGGCAGGGAGAGCCAGCCCGAGCGTCGCGCGAGCAGCGCGAACGCGAGCGCGCCCAGCGGCACGAGCGCCCAGAAGGCAAGCGACGACGAGGCGAGGGCCGGGAGCTGGTCGGCGAAGCGCCAGAGGTAGCCCTCGTCGCCCAGGCGCTCGAGCGTGACCGGCGGGCGGTAGACCAGCTCGGACGCGGCGGCCAGGGCGACGCCCACGACGATCGGGAGCGCGATGAGACGAGCGGAGGGGAGCGTGAGCGAACGCGCCCGGCGGGCGAGGATCGGGGCGTACGCCACCGCGGCGTACACGCCGAAGAGGGCGACGCTGAAGCCGAGCGCGCGCGTGACGGGGCCCGCGTCCGGCACGCCCGCGCGGGATGAGCAGAGTCCGCACGAGGCCGGGTCGGCCCCCTCCGGCACGAGACCGCCCCAGACGGCGACGAGCGCGGCGAACGGAAGCAACGCGACGCTGGCGACGGCGGCGCCGGCGACCACTCGTCTCGCCGAAGGCGCGGCCGTGAGCACAGACCACGCGGCGACCGGCGCCAGCCAGAGGAAGGACTGTCGGGTGAGGATCGCGGCCGCCATCACCGCGCAGCCGACCGCGAACGTGCCGAGCGAGCGGTCCTGGCTCGCGCGATGGAAGCGCTCGAGCGCGACGATGCCGAAGAGCAGCGACAGGTTGTCGGTGAGCACGGCGAACGAGACGCCCAGCACGTGCGGCGAGAGGCCGAACAGCAGGGTGAGCGCGAGCGCCTGCCCCTGATCGAATCCGAAGCCGCGACGCAGCCAGCGGAACAGCACGAGCAGCGTCACGTACGAGATGGCGACGTTCAGGAGTCGCAGGTCCCAGAGCTCGAAGCCCGCGACCTTCCCCCAGAGCGCGAAGAGCAGGTGGTAGAGCGGCGTCTGGGCCGCGGGGTAGCTCCCCAGGTCGACGGCCGGAAGCTGCTCGCCGAACTGGAGGATCGTCGGGACGTGGTACCAGCCCTCGTCCTCGACGTGGAACGTGCGCACCCGCTCCGTGAGGCCCTGCAGCGCAGCGATCCCGAGCAGGTACGGCACGGCGAGGACGACGGGCGCGAACCAGCGCGTCTCACTCAGCTTCCCGAGCCGCTCCTGACTCGATGCCGAGCGGCGCGGTCGGAGGTTCAGCACGCGACCACCCGCTCGCGCTCATCGGCCTGCCGTACCGCGCCCCGCAGGCGCACGGCCGCCCATACGGCCACGAGCACGAGCAGCAGCGAGACCGCGATCGCCAGGACCGTCCCCGGCGGGCCGCCGTCGCGCCCCAGCTCGACCTGCCAGAGGTAGGGGTCCCAGCGGTCGGCGGGCATCACCGGCCGCTCGGGCGGCGCGTCGTCGGCCAGGTTGCCGAGCGTGGCCGGCAGCAGCTCGGCCTGCCGCAGGATGCGCGGGCCGTCCGTCTCGGCCCGCTCGCCGAGCTGCGCGCTCGTCGGCACGATCACGGCGGCCAGGCTCACGAGCGCCCCGACGACGGCGAGCGCGACGACCAGGCGGCGCCTGCCGGGACTGTCGCGCACCCAGGGCGCCAGCGCCGGCAGCACGGGTACGAGCGCGGGGATCAGCAGCCGGGGACCCCAGGTCCAGCCGCCCCACCAGATGCTCCAGCTCGCCGCGGTCAGGAAGCCGACCAGCAGGATCCCGGTTGTCAGCCACGCCAGCCCGACCTGCCCACGCCTGCGGAGCGACCAGATTGCGAATGGGAGCAACGCGGCGAGCGGCACGAACAGGAACAGGCTCTTGCTGGGATCGGTCAAGAGCCCCCAGGCGCCGGTCCAGACCTCGGCGCGGAACCCCTGGTCGTCCGGGTAGCCGCTCTCCGTGACGTCCTCGAAGCGCAGCCAGTTGTAGAGGGGGATGGCGGCGGCCCCGGCGGCCAGGATGAGCCCCGGCACGAGCGCGCGGCGCAGCCCGTCGCGGTGGGCCCAGAAGAGCCAGAAGAGGGGGGCGAGCAGCAGCGCCTGCGGCCGCGTGAGCATGCCGAAGGCGATGAACGCCGCGGCGAGCCAGGTGCGGCCGGCGAGCGTCTGCCAGAGGGCGGCCGCGATCGCCAGCGCGAGCAGCGGCTCGCTGAAGAAGTCCTTCGAGTAGACGACCAGGAAGGTGCCGAACGTGGCCGCCAGCGCCACGAGCAGCGCGTCGCGCGGGCGCCCGCCGAGCGCCCGGCCGGTCGAGTAGAGGACGACGCACAGGAGCGCCGTCAGGAGCGGCATCAGCGTGGCGACGGCCGCGCGCGGCGCCTCGCCGTCACCCGCCCCAGCGAACGGCTTGGCGAGCGCGTACGGCGCCGTGGCGAGCAGCGGTAGCGCGATGCCGAACTTGCTGTAGTAGGCGCCGTCTCGCCCCACCGCCGTGTGCGGCACCGCCGCCGAGAGCTCCAGGTCGCCGTCGTCGACGAGCGACTGCGCCATCCGGTAGCTCGCCTCGCCGTCGATCCCGGTGACCGTGCCCTGCTGCACGAGCAGCAGCACGCTGAGCGCGAAGACGAAGAGCAGCGCGCGCACCGTCACTCGGCGCCTCCGAACTCTCGCCAGCCGCGCACGAGGCCGGCCGGCATCCCGCGGACGATGCCCCGGCGGCGGTCGGCCCAGCGAGGCCGGTCGGGCAGCAGCAGGCCGCCCGCGGAGGCGCGCAGGCCCTCGTAGAGGTCGCGTCCGAGGAACGGCAGCACCCTCAGGTCACGCGTGCGCAGGTGCTTGGCGTAGAGCATGCCCTGGCTGTAGGCGTAGCGCACGTACAGGCGCTCGAGCTCCTCCTCGCTGCGCCAGTCGCGATGCCACACGGTGAGCTCCGGCTCGTAGAGGAGCCGCCCGCCGGCGCGCAGCCAGCGCCAGCAGAGATCGTTGTCCTCCGATGCCGTGGGAAAGCGCTCGTCGAAGCCGCCGAGCTCGAGCACCGCCTGGCGCGGCAACCCCATGTTGTTCGCGAACAGCGCGCCGACGCTCAGCTCACCGGTGTAGTCGTGCGCCTGCGGGTCGTCGATCGTGGACGGAACGGCCTTCGCGTCGCCGTCCGCGAGCACGCGGCCGGTGACGATGGCGCCGGGGTTCGCGCGCATCAGGTCGTGACCGGCGCCCACCCACGAGGGCGCGACGCGGCAGTCGTCATGGGTCACGAGCACGTTCGGACCTGCGGCGGCGCGCAGCCCGACGTTGGTCGCCAGCGCGATTCCGCGACCGGTGCACGCGACCGGGGCGGCGCCGAGGTCCTCGAAGTCGGCCAGCGCCGCCGCGACCTCCCCGCCTCCGCTCTGGTCCACCACGAGCAGCTCACGGGGGCGCGGACGGCAGGCGCGGAGCGACTCGAGGCAGCTGCGCAGCTGCTCCACCCGACCGATCGTCGGAACGATCACGGAGATCGGGACCGTCTCGGGCGCCCCGGCGCCGCTCACGCGGGGGCGCCCCTGTACGGCGCGAGCCAGTCGGGCGCCGCGGGCCGGGGCCGGGCGCCATCGTCCGCGCGGTCCGGCGCGCCGCGCAGCAGGGTCGCCGCCGCCAGCCGGATGTCGAGCCCGCTGCGGTGCGCGATGCCGCCGCGCAGAAAGAGCAGCGCCGCCTGCCGGCGGCGGCCCGCGCGGGCCGCCCCCTCGGCGGCCCAGCGCCAGAACCACACCCGCTCGGGATCGCGCAGCTGCTCCGGTCCCAGGCGGTGCTTCACGTCGAGGTACTCCCGCTCGCGGATCACGCCGCGCGGGTCGCTCAGCAGCATGCTGCCGGGGTGCTGGACGTAGGCCACGAGCGTCTCAGGGCACGGCGCCGGTCTCCCGGCGTCGGCCAGCCGCCACCACATGTCCCAGTCGGTGAGCTGCTCGAGCCGCTCGTCGAAGCCGCCCACCGCGCGCGCCAGCTCCGTGCGGACGACGACGCTCGACCCCCCGGCGGCGACCGGGTTGGCGATCGGGATCCGCTCGTGCAGCTCCGCGACCGCGGGCGCCTCCCTCTCGAGCAGCGGCTCCAGGTCCGCGCTGACGAAGAGCGCGCCGGTGTAGGTGAAGTCGGCCGCCCGCTCGGCGGCCACGGCGAGCTGGGTGGCGAGCTTGCGCGGCGACCACAGGTCGTCGTCGTCGAGGAAGGCGACCCACTCGCCGCTCGCGGCGGCGATGCCCGCGTTGCGGGCGGCGGCCACCCCGCGCGGTCGCTCGTGCCGCACGAGCTGGATGCGCTCGTCGCCGAGTCCCTCGACCGCCGCCGGCGTGCCGTCGGTCGAGCCCTCGTCCACGACGACGATCTCGAGCGTCGCCTCCTCCTGCGCGAGCGCGGAGCGCAGCGTCCGGAGCAGCAGTGAGCGGCGGTCGCGCGTCGGGATCACGACCGTCACCTGCGGCGAGTCCGGCATCGAATCTAGGGTATCCCGCATGCCGCTTCCATCGGCAATCCGGCGGCTGGCCGGAAGCCCCCCGGGTCGCCTCGCACGGTACGCGCTGCTGCGGCTGTCGGGACGCCGCGCCGGCCTGGCGCTCGTGTACCACAAGCTCGGCGATCCGCCCGGCGATCCGCGGCGCGAGCTGGTGCCCGCGCTGTCGCCGCGGCTCTTCGAGGCGCAGCTCGGGCATCTCGCGCGGCTCTACCGCGTGGTGCCCTGCCGCGAGCTGCAGGAGGCCGTCGCCGCGCGCCGGCGCGGGCAGCGCTTCCCGGTGGCCATCACCTTCGACGACGACCTCGCCTCGCACGCCGGCCACGCGCTGCCGGCGCTCCGGGCCGCGGGGCTGCCCGCCACGTTCTTCCTGTCCGGAGCCTCGCTCGAGAGCCCGCACCGGTTCTGGTGGGAGCGGCTGCAGGCCGCCGTCGACGGCGGCCGGGACGTCTCCGTCCTCGCGGAGGCCGGCATCCACGCGGCGCGGCGCCGGCATCCACGACTGGGGCGAGGCGATCGAGGCGGCGACGCCCGACGAGCGGCGCCGCGCGGCCGCCGCGCTCGCGGAGATCGTCGGGCCGGACCCCGATGATGCCGGCATGCGCGCAGCGGACGTCGCCGCGCTGGCGGCCGCCGGGCTCGAGATCGGCTTCCACACCCTCCGGCACGACGTGCTGCCGGCGCTCGACGACGCCGCGCTCGAGGCGGCGCTGCGCGACGGACGCGAGGCGCTCGAGCGGCCGGCGGGGAGGGAGATCACGACCGATCTCGTACCCGCACGGGAAGGCGGACCCGCGCGTCGCGGCCGCGGCGCGCGCCGCCGGCTACGACCGCGGCTTCACGGGCCGTGCCCGCGGCCGTGACGCCGCCGACGACCCGCTGCTGCTGCCGAGGATCGACGTGCTGAACACGTCGCTCGAGGACTTCGCGCGCCAGCTCGTCGGGGCCCTTCAAAGGGCCGCCGCATGACGACCGCCGAGCACCCGCGCTCGGCCTCATGGACCGAGATCAAGCCGTCGACGAGCCGGCTGCCCGGCCCGAACCTCCGAGAGATGTGGCAGTACCGCGACGTGGCGTACTTCCTGGCGCTGCGCGACTTGAAGCTTCGCTACAAGCAGACGCTGTTCGGTGTCGGCTGGGCGGTGATCCAGCCGGTGGCCGCCGCGGTCATCTTCAGCTTGATCTTCGGCAGCGCGGCGGGGCTGCCGAGCGACGGACTTCCGTATCCGGTGTTCGTCTACGCCGGGCTCGTCGTGTGGACGTACTTCTCGACGGGGCTCAATGCGACGGCGACGAGCCTGGTCGACCACCGCGAGCTGGTGGAGAAGCTGTACTTCCCGCGTCTCCTGGCGCCGCTGGCGGCCGCGCTTCCGGGGCTGGTCGATCTCGCCATCTCGCTGGTCGTCCTGGCCGTCTTCATGCTCGCCTACGGGGTCGCCCCGGGACCCGAGATCGCGCTCCTCCCGGTCTGGATCGTGCTGCTGTTCGCCCTCCTGCTCGGCGTCGGCACCTGGCTGGCGGCCTTGAACGTGCGCTACCGCGACATCAAGTACGGGCTGCCGTTCCTGATCCAGCTCTGGCTCTTCGCCAGCCCCGTCGTCTTCCCCAGCTCCATCGTCGATGGCGCCGTGCGCTGGGTGTACGCGCTGAACCCGGTGGTCGGCCTGATCGACGGCTTCCGCTGGAGCGCTGTAGGAGCGCCCCCGCCGGACGTGACCGACCTCGTGTCGCTCGCGAGCGGCCTGCTACTGCTCGTGAGCGGCATCGTCTACTTCCGTCGGGCGGAGAGGCGCTTCGCGGACGTCATCTAGGCCGGCGCCGGCCGGGTCGCTCCGGACGCTCCAGCGAAGCTCCGGCTGGATGACTCGAGCGCGCTCGATCCACTCCTTGCGGTCATCCGGGCGCGGCGCGACCTCGAATGACAGCAGCTCCTGGTCGAACAGGTCCTCGACCGCGGTCCCGAACCAGACACCCAACACGTGCTCGCCCGAGGCCAGCACCGGAGGTACCTCCACGGTCGCCTCGTACTCGCCGGGTTCGTCGGCCAGCCACTCCGACTGGCGCCAGTCGGACCAGACGTCGTCGAGGATTCGTACGCCCTCCCGGTTCAGGAGGTAGATCCCGATGTCGAGCCCGAATACCGGCTCGCGGGTGCGGAAGCGCAGCCGTATCCGGAACGGCTCGTCGCGCCTGACCGTCGCACCAGCATCGAGCTCGACGCTCACCAGCTCGGCGGGTCGCGTTGGGTCCGACGGAAACTCGACGCGCGTCTCGACCGGGATGCCGAAGCGGAGATACTCGTCGAGGACGGCGTGCGCGGGGCCGTCCGCCTTGACCGCGCCGTGCTCGAGCCAGACCACCCGTCGGCAGAGCGACGCGATCGCGCCGAGGTCGTGGCTCACGAACATCACCGTGCGGCCCTCGCCCCGGAGATCCGACATCTTGCCCAGGCATTTGCGCTGAAACTCGGCGTCGCCGACCGCGAGCACCTCGTCGACCACGACGATCTCGGGCTCGAGGTGCGCGGCGACTGCGAAGGCGAGCCGGAGCTGCATCCCCGACGAGTACCGCTTCAGCGGGGTGTCGAGAAAGCGCTCGACGCCGGAGAAATCCACGATCTCGCCGAACTTGGCGGCGATCTCGCCACGCGACATGCCGAGCACCGCGCCGTTCAGGAAGATGTTCTCGCGCCCGGTCAGCTCCGGATGGAAGCCGGTCCCCACCTCCAGCAGCGAGCCGACCCGACCGCGCACCCTCGCCACCCCCGTCGTCGGCTCCGTGATCTGAGAGATGATCTTCAACAGCGTCGTCTTCCCCGCGCCGTTGCGGCCGATCACGCCGACCACGTCGCCTTCGGGGATCGAGAGGTTGATGTCCCGCAACGCCCAGAGCTCCGAGCCGGTGTCGCTCCCGCTCGGATCGCGCCGCAATGCTCGTACGAGCGCCTCGCGGGCCGTCTGGTACGCCACGCGCTCGCCCACCACGTAGCGCTTCCCCAGACGCTCGAACTCGATTGCGTTCATGGTCACGGCCGCCAAACCGCCTACATTGTCGCGGTCCCGCATGTCGAACCAGTCGAGCGTCGCCCCCGCGGCCGTCGGACGGATCCGGCGGACGCGCCGCCATCCCCGCTTCACGCAGTTCGACTACCTGCACGTGAGGCGCCTGGTGGACGACCTCGGCGCCGCGATCGCGGGCCTCGGCGAGGTCGGCGACGTGCTCGACGTCTTCTGCGGCACGCGCCCCTACGACGATCTCTTCCCGCCCGGCGCGCGGATCGTCGGCTTCGACGTGGAGGACAGGTTCGGCGTCGCGGACGTGGTCTCGCGGGACTTCCTCCCGTTCGGCGACGACTCCTTCGACGCCGTGCTCTGCACGCAGGCCTTCTACTACCTCGAGGACCCGCCGGCGGCCGCGCTCGAGCTGCGCCGGGTGCTGCGGCCGGGCGGCGCCGCGCTGATCTCGGTGCCGGTGGTGTGGGAGTACGACACCCGCAACCTCGAGCACCGCTTCACCGAGCCGAGCCTGCGGCGGGTGTTCGACGGCTGGGACGACGTGGCGGTCGTCGAGAACGGCGGCTGGGGGGTCTCCTGGGCGGCGGTCACCGGCTCGCTGTTCGCGCGCATCCAGGAGCGGCTGGCCGCGCGCCCCGTCCTGCGCACGCTCGCTCGCCCGGCGTTCGCCCTCCTGTACGCCGCGATCAACGCCATCGGGCTCGGGCTCGAGGCGCTCGACTCCCGGTTCGTCCGCGGCTCGGTACAGGCTCCCGATGAACCTGCTGATCAGCGCCCGGCGCCCTAGCGTGACGCCAGCACCTGAGGTCACCGTCGTGATCCCCACCCGGGGTCGCTGGCCGCTGTTGTCGGTCACGCTCGCGAGCGCCCTCGGCCAGGAGGGCGTCGAGCACGAGGTGGTGGTCGTCGACGACGGGGCGCGCGACGAGACCGCGGCCCGGCTCGCCGAGGTCCGCGACGCGCGCCTGCGGGTCGTGTCGAACGAGGCTCCTCGCGGCGTGGCGGCGGCGCGCAACCGGGCCCTCGCGGAGGCCCGCGGCGAGTGGGTGGCCTTCCTCGACGACGACGACCTCTGGGCGCCGCTCAAGCTCCGCACGCAGCTGGCGGCCGCGGGCGCGGCCGGCGCCGACTTCGCGTACGCCGCCGCGCTGGTGGTCGACGAGCGCTACGTGCCGTTTCATGCCCCGGCGCTGCCCGACCCGGAGCGGCTCGCCGAGCAGCTGCGCAGGGCCAACGTGATGCCGGCCGGGTCGTCGAACGTGATCGTGCGGACCGAGCTGCTGCGTACGCTGGGCGGCCTGGACGAGCGCTTCGCAGAGCTGGACGACTGGGACCTCTGGCTGCGCCTGGCGCACGCGGGGCGGGCCGCGGCCTGCCCCGAGGTGCTCGTGGCCTACGTGGAGCACGCGGGCAACATGCCGGCCGCCCGGCGCACCGACCTCCAGGGCGAGCTCGACCTGCTCGTGCGCAAGCATGCGGCGGCCAGCCCGCCGATCGCGCTCGAGCCGGACCGGCTCGACTTCGCGCGCTGGGTCGCCCGCGGCCACGGCCGCGCCGGCCGCCGGCTGGCGGCGGCGCGCGCCTACGCGGCCGCCGCCGTCCGCCACCGCAGCCCGGCGGATGCCGCGCGCGGGCTGCGCGTGCTCGCCGCCGGCCAGCCGCGCCGCTTCCGGCGCGCAGCCGGGCTGCCGGACCCCGACTGGCTGGCGGCCCGGCGGCGGGCGGTGGCCCCGTGAGCACGGACACGGTGCCGGCCGCCGTGGTGGAGCGGATCCGCCGGTCGCGCCGGCACCCGCGGCCGACGCAGTACGACTACCTGCACGTGAAGCGGCTCGCCGACGATCTCGGCGCCGCGATCGCGGGCCTCGGCGAGGTCCGCGACGTGCTCGACGTGTACTGCGGGAGCCGCCCCTACGAGGACCTGTTCCCCGCCGGCGCGACGGTGGTGGGGCTCGACACCGACCGGCCGGGCTACCGCTACGGCGTCGCCGACGTGGTGAGCGACGAGTTCCTCCCGTTCGAGGACCAGAGCTTCGACGCCGTGCTCTGCACGCAGGCGTTCCACTACCTCGTCGAGCCGCGGCCCGCGATCGCCGAGATCGAGCGGGTGCTGCGGCCCGGCGGCACGGTGCTGATCACGGTGCCCGTCGTCTGGGAGTACGACCGCGAGAACCCCGAGCACCACTACACGGAGCCCCTGCTGCGGAGCCTCTTCGAGGGTTGGCACGAGGTGAGGGTCGTCGAGAGCGGCGGCTGGGGCGTGTCCTGGGCGGCGGTCAGCGCCACGCTGCTCAACCATCTGGAGGAGTCGGCCGCGGCGCGACCCGTCCTGCGGCCGCTGACGAGGCCGCTCTTCGCCGCCGCCTACCTGGCGGTGAACGGCATCGGCCTCGCACTCGAGGCCCTCGACCGGCGCTTCGTGCGCGGCCGCCTGCGGCTGCCGATGAACCTGCTGCTCAGCGCCCGCAGGCCTACCTGACGATCCGCACGGAGATCGCGTCCACGTTGGTCCGCTCGCCCGGGCCGGGCCGCGCGCGCCACGCCTCGTCGACCACCGCGTAGGGACGCTCGGTGCTCGCCTCCCGGCCGCGGCCGAGGTTGAAGGGCCGGTCGAGCGTCGTCTCGAGGTCGCGCAGGTAGTAGGCGGCCACGGCGCTGTTCGTGAGCACCGTGCGGACGTCCGCGCCGCGGACGATCCGCTCGACGCGCGCGAAGTCCGGCTCGGTCTCGCGGTCGTAGCGCTGCGCGACGACCACGGCGCCGGCGCCGACCAGCGCGAGCGCGGCGAGGGGGACCGCCGCCCGCCACGGCAGCGAGTCCACCCCCGCGGCCAGCAGCGCCGCACCGAGCGGGATCAGACCGGTCAGGTAGCGCTGCTCGAACACGCCGAGGTCCGCCAGTGGCGAGAGCGCGTGGAGCACGAGGGCGCCCGCCGCGCTGCCCGCGACGAGCCAGAGCAGGATCCGCGCGCCGGGCTCGCGCGCCGAGCGCCGCAGCAGCAGCACGATCGCGCCGGCCAGCGCGGCCACCAGGCCGGCGAACAGGAGCAGGCGCAGGCCGACCGCCGCGGTCGCGCCGTCGTTGCCGAGGAACAGCGCGACGACCACGTCGCGGACCGTCCCCGGCGAGGCGTCCGGGAACCTGGGCGCGATCTTCGTCTCGCCCTCGAAGTCGAGCGAGTGCAGGATCTCCGGGAGCCACGCCGCGAGCAGCAGCAGCGGCGCCAGCCCGAGGACGAGCACCTCCCGCCATGGGCGGGCACGCAGCGCGAGCAGGGCGCCGATCAGCGGCAGCAGGAAGAGCGGGGCGTAGTACTCCGAGTAGACGGCGAGCACGGCCCCGAGCGCGTACAGCCACCACCAGCGTCGGCGCGCCCCCTGCGCGAGGCGGGCGACCGCCCAGAGCGCCAGCAGAGAGCCCAGCCCCGCGAGCGTGAAGCCGCGCGAGTAGTTCGAGAAGGCCACGTGGAGCGGCGCGACCGCCAGCCCGAGCGCCGCGAGCAGCGCGGCGCGCGTGCCCACCAGCGGCCGGACGATCGCGTACAGGACCGGCACGGCGGCCACCCCGGCGAGCACGGCGGGCAGCCGGATCCAGGCCTCGTCGTCGAGCGGCAGCGGGGCGAGCAGCGCGTAGATGAGCGGCGGCGTGTTCTCGTACATCGCCAGCCGGTCGAGGAACGTGCCGGCGTCCGGCGCGCTGGCCACGAGCCAGGTGTAGCCCTCGTCGCCGCTCAGCCGGTCGCCGAGCCCCACGACGCGGCACAGCACCGCCAGCAGGACGATCGCGCCGAGCAGCAGGCGCCGGTCGATCAGGGTCGCGGTGTGCCGCGCCCCGGCCGGGCGCGCACGCCGTGGGTCATGCAGCGCTCCTGCGGGCGCCGCGACGGTCGATGGCAGCGCTGAGCAGAACCGTTCGAGCATCGTAGGGGATCAAGTCCGGCGGGTCCTGCAGATCGGAGTCAAGCATGACGACGGCATGGCCCTTCGCGTTGGTCCAGTCCAGCGGTCAGGGCGGTCTGGTGCCGAAGTTTCGCGACAGCCATACCGCTCGTAGAATCGCCGCAGCGTTTTCTCTTCGTTGTAGACAGGCGCTACGACAGTCAGCAGCCCGAGGTGACGCAATCCGCCAGCCGCTTCATGACATGTGGCGAGCGCTGGTCCCCGTCGCGGTTGGGATGGCATCAGCGTCCGAGGCGATGTGTTCCATCCTTACGCCACATGTGTGACCGGCGGCAAAACGGATCAGACGGCTCGATGTCGGAGCGCGTCCTGGCCACTTGACCGCTGGTGAGTACGTCGCCGGGGTGGCGCTCCTGGTCCTGGTCACGGGCTCTCTGAGCGTTGGCGCGGTGAGCGTCCGGCGTCGGGTGCTGCCGGGATGGGGTGGCGCGCCGGCCCGCTTGGCAGAGATCACGCTCGCGCTCGCAGGGTTCGTTCTTGCAAGCGAGCTGCTGGGAGCCGTCGGCGCCTTCGATGCCCTGCCGCTTGCGCTTTCCTCTCTCGCCCTCGGAGCGGCGCTCTGGCTCTGGGAGCGGCGAGCTGCTGCGGTCGTCGGTCGAGCGCCGCTCGCGGCGCCGCGCCCCCCGCTTCCGGCGATCGGTCTGGCGGCGTTCGCCACGGCCCTCGTGCTCGCCCCGTGGCTCGGCAACACCCGGTTCGCGCTCGAGGGGGGCATGCGGGAACAGGACACGCTCTGGTACCACATGCCCTTCGCCGCCCGCTTCGCCCAGGAGAGTTCGGTCGTCCACCTGCACAGCGTCGGCGATCCATCGCCGTCGTTCCTGCCGGCCACGTCGGAGCTGTTCCACGCCGCGGGGATCCTCCTCTTCGGCACCGACTTCCTGTCGCCCCTCCTCAGCCTCGCCTGGGTCTCGCTTGCGCTGCTCGGGGCCTGGTGCATCGGCCGCCCAGCCGGCCTCGCCCCTGCCACGTTGACCGCCGCCGGTCTTGCCGCCTCTGTCCCGATCATCTTGGCCACCCAAGCCGGCTCGGCGAAGAACGACGTCGTCGGGCTGGCCTTCCTCCTGGCCGCGGTGGCGCTTTATGTGACGGATCGCCACGACCGCGCCGCGGTCACCATCGCCGGGCTCGCGGCCGGGCTCGCGGTCGGGACGCGGCTCAACGCGCTGGGCCCGGTGCTGGCGCTGACCGTGGCGGTCGTGGCCTTGAGCTGGCGCCGGCGGGATCTCGTGCTGGGCTGGGCTCTCGCGCTCGTAGCCACGGGAGGGTTCTGGTACGGGCGCAACCTGGCGCACGCAGGCAACCCGCTGCCCTGGTTTGGCTTCGACCTTGGACCGCTCAGTCTGCCGTCGATCGGGTCGCCCAGGGGATGCGGCAGCACGACCGTCGCGGACTGGGTCGGCAGGCCGCGCGCGGCACGCGAGCAGCTCGTTCCCCAACTGGATGATGTGCTCGGGGTTTGGCCGATGGTCCTCGGCGTGGTCGTCGCAGGGGCGGTGGGCGGTGCGCTCGTGCGGCGTGACCGCCTGACCTCGGTACTCGGACTCGTCGCGCTTGCCTCGGTGCTGGCCTACCTTGTCACGCCGGCGGCGGGGACCGCCCTCTGCTTCGCCGGCAACATGCGGTTTGCGGTGATGGCGCTGGCGCTTGGAGCGATCGTGCTTCCGTTCGCGCTTCGCCACATACGCCTGCCGATCACCGCGATCACCGCTCTGCTGAGCGCGGCCGTCGTCATCAACGTCCCGCACAAGCCGCTTCGCACCCTCGCGGCGCTCCTCGCCGCCGTTGCCGTTGTCGGGGCGGTGATGCTCTTGAGGCGCAGTCGCTGGCCCCGCGGCGCCGCTGCCGGAGGGCTGACCGTGGCTGCGATGGCGGCCGTGCTCGCGGGGTGGCTCGCGCAGACCGACTACCTCGAGCAACGCTATGCCCGCGGAGGACTGCCTGAGCCGATCGGCGCGAGCTATCTCAGGCTCCGCGACGTCGAGCACGCCCGTATCGCCGTCGGTGGGTTCATCGGCCACTACCCGCTCTATGGCCGACGACCGCGCAACACCGTCGAGGTGCCTGTCGTCGCGGAACCGAACGGAGACTCCCGCCCGATCGCGTCGTGTCGCGAGTGGCAAGCCGCGCTCGCGTCGGGTGACTACGACTTCGTAGTGACCGCACCCGACCCCGATGGCATCCTTCCCGTAGAGACCGCGTGGACGCGCGCTTACCCGTCTGCCCGGGAGGTGCTCCGCGTCGGCCACAACAGTCTGTTCGAGCTGGGCCGGGCGGACAGGCGGGCGGAACAAGCCGTTCGTCGAGCATGCCGTCCGCCTGATTAGCTGACGTCGCACTCGAGTTCTTCAGCATCGCGTGTTGAGATCGACCGTCCCGGAGCGGTTCCGAGGTCGGCGCTACGTCGGCCGAGCCTGCGCCTAGCGGGTCCCTCCAAGCACGGCCACTGTTCGCCCTTGTTCGGTGTGGACGGGTGTGAGGATCTCGACGTCGTTTGCGCCGTTCCGTAGTGACGAGGGCGGCACGATCGTGGAGAAACGCCCCGTTCCGGGGTCGGACCATGTGGTTGCTACGACCCGCCCGTTGACTGCGACCACGATCGCCCGGCGGGAATCTCGCTTCCTGATCAAGCGACCGCTCACGTCAGCGGGCAGATCGGGGTCGGTCCGGCGAACGCTTCGATAACGCGAGGGATCCGTGAGCTCGGCGCGGACGCGTCCATGTCGCACGAGCCGGAGAGTTGAGAGGTGTCTACCGATGAGACCCGAGCTGGGTCCGCCCCCGAACAGCCCCGGGCGCGACTGGCCCGAGCCGAACAGCCTTAGCTTCCGTCGCAGGGCGGCGTCCTTCTGACGTTCGAATGTCCGCCACTCGACCGCCACCTTGCCGCCCGCGTCGACCCTCCAGATGATCAGTCTCCTGCGGCTCCGTCCTATTTCGTCCGCGGGCCTGCCGTCCAGCGGCCAAGGCATCCGCACCCTGAGTGCTTTCGCGATCGTCGGCAGTATGTCCGCCGTCTCGACACGCGCGTCGCTGACTCGTCCTCGTCGCTGGCCTGGTGCCTTGACGATGAGCGGAACCCCGGAAATCTCCCCCGCGTTGCTGGTGGTCGCGTTGCGTGACTCATCGCCACGCCGGAAGCTCGCTCCGTGATCAGCGGTCACCACGACCAACGCACGGTCGAGCAGTCGCGACTCCTCCAGGCGCCGCAACAGGTCGCCCACCAGCCGGTCCGTGTAACCGAGCTGGAGCAGATGTCGGCGATAGGCCTCTCGCGCGAAGATGTCGTCAGGGGGCCAGCGCTCGTAGAAGTCGGTGTTCAGGGCCGGCTTGTATCGGTGGCCATCCGGGAGTCCGTCAAAAGGGCGGTGCGGTAGCCCAACGTGGAGGAAGTACAGGGTTGGCGCGGGGCCCCGGCCGAGTATTCGGAGAAAGCGACGGAATCGGACGTCCTCAGGGCCGCGCTCCAGCCGCCGGACGCTGCGGCGGTACATCTCGAGCTGCGGCGAATCGGTTGCAGGTGGCTCAGCCGGCGCGCGATCCGTTCTCTGGCCCAGCTCGGAAGCGCCGGTATCGAGTCGATGGAGGCGCCGTCGAGCCTGCGAAGCCGTATCGACAGCGGGGCCTTGACCTGTTCCGGGCAGGCTGTCTGGCAGAGGTGGGTCGCCCACTCCGAGACGTCGAGGTGATAACTGCCGCCGAGGAGGGTGAAGATGGAGCGGGGATGGTCCGCGACGACTTGGACCTGGTCCGGGTTGCCGCGGGTGCCCGTGAGGATGGAAGGCACGGCCAGGGCGGTGTAGTCAGCCGAGCCGGCGGCGTCGCGGTACCAGGTCGCCATGCCGGCCAACCGGGCAAAGTGCGGGTAGCGGTCCGCGTCGATCTCTCCATCGGGGCCCATGAGCGACACGACCGGTAGCTCGTCGAACACGATGAACACGACTGGCGCACCCGTCGAAGAAACACGCTCCGGGGTCGGGCCGCCGCCCCCGAAGACAATTGGACGCAGAGGCGAGAAGACGAGGAACAGGAGAAGTACGACGAGTGGGGCGGGTGCCAGCGCGGTCAGCCACCACCGGACGGCCAACCGGTGCCCGTACGCCAGCGCCGCCACGACAGCGACAGTCAGCGCACCGGCCTGAATGACAATCGCTGACGGCGGCGGCGGCGTGAGGATGTCGTTGGCGGCCTGCCAAGCGATCAGCGCGAACAAGCTCCCGACGAACACCAGGTGAAGCCCGTCGCGGAGGCGCGGCCAAGCGAGGCCGGCGAGCCACTCCAAGCCGACCAGAGCGCGGGCGGCAGCACGAGCATGGAAAGGGCGTAGAAGACGATCTCGCGTCCGCCGAGCCCGCGGCTTATGAAGAACTCCGGGGTCTCGCGCAGGGGGTCGAAGTACTGCCAGGCGATCGCGAACGAGGAAAGGACCGCGAGATGGAGAGCACTCGAAAGGAGGCTGAACCGCGGCGCGCGGGCAGGCGCCTGCCCACCGCCATGACGAGCCCAAGCCATGAAGCAAAGCTAGATGCTCATGCCCGCGCCACCCTCGGCTGCCGCGGCCCAAGACGTCCAGACGCAGCTGCGGCTAGCTCGGGCGGCCGGTGGCGGAGGCAACCATCGGGCCCTAGATTGACGTTCATGTCGTCGATAACTGGGGGGAGGTGGGCCCCCAGCGCCGCTTCCTTTGCGCGGCGGCATTGGGCGCTGCTCACGGTTCTGGCCCTCGCGGCGCTCCTCCGCGTGGCGACGGGGATCGCCTACCGTCCGGCGCTCCTCTTCCCGGATTCATGGGCGTCTCTGGGCGCGGCGTACTCGGGCTCGCCCGTCGGGATCCTTCCGGACAAGCCTGCGGGCTACTCGTTGATCCTGGACCTGCTCGCTGTGCCGGGCCGCAACCTCGCCGTTATCTCCACCGCCCAGCACGTCGCGGGACTTGTGGCCGGGCTACTCGTGTACCTGCTGCTCGTGCGCCTCGGTACGGGCCGCCTGCTGGCCGCGATCGCCACGGCCATCGTCGTGCTGGACGCGTACCTCATCGCCCTGGAGCAGCATGTACTGGCGGAGTCGTTCTTCGTGCTGGCGGTCGTGGCGAGCGCTTGGCTGATCACCAGGACGCGGGATCCGCTTCCCGTGGCCTTGGCGTGCGCCCTCTTGGCGGGTGCGGTGCTGATCCGGGTACCCGCAATCTTTGCCGCGCCAGTGTGGCTTGGGTACCTGGTATGGAGCCGGGCGGGCTGGCGAACGGTCGCCGCGGGCTGTCTCGCTATGGCCGTCCCGCTCCTCGCGTACGCGGCACTCCACGATGCTCGGACAGGCACCTTCGGCTTCACGCAGTGGGAGGGTTGGTTCCTATACGGCAGGACGGCGGACCTGGCCGACTGCCGGCGGCTGGAGGTTCCACGCCGAGCGCGGAACCTATGCCCGACGGACGCCGACAGGCGCCTCGAGGGACGGGACCCGAACGCCTTCTACCTCTGGGACGCGCGGTCTCCGGCCAGGCAGCGCTTCGGGGAGCCCGACACGCGGACGGAGAAGCTCCACGCCAACGCTCGGCTACGGGAGTTCGGAATCGCCGTCGTACGCTCGCGCCCGTTCGAGTACATCGAGCGTGTGACGAGCGACTACGTCCGCTTCTTCGAGCCGGGGGCAATGTCCGTCATCCGCAGCTACGACGTTCCGATCACCCTCCCGGACGAGCCACGTCCCAGGCAGGGCGGCACCGTGCATCGAAGGTACTTCCCGGCCTACACGATGAGGGTTCACCCGCCCGCGGATGCGCTTGCGACCTACCAGCGGCTGATCCATACCCCGCGGTGGCTGATGGGTGCTTTCGGGCTGGTGGGCCTGGTCGTTGTGCTGCTCGGAGTGTTGCCGACGTGGCGCGACCGCCTTCCGCGGCGGAAAGAGGTCTTCCTGCTCGTGGGAGGCGGCCTGGCCATGCTGCTGCCGGCGGCGATGAGCCACTTCGAACTGCGCTATCTGATCCCGTCCGTTCCGCTCCTTGTATGCGGCGGCGTGCTCGGCTTCCAGGATCTCGCCCGCGCTTTGCGCGGCGCCCAACAGCCCAGCGGATCAGGGGCGTCGGAGACGGCGGGAGCCAGACGGAGCGCCGCTCCGGCGTGATCTCGGGGGCGCAGCAGCCGCATCGTGCGTGGTTCAGCGCAGCCGCAGCCCATCAAGCCGCACGCGCAGATCACTGCCGCGCGAGCCGCGTACGCTCACTGCGCCACAGTCGCCGGCGGGCACGCCGACGGCGAACGCGCCAGCACCAGCTCCAACCCGGCTGAGCCTCGCCTCACGCGAGGGTGCGAACGCGAGGGTGACGCGCGGCCCCGGCACTCGCCGGACGTGTGTCTCGCCCGCGAGCAGCTCCACCTCGGTTGCGTCGCGCCCTCCGCGGGCCCGCAGCAGCCAGCGCCTGCACGCCGCCGGTGCAGGCGAGCTCGAAGACGCCTCGGTGGCGCGGCAACACGGCCGTCAGGCGCCCCGCGATCCGCTCGACCCCGCTCCCGGAGCGGACCTCGGACACGGAGGCCGGTGTCTCGCGCAGGCGAAGCACGGGGCCGCGCCCTCCGGGGCGGCACCAGAACCCGCCGCCGCGCCGGATCCGCCACGTCTCCGAGCCGATCCGGAAGGGCCCGAAGCAGTGCCGCATCCAGCGGTCGCGCTCCGGTCCCGGCCGGCGCACCCCTACGCCCGGCGAGGCGTACGTTCCGTCCGGCAGGAGCCGCGCCGATCGCACCTCCCGCGGCAAGCCGAGACCCGGCCGGTAGCGAGCCTCGATCGCCCGGTTCAGCTTCCAGAGGAAGTTCTCCTCCTGCTTGCCGTAGGCGGAGGCGTAGAGCTCGAAGCGCTCCGCCTCGTCGAACTCGTAGACGAGGTCGAAGCGCCGGTCGAGCAGCGCGTCCACGAGGAAGCCGGGCCGCTCTCCGCCGGCGAGCACGTCCTGGATGTGGACGTGGCTCGGGAACACCTCGCCGCGCGGCTCGACGTTCAGGTCGGAGTAGACCGGGTGATAGACGGACTGCGACGACGCCAGGTCGCGGAGCCCCGGCGCCAGCTCCACCCAGTCCGTGACGTCGCGCAGCGGCGGAACGGCGACGTCGATCGTGTCGGCGAGCGAGTCGCGCAGCCCGCCGGCGAACCCGAGCGCGAACAGCAGGGCGACCACCGCCGCGCCGGCGGCGGCCGCCCCGCGACGCGCCGCCCCCTCGCCCCAGCCGATCGCCCCGATCAGGACGAGGGCCCAGGTGACGCCGAGGAACTGGTTGTCGTAGCTGCCCTGCTTGGTGTTCGCGACCACCGCCGTCAGCGACCCGACGGCCACGAAGAGCGCGAGCGCTCCGGCGATCCGGGCCCGGCGCCCGGACGGCGGTCGGCGGACCGCGAGCACGTAGGCCACCCAGACCGTCGCCGCGAAGAGCGCCGCGCCGGCCGTCGAGGTCAGGAGCTCACGGGTCGACGGGAGGAGGCCCTGCTCGCGCGTCTCGCGGGCGGGGATCTCGACGATGAACGTGAACGCCCAGCCCGAGGTGAGCGCCGCCACGAGTGCCAGCAGCGCCGCGTTCAGCGCCACGAGCGCGCCCGCGAGCGTGGCCGCGCGCCGCCATGCGACCTGGCCGCGAGCGGCCTCGACCGCGGTCCACAGCAGCGCGGCCACGATTGCGACGCCCGCGGGTTGCTTCGTCCATACGCCCGCCGTGAGCAGGAGGACGGCGGCGACGAGCGCGCGGCGCGACCCGTCGAGGGCCGCCGGCACGAGCACGAGGCCGCCCAGGGCGAGCGCCCAGGACGGCTGGTCGGCCCGCACCTCGAAGAGGAAGTCGATCGGCACGAACGTGACGAGCCACCAGGCGAGAGCACCGATGCCGACGGCGCCTGCGGCGGCCGTGCCACGGGCGGCGCCGGCGGCCACGGCGCCGCGGTAGCCGAGCGCGCCGGCCAGCGCGCTCAGCGTCAGGCCGGCGGCCGTGCTCAGCACGATCCCCCAGCCGCTCCAGGACGAGAGATGGTGCACGGCACCGAGCACGAGCGGGAACAGCGGCGAGAGCGGCAGGCCGGTGTAGCCGTCGTCAGGGTCCTGGAAGAGCGGCTCGCCGAGGAAGACGGCCTGGGCGTCGACGCTGGTGGCCGTGGTGCTGAAGCCGAGATACGGATCGTCGGTCCCGGCCAGGTTGGCGAGCGTCGCCACGATGCCGCTCACCACGGGCACGACGAAGAGCAGCGGCGCGAGCAGCGCCAGCGTGTCGAGTTGCGGACGTGCTCGGGCGCCAACCCCCTGGATCTGTGCAGTGTAAGCCGAGTTCCGGGCCTCTCGGGCGGCTCCGCGGCGGCGCTGGCCGACGCCCGAAGGGACTGCCATGCTGGAGAAGCGCTTCGTGTCGCTGCTCGAGACAGCCGCCGCACGGCCGCGAGGGCGGCCCTCGCCCGCAGCGGCGCGTCGCGACCGCCGGGCCGACGCCGCCGTGGTGGCGGGCCTGATCCTCGTCGCCCTCGCTCGCTTACGGGCCCTACACGCTCGACGGCGGCTTCTACTCCGACGACTGGAACTTCGCTGCCGACTACGCGGTGGCGTCCGCCGACGGCTTCCTCGCCGGCGTCGGGAACCTGCTCGAGATCTCCGTCAGTCGCCCAGTTGGGACCTTCTATGCCGCCCTGCGCTCGGAGCTGTTCGGGCTCGATCCGACGGGCCATCTGGTGGTTTCGGCGGTGCTCGGGCTCGGGGTCGCCGTGCTCTTCTACGCGGTGCTGCGGGTGCTCGGCATGCGGCCGGTGCACGCGGCGCCGATCGCGCTGCTCGTGCTGCTCTTCCCCCTCGCCGACTCGGTGCGCCTGTGGGCGTCGGGCAGCGCCGCCAGCCTCGCGATCTGCCTCTACCTGGCCGGCCTGCTGCTGGCCCTCGAGGCGCTCCCGCGGCGCGGGCCCTGGGCGCTGGCGATGCACGCGGGGTCCGTGCTGCTCTACGCCGCCAGCCTCATGTCCTACGAGTTCACGCTCGTGCCGGTGCTGCTGTCGGTGCTGCTGTACTGGCGCCGCGAGCCCGGCGCGCCCGCGCTCTGGCGCTGGCTGGCCGACGTGGTGGCCATGGCCACCGTGCTTGGACTCGCGACCGCGCAGACGACCCTGGACCGGGAGCCGCTCTCGGCCCTTCCCGAGCGCGCGGTCGAGGTCAGCGCCGGGGCGCTCTCCGTGCTGAGCTGGAGCGTCTTCCCGCTCGGGGACACCGCGGATCTCTCGCCCGCCCGCCTGATCGGTGGCCTGATCGTGGTCGTGGTGCTCGGCGCGGCGCTCGCCCGCGTGCGGCGCGGGCAGGCCGCCGAGCTGCGTCCCTGGCTGATGCTGGCCGCCGCGGCGACGCTGGTCGCCGCCGCCGGCTACGTCGTGCTCATCGCGGCCGCCGACTACAACCCGGCGCATCGCGGGATCGCCAACCGCGTGAACGTCTTCGCCGCGCTCGGCATCGCCATGCTCGTCTACGCGCTGGTGATGCTCGCGGCGCTCCAGCTCGGGGAGCGTCTCCGCCGGCCGGCCGCGCCGATCGCGATCGCCCTGACCGCTTTGCTGGTGGTGGGCTACGCGCTGCGCCTCCAGTCCGACCAGTCCAGCTGGCGAGACGCGGCCGACGCGCAGGAGCGCGTGCTCGACGACCTCGCCGACACGCGTCCACCGCCGCCCGGCGGCGGGCTCGCCGCCTTCCGCGTGCCCGCCTTCGCGGCTCCGGGTGTTCCCGTGTTTCACCAGTCCTGGGATCTGACCGGCGCGCTGCGCCTGCTCTGGGACGACGACTCCCTGCAGGCCTATCCCGTCAACAACGGCAGGGCGGTCGCGTGCGCGGCCGGGGGCGTGGCGGTGACTGGCGAGGAGGACGCCGCCCAACTGCCCTACGGTCGGACGCGCTTCGTCGACGTCGCGACCGGTCGCTCGACGCGGATCGGCTCGCGCGCCGCCTGCCGCGCCTGGCTCGACACCCGCGAGCCGCGGAGCTGAGCGCCGTGCGGCGCCTGCCGGTGCTCGCGCTCGGCGCGATCCTCGCGGCGGCCGCGGCCGTGCGCCTGGGGTTCCTCTCCGTGCCCGTGCGCCCCGACGAGGCGCTGACCTTCCTGCGCTACGCCTCGCAGCCCTGGCACGAGGGCCTCGCCGACTACTCGCTGCCCAACAACCATCTGCTCAACACGCTCGCCGTCCATGCGAGCTGGCGCGTCTTCGGGCAGGACGAATGGACGCTGCGCCTGTTCGCGCTCGTCGCCGGGATCGCCACCGTGCCGGCCACCTTCGTGCTCGGCCGCGAGCTCTACGGCAGGCAGGCGGCGCTGTGGGGCGCGGCGCTCGTGGCGGGCTCCTCCGCGCTGATCCAGTACTCGGCCAACGGGCGCGGGTACATGCCGGGCACGTTCTTCGTGGTGGCGGCGATGGCGTGCGCGAGCTGGGCCGCCCGCACGCACCGGGCGCTCGCCTGGACCGGGTTCGGGGCGTTCTCGGTGCTCGCGGTCTACTCGGTGCCCTCGATGGTGGTGGGGGTGCTGGTGGCGGCCATCTGGGTCGCGGCCAATGCGCTTTGCCGGGGCGTCCCGGCGGCGGACCCTGCGGGAGCTGGTAATGACGCTGGCGCTTGCCGCGCTCGCCGGGGCCGCCCTCTATGCGCCGACGCTCGGAGACCAGGGCTGGACGCCGACCGAGGACGTGGTGCCGCGCGCTGAGAGCCTCGACGAGAAGTGGCGGCTGCTGCGCGACATCTGGGGCTTCTACAACGAGGGCCTCCCCTTCGTCCTGAGGCTGGTGCTGCTCGGCGCCGCCGTGCTCGCGATCGTGCAGCACCGCCGGCTCGGCCGCCACGCCATCCCACTCGCGCCGGTCGCCCTGGTGGTGGCCCTTCCGATCGTGCTCGTGTGGGACGCGCCCGTGTTCGCGCGCAACTGGATCGAGCTGCTGCCGCTCTACCTCGTCACGGCCGGGGCCGGGCTGGCGCTCGTGACGAGGCTCGCGCTCGAGCGCCTCTCCTCGAACGCCGCCGCGGTCCGGCCCGTCGTGGCCGCGGGCCTGCCGGTGGTCGTCGCCGCCGCGCTCACGCTGGCGTTTGCGGTGCGCGGGCAGGACGCGCTCCTGCTCGATCCGCCCCGCGGCGACCCCGAGGTCGCCGAGCTGAAACGCCGGGCGCTGCCGGGCGAGCCGCTCCTGGCGAGCCCCACCGGAGCGCTCGCCGCGGCGTACTACCTGCGCCGCGACGGCGTGCGCGGGCTCACCTCGGACGAGCCGATTCCGGGCTACCCTGACGGGAGGCTGCGGCCGCTTCCGGCGAACGGCCGGCTCGCTGTCCTCACGGTCAACGGTGGGGAGCGGCCCGAACGCGTGGCGGCGGCGGCCGGTGTCCGGCTGCGCCGGCCCGCCATTGCAGATCGGCTCGCGCGCTACCGATACACCAGTATCTACGAGGTACGCGCCGCGCCCTGAGTCCGCGCTCGACCACCACCGAACTACGCTCGCCCAGTGCCATCCCTAGTCGACGCCAATCGTGACCCGACCCGCGCGCCGGGGGATGATCGCGAGCTGGGCGCGCTGGCCGCTCGGCCGCGCGGGATCCGGCACGCCATCACGCTCTGGCGGCTCTGGCGGCGGGAGACGGTCGAGCCCGAGCGCTTCTACGATCTGCTGGCCGCCGAGGCCGCTCGCGACTTCGAGCGCCGCCACGGACCGCTCGCCGGCCGCACGATCCTCGACCTGGGCTGCGGGCCGGGCTTCTACACCCGCGCCCTGCGGAGCGTCGGCGCGCAGGTGATCCCGGTCGACAACGACCCGGACGAGCTCGCCTCGGCGGGCGGGCCCCCGGAGGGCGCGCTGGTGGCCGATGCCGAGGACCTGCCGCTGGAGGACGAGAGCGTGGACGCGGTTCTCTGCTCCAACCTGCTCGAGCACACTCCCCGCTCCGAGCCCGTGATCGACGAGATCGAACGCGTGCTCAAGCCCGGCGGCTGGGCCTTCATCTCGTGGACGAACTGGTACTCGCCCTGGGGCGGCCACGACATGTCGCCGTACCACTACCTCGGACCGCGGCTCGGTCCGCGCCTCCACGAGCGCTTGCACGGGCCGCCCCGCAAGAACCCCTACGGCGCCGGGCTGTGGCCGGTCCACATCGGTCCGACCCTGCGGCTGGTCCGCTCACGCCCGCGGCTGGAGATAGAGCGGGTCGAGCCGCGCTACTGGCCGCGGCTCGCGTTCATCTGCCGCGTGCCGCTGCTGCGCGAGCTCATCACCTGGAACTGCGTCATCCGCGTCCGCAAGCGCTAGGCCGCTCTCGCGGCTCGTCGCCGCTCCGCCTGACGGCGCTCAGGTACGCCGCGCCCGACGGCTTCGGCGACCCGTCCGCGCCTGCGATCCCGAACCACTGTTCGGGGTCGGAGCCGTCCTCCTCCGCGGTGACCCACGTGTGGGGGATCAGGCTCACGACGTTGCAGCCGCTTCCCGGCAGCTCCTCGGCAAGGCGGCGCAGGCCGCTCGCCCGCTGACGCTCCGGAGTCTGCGTGGTGGTCCAGCCGATTTCGGTGATTTCGAGTGGGGTGTGGCCGAGCCCGACGTTGCGGAGGGTGTCGCGGAAGTCGGCGATCTGGGTGAGCACGCCGGCGGCGGTGGGGGCGTAGGGGTGCAGCGCGACGGCGTCGATCGTTTGGGCGAGTTGGGGGCGGTGGGCGATCATCGCTTCGATGAAGGCGTGTTGGTCTGAGACGTCGCTGTTGGCGAGCGCGAGCCCGCCGACCACTACGTGTGCGGCCGGGTCGGCTTGGCGGATCGCCTGGTGGGCGGCCAGGTAGAGCTCGGCGTAGCGCTGGGGCGCGTCGGCTGTGGGGTGCCAGAACAGCTCGGCGTTGGGCTCGTTCCAGATCTCGATGCGGGTGACGGGCAGGCGCGGCAGCTCGGGGTGCTCGGCCCAGAAGCTGCCGCCGCTGCCGTAGCGGGCGGCGAGCGCGCCGGCGTAGGCGGCGTAGTCGTCGGTGCGGGCCGGCGGCGAGAACGGGTCGCCCGGCACGCTCGCCGCCCAGCCGGTCGAGTAGTCGACGATCGGCAGCCAGCGCAGCCCGTGCCTGGCATAGGCGGCCAGCTCGCGATCGAAGCGCTCCCAGCGATAGTCATGGCGGCCCCCGACCGGCGCCTCAGGCTCGGCCACATCCCAGGACGCGTCGCGGCGCACCAGCTCCAACCCGCCCGCCGCGATCACCTCCAAATGCCGCTCCACCTGCCCCCGCGGCAACTCCGCCAACCCCTGCACATTCACACCAAAGAATGCCTGCCGGGGCGCGGCGTCGGGGCGGGGGCCGTCGTCTTCGCCCGTGGCGAAGAAGCCGATCGCGACCGCGACCGCCGTCACGACCGTCGCGCCGCCGAGCAGGAAGCGGCCGGACCTCCCCATCGAGGGTCAGGATGGCAGCCGGTTGGCGACTAGCGGCCGTTCTGGCGCGAGCGAAGCGTCCGCGCGCGGACGGTGACTCCGCCCTGCCGGCCGGTGGCCTTCGCCCGCAGGCGCACCGGCCCGCGGGAACTGCCGACCCGGAACGTCACCTTCCTCGCCTTGGAGCTGAACGGCAGGGTCCGGCGGCCCACCAGCCGTGTGCTGCGGGCCCTCCGGTCTCGGGCGGCGAGGGTGAGCTCGAGCCTGCACCCCGCGGGACAGCGAAGCGTCGCCAGGACGTGCGGGCGGCGGCCGTCCCGCCGCACGACCCGCATCCGCAGCCGCGGTCGCCTCGGCGCGGAACGACGGGCGAGCCTGCGGATGCCCGAGGGGTCGAGGCTCGGCGCCGGCCGCGCAGACCGGGAGGCTGGCCGTCTGGGCCGGTCCGCTGCGCATGGCCTGGACCGCGGTGGTGTAGGCGGTGGCGGTGGGTTTGGGGGTGGTGTCGTGCGTTGGTGATGCCGAACCAGTGTTCTGGGTCGCCCGGGTTTTGTTCGGCTGTGGTCCAGGTGTGGGGGATCAGGCTTGTGATGTTGCAGTCGCTGCGGGGGAGTTGGTTTGCGAGGGTGGCGAGCGCGGCGGCGCGTTCTGGTTCGGGGGTCTTGGTGGTGGTCCAGCCGATTTCGGTGATTTCGAGTGGGGTGTGGCCGAGCCCGACGTTGCGGAGGGTGTCGCGGAAGTCGGCGATCTGGGTGAGCACGCCGGCGGCGGTGGGGGCGTAGGGGTGCAGCGCGACGGCGTCGATCGTTTGGGCGAGTTGGGGGCGGTGGGCGATCATCGCTTCGATGAAGGCGTGTTGGTCTGAGACGTCGCTGTTGGCGAGCGCGAGCCCGCCGACCACTACGTGTGCGGCCGGGTCGGCTTGGCGGATCGCCTGGTGGGCGGCCAGGTAGAGCTCGGCGTAGCGCTGGGGCGCGTCGGCTGTGGGGTGCCAGAACAGCTCGGCGTTGGGCTCGTTCCAGATCTCGATGCGGGTGACGGGCAGGCGCGGCAGCTCGGGGTGCTCGGCCCAGAAGCTGCCGCCGCTGCCGTAGCGGGCCGCGAGCGCGCCGGCGTAGGCGGCGTAGTCGTCGGTGCGGGCCGGCGGCGAGAACGGGTCGCCCGGCACGCTCGCCGCCCAGCCGGTCGAGTAGTCGACGATCGGCAGCCAGCGCAGCCCGTGCCTGGCATAGGCGGCCAGCTCGCGATCGAAGCGCTCCCAGCGATAGTCATGGCGGCCCCCGACCGGCGCCTCAGGCTCGGCCACATCCCAGGACGCGTCGCGGCGCACCAGCTCCAACCCGCCCGCCGCGATCACCTCCAAATGCCGCTCCACCTGCCCCCGCGGCAACTCCGCCAACCCCTGCACATTCACACCAAAGACGCCCTCGTAGCTCGCCAGCGCGGGGGTCGGAGAGACCCCGCCGAGCGCAGCGAAGAGGGCAATGGTGGCCAGGGCCACGCGCCGGGACGTCCCGCGAACCATGTACTGCGGATCGACAGCGGCCGCCCCGGAGTGGGACGAGCGGAGGCCCTGCTGGGCGCATGTCCGAGCTCAGCGGAGGCCGATTCTGGACGTCTGTACGAGCGTGTTGCTAGCCCGGCGGAGGGGCGAACACGCGAGCGGACGGCCGAAGCGCGCGTGCGCGGCGGTACTCCCGGATCGCGACCCGCGGCCTGTCCGCGCTTTGCCTCGACGCGCGCCAGGATCACCGCCTGCCTCCAGTTGGTGGGCTCGCGCTCCGCGGCAAGGCGCAGGTCGGCCGCCGCCGCGCCCAGCCGCCCGGTCTGCTCCTCGACGAGGGCCCGCTGCACCAGCGGGCTCGCGGCCCACGGCTCGGCATCGACCGCCTCGCTGGCGTAGGCGAGCGCCGCGGCGGCGTCGCCCCTCGCCACCGCAGCCTGGCTGTCGCGCACCTTGGACGTCCCGACGAGCCCGGGCAGCTGCACGAGCAGCGCCGGGATCGCCAGCAGCGCGATGCCGACGCGCAGCGCCAACACCGGTCGCGCGCGCTCACCGGCGCCGGCGGCCCCGGCGGCGCACACCGCCGCCAGGGCGAGCACGGTCACGGCGGTGGATTCCCACATCCAGTCGACCCCCGCGTGGACGAGGTAGACGAGCAGCGCCGCCAGACCCGCCGTGACCGCTCCGATCTCGGGGACCTCGGAGCACCGGATCCGCGCCGCGAGCGCAATCGCGGCACACCCGAGGAGCCCCGCCAGGACCAGCATCAATCCGGGGATCCCCAGCTCGGCCAGGTTCTCGAGATACAGCGAGTGGGCGTCGCGCACGTACTCCTCGCCGCCGTCGCGGTTCCACCAGAACTCGAAGCCGCCGGCGCCGACCCCCTTCAGCTCCGCCGTCTCGAAGGCACGCCATGACGAGCGCCAGATCTCGTAGCGACCGCTCTGGAGGTTGGTGAGCCGCGAGGCGGGATCGGAGCCGGGGCCGGTGTCCGCCCTCACGAGGCTCGCTCCGCGGAACTGGTCCCAGCCGTCGCTGATCTCGTCGCGGCCGACGGTGAGCACCAGCGCCGCCACCACCACGGCGCCGGCAGCCGCGAGCGCGCCGCCGGGGCCCCGTCCGAGCCTCAAGCGGTCAATCCCGAGCCAGCCGGTCGAGGCCGCCACCGCCCCGACCAGCACGCAGCCGGCGATCAGCGCCAGCAGCACCGAGCCCGCGCCATCGGCTGAGGTGCTCGCGTCGACGATGGCCTCCTGCTCGCGGGTCACGAGGATCACGATCGCCGTTCCGCCGGCCGCCGCGGCGGCGTGAATCGCCGCCACCCAGCGGTTGTGGCTGAGCGCCACCACGAGGAGCACCGCGATCACGCTGCCGGCCACGCCCGCCCGCGAGTAGGTCAGGTAGACCGCGAGGCCGCAGATCGGCAGCGCGCCGGCGAACAGGACCCGGGTCAGGAGCAGCTTGGCGTGCGCGCTCCACGCCAGCGCCATCGCGATCGTCATCGCGCTCCAGGCTCCGACCGCGTTCCAGTAGTAGAACGGGTAGTTCAGCCGCTGGGTGCCGAACACGCGCCGCGGGTCGTTCGCCGGGAACAGGTCCGGAGCGAGCCGGCTGGCGACGGCGATCGCCGCCACCACCACGCCGGCGAAGGCGATGCCGGCGACCGCGGCGCGCCAGGTGTCGCGGTCGAGCAGGCTCCAGACGAGCAGGACGATCCCGCCGTAATGGGCCACTCGGGCGAGCTCCGCGACGGTCCGCTCGGCGCTGTCGCCCCAGGTCAGGCTGAGGCCCGTCCAGATCGCGAACAGCAGGAAGGCGCCGAACGGGACGAACCACCAGCGCGGCAGGCGCGCGCGCGGCAGCAGGCCCAGCGCGAACCCGAGTCCCAGGATCAGCCAGACCGCGACCGCCTCGGCCTGTCGCACGACGATGTCATACGACCCCGACTCCAGTGCGTAGTAGACCAGGACGGCCGCGGGTATCCCGAATGCGGCCGCTTGACGAACGTGAACACGCAAATGAACACCCTGCCCAGAATCCATGGAGCGCGGCTCATTAGACACCACGTCGCGGTCGTGTGCGCGGCGCTGCTCGCGCTTCTGGCCACCGCCGCGCCGGCTGCCGCTCAGGAGCAGCGCTGTGAGGCTCCCCCCGGGAGATCCGGCATCGAGCAGTACTGCGAGTCGCTTCCCCAGGCCGGCGGGCCACAGGGCGGCGGCAGCGACGAGTCGAGCGGGGTCGATCGCGGCACCGCCGACCGCCTGCGCTCGCGCCGGCGCCGACGGCGCCGCGGTGCTCGGGCTGAGCGGCGGCGAGGGCGGGAACGCCGGCTCGGGCTCGGGCGCCGGAGACGGCGGCGCGCAGTCCGGCGGCGGCGACGCGAGTCCCGCGACGGGTCGCGGAGCCGGCGTCGGCCGAGCAGCCCGTCGACGTGGACGAGCCCTCGGGCAGCATCCTCTCGGCACTGCGGTCGTCCGTCGAGGAGGGCCCCACGCTCAGCGACGCCTTCGCCTGGCTCCTCGATCGCGATCGCGATCGGCTGCTTCACGCTCGCCTGGATCCGCTGGCGCCGCGGGAGCTCGGGCACGAGCGATCACGCCGGCTCCGCGCCCTGATCCATCCGTCCGCCGCAGCCGGAAACGGCCCGTAGCCGGGCTACGCTGGATGAATGGCCCTTCGGCGGCGCGACCAGGATGAGCTTCGCCGGGTCTATCGCTCGCACGTGGACGCCGTCTACGCGTTCTTCGCGTACTCGGTGCCGCCCGCCACGGCGGAGGACCTGACCTCCTCGACCTTCGAGCGCGTGATCAAGGCGTGGCCCTCGTACGACTCCGAGAAGGGCTCGGAGCGCACCTGGATCGCCGCGATCGCCCGGAACATCCTCACCGACCACTATCGCCGCGAGAGCCTCAGGCGCGCCCCGTCGATCGACGCTCATCCGGAGCTCGCCGACCACGTGGCCGGCGGCGAGGAGGAGTTCGAGCGGATCCTGAGCGACGACGCGCTGCGCGCCTGGCTCGCCCCGCTCGGCGAGCGCGAGCGCGAGGTCGTGGCGCTGCGCTACGCGGCGGACCTGCCCGCCACCGAGATCGCCAGGATCACCGGTCTCTCGACGGCCAACGTGCACCAGATCGCCTCGCGCTCGCTGCGGCAGCTGCGCGCCCTCGCCGAGCAGCGGGGGAAGCTCAGCGGCAGCGCTTGACGAGCTGCTCGGCGCGTTCGCGCCGGAAGCGGATCTCGATCGAGCCGTCGGCCAGCTCGACCACGTACGGGGTCCGGGTGGGGCCGAGGGTCGTCACGTAGCGGCACGGGTCCTTCGCCCGGACGTCGCTGTCGTCGCCCGACAGCGGGCCCGAGCCGGCCAGGCCGAGCAGCGCGAACGTCGCGGCCAGGCCGACGGCCCCGACCGCGCCGGCCAGCGCGGTTCGGCCGGCGGGAAGCCAGCGGGGCCTCGAGGAGCGGCGCGGAGTCGAAGAGACGCCGCTCCAGCTCGGCGCGGTAGATCGGGCTCGGCACCGGCTTGCTGCGCACGAGCAGCTGCTCGACGGGATCGGCCGGGGATTCATGCCGAGTTGGCTCCACGCCGAAACATACGCGTCAGCCCGTGGTTGGTTGACGAGGGCGGCGTCAGGACCCGGACCCGCTCGCGCGTACGGAGACATCCACCCAATGAGCAGACGACTGATCATCATCGCCCTGGCTGCCGCGCTCGCCGCGCTGGGCACGCTTGTCTCGGCCGGCGGCGCGCAGGCCCGCCACGGGCTGCTCACGGGATTCAGCGACCCCCAGGCGTTCCAGTTCCTCGACCCCGCGCAGCGCGAGGCGGCCTTCAGGAACCTGCGCTCGACGGGCGGCTCGGTCGCCCGGCTCGTGACCGAGCTGGCGCTCGATCGCGCCATCGGAGCCGCCGACCGCCGCCGACGCCCGCAACCCGGCCTGGCCCGGCTACCGCTGGGGCGAGACCGACCAGATGGTGCGCGAGGCGAGGGCGGCCGGCATCACCGTGCTCCTGTCCTTCACCTCGGCGCCCGACTGGGCCGAAGCGCCGGGCCGTGACGCGCTCGCGCCCCGCCCGGCACCTGGCGCCCCTCCGCCGCCGACTATCGCCTGTTCGCGGAGGCGGTCGCGCGGCGCTACTCGGGCTCCTTCGTGCGACGCCTCCGGAGCGAGGCTGCCGCGCGTCCGCTACTACCAGGCGTGGAACGAGCCCAACCTGTCCGACTTCGTGAACCCGCAGTGGACCCGCTCCGGCGGTCGCTACCGGCCGGCCAGCCCCGGGATCTACAAGGGGCTGCTGAACGCGTTCTACCGGGGGGCGAAGAAGGTCAGGCGCAGCAACGTCATCGTCTCCGCCGGCACCGCTCCGTTCGGAGAGACGGCGCGCGGGCAGCTACGCATGCAGGCGGCGCTGTTCACGCGCGAGCTCCTGTGCGTGACCGGGCGCACCCGTCCGAGGGCCAAGCGCCGCTGCCCCGGCGGGCCCACCTACTTCGACGCTCTCGCCCATCACCCGTACCCGATCGGCGAGCCGCGACGGACCGCCGCCAACCCGGACGACGTGGTCATCCCCGACATCTGGAAGCTGACCCGCCCGATGAAGGTGGCGCTGCGCGCCGGCTACCTCAAGCCGCGCCGGCACAAGGCGGTCTGGGCGACCGAGATCTCCTGGGACACGAGCCCGCCCGACCCGGAGGGCCTGCCGGCCAGGCTCGTGGCGCGCTACATCTCCGGGGCGCTCTACACGCTCTGGCGCCAGGACGTGAGCGTCGTGACCTGGTGGCTCATGCGCGACGAGCCGTTCGACCCGCGCGGCTGGGGCTACTCGCTCCAGGCCGGCGTCTTCTTCCGCGGCGCCACGGTGGGGGAGGACACGCGAAAGCCGGGCTTCTACGCCTTCCGCTTCCCCTTCACCGCCTACACCAAGGGCGGCGTCGCGCAGGTCTGGGGCCTCGCGCCGCGCGGCGGCCGGGTGACCATCCAGCGCCGCCGCGGCGGCCGCTGGCGCACGATCGCGCGCCTGCGCACCCGCCCCGGCCGCATGTTCTTCCGCCCGATGCGCCTGCCGGCCGGCGCGCCCTTGCGGGCACGCCAGGGCGGCGAGACGAGCATGACCTGGCGGGTCGGGCCGAACCAGATCGAGCGGCGCTAGAGGCCGCGCACGCCGCGCACGAAGGCGTTGTAGGCGGGCTTCTTCTTGCCCTTGGAGTTCAGGAGGCCCGTGTGGAGGCCCCACTCGTCGAAGCGCCTCGCCACGGGCTGCGCGTCGCGCCACGAGAAGAGGACGAAGCCGCGCAGCTTCCAGGCGTTGCGCTTCCTCTTGATGAGCTTCAGCGAGCGAGCCGATGTTCTGGGCCTGCTTCTTCGCACCGACGCAGAAGCGGTGCTTGGGCCCCTTGTCGCACCAACCGAGCTCGGTGATCCAGATCTTGTCGGACCGGCCGCCGCGCTTGTTCATGAGGCCGCGCACCTGGCCCATCAGCTTCCCGAGACCCTTGGCGCTCGACGCGTAGGAGTTGATCGCGAGCGTGTCGAAGGCGCTCGTGCCGCCGCCCTTGTAGATCTGGCCGATGAACGTCTGCAGACGGATGGCGCCGCGCAGGAAGCTCGGAGGCAGCCCGGCGGTCACGATCTCGGCCTGGGGATCCACGGCTTTGATGGCCGACCCCACGGTCCGGAGCATCTGCATGTACTGCGGGGCGCTCGGTCTGGGGCGCCAGTAGACGGGAAGGGTGGGCTCGTTCCAGATCTGCCAGGCGGTGATGGGCTGCGGGTTCGGATGGCCCTGCCAGATCGTGCCGTTCGGTCCGTAGCGCTGGACGAGCAGCGTCGCCCAGCGCGCCATGTCGGCGTTGTCCCGCGGTGGGTAGTAGCCGCGCTGGCCGCCGCCGGCAGGTCGCTTCGAGTAGAAGTCGGGCGCGTCGAAGAGCACCGGGCAGCATGGTGATCCCGCGGGCTGCCGCCTCGCGCACGTAGCGGTCGTAGTTGGTGAAGTCGAACGAGTTGGGCGCGACCTCGGTGCCGGCCCAGCTGAAGGCGACTCGAAGGAGCTTTACGCCCGCCGTGCGCTGTGCATCGAGCGCGCTGTCGCGATAGGGGCCGGCGTTGCCGTAGAGATCGTCGGCGCTGAGGCCGACGAAGCCGGGTGGCGTGGCGGCTGGGGCCGGGCGCGACGAGCATCGCAACCAGCGCGGCCGCGAGGACCAGGATTGAGCTTGCGCGAGCCACTCCCGGCCTAGTCTGGCAGCAACCATGGGTCCCGCGCCACCTGTGCCGGACGTTCGCGAGGCCCTGCGGGGCGCGGCGGCAGCCGCCGCCCGGAGCCCGGCGCTCGCGCTGTACCTGCTGGCCCTCGCGGCGCTCGGATGGAAGTGGCTCTCGCCGCTGTCGGGGCTGTACGAGCGCGCGGGCTGGAGCGACGCGCTGCTGGCGCTCGCCGCGCTCGCCTGGCTGTGGGAGCGGATCCGCGCGGGCGGCCTGCCGCGGCTGCGCGCGTTTCATCTCGCGCTGCTCGCCTACGTCGTCGCGACGGCCGTCTCGGCGATCTTCGCCGAGGCGCAGGGCACGGCCGCGCGCAACCTGCTGCTCGTGGCCGAGCTGGCGGTGCTCGCGCTGCTGACGTCCGAGTTCGCGTCCAGCCGGCCCGGCCGGGACGCGATCGTCCTGGTGGTGGCCGCGCTCGCGGCGGTCACCGCCGCGCTCGCCGGAGTGGGGCTGGCGCTGTTCTACCTGGGTGTCGACACGTCCCTGATCGGCGCGTACGGCGAGCAGTTCATCGAGTCGGACAGCTATGCGCGCGTCGCGGCCGGGTTCGCGTCGCCGCCGCTGCTCGCCAGCTTCTGCATCTTCGCCTCGGCGGTGATCGACCTCGAGCGCTCGCCGCTCGGTCCCCGGACGCGGTTGGCGCTCCAGGCGGCGCTGTCGTTCGTCGTGCTCGCCACGTTCTCGCGTGGCGCGATCGCCTTCTTCGCGGTGCTCGCGATCCGCGCCGCGTACCGTCGCTGGGAGCCGCGCCGCGCCGCGGCGGCCGCGGCGGTGGTGGTGCTCGCGTCGGTGGCGATCATGGCCGCCTTGACCGTGGGGAAGGTCCGCGTGGATCCCACCCGCCCCTCGACGCTGTCCTACGTCGTGCCCGATCCCGGCAACCGCCGCGAGGCGCTCGTGACCGGGTTCGAGACCTTCCGCGAGAACCCGCTGGTGGGCCAGGGCCCCGGCTCGTTCGTCGCCGAGAACCGCGGCGCGCCGTTCCGGGCCCACCTGACGCCCCTGAACGTCGCGGCGACGCTGGGCATCCCGGCGCTCGCCGCGCTCGTGTTCCTCGTCGCCGTGCTGTGGCGAGAACGGCGGCGCCCGACCTCGGTCGCGATCTGGACCGGGCTCCTCGGCCTCGGCATCGACGGGCTCGCCCAGGACGTCGAGCACTTCCGGCACGTGTGGGTGATGGTGGGGCTGGCGGATGCGGACCGAGAGCCGTCAGCGACGCGGCGGCGGCTGCGGCACGCCTCGAACGGCGTCCACTAGCCCGACGGCCGCACCGCCCAGCTGAGCGAGATCCTTCAGGGCCACCAGCAGCGGGATCCTCCACCACTCCCTCGCCGGCAGCGACCGCCGCGCCCTGCGCATCGGGAGCCACAGGTAGGCCGCCGCGCCGCCGGCGACCAGCAACCGTCCGGCAACGCCGCCGCGCGCGACGAGCGCCGGGCCGGCGCACCACGCGCCGAGACGGGCGACGTGGCGGCCACGGCCTCGTGTCCGTATGTCGCCGCGGGTGTAGGTCGCGAACATCGCGGCGGTCGCGAGCCACGTCGTCCGGGGACGCCAGTACACCGCTGCCTCCTCGACCAGCGTGGGGGAGAAGCCACGGTCGATCGCGGCCGCGCTGAAGGCGAGGTCCTCACCCGCGTAGACGTGCTCCGGGAAGCCGCCGACCTCCTCCCACGCCGCGCGCGAGAAGGCCATCGAGCGCCCGCCCGCGTGCTCCGGACGAAAGTTGCGCCCGAACAGGCGATGTGAGAGCGCGAACGAACGGATCCTCCTCGTCGACCTCGTCGAGCACCGGATAGTGCGCGCACGCCACCGCACGGTCGAGTGGCGTCTCGGCCTCGACCACGAACGTTCCCGCGGCGATGTCGCCGCGCGCCCTGGCTCGCTTCAGGGCCGCGAGCCACCCCGGCACCGGCCGGCAGCCGGCGTCCGTGCAGGCGATCCAGTCGTGGCGGGCTTCGCGCACCGCGATGTTTCGGCCGGCCGCGATGTTCGCCCCCGGGGCGACGAGCACCCGGAGCGGCGGCAGATCGGCCTCACGGACCTGCAGCTCCTGGAGGGTCCCGTCGTGAGATCCACCGTCGACGATGACGATCTCGTCTGGCATCTCGGTCTGCGTCGGCTGATGCCGTCCAGCAGCTCCGCGAACCCCTCCCGGTCGTTTCGCACGGTGACGATCAGCGAGACCGGCACCTGAGAGTCGCCGTCCACTTCCATCCTGGCGAAAGTATCGGAAGCCCAGGGCTACGAAGGTGAGGCCGGCAGGACGTACCATCGGCGGCTTGCCGGCGACGATGAGACGACGGTTGCACGGGCTGCGGCGGCTGCTACCTGCCGGACCTCGCCGGCGACTGTCGCGCTGGCTCAGACGGAAGGGGTTCAAACCGGACGCCCACTACACGGTCCGGATCGAGTACCCGACTTCCGCGTCCAACGCGCCGCGCTGGAACCCTCACCCGGAACTCGAGCGGATCATCGCAAGCGGCGACGCGACCTATCGGACGTCGCTCGAGACGATCGCGGCCTACCGCGACTCCCTCGTCGAGATCGACGTACAGGCGCAGGATCCGCGGGAGCCCTCGTGGGTTAACGACTGGCTGCCTCGCCCTGGACGGCGCGGCCATCTACGCCTTCATCCGAAGCCGTGCACCGGCGCTCTATCTCGAGATCGGCTCCGGCAGCTCGACCAAGTTCGCGGCGCGCGCGCGGCGCGACGGCCAGCTCGAAACGCGGATCATCTCCATCGACCCGCAGCCGCGCGCGGACGTCGAGGCGCTCTGCGACCGCGTGCTTCGCATGCCGCTCGAAGCCGCAGACCTGTCCGTATTCGACGAGCTGTCCGACGGCGACGTGCTCTTTTTCGACGGCTCGCACCGGACGTTCATGAACTCGGATGCGACGGTCTTCTTCCTCGAGGTGCTGTCACAGCTCGCCGGCGGAGTCCTCGTCGGCGTGCACGACGTGTTCCTGCCGTACGACTATCCGCGCCGAGTTCGCCGACCGCTACTACTCGGAGCAGTACCTGCTGGCCGCCCACCTGCTCGCCGGCAACCAGGCGATCGAGCCCGTGCTTGCCGACCTTCTATGCGAGTCGAGATCCCGAGCTCGGATCGCTCACCGACCCGCTCTGGTCCGATCGACGGCTCGACGGAATCGAGCCGCCACGGTCACGCCTTCTGGCTTCGCACCGTCGATGCGCGCGCATCGGGGAGATGGGTGCGATGATGGAAACCCGGTGGGGCTCAACGATTCCGATGCGAACACGCGCCCGTCGTGACTGACGACGTCACAACTCGGCAGGACAGGCTCGAGCGCTGGGCGGCACAGCAGCAGCGACAGATGGCTCAAACCCCGGCTCGGGCGGAGTTGCGGAAGGGGCTGGTGAAGAACGCGCGACGTCGTGTGTGGCTGGCGCAGGTCGCGCTCGCGCGCGAGTCGGAACGGCTCGCAAGCCTATGTGTTGGACCGGGGGCTCGACACCGCGGGCTTTGCCCATGAACCCGAGCACGACCATCCCGATCGATTGCACTACGCGCCATCGAGCTGGCACGTGGTACCGCGGGCGCTCCGCTACCTCGGCGTCTCCGATCGCGACACGTTCTTGGACTTCGGCTGTGGCAAGGGTCGAGCCGTCCATCAGGCCGCGAGATGGCCCTTCCGCCGGGTCATCGGAGTCGAGATCTCCCCGGCCCTGGCCGAGGCCGCTCGCACCGCCCTGGCGGCGCGCAGACATCAGCACCGATGCCGGGACGTCGAGATCGTCGTCGCCGACGCAACGACCTACCGGGTGCCCGACGATCTCACCGTCGGTTACTTCTACCACCCCTTTGGGAGCGACACGTTCGACGTGGTGGTGGAACGCATCGTCGAGTCGCTCGACCGCAACCCGCGGCGTGTCCGGCTGATCTACGTCGTCCCGCCGGGCTGGCAGCCGCCGGATGTCGCCTCTGAGCGGTTTCGCCTGGTGAAGAAGCAGCGGCGGATCGGTGTCGGCCCGGCTCGAGTCGCGATCTTCGAGAGCCGCTGAGCACGGCTACGGTCCGAGCCGACGCCTGACCTAAGCTGGCGCCGTGGTCTGGCTCGCCCTCGGGCTGCTCAGCATCGCTCCGTTCGTCGATCCTCGCCGGCCATTTCGACTGCTGCATTTCGACCTGCTCGCGCTCGTGGGAGTCGGATTCCTGCTGGTGCGCATCCTCGAGATCGGCGGGCCGATGAGCCAGTACCACGCCGGAATCGTCCTGCTGGCGGTAGGGCTCCTCTACCTGCTCGTACGGATGCTCATGGTGGGCTTTCGGCCGCCGCGCCCGACCGGGCCGCTGGTCCCCCTGGTCCCGATGACGTGGCTTCTCGTCGCTCTGATCGGGTTGACCTGCTTCCGGATCGCGTACGTCAAGGTCGACCAGACCGGGGTGGTGGACGTGGGGCGCGTCAGTGCGGAGGGCGCCCGCCAGATCGCCGAGGGGAAGGGCCTGTACGACGAGCCTCTGTCGAGGGGCGACCCGCAGGGCAACACCTATGGGCCGAGCATCTACCTGTTCTACGTGCCGTTCGAGCGGGCTGCCAAGTGGACCGGAAGGGAGGCGCCGGAAACGCCCGCCTTCGTGGAGGTCCGGCGCGGCCACTACTGGGCCGCCCGCGCGGCGGCCGTCAGCTTCGACCTGCTGACGATGCTGGGTCTGTTCCTCCTGGGCGGGCGGCTGCATCCGGGCAACGGCAGGGCCCTCGGCCTGGTGCTCGCGTTCGCCTGGGCCAGCTGTCCGTACACGCTCTACGCTCTGAAACACGGCTCCAACGACGGCCTCGTTGCGCTGCTGCTCGTGGCCGCGCTGCTCGCGCTGGGGTCGCCTCCGCTGCGGGGGGCCATCACGGCTCTGGCGGCCGCGACGAAGTTCGCACCCGGGGCCGTCGTGCCCTTGTTCGCAACCGCGGCCGATGAGCGACGCGGCCGCTCCGCGCTCGTCTTCGCAGGGAGCTTCATCCTCGTGTCCGCCGCGATCTTCCTGCCCGTCATTCCCGATGGGGGCATCCGGGAGATCTACGATCGAACCGTCGGCTTTCAGGCCGCTCGCGAGGTCGGGTCCACGGTCTGGTGGCTGTTCCCCGAGCTGCAGACGGTGCAGCCCGTGGCACGTGCCGCCGCGGTCGGACTGTCGCTGCTGCTTGCGTTCGTGCCCGCGCGGCGGGGGCCGTTGCAGGTTGCCGCGCTCGGCGCTGCCGTGATCGTCGCCTTCGAGTTGACGGTCACCTTCTGGTTGCCGTCGTACGTGCTGTGGTTCGCGCCGCTCGTCTTCGTGGCCCTGTTCGCGGCATACGGCCCCGACCAGCAGTTCGCCCGAGCCGGGCGCCCGTCGACGGCCAGAGGCAGGCGCCGTACCGGCGTCGGCGCCGGCAGAGCCGGCTCAGGCGGCGCGTCGCTCGAGCTCTTGCAGCAATAGCGGCGCGATCGCGTCGGCCTCGGCACGGTCGCTCTCGATCACCAGCGCTCCCTCGGCGGCCCGCGAGACCACCTCCATGACCTCCTGGGAGCGCTCGCGGGCGGGAACGGCGTTCGCCAGCAGAGCCATCGCACCGGCTCCTTGCGAGCGCTGCTGCGGGCTCCATTCGGCGTCGGCGCGATAGCTCGTGATCACGATCATCCCGAGCGGCACGCGACCCTCTCCCGTGACCCCGCCGTGGCTCTCGACCGTCTGATCGATCTGCATCCACCCGTTGGTGCGCACCGAGAGCGGCTTCGGGTACGGGTTCACGAACCCTTCCCGGTCGATGACCGCGAACTCGTCGGAGTAGTAGAGGGCGCCCGCCCGAACGAGCGCGGCGACGAGGGTCGTCTTGCCGGCAAAGCTCATGCCCGGCATCACCACGGCCACCCCCCGGTGGGAGACGGCGCCGGCGTGGATGAAGATCGCGTCGGGCGCTCTGCGCCCGAGGTAGATCCGAATCTGAGAGTCGAGCAGCTCCAGCGCCACGTCCAGCTGGAGGCTCTTGGTGCCGTTGAGCCGCTTGCCGTTTCGGTGGATCGAATAGGTGCCGAGCTCTCCGCGCACGAGCGAGAAGCGGCACTCGACCGTCTCGGGCGGGCACGGCTCCGCGCCGGGCGGCATGAACTGCAGCACCCGCTCCAGGACCTCCTGGTCGCCCGCGGCGACGGCCAGGCGCACGCCATACGCCTCGAAGGCCATCTCCGTCTCGCGCACACGGCCATTTCGCCCCAGGTCGCTCATGTCAGCGCCCATGGTGACACGGATATAGAGGTATCGCTAGGTCGCCAAATTGCCGCTACAGTGGCGCAATGGGCTCTCTGCTGGTTGGCGCGCGGGTACTGCTCGGCGTGGTCTTCGTCATCGCCGGGGTTGCCAAGCTCCGCGACCGACCGGGAACGCTCAGGGCCCTGGCGGGCTTCGGCGTTCCGGCACGCCTGCGGCCCGCGGTCGCGATCGCGCTGCCGCTCGCTGAGCTCGGCACGGCGCTAGCCCTCCTGCCCCCGGCCACGGCGCAATGGGGAGGCCTCGCGGCCCTGTTCCTGCTCCTCGCGTTCAGCGTGGGGATCGGCTACGCCATGCTCCAGGGACGGGCCCCCGACTGCAACTGCTTCGGCCAGCTTCACTCCGCCCCGGCGGGGCGGGGGACGCTGGTGCGCAATCTGGCGCTCGCCGCGCCCGCGGCCCTGGTGGTCGCGGAGGGTCCGGGGCCGTCTATCTCCGCGTGGGTGGCGGACCGGACGGCCGCCGAGCTCGTGGCGATCACCGTGTGCGTGGTCGCCGCCGTTCTCGGCGCGTTCGCTCTCCACTTCTGGCGAGAGACCCGCACCCTTCGGCGAGATCTCGACGACGCCCAAAGCAAGCTCGAGACGCTGCCGCCAGGGCTGCCCGTCGGCTCCATGGCTCCGGGATTCACCCTCAAGAGCGCCCGCGAGGGCGAGACCGTGACGCTGGACGCGCTGCGTGCGCGAGGTAAGCCGGTCGCCCTCGTCTTCGTCTCACCGGGCTGTAGCTCATGCCTGGAAATGTTCGCCTCCGCCGGCCGCTGGCAGCCGGCGCTCGCGGCCGACGTCACCATCGCCATCGTCAGCGACGGCGCCCCCGCGGACAACCTCCTCGCTGTGCGCAACCGCTCCGCGGACGTCCTGCTGCAGGAGGCCTGGGAGGTGACCCAGGCATACCGGGTCGGGGTGACTCCCACCGCAGTGGTGGTCTCGCCCGCGGGTCGAATCGCCAGCTCGCTGGTGTCTGGCCCCGGGATCGAGTCGCTGATACGGCTCACGATACGAGAGCACGCGTTGGAGCGCTCCGCTGGGGCGTCGGCGATCCAGCCGGTCGGCTGACGCCTGGACGACGCTCGCTCGGGTCAGCAGCCTCGTTAGGATGGCCGACTCCCGCGGTTGGACGAGTTCGCTGCGCGCGCCCACGGGCTGCGTCGGCGAGATGAGCTCGACAGGGCGGCGATCGCGGCGCTTGGGGCGCTTGAAGCGGCGGGTGTCACGGCGGTGCTCCTCAAGGGACCCGCCCTGGCGCGGCGCCTCTACAGGGATGGCGAGGCGCGCGGCTACGTGGACGTCGACCTGCTGATCCCGCGGCGGGATCTCGACCCGGCGGGTGAGGCACTCCAAGAGCTCGGCTATGTAAGAGGCCACGAGGTGCTCGGGATCGTCGACGTCGCGGGGATCCAGCACTCCGAGGTCTGGGCGCGCGCGGGGGAGACGGGGGGGCCCCTGCTCATCGATCTCCATTGGCGGCTCGACCGCTGCGAGGCTCCGGACGAGCTGGTCTGGGAAGCCCTCGTCGCGAGGCGGGACTCGATAGAGCTCCAGGGCAAGGAGGTGGCCATTCTCAGCCAGGAGGGGCTCGCCTTTCACGTCGCTCTGCATGCGGCCCAGCACGGGCCCGACGACGCCAAGGCGATCGGCGATCTCGCCCGGGCCATCGAGCGTTGGCCAGCCGACGTGTGGCGGCCGGCCGCAGAGCTCGCGCAGGTCGTCCAAGCCGTTCCGGCCTTCGCCGCAGGTCTCAGGCTCACGCCCGGCGGGGCTCGAATCGCCGAGGAGCTGGAACTACCCCCGACCCCTCAGCTCGACTGGGAGATTCGCCATCGCGACGAGCGGCCCCGCGGGACCTTTCACCTGCAGGCCATCGTCGAGGCGAGCGGGGCCCGGGAGCGGGTGAACGTGCTCCGGCGATCGCTGTTTCCGACCCGGCGATGGATCCGACGCGAGTTCTCCTGGGCAGCGCGCGGCAGGAGATGGCTGCTGCTGGCATACGCTCGCCACATTCTCCGCGCCCCGCTCTGGGCAGCTAGAGCAGCGCGCTACCGAGCTCGGGCGCGGCGCGCCGGCGAGCGCGGCTAGCCTAGCCGCAGACGGAGCACTTCGAATTGGCTCGTGCCCGAAGAGCGCAGTGGTGTCTTCGGATCAATCAGGTTGGGGTAGGGGTCGGGCAGCCACTCTCGTTGCCGCAGTCCGTGCCGGGCAGATGCCCAAAGTCATCGCAGACGCCCTGCTGATCGCACGGAACGCAGGTCTTGCACTGGTTCAATGTTGTTTCAAAGGTGTTGCAAGGCGAGTTCGCGGGCCCCGGAAACGGCCGATCCTTCCGCCGGATCATTGCCGGAGTGCAGCAGCAGCACCCCTGCGTGCCCGAGCACCCCCCGCTTGTCTCCATGCCGCAGTTGCCTGAGCTGAACTGTGCGCAGAAGCGGATTGTGGCGGCCTGTGCCGGCGTTGGCGCGGCAACCGAGATGATCAGCGGGGTCGCCGCGGCAGCCGCGCTGATCTTGGCGACCTTCAAGGTCAGGTCTCGCCGGGTGTGGCCGGCCGGCGTGGGCGGCTCCTCGAGCAGCTCACAGCGCTCCAGCTCACTCAAGGCGCTCTCGACGCGCTCCGCGCTGAGATCGACCTGCGCGGTCAGGCCGTCGATCGGCGTCTTGCCGTCGCAGCGGCGCCAGACACTCGCTGCGTCTGGGCTGAGGCAATGGGCCGTATCCGCGTTCGAGTCATAGACGAGAACCTCGTCGCCGACCTCCTCGACGATCAGGTCCTGCGACCGCGCGAGTGGCCTGTATGGGCCCACCGACGAAACGTCCTGACGCTTCGCCTTCTTTCCACTGATCCAACCCACGGTTTCCGTTCCCCTTCTCGTCGGAGTTCCGGTTCGAGCATACGTCAAGTCCCCGTGAAGCGCCAGCGACCCCGGAAAGACGCCCTCGGACCCCCCGAATGGTGGTAGGTCTCTTAGCCGTCGCCTTCGGCCAGGACGCTCCGCGGATCCTTAGCGAGCGGCTTCACGAACGGGTTGCGCGGATTCAGCTCCAGCGAGCGCAGGTAGTAGCGACGGGCCTCGCGGAACCTGCCGCGCCTGGCCGTCAGGTCGCCGAGCAGGGCCCAGGTGAGGTGGTCACGGGGCTCGAGCTCAACGGCGTCGAGGAGCGTTCGGCGGGCTTCGCGATACCTACCCACGCGCGCGTAGGCGGCCGACTTCACGTAGAGGGCGGGAACCGACGTGTCGTTCAAGGCGAGCGACTCGTTCGCGAGCCGCAGCGATTCCACGGGGTCGGAGCGGAGCGAGTCTCATCGCCGAGCTCCTCGATGACGAGCTCTTCCGACCGCGCAAGCGGCTTCTTCAACCGCGATGACGCAGCGGTTCGCGCTACGGATCGCTTACCGTTCATCCAACCCACGAGTCCTCGTTCCCTTCGCTCGCCGGAATCGATGCCCAGCATAAGTCATGTTTCTGTCGAGCGCCACCGATGAGCGCGTTCCTTCCTGCACCATCCAGGGGCTAATTGGCGGTTTCGGGTATCGCGCTCCGAGGGTCTTCGGCCAGCGCCTTCACGAACGGATTGCGGGGGTTGAGTTCGAGCGACCGCTCGTAGTACTCGCGCGCCTCCCGGAACTTGCCGCGCCTCGCCGCGAGGTCCCCGAGGAGCGCCCAGGTCAGGTGGTCGCGCGGCTCAACCTCCACGGCGTCGAGGAGCGTTTCCCGGGCCTGCCGGTACCTCCCCAGGCGCGCGTAGGCGGCGGACTTCACGTAACGGGCGGGCACCGACTCGTCGATTGAGGGCGAGCGACTCGTTGGCCAGGCGGAGCGCCTCCACGGGATCGCAGCGGAGCGAATCGCGGGCGTCGATGCGGTCCTTGTCCGCGTAGGCGAGCCGGCCCACCGAGTCCGCGGCCGCCACCGCCGCGACGGCCACGAGCGCGACCGTGACTATCCGGGTCGAGATCGAGGCCCCTCGGCGCCTCGTCCACGGCGCCACGAGCGCGAGCACGCGCGCACAGCGCAACTCCCGTGACGCCCGGGATGTTGTGCAGCCAGTCGACGCTCGTGTGAGCGAACCAGGCCACGAACGCACCCCCGGCCGCCACGGCCACGATCCGCCGCTCGGGACGCTGGCGCGCTCGGCGCGACTGTCGCCACAGCCCGGCCAGCGCGGCGCCGACGAAAAGGCAGAGAAACAGCATCCCGACGAGGCCGAGCTCGGCCAAGACCTGCAGCGGCAGGCTGTGCGGCTGGCGAATGTCCTCGGCCGTCCGGCGCTCGATGAAGTAGAGGTCGTCGTAGTTGCCCGCGCCCTGCCCGCGGAGTGGCGCGTCCTTGAACTCCAGCCACGCCACGCGCCAGTAGTCGTAGCGGTAGCCGCCCCCGGACAGGAAGCGTGTGCTGTCCGACTGGTCGACGCGCAGGTTCACGAAGTCGTCGTACTGCTGCTCGAGCTTGTCGACGGGGTTGCCGACGGCCACGATCACGGCCAGGAGCGCGACCACCACCGCTCCGGCTGCCAGCACGGACTCGCTGCGACGAGTCCAAGCGGCGGCGGGTGAGTCGCCGCCCGTGAAGCGGGCCAGCAGCGCCTGCGCCACCGCCCATATGACGCCCCCGGCCAGTGCCACCAGCAGGATCCGACGCGCCGCCTCCCGTACGAGCTCAGGGTCTGCGGGTTGCCCCTCGGGGAGGTTCTGATAGACGTCGAGCAGCGGGCCGGAGATCGCTGCGAGAGCGAGCCCGGTCAGCGCGAGGACCCACACCCGGCGCGGGCGGCCCGGGACCACCAGGAGGACGATGAGGCCGGATGCGGCGGCGGCGGGCAGGACGCCGCGCGTCTGGCTCAGCACGAGGAGCGAGCCGAGGACGATTGCGCCGGCAGCGCCGAAGCCGGACAGGATCTTGCTGCGTTCCTGCTCCGCGAGGGCAACGCAGGGCCAGAATCCGAGGAGGAAATAGCCCGCCTGCCCGTTCACGTAGCCGAGCGGGTCGCGCAGCCGGCCGCCGAAGAACAGGGCCTCGACATCGCCGTCGAGCATGCGCAGCAGGACCCAGCGCGCTGACGACGAGGATTCCCAGCGTCGCGAAGATCAGCGGCAGCCAGCGTTCGAGCTCCGATCGTGCCAGCAGCAGGAGGGCGACCAGCAACGCGGTGTAGAGCGCCCAGCGCCCGGCGGTGACCACCGCCTGGTCGGCCGACTCGGCCCAGCTCGCCGACAGCCAGGACCAGAGCCACAGACCGGCGAGGCCGACGACCGCGAGGAGCGGCAGGATCCGCGGCTTGGCGGCGGTCACGGCCGCCGCCGCCACGGCCACCGCGGCCACCGCGACCGTGATCGGCCCCCAGACGGTGAGGTCGTAGAAGCCGTCCGCCACGGCGCTCACACCCGAGCCGAAGCCGAACAGGCCGAGCAGCGCGATCGTCACCCAGCGTGCGAGCTGTCCGGCCAGCCCCGGATCCGAGGACCGGGACCGGGCGGGACGGATGATCCGAGTCTGGGTCTCCGCCGCCTGGCGCGCCTCAGCCACGCTTGTAGGCCCAGTACGCCGGCTTCTTGCGACCGCGGTGGGTGAGGAGGCCACGATGCACGTCGTCACCGTCCTCGTTCGGAGGGTCGTCGTAGAGGGCGTACCAGCCGAGGGTGTAGATCCGCGGCCAGCGACGCGTGACCCTCAGGGCGTCCGTCAGCCAGCTCGCGGCCGTTCGGCGCGTGACCCAGAAGTTGAACTCGTGGTTGGCGTGATCGGTCGGCCAGAAGAACTCGGACAGGAAGAACTTGATCCCGCGCTTGCCGCGCGGCCGGCCGAGCCAGCGATCGACCCAGCGCGCCAGCAGGTCGAGGTCCGAGAAGTCAGCCAAGCCGTGCCCCAGTGGGGGACGGTCGAGGAGCGGGCGTCGCGCGCTGAACGGATTGTGGCCGTAGAGGTCGAGCCTCGGGGGCTTGCCGTTCGGCAGGCGAAGGTTTCGGATCCAGTTGCGTGGGGAGATGTGCCCGGTCGTGAAGGAGTTCCCGCCGATCACAAGGTTCCTTCGCGAGCGCGCCTTGAGGCTCGAGTAGGACGCGTCGAGAATCCGGGCGTACCGCCGTGGCGCTCGCTTCATTCTCCGGGTGAGTGGACGGTCTCGCCTCTCGCTGATGAGTGGCCTGTAGTTCTGGCGACGGGTGGGCTCGCTCCAGATCATCCAATGTCGGACGGACGGGTAGCGAGCCGACGCGGCGTAGGCGAAGTCCGCGAAGTCCTTCGGCTTTCGGGGCACGAAACGGGGGTCACGGTGACCGCTCGCCCACGCCGGGGCCTGTGTCAGGACGAGCGCGGTGCGGATGCCGAAGCGCCTGCCCTCCGCGATCGCGTCGCCCAGCCCGGCGGGCCAGCGGTAGGCGGGATCGCGGGGATTCCGCGGGTTGGCGGGCCGGGTGGGCGCGACGTCGGACCAGTTGATCCGGTCCTGCCAGATGCCCACACCCAGGTCCTTGTAGATCGGGAACTGCGAGACGCCATTCACCTCGGCCGGACCCCAGATCGACTTCTTTCGCGTCTGCGATGCGTCGGCGCCTGCGGGGAGCGCGAGCGCCAGCAGTGCGATCAATATGAGCGGGATGCGAGTCCGAGCGATTGGCATGTTCTGTCCTTGAGCCCTACCCTGAAACACCATGTCGCCAGGGAAAGTCTCGCTCGTGTGCGCCACCGCCGCGGCTGCCCTCGCGATCCCCTCCGCGGCGTCCGCGCAGATCGACCCCGGAGTGAACTACGACCCGGGGAGTCCGGCGGGCAAGGAGTATGCGATTCCCCTGGTCGAGGGGCGCTCGGAGGGCGCGGGCACGACCGACCAGCAGGAGGGGGCGAACATCCCCTTCGGTGTGGGGATCGAGCCGCCAGGCGGAGGCCCGGGGAAGCGCGACAAGCCGGCGAACGGGCGGAACGGCGCAGCGAACCGCGCAGGCGCGCCCGGCACCAGCGGCGGAGAGACCTCCGAGGAACTCGCGGCTCGGATCGCCGAGGCCGAGCAGCCCACCGGCACCGCCGCGCGCACCTTCCTGCTCGCGCTCGCCGTCCTGCTGCCGGCAGGCCTGCTCGCGCTGATCCTCTGGCAGCGCCCGCAAGTCAGCCGGACCGGAAGAACTGCCTGACCTTGCGCGTGACGGGCTGTCCGGTGGTCTGACCGCCGCCGCTCGCCGCCAGGAAGTGCGGGTCGGCCGCGGGCTGCGGGGTCTCCCCGTAGCCGTAGCCATACCGTAGCCGTCGGCCGCCGGCCGAGCGCCTGTCGCGACCATGCCCAACACGCGTCCGCCGGCGCTCGACGCCACCTCGATCGCACGAGTTATCGCCTCCCGCGGCGTCTGCTCCAGCCTCGAGACGCCGACGATGCCGGCGACCTGGTCGAAGAGGGGGAAGGCGTCGCTGACCACGAGGACGGGTGGGGTGTCGATCAGCACCAGGTCGGACATTTCCGAGAGCTCGGCCAGGATCGTGGACATACGCGCGGAGCCGAGCATCTCCGAGGGGTTCGGCGGGATGGAGCCGCCGGGCAACACGCGCAGATATGAGCCGAACGGCTCGATCTCGACAAGAGCATCCTGAATCTCGCTGCTCTCGGAGATGACCTCACTCAAGCCAGGGGTCGGTGGCGTCCCCATGCGGGTGGCGATCTGCGGACTGCGCAGATCCGCGTCTACCAGGATCACCTGCTTTCCGGCGCGCGCGAACGCCACTGCGAGGTTCGTCGCCACACTCGTCTTGCCATCGCCCTTCAACGGGCTGATCACCAGGAGGCTGGCCAGTCGCTGGTCCACGTTGAAGTAAGTGAGGCCGTCCCGCAAGGTTTGGAAGACGATCGGGAGCTGGGGATCCGGGGCGGCGCCGGGAAATGCGCTGGCCGGAACCTGCGCGAGCAAAGGTGTCCCCGTGAGCCGCTCGACGTCACGAGAGTCGTGCAGGCGGCGGTCCAAGCGCTCAGCGAGCGCCACAGCGCCCGCGGCAGTCAGCAAGGCGACGACAAAGGCGAGAATGGCGTTGCGCCGAGGGTTCGGCGAAATCGGGGCGGCCGGTGCCCTCGCCGGCTCCACCACTTGGGTGTTCTCGCTCTGGGCCGCGCGCAGCGCCCGCAGGCCCTGGAGGCGCTCGGAGAGCTGATCGCGCTGAATCTCCTCGCCCGGCGGAAGCTGGTCCAGTTCCTTCTCAACGTTCGCAATCGAAGAGTCGACCTTGCGGACGCCCGCTCGTTCGCGAGTGACCCTGAGGGCTCTGGCGACGGTGTTGGCGATCTCGGCGGCCCGGTCGCCGCTCCCGGCAGTGGCGGTCACGGTGATGAACCCGGTCTCGTCGTCGTCTTGGGCGCTGATCGCACCGCGAATCGAACCCTCGGGCTCTCCGAGAAGCCGCGCCGCCTGATCTGCAACGCCACTTGTGCCCACGAGTGCGGCAATCTTGGCCGTATTCGCGGTCGCGCTCGACACGGTCTCGTCCAGGAACCCCCCAGCGTCGGTCGCGACGTTCTGGACCTGAAGGATCGTGCTGGCCTGGTACGACTTCGTGAGCCGATCGCTGTAGACGTAGACCGCCACGGGGATCAGCGTGACGCACAGGAGAATGATCCACTTCCGCCTCCAGAGCAGACGGAAGAAGTCGCGAGGATCCGTGTCCCTGCGCTGGTCCGAGTCCACGGGTCCAGTATAGGTCGAGGTTTGCGGGCTGCTGCTTGCTTTCATGAAGCCGTCCTAGTCGGGGTGACGGGGCCGAGGCCGGGACGTGCGGGCACCCTCGCAGGGCCCTCCTGCTCCTGGCGTCTGTGGGCGAGCAGGACGATTACGAGGCACACCGCCAGACCCACGAGATGGGTGCGGTAGCGGTACGCCGTACCGGCATTGCCGGCGCTGATCGCGTAGGCGACCAGCATGAACGCGGCCGGATACACCAGGGGCCCGGCCGTTCGCATGATCGCGCGGCGGTTTCCTGCGACCGCCACGGCCAGCAGCGCCAGACACGCGAGTACCACGAGCGTGCCGATCGCGCCCAGTTGCTGACTCGCGTTCTCCGTCTGCCAGAGATAGGGGCGGAAGATCACATCACGGACGCGCTTGGGCAAGTTGAGGATGAGCTGTTCGCGGGTGGAGTAATCGACTCTCTCGAGCGAAAGATTCGCTCCCTGGTCGGCGGCGTTCCCCTCCTGGGACTGCTGCAGCTCTTTGAGGTTGTCGTCCGACGACTTTTCGAGGACCACAGGGATGAAGGCGCCGATTCCGACGACGCACACGGCGGTAAGGGCAATCGAGCGGATTCCCCGCTGCCGAGTCAACGATGCGTGCAGGACAACGGCGGCGGCTGCGGCGGTAAGGAACCAGCCCACATACGGTCGGGTGGCGATGGCGACGAGACAGCCGGCGACGAGGGGTATCAGCGCCGTGAGCTTCCCGCGCTTCCAGAGCACCGCGCCGCCGAATACGACCATGCCCCTCGGCCATGTACATGATCGGTTCCTTGTGCAGCAGGCTCGAGAAGAAGATGTTGGCGGGCTCGAGTGCAAGTACCCACGCGGCAATGCCGGCCGGGCGCGGGCCGGCAAGCTCGTAGACCGCTGCGCTCAGGAGCGCCACGCCCACTACGGAGAAGAGGATCATCTCCGCACGCAACATCAGCTCAGGAGGCGCGGCATCCAGCAGGCGATAATGGATCGAGAAGAGAAAGGTGTGCAGCTCCGAGATCAGCGCGTCGAGCGACTCCGGCCCTCCCAGCGGCAGCTTGGAGATGTCGCCTGCGCGGGCCAGGAAGGTGAGCTCGTCGCCACCGCGTAGGTCGTTTGCGACCGATAGCTGACCGAGGGCCGCGGCTGCTAGGAACCGCAGAATCGCTCCGATCGCGAGCTGCTTCCCGATCTTGAATCCCTCGCGCGAGCGCTCCAGCAACCGCACGAGTCCGAAGAGCAGGTAGCCCGAGACGAGCACGACGATGAGCGTGCCGAGCAGCTCGAAGAGTTCCTGGTCAGTCAGAGTCAAGTTGCGATACGGCCCGCGCCACGGGCATCCCCACCGGTCTCCCTTAAGGTAGGGCCATTCCGGCCTTTGCGCCGCCCCGGGGCGAAATCCGTCCTACCCTGGTGCCGGTCCAGTGCGCGTTCTCGCTCTCACACCGAACCTGTACGGGGTTTCGCCAGGACAGCGGTCGAGCATCGAGCTCTGGGACAAGGTGCTCGAGCCCGCGGGCATCCACATGGATCACTCGTCGTTCGAGACGCACCGGCTCCGGGAGGTGATCTACGAGCCCGGCGGCTACGGGCGAAAGGCGATCGAGCTCGGCCGTGCTTACGGGCGTCGGCTGCGCTCGCTGAAGATCATCGACGACTACGACGCGGTCCTCGTCTACCGCGAGGCCACGCTCGTAGGACCCGAGCTCGTCGAGCGGATCGCCGCACGCAGGAAGCCGATCATCTACCAGCTGGACGACCCACTCTACGTGCCGTACCGCAGCCCGTGGAGCGGCTGGCTCTCGTACCTCAAGTTCTTCGGCAAGGTGCGGCGGATCGCGGCGATGAGCAGCGTGGTGATCGTGAACTCGAGCCATCACCGCGAGTACCTCGCGCCGTACACCTCGAACGTCTGGCAGATACCGAGTGTGGTCGACGGCGACCTGTACCGACCCGCTGCGCACCACAGTCGCAAACGGCAAGGTCTGCATCGGTTGGTCCGGCAGCGCCACCACCGTCGGGAACCTCCAGGTGATCGCGGAGCCGGTGCGCGCATTGGCCAGCCGCGACGACGTGCGCGTTCAGCTCGTGGGCGTCGAGGGCCAGCCCCTCCCCGGCGTCGAGGCGGTCGCGCTCCCATGGCGGGCCGAGACCGAGGTCGAAGACCTGCGCCGGCTCGATGTCGGGCTCCTCCCGGTGCCGCTCAACGAGTGGAACAAGCGCAAGTTCTTCATGAAGCTCGTGCAGTACATGGCGCTCGGGATCCCGGCCGTGTGCACGCCGCTCGGCTCGAACCCCGAGGTGGTAGAGGAGGGGCGCACCGGGTTTCTCGCGGACTCGCCGAGGGAGTGGGTCGAGGCGCTCGAGCGGCTCGTGGGTGATCCAGACCTGCGCGCGGCGATGGGCGGCGAGGTCTGCCGAGGTCGCGCACGAGCGTTACACGCTGCAGGCCAATGCGGACCGGATCGTGTCCGCGTTTCGGTCAGCGCTCAGCTGAGGGCGGCCACCTCCCGGTAGAGGTGGTCGTAGCGCGGGATCCCGACGTCACGCAGGCTCAGCTCGCGCCGGGCCACGTCCCGGCAGCGCTCCGGTGCGCCAGGATCGTCGAGCAGCGCCAGGACAGCCGCGGCGGCCTGCTCGAACCCGCGGGCGCCGAAGTCGTCGACGAGCACGCCGGTGTTGTTCTCCCCGATCAGCCGATCCACATCGCCGATGCCCGCGCTCGACACCACCGGCAGCCCGGCGGCCAAGTACTCGCCGATCTTGGTGGGAGAGGACGAGATCTTCGAGAAGCAGCGCTTGATGAAGGAGATGCCGAAGTCGGCGGCCGCTAGGTAGCTCCCGACGCGTCTCCGGCGGCGACTGTGTGATGACGTAGTCCCGCTGCGTCGACCCCGGCCCGTGAGAACTCAGCCGCGATCAGCCCCCGATCCGACTGCGTGAGGATGAGGAACGCGAGCCGCGGCTCGGTCCGCCTCGCCGCGGCGAAGAACTCCACCATCTCGCGCTCCATGTACCAACCGCTGAATTTCCCGACGTAGACCATCACGCGCCGTTCGGCCAGCCCGAGCTCGGTCCTCACCCGGTCGCGCTCGCCGGCCTGTGACTGGATCTGTTCGACATCGGCGCAGCAGGGGATGACATGTGTGCCCGGCCGGGTCGCCGCGCCGAAGAGGTGGGGGCGGACGGCCTCAGTGAGCGTCACGATGGCGTCCGCCTGGCGAAGGCCGGCGCGCTGCATCCGCTTGGGTGAGCCGGTACGGAATCCCTCCCTCCTTCCACCTGCCGGCGTCGGCGTACTCCTCGGCCATCAGCCCGCGAATGTCGAAGATGAGACGGCTGCCGGTGAGGCGCCGCGCGATCAGTGCTGTGGCAAGCGGCACGTGGTTGCGTGCGTGGAGGGCAGTGAGGCCGTGGCGCCGGACGATCCTTGCGGCCACGACGGCACCCGCGAGCGCGTCGTAGACCGTGGCCGGCAGCGACGGACGCTTGTGGTAGCGGAGGCTGTGCCAGCCAATGCCGGACTCCCGCATGGAGTCGTCGATCTGTCGCCGGCGGGCAGCGTCGAGCGGCGGGTCGTAGGTGAGCAGGTGCACGGTGTGCCCGGCGTCGACGAGCCCGGACAGGTACGCCAGCACCTGGGTGTGCACGAGCGGATCCTCGAGCGAGAGGTAGCAGATGTAGAGCGAGCGGAGCGGCGTGTCCATGCATGCGAGGACAATGAGGGTATGACGAGCCCCGGCGACCGGCCGACGGTCAGCGCCGTCATTCCGGCGTACAACGCCGAGCGATTCGTAGGCGACGCCATCGAGAGCGTGCTCGCCCAGACCGTGCCCGTTGACGGAGTGCATCGTCGTGGACGACGGCTCAACCGACGGCACCGCCGAGATCGTGCGCGCATTCGACGCCCCGGTCCGGCTGCTCCAGCAGGAGAACCGCGGCGTCTCGGCGGCGCGTAACAGGGGGGCCCGAGAGTCCCGGGGAGCGCTCCTTGCCTTCCTGGACGCCGACGATCGATGGTTCCCTACACGGCTCGACCAGCAGCTCGACCGGCTGCAGACCTCGCCCCGCGCGGAGGCGGTGGTCTGTGCCACCGAAATCGTGGACGAGCGCGGCGTGGTACTGGGCGAGATTCGACCTGACCCCGATGTCACGGCCGAGGCGCTCCTGCTCTGCAGGGCATCGGTCGTGTCGGTGAGTTCGAACTTGCTCATCCGGCGGGAGGCCTTCGACGCCGTGGGCGGGTTTGACGAGTCGCTATCGACGTCAGCCGACTGGGCGCTCACGTACCGCCTGGTCGACAGGGGAACACTTGAGACCCTCGACGAGCCGCTCGTGTCCTACAGGCTTCACGGGCACAACATGAGCGCGGATGTTGAGCGATTTCAACGGGACATGCTGAGCGCATACGGGGCGGTGTTCGAGACCGGCCCCGAATCAACGCAACGGCTCCGTCGAAGGGCCTACGCAAACCTCCATCGCATGATCGCCGGCTCGTACTTCGTCGAGCACAGGCATGGCCGGTTCGCGCGGCACGCAGCGTCGAGCGTGCTCACGCACCCGTCGACGCTGCCCTACTTCCTGGCCATGCCCCTCCGGCGGTTGCGCCGACGATTGGGAGGGAGCCCCGCTCCACCGAGTGTGCGGCGCGGCTGAGCTCGTTCACCAGTCCTGCCGCCGTAGGAACACCTCGAGCGTCAGCAGCGTCCAAAGCGCGTGGCCGTGGTTTCGATCGCGTTGCCGATGCTCCGACAGCAGCCGATCGACGCTCTCGGCTTCAAGATGCCGCTTCACGCGTGCGTCGCTGGCACCGAGCGTCCCGTCCACAAAGCTCGCGAGGTCCTCGCGGAACCAGCGGTCGAGCGGCACGCCGAAGCCCTTCTTCGGCCGGTCGAGGATCTCGGCCGGCACAAGGTCACGGACGGCCGCCTTCAGCACTCGCTTCAGCGATAGCCCGCGGGCCTTCAGCGACGGCGGCAGTCGCACGGTGTACTCCAGCAGCTTCGTGTCGAGGAAGGGCGAGCGCACCTCGAGGCCGTGGGCCATGCTCATCCGGTCGGCCTTCACGAGGAGGTCGTCGAGAAGGTAGGTCCGCAGGTTGAGGTCGAGGAGGCGATCAAGTGCGGGTGCGCCGGCCGAGTTCGTCCAGATCGCGCGGTAGTCCTCGAGTGCCCAGTCATCACGCCTACCGTTGAGGAGCGAGTCCCGGTCCTCCTGCTGGATGAAGCTGATCCACTGGCGGTAGGCGTCGGGCAATCCCAGCTCGGCGACGCGGGCGAAGCGCTGCAGGCTCGCCGCCCGGCCACCCAGGGCACCTGCGGGGACTATTCCGACGACGCCGGCGGTCACACGCTGGAGTGGTCGCGGGAGGGAGGAGTAGCCCCGCGCGGCCAGCCCGGCAGCGAAGCGCTCGTAGCCGGCGAAGAGCTCGTCGCCGCCGTCTCCGGAGAGCGCCACGGTCACGTTTTTCCGGGTGACCTCGCTGAGGAGGTAGGTCGGGATCGCGCTCGAGTCGCCGAACGGCTGGTCGTGATGCCACACGAGGCCCTCGACCAGATCCACGGCGTTGGGATGCACGACCTCCTCGTGGTGATCTGTCCGGTGACGCTGCGCCACGAGGCGTGCGTACGGACGCTCGTCGTAGCCGTCCCTGTCGTCGAAGCCGATCGTGAAGGTCTGCACCGGCCGGTCGATCAATCCGGCCATCAGGCCGACGATCGCACTCGAGTCGATGCCTCCGCTGAGGAATGCGCCGAGCGGCACGTCGGACGACGAGCCGGCGATCCACCGCCTCCTCGAGGAGTCGCCGCACCTCGGCCGCCGCCTCGTCCAGGCCGATGTCCAGACGTTCTGACGATCCCTTGAGGACGAGAGGGGGGTCCCAGTAGCGCTCGATGCGCGGCTCGCCCCCCGGCTCGAAGGTCATCACGTGGCCCGGGGGCAGACTCGACACGCCCTTGAAGAACGTCCGCGGAGTCGGAACGTACCCGAAGGTGAGATAGGCGGGGATAGCTCCCGGGTCGAGCTCCCGCGGGACCTGCGGGTCCGCGAGAACGGCCTTGAGCTCGCTGGCGAAGACCAGGCCACCGCCGCCGGCCCAGTAGTACAGAGGCTTCTTCCCGACCCGGTCGCGCCCGAGGATCAGCCGGCCCCGGCGTTCGTCCCAGACCGCGATGGTGAACATGCCGTCGAGTTCGCGCGCGAGCTCGACCGGCGAGAGCGTCTCGGCGAGGTGGGCTATCACCTCGGTGTCGCCACGCGACCGCATGACGTGTCCGTCCCGTTCGAGCGCTCGCCGAAGCTCGCGGAAGTTGTAGATCTCCCCGTTGAGCACGACGGCAACGCTGCCGTCCTCGTTCGTGATCGGCGGGTCGCCGGTCTCGAGGTCGATGATCGCCAGGCGGTTCTGGCTGATTACGGCGCTAGTCCGCGGTGAAGCTGCCGCGCGCATCGGGCCGCGGTGGTCGAGCGCCGTCGAGCTGCGCTTCGACCGTCGTGCGCAGGTCGCCTGGCTCGCGCGACACGAGCCCGCAGATGCCGCACATCAGTCGGCGTATGGACGTCGGCGAATGCGCGCTCATGGCCTGCGGCCAGTCTAGCCTTGGATCATCGCGCGCACCCGGATTGGACGAGCGGACGCATGCGCGTGCTGCACCTCATCAGCACAGCAGGTCCGCACCCGTACTTCGAGCTCTTCGGAGCGCATGCGAACCGCCGGCGCTTCGACCTTCGCCTCGCAAGCCTGGGCCCTCGCAGGCGCCCTCCAGGAGGACGCCAGGCGGATGGGGTTTCCGTCCCTTGCCTTCAACGCGGCGCAGTCGATCGGCATATCCGCGGGCGATCGGGGCGATCGCGAGGTACCTGCGCGTCAGCGGATCGACGTGATCCAGACCCACCTGCTGGACGCCTGCGTGGTGGGTCTTGCCGCGGCGCAGGCTCGCGGCGACCCCGCTGCGGATCTTCACGGCGCATCACTCGCACGAGATTCCTCTCCACGGCCGGCGAGCGCTGACGGCGGTCGATCGCCTTGCCGCGCGGCCGGCTCGCGAACATCGTGGTTTCGCCGTCGGAGCAGATGAGGCAGACGCTCCTCGAGTTCACGGCCTGGAGCCCGATCGCGTTGCGGTGATCCGCACATGGCTTCGAGCTCGACCGGCTCGATCCGGACCGGGTCGACGGCTCGCCGTGCGCAGAGAGCTGGACTCGACGGCAAGCTCGTGCTCAGCTCGGTGGGTCGGCTGTTCTGGATCAAGAACCAGCAGGCGCTCGTCCGCGCGTTCGCCGCGGGCGCCCCGGCGGACGCGGTTCTGCTGCTCGCTGGCGGGGGCGACGAGGCCGCCGTTCTGCGGTGGCTCGTTGCCGAGCTCGGTCAGGAGGGGCGAGTGCACGTGCTGGGCAACCGCGGCGACGTGCCGGAGATCCTGGCCGCGAGCGACCTGTACGTGCACCCGGCGATCGCCGAATCGTTCGGGATGGTGTTGCTCGAGGCGATGTCGATGGGCCTGCCCGTGGTGAGCGCGCCCGTCGGCATCGCGCCTGACGTCATACGCGACGGGAAGACCGGCGTCCTGGCAGACAGGCCCAGCGCGGGGCGACTCTCGCGAGCGCTCCGCCAGGCGCTCGCGATGCGGGAGGATTGGCCCGCGATGGGAGCCGCTGCGCGCCGGCGCGCGACCGCCTTTCCGGCCGACGCAATGATCCGAGCACACGAGGAGCTGTATGAGCGCTGCCTCAGCGCATGACCCAGGAGCGCTTCCTGGCTTCGACTCAGGGCTGTCAGCTCTGCTCGACCGTTACACGGCGGGCCAATCTCCTACGGATGAATCGATAGACCAAGGAACCCCGCGCGAACCAGCCTCTGGGAAGCTGCCGCACCCTCCGCTTGGGCTCGTAACGTCTAGACAGCCCCCTCGCCGAGACGCTCCGGGCGAACCTAGTGAAGCCCACCACCCCGCAGACCAAGAGCGCTCGGCCAGTGGTCGAGCATGCGCTGGACTGTGCTCCGGGCAAGCGACAGGTGCGCTCTTAACAAGAGCCTTGATGCGTGCTTGCTCGCACTCGGCCGGCCGGGATGGATCGCTTCGCCGCCGAATGCCAACAGATTGATCAGCCAAAGGACGATGACGTAGGAGCGACTGGTCTGAAGCCGCCGGCTGGCGTAGATCCCCGTCCAAGTACGGATCGCCCGCTCGCGCTGATCCCACGTGCGGCTGGTGCTCGCCTCAAAGATGTGCGTCCACGGACGAGTGCCGGCCAGGGCGACGTGCCATCCCGCTGAGCGGATTCGTCCGCTCCACTCGCTGTCCTCGCCGTACATGGGCACGTGCTCGGACAGGAGCCCCGCGTCGATGACCGCTTCACGCCGGATGATCATCGCGGCTCCGACGACGTAGTCGACATCGAGATGCTCACCGCGCGGATAGTAGGAGCCGAGAAACAGGTCCGCTCGACGTTCACGGCTTACCAGTCGGTGCACTCGTGACAGCTCAAGGAGCGCCAACCGGATCGACGGGAACCGGCGTGCAGGCGCTTGCGGAAAGCCGTGCGGGTCCGAGAGGTTCGGGCTTGCGGCTCCGACGGCCGGGTGTATGTCCATCCAGTCGACGAGCTCGCGCAGCCCGCCCGCAGGCACCGTGACGTCGGGATTGAGGAGCAGCCAATAGCGACCACGAACGCGCGGCCACGACAGGTTGCATCCTGCCGCGAAGTAGCGGTTCTCGTCTGCTCGGACGATGACCGCTTCCGGACAGGCGGCGCGAGCGACCTCGACGCTGTTGTCGGGAGACGCGTTATCGACGAGGATCGCCTCGGCGTACCCGGCACGCACTTCGTCACGGATGGACCGGAGTGCCTGTCCGATACAAGAAGCGGAGTTGTACGCAACGACCGTGATCGAGACGGCAGGCACGCTGGGCCGAGCATAGTATTTGCGTCACAGTGGCCAGCTTGCGCTGAAATCGAGGCGGCAATTGAAGCTTCGCCCGGCACGTGACGGCCGGTAGACGCCCCGGGGCGAACCTGGTGTTCGCACAGAGTTCGCAGCCCTTGCGGCCGGCAACGTCGCCACGGCGCGGGACAATGCGGGCGATGCCCCCTCACCCGCGCATGGCCGAGGAAGGCCTTCCTCTGGATGCGCAGCCCGAGCCAGATCCGCTGAACAACTACCAGCGCGAACTACGGCGCCTACAAGAAGACAACCCCGCGAACGCCGCCGAGCTCGCCGTGCTGTTTGGCAACCCAGAGCAGCACCAGCGCGAGCACGACTGGCTGATGCGGCTGCACCAGCCACGACCGGAGGACGCGGCATGAACTGGCAGAGGCGCACCGAGTTCATCGGCGGCGTTCCGTTCACCACCATCGAGCCCCTGCCGCCGGCGAGCGGCGGTCCGGTCAACTTCGACGGCGGAGTACGAGGCGACTACAACCGACCACCCCCGAGGCCGCACGAATACCGCGACGAGGATGGCTGGGTCACGGTCGACATCCCGGACGGTGCGTCGCTGTTCTTCGGAAGGCTGGGCGGTGATGACCGACTACCTGAACGGAGGCGACTGTCAGCGACGCGCAGGGCGAGGTGTGGATCCCCGAGCACGACCTCGATGACCACGAGACCGAGGCGCTCCACTGGCGCTTGGTGGCGGACGAAATAGACCCAGGCGCCCAGCGAAGCTAGATTGGAAACACTGAGTGCGTAGATCAATTTTTTGGTCTCTCGGTGTGAATGGCTAGGCCCTTCAAACAGCTCGCCGAGCAACTGCCGCGCCCAGCGGTGAACCGCGCCAAGCGCTATGCGAGCCTTCCGGTCGCGTGGAACCTCAACCTCCTCGGCATCCTCTGGGGGACCGACAAGGCCAAGGGCCACCACGCATACACGCCGCATTACGCGCGGCACCTCCGGGGACGCAGGAGGAAGGTCCGGTGTGTGCTTGAGATCGGGATCGGCGGCTATGACCTAGCGGAAGGCGGGCACTCGCTACTGATGTGGCGGTCCTACTTCCCGAACGCGACCATCTACGGCCTCGACATCCACGAGAAACGCATTGACGCACCGAGGGTCGTGGTGCTACAGGGGGACCAGTCCGACCCTGACTCACTGCTGGAGGCAATCAAGGACTGCCCGCCGTTCGACCTGATCGTGGACGACGGCTCCCATATCGCCTCCCACATCGTCACCACGTTCGAGACGCTCTACCCGCTCCTGAGCCCGGGTGGGCTGTATGTGATCGAGGACATGCACACCGCCTACTTGCCCGAGTTCGAGGGGGGACCCCCCGGAACGGACGGAACCTCGGTGGTGCTCGTCAAGTCGTTACTTGATGACCTCAACGTGAACGGTCGGGTAGCGCAAGTTCACGCCTACCCGCGCCTCGCGGTCATCAGGAAACCGTGACCCCCCACTTCGAGCCCAAGTCGCCGTGACAATAGGTATTCGCTGCCAGACAGGAGGCCGGGGACCTCGATCGTCAGGCCTCGGACTCGCAGGCCCAACGGAGGGCGTCGGGCAGGCGCGGGCCGGCCCGTCTGGATTGCCCCGGCGACGCGACGGAGGCGATCGCCTACCTCCAGAGCGTGGATGGAGGACACGTGGCGCCGAGGCTCGACCCGACCTATCATCCAGGTGCTGCCCGGACGCCCCAGCTGTGCACCGTCGCGTTCCGCCTCGGGAGCAACCGATCGTTTAATGCCGCAAGAGGACCCTAAAGGCTCGCTGCCCTCGATCAGCATCGTCGTTCCGACCTATCGCCGTCCAGACGCGCTTCGGAGGACGCTCGAGGCCATCGGCGAACTGGCTTACCCGACTTCCCGGCTGCAGATCGTCGTAGTTGACGACGGGGCGGAGCAGGCGACCGGACGCGTCGTGGCCGCTCATGGAGCAGCGAACGCCTACGTCCAATACATCCCCCAGCAGAACAGTGGCGCCGCGGCCGCCCGCAACCGCGGAGCGCGGGCGGCCGAAGGGCAGATCCTGCTTTTTTGCGACGACGACATCATTCTTCAACCGGAGCATCTGAATCTGCTGCTCGCGACGCGAAGCGCGCATCCAATGGCCCTCGTGAACGGACCCATCGAGTTCTCGCGAAATGCGAGCGCTGCTCTTGCAGCATCTCCGTTCGGTCGGTACCGGCTCGAGCTCGACCGTGTCTTTCAGGGGGATGCCGACCTGGAACGGGTGGACGGAGAGTGCTTCACCGCACCATTCTTGTCGGCCTGCAATCTCGGAGTAGAACGTGAAGCTTTTTGGGAACTCGGTGGCTTTGACGAAGCATTTCCCTTCGCGGGCGCCGAGGACCAGGCACTTTCGCTTCATGCCCGCCGTGCCGGCTTCTCCCTTATTCGGAACCACCGGATGCGGGTTGAGCACAACGACCAGAACCTCACGTTCAGACAGTTCTGTACCAGGGAGGAGCGAAGCGCCCAGACATTCGTGGTGCTCGTAAGCCGCTTTCCTGAACAAGGCAACCGTCCCCTGTTCGCAGAGAACGGGCCCATCTCACGAAGCGATCCGACCTTGGTGGCGGCGAAGAAGGCCGTGAAGTTCGCACTCGGGGGGCGGGTGCAGCTGACTGCTCTACACGGGCTAACGGGGCTCGTGGAGCGGAGTTCAGTACCCGAGCGCAGGTTACACCGGGTATATCGGACCGTGCTCGGGATCCACATCAACCGAGGCGTGCGCGCGGCCTTGAGGGCGCGGGACCGCCAGGCGGTCGACGCATCCAAGCACCGGAGCCTGGCGCGCGCCAAGCGCGTTCTCGAGCGCGCGGGACTATCGCGCGTACCAGGCTACGGGTCGATGACGCGCCGGCTTAGACGCGTCATCTTTCCGACATGGAGCGACGGGGCGAAGCTCGTCCGGACGAATGATGTCGTCCTTGAGATTCCGCCGGAACTCACCACCCAATATCTGCACCGACCCTACGAACCAATCACGACGCGAGCCTTCCTCGGTGCACTCGCGCCGGGTGCGGTGGTCGTCGACGTGGGCGCGAACCTTGGGTACTACACGTGCATCGCCGCCAAGGCGGTTGGGCCCAACGGCCACGTTCACGCCGTCGAGCCGACACCAGACACCGTTCAGCTCCTCAACCGAAATGTTGCGATCAACGGGGCTGGCAATGTGACCGTCCACGAGGTCGCGGCCGCCTCCGAGTCGGGCGAGCGTGCCTTCAACCTGACGGAGGTGAGTGACTCGAACAATCTCTACTCCGGGCATCCGAACGCTGATACACGTGAGACCGTCACCGTGAAGGCGGTACGCCTCGACGATCTCGTCGAGGGCCGAGCGGATCTCATTAAGGTCGACGCCGAGGGCGCCGAGCCCGAGGTTCTCGCCGGCATGGAGGATCTGCTGAGTCGAAGCTCGGGAGCACGCCTTCTGATCGAGTGGAATCCAGCGTGTCTCCGGTCTGCCGGGTTCTCCCCTGACCTCCCCGACCTGCTGACCTCCATGGGCATCATGGACCTGCTCATCCTCGACGATCGTCGAGGACGGACCCTCCGAGCGTTGCAGGATCGGGCGCCAGCCGGAACCGACGCGTTCGACTTCGGCTATGTGACGCTGTCTGGCCGAGTCCCCTGAGTGCGAGTTTTCTGGATCTCCCATCGGTCCACCCTCGGCGGAGCCGAACGTTCGCTCTCAGAGGCGGTCAGGGCACTGTCGGGTCGTGGCCACGAGGTGCATGTGCTTCTTCCACGTGAAGGACCCCTTCGCGGGCTGATCGAGCCCGCTGCCCGTGTGCACGTTTCACCATTCAATCCCTGGATGTCTCTCGGGGCACCGGTCCGGCAGCGGTTGCGTTGGGGGGTCCATGACCTGGTGAGGGCGGTCCCGAGGGTTGCGAAGCACATCTCGACCGTCGCGCCGGACGTTGTCGTGACAAGCACGATCACCATCCCTGTCGGCGCGCTTGCCGCCCGCCGGGCCGGGGTGCCCCATGTGTGGTCCATCCACGAGTTTGGTCGCGATGACCACGGGGCTCAGTTCCACCTGGGCGAGCGTGCGTCCCTCTCTGTGATCGAGCGCTTGAGCGCAATGGTGTTTGTCAACTCGCCGGCCGTTCGAGCTCATTTCCGAGCCAGGCTTTCAAAGTCATCGCTACGGCTGATTCCCTACGCGGTCGAGCTTCCCGGTGAGGTAGAGCGCTCCTGGCCGGGATCCGGGCCGCTGCAACTTGTCCTCTTGGGAGCACGGTCTCCGACGAAGGGGCAGGCCAACGCAATCGAGGCCGTGGCAACCCTCGTTCGCGGGGGGGCGGACGTAGAGCTGACACTCGTGGGGAGCGGAACCGCCGACTACGACGCCATCCTGAGACGGCGGGCGAACTCGCTGGGCGTTGCGGATAGGGTGCGGTTCCTCGACTTTCAGCCGAACCCTTACTCCGAGCTAGGCGCCGCTCACATTGGGCTTATGTGCTCCCGCATGGAAGCTTTCGGCAGGGTCACCGTCGAGGCCATGAAACTCGAGAAGCCTGTCGTAGGCAGCGCGAGCGGCGGAACCCGCGACCTCATCCGTCACGGGTGGAATGGCACTCCTGTACGAGGAAGGCAATCCCGCGGACCTCGCGCGTCAGGTCTCGCAGCTGTACCACGATCGCGAAAATGCACGTGCTATGGGCCTACGCGCAAGCGAGTGGGCGCATCAGAACTTCAACATGGAGTCCACGGGCCGCGTGCTCGAGACCGCGTTACTGGACGTGACTGGCTTGCATGCCCCAGCGACGGAGTCCGGTCCGCCAGCCCCGGAAGATCGCGAGTGAAATCGCGAGTCGGTATCCGCGTGTGAGCACGGCGTCGGGTGCGCCAGCCTTCTCCGTCGCAGCCAGCAGCCGCCCGAGGATGTTCATGCATGGCGGGTTCGCCAAGGCTGACTTTGCCAGCTTCGCGGTGGTCAGCGGTAGAGAATCCTTCCGTGTGAGTCGTCCATTCACACGCGCGATTGGCGAGTCGCGATGTGGGCCGCCATGGAGTGCGACGAAGAGAGCCGTGTCGCTGGCACCGCGCTCCTGGAAGCGGCAGTAGCGTTCGAGGTCGGCGGCAGCGTCGTTGTGAAGGCAGTCGATCGCGTCGTTGTAGATGAAGCGGATTCCAATCGCGCGTGCCCGCTCGGCGAGGTCCTGGTCTTCGCACGTGGTCCGAAAGCGCTCGTCGAAAAGGCCCGTGCGATCGAGGTCGGCTGTCGGCAGGGACAGATTGCGTGCCGTGGGCCAGCTCATCTCCCAGATTCCGGGTGCGAGCTCCCCGGTCTTGCGCTCCTCGGCGAAGCGGGTCTCCAGCGAGTCGAGATAGCGGCCGAACGCGGTCTCCGTCAGAGCGTCGAGCTGGCGAAAGCCTCCGACGACCCAGGAGTCGGGAAACTCTCTCAGAGTCCGGACGTGCTCGGACACGAAGTTCGGCGACACGATCAGGTCGTCACTGAGCATGATCACGTACTCGCCGCGTGCCTCGCGCATGCCGGCGTTGCGTCCGGCGGAGACCCCTCGATTCTCGTCATGCCGGATCACACGGAGCTGATATGGCGTGTCCGCAGCAGCGAGCACATCGCTGGTCTCGTCCGTCGAGCCATCGTCCACGACGAGGACCTCGTAGCGTCCAGCCGGCGTGTCCTGACGCCCGAGCGCGGCGAGGGTCGGTTCGAGAGCGCATCGGCGCGGTTGTAGGTGCTGATCACGATGCTCGCCAGCGGCTCCGTGTCGCTCATCGCAGCTGCTCTCGAACAGTCGAACGCCAGAGTTGGGCGGCGGCGAGAGCCCTTCCGCGGTGCTCGGGCGAGCGCCCCGGGTTGTACCGCCTCGAGTCGGAGCGCCAGGGCGGTCACCCACCCATACCAGCGCGCGTAGCTCGTCCCGCGGGCCAGGCGCACGGCCTCAAGCTCCCCGGCCACCATGCGGCGGTTGCGTTCGGCGGATCCGAACGTGCGGTCCGCGCTACCGGACTCCTGATGGAAGGCAACGGCATCGCTGCAGACGCCAATCTTCCAGCCGTGACGGCGCATCCGCCAGCACCATTCGATGTCCTCGCCGTAGAGGAAGAGCTGCTCGTTCAGCAGGCCCACCGATTCCGCCGTCGCACGGCGGACGAGGACCGCGGTGCCGGGCACCCAGCCCACATCCTCCT
>CAWEVH010000030.1:0-31139 GCA_963812415.1 uncultured Thermoleophilaceae bacterium | reverse complement strand
GCGCGCTAGCTCCAGGGATACGGGCTGTTCGACACGGGATGAAGGTCCCCGGTGGCGAAGCGCTCGTAGCGGAACGGATGCAGCAGTGTCGAGTGCTCGCCCATGAGCACGCGGGCGATCTCCTTGCCGACCGCGATCATCTTGTAGCCGTGGTTCGAGTCGGCGGCCACGAAGACGTTCGGGCGCATGTGGTCGAACACGGGGAAGTTGTCGGCGGTGAACGCGCCCACCCCGCCCGAGCGCACCTGGCTGTAGACGTCGGCCGGGAGCCCTCGAAGCGCGCCATGCAATGCGACAGCGCCGCGCACCAGAGGTCCGGGAAGCCCTCCTCAACGGTGCCGGTCGGGTAGGGGTCGAGCTCGAACTCGTGGCCCTGGGGCAGCGGCGAGGCGCCGCCCTGCACCGAGTACTTGTCCTGCTTGAAGTAGATGCCCCACTGCTCGTCGGTCACGAGCGTGCCGCCGTCCGCGTGGAGCGGCGCGTTCGAGTCCACGTGGATCACCGGCGGCAGCGAGCCGTCCGCGGTCACGAACACGCTCGGGTCGACGCCGATCTCGCCCTCCTGGAGATACCAGTAGGTCCACATCTCGCGCTCCTCGCCCGCCACGTCCAGCCGCCGCGGCAGCCCGAGCAGCTCCCACAGGCGCGCCGCCCACGGCCCCACGGCCACCACGACCTGCTCGGCCGCGATCGGGCCCGTGCTCGTGTCCACGCGGGTGACGGCGCCCGAGTCGTCGAGCTCGAACCCGGTGACCTCCACGCCCTCCTCGATCGTCGCTCCCGCGGCGCGGGCCTTGGAGGCGAGACCGAGCATCGAGTCGCGGTTGAAGGCGAAGCCGCCGCGCCGCTCGTGCAGGCAGACGCTCAGCCCGGGCGCGCGCCAGTCGGGGAACAGCCCGCGCATGTGGGCGGCCACCTGCGCCTCGCCCGGATCAGCTCCGACTCGTAGCCGATCCGCTGCTGGCGCTCGTGGACGGTCGCGAGGTCGCCCTCCTGGGCCCCGTCGCCGAGCGCGATGTAGCCGGAGCCGTGGTAGTGGAAGGTCTCGGGGTCGGACTCCCAGATCTCCACGCAGGCCGCCATCAGCTCCGACATCGCCGGCTGGAAGTAGTTGTTGCGCACCACCCCGCAGGCGATCCCCGACGCGCCGGCGGCCACGCCGGCCTTGTCGACCACGAGCACCTCCTCGCCGGCGTCGGCCAGGTGCCATGCCGTCGAGAGCCCGTGGACGCCCGCCCCGATCACGAGGTGCTTGACGGAGCGCATCAGGGCGTCAGTGGAGCGGCGGCTCCCAGCCCTCCAGCACGGGCGGGCGCCAGTCCTCCCCCACCGTGCGCGAGCCCTCGACCCAGGGGCCGAGCTCCGGCTGCGGGAACTTGCAGTGCGTCTCCTTCAGGCGGATGCCGTACGAGTTGCCCGCCTGCAGGTGCGCGATCAGCACCTTGCGCGCGATCTCGTTCTCGCGCCCGCCGGGGATGTCGAAGTAGAGCTTGAGGAACGAGTTCGAGTAGCGGTCGAACACGGCCGGCATGCCCTCCTCCTCGAGCAGCTCCACGTCCTCGAGCCAGTTGATGTCCTGGCCCGGCGTGGCCGCCTCGAGGTCGATGTCCTCGACCAGCGAGATGTCCTCCTGGTAGGGGAAGCGCGTGCCCGAGAGGTACTCGGAGTCGATCGCCTGGATCTTCTGGGGCTCGCCGGTCCTCATCGCGAACACGCGTGCGTCTGAGCCTTTCCCTTCACGTGCGGGCCTCGTCCATCGCGGGCAGCCGGTCGAGCGGGTTCTCGAGGTAGCGGTCGAGCATCGTCTTGATCTCGTCGAGCGCGCGCTCCTCGCTGACGCCCGGGATGTAGTCGGTGCCGGCCAGCGGCACGCGCGCCATCGCGGCCGCCTCGGTGGTGAGCGCCGCGAGGTCCTCGGGCTCGAGCGAGTGCACGTTCGTCTTCCCGCACGCGCGCGCGAGCATCTGCACCTCGAGCGTGAGCGTGTGGAGGAAGTTGTAGACGCGGTGGGCGGCGTCCTCGACGTTCAGCCGCTTGCGCAGCTCCGGGTCCTGGGTCGTGATTCCCACCGGGCAGCGGCCCGTGTGGCAGTGGTAGCACTGGCCGGCCGGCACGCCGATCGTGCCCTCGTAGTCGGTGACGCCCGGGATCTCCTTGTTGCAGTTGAGCGCCATCAGCGCCGAGTGGCCGATCGCCACGGCCTTGGCGCCGAGCGCGATGCACTTGGCGATGTCGCCGCCGTTGCGGATGCCGCCCGCCACCACGAGGTCGATCTCGTCGGCCAGGCCCACGTCCTCGAGCGCTCGACGCGCCTCCGGGATCGCCGCCATCAGCGGGATGCCGGTCTCCTCCGAGGCCACGTGCGGCCCGGCGCCGGTGCCGCCCTCGGCGCCGTCCAGGTAGATGATGTCCGGCCCGCACTTGGCGGCCATGCGCACGTCGTCGTACACGCGCGCGGCGCCCAGCTTCAGCTGGATCGGGATCTCGTAGTTGGTCGCCTCGCGCGTCTCCTGCACCTTGAGCGAGAGGTCGTCCGGCCCGAGCCAGTCCGGGTGGCGCGCCGGGGAGCGCTGGTCGATGCCGGCGGGCAGCGAGCGCATCTCGGCCACCTGCTCGGTGACCTTCTGGCCCATCAGGTGGCCGCCGAGGCCCACCTTGCAGCCCTGGCCGATGAAGAACTCCACGGCGTCGGCCAGCATCAGGTGGTGCGGGTTGAACCCGTACCGGCTCTGGATGATCTGGTAGTACCACTTGGTCGAGAGGTCGCGCTCGGGCGGGATCATCCCGCCCTCCCCCGAGCAGGTGGCGCTGCCGGCCATCGACGCCCCCTTGGCGAGCGCCATCTTGGCCTCGAGCGACAGCGCGCCGAAGCTCATGCCGGTGATGTAGACCGGGATGTCGAGCTCGATCGGCTTGTTCGCGAAGCGGGCGCCCAGCACGGTCTTCGTGACGCACTTCTCGCGGTAGCCCTCGATCACGAAGCGCGTGAGCGTGCCCGGCAGGAAGATCAGCTCGTCCCAGTGCGGGATCTTCTTGAACATCGAGAAGCCGCGCATCCGGTAGCGGCCGAGCTCGGCCTTCATGTGGATGTCGTTGATGACATCCGGGGTGAAGATGTTCGAGCGCCCGAGGACGGTGCGCTGAGCGGGTGCGTTCTCGTCAGGCGTCACAGGACCAGCTTTCGCTCGGACGGCTCGAGGCTGTCGTAGTTGTAGAGCTTCTTCCCGCACACGAACTTCTTGAGCTCGGGGGGCTCGCCGAGGCCGTAGATGCGGAACTTGCGCTCGACCAGCTCGGTGTCGGCGTCGGTCCACTCGCCCTCCACGCAGTCGATCCCGAGCGAGGCCACCTTGCCGCCCACGTAGAGGGTGCCGTCGTACATCGAGTCGCCGAGGCCGTGGCCCACGTCGCCGAGGATGATCTGGCGGCCGCGCTGCATCATGAAGCCCGTCATCGAGCCGGCGCTGCCCATCACGATGATGGTCCCGCCCTTCTGGTCGATGCCGGTGCGGGCGCCCACCTGGCCCTTCACGACCAGGTCGCCGCCGCGCAGCGCCGCGCCGGCCAGCGAGCCGGCGTTCGACTCGATCACAACGACGCCGGACATCATGTTCTCGGCGACCGACCAGCCCACGCGGCCGTTGATCCGCACCTCGGGGCCGTCGATCAGCCCGCAGCCGAAATAGCCGAGGCTGCCCTCGAAGGTGATCCGGCAGCGCGTCAGGATGCCGACGCCGAGCGAGTGGCGCGCGCTCGGATTGAGGATCGTCACGTCCTTCACGCCCCGCTCGTAGAGCAGCCAACGCAGCTCCGCGTTGATCTTGCGGGTGGACAGCTCGCGCGCCTCCATCACGGCGCGCTCGCCGTCGATCTCCGAGACCCTCGGGATCGTGCCGTCGAGCTCGACGAGCCCGCGCGCGTCGTAGGTGGCCGTCACCTCGTCCAAACCATCACCGCGCCCTCGTAGGGGTCGTAGGTCTCGATCTCGCGGTCGACCACCCTGCGGATCGCGATCTCCTCGGAGGCGAGCGCCACGATCTCATCCGACTCGTAGAGCACCAGCGGCTTGGCTCCTAGCTCGTCCTTGGCCACGCCGAGCGCGTCCTCGGTCACGCAGAGGTACGTGAAGACCCCGTCCAGCTCACCCAGGCTGCGCCGCATCGAGTCCTCGAGCGAGTCGCCCTGCGCCATCCGCTCGGCCAGGTAGACGGCGATGATCTCGGAGTCGCACTCGCTCTGGAAGCGGTGACCGGCCCGCTCGAGGCGGCGCCGCCACTGGTGGTAGTTGGTCAGCTGGCCGTTGTGCACCACGGCCACGTCGGGGAACGGATACGCCCAGTAGGGGTGGGCATTGGCGATGTCGACGTCGGACTCGGTGGCCATGCGCGCGTGTCCGATCGCGTGGGTGCCGATGAAGGAGTCGAGCTTGTAGTCGGCCGCCACGGTGTCGGCATCGCCGAGGTCTTTGATGATCTCGAGCGAGCGGCCCAGGGAGAGCACCTCGGTGCCGCGCACATCCTCGATGTAGTCGGCGAGCTGCTTGAGGTCGCCGTCAAATCCGAAGGCGACCGTCATCGCGTGCTGCGAAGTGGTTGCGTCGATCGAGCTGATCGCGGCACCTGACGCCTTCATGCGGCTCTCGATGTCCGCCCGCTGGCGATTCAGCCGCTCGGCGAGGTCGAACTCCTGGTATCCGTTCGACTCCGCCAGCTTCACGTGCATCACGTAGCCGTCGGCCGCGGTCCTGTAGAGGGCGTACCCGGTCGAGTCCGGGCCGCGATGCTTCATCGCCTGGAGCATCGCCGTCATGTCGGCGCCGACCCGGTGCTCGCCGCCGCCGTTCCGGTAGATGATCCCCGCGATGCCGCACATCGTTAGGGGAGCACCTCCAGGTACTCCTCGCGCTCCCAGTCCGTGACCGCGGCCAGGTAGCGCTCCCACTCGTCGCGCTTGTAGTGCTCGAACACCTTGTAGAGGCGTCCGGGCATCGCGCTGCGCACCACCTCGTCCGCGGCGAGCGCCTCGAGCGCCGCGCCGAGCGAGTCGGGCACCTTCTCGATCTCCGCGCCCTCCATCAGCAGGTCGTAGGTGTTGCCGGTCTGGGGCGGGCCGGGATCGATCTTGTTGCGCACCCCGTCGAGCCCGGCGCGCAGCAGCGCCGCCACGGTCAGGTAGGGGTTGCAGGACGAGTCGACGCCGCGGTACTCGAAGCGCCCGCCGGAGGCCACGCGCACGGTGGTGGTGCGGTTCTGCCAGCCCCAGTTCTTGTAGATCGGCGCCCAGAAGCCGGTGTCCCACATGCGGCAGTAGGAGTTGACCGTCGGGTTGCCCACGCACATGAGCGCGTGGAAGTGCTCGAGCAGGCCGCCGAGGAAGTGCCGCGCGGTCTCGGAGAGCTGCGCCGGTCCGTCGGGGTCGTGGAAGACGTTCGTACCGTCCTCGTCGACGAGCGTGAAGTGGTGGTGGTGGCCGTTGGCGGACACGCCCGTGAACGGCTTGGGCATGAACGTGCCGAGCAGGCCGTGCTTGCGGCCCACCGCCGCGATGATCTGGCGGTAGGTCGTGATGTTGTCGGCGGTGCGCACGGGCCGGTCGAAGCGGAAGTTCAGCTCTAGCTGGCCGGGCGCGTCCTCGTGGTCGCCGTAGGACATGTCGAGCCCGAGTGACTGCCCGTACTCGACCACGTCCATCAAGACCGGACGAAGCTCCTCGAACTGGTGGATGTGGTAGCAGTAGGGCTTCGTCACGCCCTCGGGCACCTGGCCGTCCTCGGGCTTCTTGAGCCACATCATCTCCGGCTCGATGCCGATCAGGAAGCTGAGCCCGAGCTCGTCCTCGAACTCGCGCACCACGTTCTTCAGGTTCTGGCGACAGTCCGCGTCGAGCAGGTCGCCCGTCTCGGTGTCGTAGCAGTCGCAGAACACCCGCGCGACGCGCCGGTCCCACGGGAGCACGGCGAACGTGTCGAGGTCCGCCACCGCCGCGAGCTCGGACTCCTCGGGCCCGAACCCGATGTAGTTGCCGCCGCGGTCGGTGAAGAGGTTGGCGGTCGCGCCGTATACGAGCTGATAGCCGCGCTCCGCGACCTGCGGGAAGAAGCTCGCCACCACGCCCTTGCCCATCACGCGCCCGGTGACGGAGACCTGCTGGAAGAAGACGTACCTGATGCCCTCGGCCTCGATCCGCTGAGTAAGCGCCTCGATCTTCTCGCGCCGGCCCGGCGCGCCGCGGGCCTCCTCGAGTGTGGCGGGTGGCGCCACCGCCCGTTGTGTCTCGAGGACCGTCTTGACGGTCCCGCCGAAGGTTCCGTTCGCCCTGGCGTCGACGGTCATAGCGCCGTCAGTGGCTTCGCTCATCCTCTCCTCCGGACGGGGGGTTAGCCGGCGGGGAATCGTCCCCGGGGTGGCGCGACTATACCAGCGCTTTGAGCAAATTTGTATAGGCGTGTGGCCGCGCGTTTTGGGGGTCTCTGGACGCCGCCAGGTCGACGACGTATGGCGCCTCCGGGACCTGGGCTCCCTGAACGGGACTCGCGTGAACGGCTGGCGCGTGGTGGATCGAAGTAGAGCTGCGCCCGGGCGACCACCTGAGCCTGGGGCCGGTGCGCTTCCGGGTGACCGCGGCGCGCTAAGCCCGGGTCCACCGAGGCTCACCGCCCAGCTCCATCGGAAGCTCCATGCCATCCACGCCTACGCGTGCTTCCGCGGAAACACCTCGAGCAATGGTTGAGGGTTCTCGTTAGGGTCGTACAGGGCAGCCTGGGTATCCGCTAGCTGGACGCGTTGCGCGCCGCGCCGCGCCCGATCGCCGGCACCGGCGGCACGTCCTCGAGCCAGCGCATCACGTGGAGGTCGAGCGAGCGGGGCAGGAACACGTCCACCGAGTGCTCGAGCGGCGCGCCCTCGGCGTCGCAGGTCACGTGCTCGATCTCGAGCGCGGCGGTGGTCTCGCCGACGGCGAGGGCGCTCCCGACCGGGTCGCGGCGGGTGACGAGGCGCGCCTTGATGTGCGCGCGCGTGTACGCGACCGGGAGGCCCGCCTTCAGCAGCTGGTCGAGCACCATCTCGCCGCCCTCGAGCGAGGCGCGCATCTGCGCCGCGGGCGGCAGCGAGGCGCTCGGGTGGACCACGTCGCGCATCCAGGCGCCGGGGCGCCCGTCGAGCAGGAGGACGCGGGTGAACGTCGTTGCCGGAGTCTGCGGGTCGACCGCGAAGACCGCGCCCACCTCCTTGCCGAGCGGCCGCTCCTCGATCGAGAGCTCGCCGAGCTCGATCTCGACCCCGCGCTGGCGGGCCAGCTCGGAGTAGGAGATGAGCTTCTCGAGGCCCTCGTCCAGCGCGGTCTGGGTGGCGCGGCCGACGTAGGTGCCGCTCCCCTGCCGGCGCACGATCTCGCCGCTCTCCTCCAGCCGCCGCAGCGCGGTGCGCAGCGTGCCGCGCGAGATGCCGAGCGCCGCCGACAGCTCCTGCTCGGGCGGCAGGCGGTCCCCGGGGCGGTGGCGGCCGGTCTGGAGCCAGGTCCGGAGCGCGTCCTCCGCCACGTCGACGAGCGACTGCTTGCCCGACCCAGCGAGCGCCGCGGCGGAGTCGGCCCCTGAGGTCATGCTCAGAAGAGTCCCACGGTCCGTCCCTCGGCGTCGATGTCCACGTTGAACGCCGCGGGCGTCTTGCCGAGGCCGGGCATCTGCTGGATGTCGCCGCACAGCGGCACGAGCCAGCCGGCGCCCGTGTAGGCGCGGATGTCACGCACGGGCAGCTCGAAGTCCTCGGGAGCGTTCAGCAGGGCCGGGTCGGCCGAGAGCGAGAGGTGGGTCTTGGCCATGCAGATGGGCAGCTTGTCGAGCCCGTCCTCGTGGTACTGGCGGATCTTGCTCCGCGCGTCCAGGTAGAAGATCACGTCCTTCGCGCCGTAGACCTTGCGCGCGACCTTGCAGATCTTCTCCTCGATCGAGTCGTCGTCCTCGTAGGTGAGGCGGAACTCGCTCGGCTGCTCGCATGCGTCGGCGACCGCCTCGGCCAGCGCGGCGGCGCCCTCGCCGCCGCGGGCGAAGCCGTCGTTCACCTCGGCGCCGTGCGCACCCGCCTCGAGCGCCATCCGGCGCACGAACTCGACCTCGTCGTCGGTGTCGCCGGGCCGGCGGTTGACGGCGACGACGCAGGGCAGGCCGAAGGTCTCGACGATCCCCAGGTGGCGGCGCAGGTTGGCGAAGCCCTCCTCGAGTGCCGCCATCGCCTTCGCGGACTCCACGCGCGGGTCGTCCTCGATGCCGCCGTGGTGCTTGAGCGCGCGAACGGTCGCCACGAGCACGACGGCGCTCGGCGTCAGCCCGCCCTTGCGGCAGACGATGTCGAAGAACTTCTCCATGCCCATGTCCGAGCCGAACCCGGACTCGGTGATCACGTAGTCGCGGAGCTTCTGGCCGATCAGGTCGGCCACGAGCGAGGAGTTGCCGTGCGCGATGTTGGCGAACGGGCCGGCGTGCATCAGGCAGGGCTGGCCCTCGAGGGTCTGGATCAGGTTGGGCTTGAGCGCGTCCTTCAGCAGCACCGTCATCGCGCCCGCCGCGCCGAGGTCCTCGGCCGTGATCGGCTTGCCGCCGTCGTAGGAGTGGGCGACGGTGATCGCCCCGAGGCGGGCGCGCAGGTCGTGCAGGTCGCGGGCCACGGCGAGGATGGCCATCACCTCCGAGGCGGCCGTGATGTCGAAGCCGGACTCGCGCGGGTAGCCGTTGGCGCGCCCGCCCTGGCCGAGGGTGACCTCTCGGAGCGCCCGGTCGTTCATGTCGAGCGCGCGCTTCCAGCCGACCCGCAGGGCGTCGATCTTGTGCGGATTGCCGTGCAGGATCGACGCGTCGAGCAGCGCGGCCAGGAGGTTGTTGGCCGCGCCGATCGCATGGATGTCGCCGGTGAAGTGGAGGTTCAGGTCCTCCATCGGCACCACCTGGGTCATGCCGCCGCCGGCGGCGCCGCCCTTGATGCCGAACACCGGGCCGAGCGAGGGCTCGCGCAGGCACAGGAGCGGCTCCTTGCCGATGTGCCCAAGGCCCTGGGTGAGCCCCACCGCCGTGGTCGTCTTGCCCTCGCCCGCCTTGGTCGGCGTCACGCCCGCGACGCAGACGATCTTGCCGTCAGGCGCGTCCTTCATGCGGTCGAGCACGTCGAGCGACACCTTCGCCTTGAAGCGCCCGTAGGGCTCGAACTCGTCGGGTGTCAGGCCCGTGCGCTCGGCGATCGTCTCGATCGGGAGGAGCTCCGCTTCCTGCGCGATCTCCAGGCTGCTCTTCATCGAATCTCCTCCCTCAGTGGCTGACCGCCGCGGCGGCCAGCTCGGATACAAGCTTGTCCTCGTAGAAGCGCTCGAGCGCGAACGGGGCGATCAACTCCGGTGTGGTGCCCGTGGCCGCGAGCTCCGCGAGCGTCTTGCCGACGATCGGCGCCGCCTTGAAGCCGTACGTGCCCCAGCCCGAGCTCACGTGGAAGTTGTCCACCTCGGTCTTGCCGAGGATCGGACTGTAGTCGGGACTGAGATCGCACAGCCCTGCCCATGAGCGCAGTACGCGCGCCCGCTCGAGCTGCGGGAAGAGCTCGAGCGCGTGGCGGCTGACCTCCTGCAGGAAGTTGAGCGTCCCCTGCATCCGGTAGGTGGTCCAGGGCTCGATCTCCGCGCCCATCAGGAACTCGCCCCGGTCGGTCTGCGAGATGTAGACGTGCATCTGCGAGGAGACGATCACCACGTCGAGCAGCGGCTTCATCGGCTCGGTCACGCAGGCCTGGAGGATGTGCGTGGTGATCGGCATGTCGACCCCGGCCATGTCGGAGATCAGCGAGCTCCAGCCGGCCGTGCAGTTCAGCACCGTCCCCGCCTTCACGCGGCCGCGGTTCGTCTGAACGGCCTGGACGCGCCCGTTCTGTCGCTCGATCCCGGTGACCTCGGTGTAGGGGTGGATCTCGGCGCCGCCGCGGTCGGCGCCGCGGGCGAGCCCCCAGACCACCGCGTCGTGGCGGATCACGCCGCCGGGCGGGTGGTAGAGCGCACCCTGGATCGGATAGACCGCGTGCGGGTTGTCGACCTGCATCGCCGGGGCGAGCTTCTTGATCTCGTCCGGATAGATCAGCCGCGAGTCGATGCCGTGCAGGCGGTTGACCTCGGCGCGGTTCGCCATCACGAACATCGCCCGGTCCGAGTGCGCGAGCGTGAGGTGGCCGTTCTGCGAGAACAGCAGGTTGAAGCCCAGCTCGGCCCCGAGGCCCTCGTAGAGCTTCACGGACGCGTCGTAGAAGCGCGCGCCTTCGGGCGTCTTGTAGTTCGAGCGCAGGATCGTGGTGTTGCGCCCGGCCGCGCCCGAGCCGATGTAGCTCTTCTCGAGGATCGCGACGTCCGTGACGCCGTGGTCGCGGGCAAGGTAGTAGGCCGCGGCGAGGCCGTGCGAGCCGCCGCCGACGATCACCACGTCGTAGGAGTCCTTCAGCTCGCCCGCCTTGCGCCACATCCGGCGGGTGCGGAACAGGTCACGCATGGACGGGGGCCTCCTCGAGCGCGTCGACGCCGACGGGGGCGCCGCCGAGGGAGGCGCAGGCGTCGGCCACGACCGTCCACATGTAGCGCCCGAGCGCCGCTCCGAAGAGCATCAGGTAGCGCTCCTCGTCCTGTCGCAGGATCGCGCCCGGCCCGCGCGCGACCGAGCCGGGGCGGAAGCCGTGCACCGGCGTGACGCCCGGGCGCAGGTCGATCGCGGTGAAGCGCGCGAACACCTCGCGGGCGAGCGGCCCCGCGATCGTGAGCGCGCCGAGCACCGAGGTCATCTCGATCACGCTCGCCGGCCGGCCGGTCGCGCGCGCCTCCTCCTCGAGCCGCTCGACCAGGACCGCGGTCCGGCTCGGCTGGCACAGGACGATCGCCCGCTCGGGCGTGTAGGGACACCACCAGGCGCCGTCCACCAGGCGGGCGCTGCCGAGCTCGAGCGGCTCGCCGATCTGCCCCTGGAGCTCGATCTTGCCCAGGTGCGACATGTCGGCGAAGCCGACCCTGTCGCGCAGTCGCTCGCGCTCGGCCTCCTCGCCGTCGAAGCCGACGGCCACCTTCCAGCCGTCGCGCCGCTCGATCCGGGCTCCCGCGGCGAGCGCCTCGCGCTCCATCGGCGAGCGCGCGGTGGCGGCGGGACCCGTGGAGAGGAACTCGAAGCTCACGAGCGCAGCACCTCGCCGTCGGGGTCGTAGAAGGGCCGCGTGACCACCTGGGCCTCGAGCCGCTTGCCCTCGTCCGAGATCGTGACCCGCTCGCCGTCCTTGGCGAGCGCCGCCGGCACCCACGCCATCCCGATCACGCCGCCGAGCTGCGGCGAGTGGCGCGCGCTCGTGACCTGGCCCATCGGCGAGCCGTCGAGGGGCATCACCACGGCCCCTTCCGTAGGCACATGACCGTTCGCGATGCGGAAGCCCACGAGCGCGGTCTCCGGTGGGTCCTCGGCGAAGCGCTCGAGCGCCCACTTGCCGATGAACGCCTGCTCCTTGTCGAGCTTCACGATCCAGGGCATCGCGGCGCCGAAGGGGTTCGACTCGGAGTCCGTGTCCTGGCCGACCAGGATGTGCATCTTCTGGAGGCGCAGCAGCCGCTGCGGCTCGAGCCCGAAGGGCCGGATCCCGTGCGGCGCGCCGGCGGCCATCAGCGCGTCCCAGAGGTGCTCGCCGTGCGCCGACGCGCAGTGGATCTCGTAGCCCACCTCTCCCACGAAGCCGATGCGCAGGATGAGGCAGGGCACGCCGGCCACCTCGGCGCGCTTGCCGTCCAGGTAGGTGAAGCCGTCTGCCGAGCAGTCGAGCTCGGTGAGGCCCTGGACGATCTCCCGCGCGCGCGGACCGGCGAGGTTGACGGCAGAGAGCCCCTGGGTGACGTCCGTGATGTGAACGTTGAGGCCCCAGTCGGTGAGCCACCAGGTGAACCACTCGTAGATCGCGCCCGCGCCGCTCGAGGTCGTGGTCACGTAGAACGAGTCGTCGTCCAGCCGGCAGATCGTGCCGTCGTCGGTGATCCGGCCGGCATCGCTCGCGATCACGCCGTAGCGGACCCGGCCGGACTTCAGGTTCGAGAAGCGGTTCGGGTAGAGCCGGTCGAGGAACTCGCCCGCGTCGGGGCCCCGGACGATCAGCTTGCCGAGCGTCGAGACGTCGATCAGCCCTGCCGCCTCGTGCACCGCGAGCGCCTCGCCGCGCGGATCGCCGTAGTCGTAGGCCCGGCGCCAGTCGCCGGCCCAGAGCACGTTGGCGCCCAGCTCGCGGTGGCGGCCATGGATCGAGGAGCGCTTGGCGGGCTCGAAGGGGCGGCCGGCGAGCGCGCCCATCGGCACGGCGTGCCAGGGCGGGCGCGCGGTGGTGGTGCCGACCTCGGCCAGGCTCGTTCCGGTCTCCTCCGCCATCAGGCGCACCGCGGGGAGCTGGCACATGCGGCCCTGGCAGGGACCCATCGTGGCGGTGGTGTAGCGCTTGGAGAGCTCGATCGAGTCGTAGCCCTCCTTCACGCTCAGGTGGATGTCCTTGGTCGTCACGTCTTCGCACAGGCAGGCGAAGCACTTGCCGCCGCGCCCGCTCGTGACCGGCGGCGGCACGGCGTTCCCCGCGGCGGCCCAGCCGTTCGGCCGGGCGAGCTTCGCGCGCTCCTCCTCGGCGGCGGCGCGCGACGCCTCGTCGCCGAAGCCGAGCGCGTGCGCGGCGTCCGCGCCCGCGAGCGCGCCCGAGGCCTCGGCGGCCGCGAGCTCGCCGGCGCCGGCGACCTCGCCCGCGGCGTGTACGCCGCTCGGGACCTCCGTGAGCGCGAAGTGGCCGCGCCCGGCGTCGTAGCCGGTGCGGGCTCCCGCCTGGGACAGCAGGGAGGTGGCCGGCGCGCTGCCGCCGGAGACCACCAGCAGGTCGCAGCCGACGGCCTTTTCGCCGCCGCCGTCGTCAGAGCCCGGCGGGCCGAGGAGCACGCCGTCCAGCCGGCCGCGCCCGCGCGCCTCGAGCACCGTGGACCCGCGCATCAGCGGGACGTTCCGGCGCTGGAGCAGCTTCGCCGCCTCCGAATGGACGACATCGCTCCGGTCCGGGCCGAGCCCGGCCCCTCGCGCACGACCATTGGGCGCAAATCGGCGACGCACGCCACCTCGACGCCCGCCTCGAGCAGCGCCAGGGCGGCGTTGAGCCCCCGGTCGCAGACGGCGGCCACCACCGCGCGCGTGCCGGGCTTCACCGCGTACAGCTCCACCAGCCGCAGGGCGCCGCCCGAGAGCATCACGCCGGGCAGGTCGTTTCCCGGGAACAAGAGCGGCTGCTCGATCGCGCCGCTCGCGACCACCAGCTGCGCCGCTCGCACCTGGTGGAGCGTGTCGCCCTGCCAGACCGGCACCAGGCCGTCGAACGCGCCCAGCGCGGGGGCGTTCTCGAGCAGCTCCACGCCCGCCGCGCGCGCCCGCCCGGCGAGCTCGCGCGCGTAGTCGCGGCCACCCTCGGCGAGCAGCCGCCCGCCGGGCTCAGGGCCCTCGTCGGCGAGCACCACGTCCGCGCCAAGCTCCGCCGCGGCCACGGCCGCGGACAGGCCCGCCGCGCCGCCGCCCACCACGAGCACGTCCGCGTGCCGGCGCCGGTACTCCGTCTGCCACTCGCGCTCGGGCTGCGACTTGCGAAGGCGGCCGAGACCGGCCGCGTGGCGCAGCACCTTCTCGTACAGGGGCCACAGCCGGCGCGGGCGGATGAAGGTCTTGTAGTAGAAGCCGGGCGGCGTGAACGGCCCGCCCACCAGGTCGGTGGCGCGCATCACGTCGAGCTCGAGCGAGGGCTGCGCGTTCATGTGCACGACCTGCATGCCCTCGCGCACCGGTTCGGTGCAGGCGCGCACGCCCGGCGCGTCGTCGACCTGCACGAGGCAGTTGGGGCACTGGCCGGCGCAGCACATGAGCCCGCGCCGGCGGTGGTACTTGAAGCTGCGCGAGAACGTGCGCTGGCCGGCGGCGAAGAGCGCCGAGCCGATCGTGTCGCCCTCGTAGGCCGGAACCTCGCGACCGTCGAACGTGAACGTGAGCCTGCGGCCGCGATCGATGCGCTCGCCGTCGCGCTCGGGCAGCCGGCTCACCGGCCGGCCTCCGGCAGCTCCGTGAGCAGCACCTCGTTCGTGCGCGTGTCGCGCTCGGCGTAGAACCAGGCGCCGCAGCCCGAGCGGTGCACCCACCACTCGCGCTGCACGCCGGCCACGTTCCGGCGGAAGTAGTTGTACTCGCCGAGCTCGCGCGCGGACGGCGCATCCACCGGCCGCGGGTTGACCTCGCCCCCGAATCCGAAGTCGGTGACCTCACGCGGGCCGCAGTTTGGACAGGTCAGGACGTAGGACACGGATTCAGGCGCCGACGGGGGTCGGCTCGGCGATCGTAAACAAATTTGTCTAATCGTTCAAGCCGGGGACCCAGGGCGTCCCCGCCAGGGGCACGCGCGCCATCGCCGCGGCCTCGACGGTGAGCGCCACCAGGTCCTCCGGCTCGAGGTTGAGCAGATGCGACTTGCCGCACGCGCGCGCGAGCGTCTGGGCCTCGAGGGTCATCGTGCGCAGGTAGTTGGCGAGCCGGCGCCCGCCGAGCTCGGGGTCGAAGCGCTTCGCCAGCTCGTCGTCCTGGGTCGAGATGCCGGCCGGGTCGCGCCCCTCGTGCCAGTCGTCGTAGAAGCCGGCGGCCGAGCCGATCTGGGCGTAGCCCTCCTCGTGCTCGGGCGCGTTGTCCCCCATCGCGATCAGGGCGGCGACGCCGATCGAGACGGCGTCCGCCCCGAGCGCGAGCGCCTTGGCCACGTCGGCGCCCGAGCGGATCCCACCCGACACCACGAGCTGGACCTTGCGGTGCATGCCGAGCTCCATCAGCGCGTCGACGGCGGGCCGGATCGCGGCGAGCGTGGGGATGCCGGCGTGCTCGATGAAGATCTCCTGGGTGGCCGCGGTGCCGCCCTGCATCCCGTCCAGCACCACCACGTCGGCGCCGGCCTTGACCGCGAGCGCCACGTCGTAGTAGGGCCGCGAGGCCGCCACCTTCACGAAGATCGGCTTCTCCCAGTCGGTGATCTCGCGCAGCTCGCCGATCTTGATCTCCATGTCGTCGGGCCCGGTCCAGTCCGGGTGGCGGCAGGCGCTGCGCTGATCGATGCCCTTGGGCAGGTCGCGCATCTCGGCCACGCGGTCGGAGATCTTCTGTCCGAGGAGCATCCCGCCCCCGCCCGGCTTGGCCCCCTGGCCGACCACGATCTCGATGGCGTCCGCCTTGCGCAGGTCGTCGGGGTTCATGCCGTAGCGCGAGGGCAGCAGCTGGTACACGAGCAGGTCGGAGTGGCCGCGCTCCTCGGGCGTCATGCCGCCGTCGCCGGTCGTGGTGCTGGTGCCGAGCGCGCTCGCCCCGCGCCCGAGGGCCTCCTTGGCGGGGGCCGAGAGCGCCCCGAAGCTCATGCCGGCGATCGTGATCGGGATCTTCAGGTGGAGCGGCTTCTTCGCGTGCCGGTCGCCCAGCACGACGTCCGTGTCGCAGCGCTCGCGGTAGCCCTCGAGCGGGTAGCGCGAGACGCTGGCGCCGAGGAACAGCAGGTCGTCGAAGTGCGGCAGCGGCCGCTTGGCGCCGAAGCCGCGGATGTCGTAGATGCCCTCGCGCGCGGCCCGCTGGATGGCGTGGATGGCGTTGCGGTCGAAGAGGGCGGATTCCTGCAGGCCCGAAGCAGCCGGTTCGGCCATGCGCTCAGTACTCCCCCGCGTTGTCGATGTCGAAGTTGTAGAGCCGCCGCGCCGAGCCGTAGCGGCGGAACTCGGAGGGCTCGGCGCCCTCGACCCCGGCCGCCTCGAGCAGCTCGGCCAGCTCGGAGCGGTGCTCGTCGCGCATCTCCTTCTCGATGCAGTCGGAGCCCAGCCCGGCAACGGAGCCGCGCACGTAGAGACGGGCCTCGTAGATCGAGTCGCCGAGGGCGTCGCCCGCGTCGCCGCAGACCACCAGGCGGCCCTTCTGCGCCATGAAGGCGCTCATGTGCCCCACCGACCCGTGCACCACGACGTCGACGCCCTTCATCGAGATGCCGCAGCGAGCGGCCGCGCTGCCGCGAACCACCACGAGGCCGCCGCGCCCCGTGGCCGCCGCGGATTGGCTGGCGTTGCCGTCCACCACCACGGTCCCGGACATGATGTTCTCCGCCACCCCCACGCCCGCGTTGCCGTGCACGCGCACCGTGGCCTCTTTGTTCATGCCCGCGCAGTAGTAGCCGGCGTGGCCCTCGATCTCGACCTCCAGCGGCGCGTCGATGCCCACCGCCAGGGCGTGAGCGCCGCGCGGGTTCAGCACGCGATAGCGGCCGCTCGCGCTCGGGTCGACGGCGTGCAGCGTGGCGTTCAGCTCGCGCAGCGGCGTCACGGCCAGGTCGATCTCGGCCGCCTCGACGGCGGACATCAGACCAGTTGACGTTCCCAGCTGTACACGCGCCCCGGCTCCGGCTCCCAGGTGGCCGCGCTCTCCGCGCCGGGCAGCACCGCGATCGCGCGGTACTCGGAGGCCATCGCGACCCACTCGTCCGTCTCCGCCATCACCGCCGGCTTGCAGGCGATCGGGTCGCGCAGCACCGCAAAGCCGTCGGCGGTCCCGACGGCGAACGTGTAGAAGCCGTCGAGGTCGTCGAGGCAGCCCTCGAGCGCCGCTTCGAGCGAGGCGCCCTCGCGCATCCGCCAGGTGAGGTAGCCGGCGGCCACCTCGGAGTCGTTCTCGGTCTGGAAGTCGATGCCCTCCGCGCGCAGCCGCTCGCGCAGCCGGTTGTGGTTCGACAGCGAGCCGTTGTGGACCAGGCAGAGGTCGAGACCGGTCGAGAACGGGTGCGAGCCGTCGGTCGTGACCTTGCTCTCGGTGGCCATCCGGGTGTGGCCGAGGGCGTGGCTGCCACCCATCGAGGCGAGCTCGAAGCGCGCCACGAAGTCGCGCGGAAGCCCGGCCTCCTTGTAGATCTCGATCGCCTCGCCCGCGCTCATCGGGCGCAGCTCCGGATAGCGCTCGCGCAGCCATGGCACCACGGTCGGAGCGTCCGCGTCGACCGCGATCACGGCATGGCTCGCGCGCACCTCGGGCTCGCCGGCGCCGAAGGCGTCGCCGAGCGCGGCGCTCACTCCGTGCCAGTCGACGCGGGCTGTCGGTCGAGTGCAGCGTGACCTTGCAGGAGCCGGGCTCGACCGGGTTGCGGTAGAACGCCACGCCCGCGCTGTCGGGGCCGCGATCGCCGAGCTGGAGCAGCATCTCGGCGAGGTGGCCGCCCAGCGCGGCCTCCATCTCCTCCGTCTTCGAGAACAGTCCTGCGATTCCGCACATGAGAGACCTCCGCTGCCGAGTGTAGGCAGGGGCGTATGGAGCTCCCAATAGGCGGCGGCGCACAATTCGCCGGTCCGGTATGGAGGTTCCCACATTGGCCAGATCCGGGCGAGGGGATACGTTGCGCGCCATGACCGCCGTCGAGACCTTCACCGCACCGTCCTCGCGCGAGGACGTCGAGCGCTACATCAACGAGAACGACATCGAGTTCCTGTTCGCGCAGTTCGTGGACATGCACGGCAAGCCGAACGCGAAGCTCGTCCCCGCGCGCCATCTCGACGGTCTGATCGAGGACGGTGCCGGCTTCGCGGGCTTCGCGGCGGGCGCGATCGGGCAGCAGCCGAACGATCCGGACCTGGCCGCGATGCCCGCCCTCGAGAGCTTCACGCCGCTGCCCTGGAGGAGCGGCGTGGCGCGGCTCGCTTGCGACGTGCACGTGGAGGGCGAGGAGTGGCCCTACTGCCCGCGCACGATCCTGCGCCGCCAGCTCGCGCGCGCCGAGGAGCTCGGCTACGAGTTCAAGATCGGCGCGGAGCTCGAGTACTTCCTCGTGCGGCAGCTCGAGGACGGATCGATCGAGGTGGCCGATGGCCTCGACACGCTCGAGCAGCCCTGCTACGACATGCGCGGGCTCACGCGCAACCTCGACTTCGTCTCTCAGATCTCGCGCTACGTGACCTGGCTCGGCTGGAACAACTACGCCACCGACCACGAGGACGCGAACGGCCAGTTCGAGCAGAACTTCGACTTCGCGGACGCGCTCACCACCTGCGACCGGGCGATCTTCTTCCGCTACATGGTCGAGGCGCTCGCCCAGGAGCGCGGCCTGATCGCCACCTTCATGCCCAAGCCGTTCGGGCACCTCACCGGCAACGGCTGCCATTTCCACATGAGCCTCTGGAAGGACGGCGAGAACGTGTTCGATCGCGACCCGGGCGACGACCCGCGCGGGCTCGGCCTCTCGGAGCTGGCCTACAACTTCATCGGCGGGCTGAAGGCCCACGCCAAGGCCTACATCGCTGTCACCGCGCCGACCGTGGGCTCGTACAAGCGGCTCGTGACCGGGACGCGCAGCGGCTCGAGCTGGGCGCCGGTGTACGTGAGCTACGGCTTCAACAACCGCACGCAGATGCTCCGCATCCCGGACGGCGGGAGGATCGAGGACCGCACCGTCGACGGCTCCTGCAACCCCTACCTGGGCGCGGCCGTGGTGCTCGCGGCCGGCCTCGACGGCATCGAGAAGGGCACCGACGCCGGGCGAGGCCACCACCGAGCTCAACCTCCACGAGGTGACCGAGGAGCGGCGCGCCGAGCTGGGGGTGGAGATGCTGCCCGGCACGCTGCTGGACGCCACCCGCGAGCTCGAGGGCGACGACGTGATCCGCGCCGCGCTCGGCAAGACGGGCAAGGAGGACTACGTGGACTACTACGTGCGCGTCAAGCGGCAGGAGTTTCGGGACTGGCACGAGCAGGTCTCCCAGTGGGAGATCGACCGCTACCTCCAGTTGTTCTGAGCTCCGGCGGCCGGTCGCTCGCCCGCTCGAGGAGGCCGAGGCGGCCGGCCAGCCAGCCGGCGGGCAGCGCCTGGATCAGCAACGTGACGACGATCGCGAGCGCAACCGTGCTCGCGTAGATCTCGACGTCCGGCACCCCGAGCCCCGCCAGCACGCCCACGAGCGCCGCCGGCACCACGCCGGTCTCGCGCGTCCAGCACATGAACACGAGCTCGGGCCGGCTCCAGCGCGCGTTGCGATCGGGCAGGGCGCAGGCGAACACGGTGAGCGGTCGCGCCACGAGGATGAGCACGGCCAGCACCGCGATCGCGGGCAGCAGGTTGTCGCCGAGCTCGTCGAAGGGGATGTTGGCGCCCAGCACCACGAACACGAACAGCGTGGTGAGGTCGGCGATGTTGAACGCGAACTGGCGCATCTCGCGCTCGTGCTCGGAGTGCATCGCGAGGCCGAGGTGCTCCATGTTGCCCACGATCAGACCGGCCAGGAAGGCGCCGAGGTAGCCGCTGCCGCCGGCCGAGTCGAGCGAGAAGTAGCTGATCGTGATCACGGTGGCCACGGCGAGCGCCGACGACTCGCGCCAGATCCCGGCGCGCCTGCTCGAGATCGTCGCCGCGAGCAGCACGCCCGCGATCACCCCGAGCACGGTGCTGATCGCGAGGTCGACCGCGAACTCCGCGACCGGCTCCGCCAGGCCCGACTCGCCGCTCAGGAGCACGCCGGCGAGCGTGAGCGCGAGCGCGGCTCCGGTGGGGTCGTTGAAGGCCGACTCCGCGATCACCGTCTGCGCGACCTTCGGCCGCAGCCGCGAGCGGATGAACAACGGGATCAGGATCGCCGGGTCGGTCGGGGCGAGCACCGCGCCGAGCAGCAACGCGGCCGACCAGGACAGGTCGAAGACGAGATGGGCGGCCGCGCCCGTGATCGCCGTCGTGAGCAGCACGCCCGGGATCGCGAGCATGCCGAGGCTGAGCCAGACCCGGCGCAGCAGCGGCAGCGACAGGTTCAGCCCGCCGTAGAAGAGGATGAGCGACACCCCGAGCGTGAACATCAGCTGCGCGCCAAGCGAGTCGAGCGGCACGTCGATCACGTCGAGGGCGAATGGGCCGAACAGCGCCCCCATCGCGACCAGGATCAGGATCTCCGGAACCCGGACCAGGCTCGCGATCAGGCGCGCGAGCAGCGCCGCGACCAGCAGCAGGCTGAGCGTGAGGATCACGTCCTCGGTCATGCCTGCTCACGCGCGCGCCGGTCGCCCTCGAGCGCCAGCCGCGCCACGTCCGCCGCCGTCAGGAGGAGGAGCACGATCACGATCGCGGCGCCGAGCGCGACCGCGATCAGCCGCCGGCGGGCGTCGTCCCGCGCGTCGTCGAAGGCGCGCCGTGTTGCGCGCGCGCGGCGCTGCTCGTAGCGCGCGAGCTGCTCGGCCGTTGCCGCCATCGCCTCGAAGCGCTCGATCTCCGGGCCGAGCAGGATCCGGCGCGTACCCTCCTCACGACCTGCCTGCAGCTCGCGCCAGGCGGCGGCGTCGAGGCCCATGAAGTCGGCGAACTCCGACTCGAGCTCTGCGAGGAGTGCACGCTCGCCCGGCTCGCGGAGCTCGCGCCGTGCGGTGGCGAGGTCGCTTCGGAACACGGCCACGCTCTCCTCGAAGCGCGGCCGCGAGCGGCCGGAGTCGTAGCCGTAAGCGGTCTGCCAGCCGTTCACGTCGGTCACCCCGAACTTGAGCTCCCGCGCGACGGTCTCGTGGCGGGCACGCCGCTGGACCTCCTCGAAGCGCTCGCCCAGTGCGCTCTGGGCGTCGAGCGCCACCGCCACCGTCACGAGCGGTCCCAGGATCGTGAGCGCGATCGCCGCGTAGAGCTTGGCCCTGATCGTCACGCGACGCCCCCGATATCGTGCCCGCGGCCGTGATCGTCTTCGTCATCACGCAGCAGACGCCGCCGATCCTGCTGCTCGCGCTCGCGATCGTGCTCTACCTCACGGTCTGGGACCTGTGGAACGAGGACATGCCGTTCCTCACGAAGGCCTGGTGGGTGCTGCTCGTGTTCCTGCTGCACGTGGTCGGCTATCTGATCTTCCGGGTCTTTATCGCCGCACGCCGACGCGGCCGAGGCGCGCAACCTTGAGGGCGAGCTCGAGCGACAGCAGGTCGTCCTCGCGCAGGTCGAGGCCTGTGACCTGCTCGATCCGCTCGAGCCGCTGCCGGACCGTGTTGGGGTGGATGAAGAGCGAGCGCGCGGTGCCGGCCACGCTGCAGCGCGCCCCGAGGTAGCGCTCGAGCGTCTCGACCAGCTGCGCCTTGCGCCGCTCGTCGTACTCCACCAGCTGGTCGACGGCCTGGCCGAAGCGGTCGCGCGGGGCGTCGCCGGGGTCCAGGTGCACGAGGTAGCGGTAGGCGCCCAGCTGCTCGTACTGCGTCGCGCCGCCGGCGCCGGCCAGCGAGCGCCCGATCCGAGCGGCGTCGGCGGCCTCCCGGATCCGGCGCCGTGCGCTCGCAGTGCCGCGGTCGACGTCGCTCAGCCCGACCGACAGGCCCTCGTCGCGAGCGAGCTCCTCGCAGGCCCGGCGCAGCCCCTCGGTCGCCTCGCGGTCGCCCGTCGGGAGCGGGGCCAGCGCCCGCACCGCGTCGTGCCGGGCGTCGAAGAACGCGCGCGGGTAGAGCCGCCCGAGCCTGGCCTGCATGCGGCCCGCGACGTCCGGCCAGGGTGGCCCGTCGTCCCCCGCCGCCGGGGCGCGCTCGGCGTGGATGAACACGTGCGGCCGGCTCAGGTCGCAGCGGGCCTCGACCGCCTTGGCCTCGGCCGTCTCGATCGAGCCGGCCGCCAGCGCCTCGAACATGTCCTTGACGATGTTCTCGGCCGTCAGGCGCTCGATCAGCTCGGCCTTCGTCAGCCCGACCGCGGTCTGATCGGCCACCGCGCGCAGGAGCTCGGCGTCCTCGTCCCCGAAGCGGCGCGTGCCGGAGGTGCAGCAGAGGATGCCGAGCCGCTCCTCGCCCGCCGCGAGCGGCGCCGTGAGCAGGCTCTCGCCGTCGAGCTCGGAGGCCGCCGCACCCGAGCGCCGCGCGCTGCGCTCGCGGCGCATGAGGTCGAGCAGCAGGCCGGCCCTCCCCGACGCGACGGCGGGATCCGCGCTCTCGGGTGGGTCCGAGCCCACCAGCACGAGCTCGTCGGCACGCGGGTCGAAGCGCCAGATCTGACAGCCGTCGGCGCCGAGCAGCTGGCGCGCGCCGCGCGTGACCGCGTCGTAGAGGTCCTCGCGCAGGGTGACCGCGGCCAGCGCCTGGCTCAGCTGCGTCAGGGTGGTGAGCTCATCCACCCGCCGGCGCGTCTCCTCGTAGAGCTGCGCGTTCTCGATCGCGCCGGCCGTGAGCGAGGCGGTGTGCACCAGGAAGTTGAGCACGTCGTCCTCGAACTCACGCGGCGCCTCGGTGTGCAGCACCACGACGCCGATCACCCCGCCCGCGCGCCCGAGGATCGGCACCGCGACCATCGACTGGAAGCTCTCCTCCTCGAGCTCGGGCACGAACTTCATGCGAGGGTCCTCGAGCGCCTTCTCGCGGATGAACTCGGGGGTCTTGGTGCGAGCGACCCAGCCGGTCAGGCCCTCGTCGGTGCCCCACGAGAGGTCGCCGACCAGGTGCGCGTAGCGCGGCGAGGCCGCGCGCAGCACCAGCTGCTCGTCCTCGAGGAAGTAGATGAAGCAGGCGTGGCAGCGAGTGGCGTCGGTGGCGATCTCGACGATCCCGCCCAGCACGCGCTCGAGCGCAAGCGAGGACGAGACGGTCTTGATGACGGCGTAGAGCGTCTCGTTCTCGCGCCGGACACGGCCGAGCGCGTCCCCCTCATCCCTGGCCGCGGAGACCGTCATCGCGTCGAGCCCTCCTTTCCTGGCGGCGATCCTAGCCGCAGCGTTGTTCCGGCCCTATGTGCCTAACACACACTCGTCCATCGGCAAGGCTGTGCGCAAGTCACATTGCCCACCGTGGGTGCCGCGGATACGGTCGCGTGGTTGACGGCTTGCCGCGATAACGCGAGCGAGAGTGGAGGAGCGCAGTGATCGACTTCGTCATTGCACAGGTTGGGAGCCTGGAGGACGCGGCAAGCGTCGAGGCCCAGACGCTCGACTCGGTGATCCTCGGCGAGCAGTTCTACTTCTACACGGTCGTGCTCATGTGGCTGATCCACGTGGGCTTCATGACCTACGAGGCGGGTGTCGTCCGGCGCAAGAACGTGATGGCCACCGCGATGAAGAACATCCTGACGATCGCGGTCGTCACGCCGAGCTTCTACTACTTCGGCTGGTGGATCTACAACTGCAACCAGCCCGGTCTGCCGATCGGCCCGAACTCGAGCGACTTCACCGCGCTGGCCTGCCAGGGCGGCATTCCCTGGTCGGACACCTTCGGGCCGAACCTGACGAACAACATCAACCTGATCTTCTTCCTGGCCTTCCTGCTGTTCTCGTGGACCACCGCCTCGATCATGTCCGGAGCGCTGCTCGAGCGAGTGCGGCTCTCGGCCTACCTGGTCCTGGCCGTGCTGCTCGGCTCGGCGGTTTGGATCCTCGACGCCGCCTGGGGCTGGAGCGCCGGTGGCTGGCTCACGCTGCGGTTCGGGTTCCATGACTCGATCGCGTCCGGTGTCGTGCACGGCGTGGCCGGCGCCTTCACCCTCGGCGTCCTCTTCAACCTCGGACCGCGAATAGGCAAGTACACCCGCGAAGGGCTCACGCGCCAGTTCCGGCCGCAGAACCTGCACGGCACCCTGCTCGGGCTGATGCTGATCTTCACGGGCTTCTACGCGTTCTACGGCGCCTGCCTCGTGATCTCCTCGACAGCCTTCCCGGGCTGGGCGAACATCTACCTGAGCCCGACCACGCTCGGCTCGATCACCATGGTGATCACCTTCGGCTTCGCGGGCGGCTTCACGGGCGGCTACTTCGCCTCGCGTGGGGACCCGTTCTGGACGGTGTCGGGCGGCCTTGCGGGCGTGATCGGGGTGTCGGCGGGCGCCGACGTGTACGCGCCCACGGTGGCCTACCTGCTCGCGGCGGCCACCGCCGCGCTCGCCGTCTATGCCGGCGCCTGGATCGAGAAGAAGATGCGCGTGGACGACGTGGTCGGCGCCGTCGCGGTGCACGGCTTCTCGGGGTTCGTGGGCATGCTCTGGGTGGGCATCTTCGCGGCCGGGTACCCCACCGGCCTCAACAACGTGGACAGCTCGATCGGCGGTCAGCTGATGGGGATGGCGACCTTCCTGCCGCTCGGCTTCCTGAGCGGCTGGGTCTCCAGCCTGATCCTGAAGAAGCTCAATCTGCTGCGCGTGCCGCCGGAGGTCGAGCTCGAGGGCCTCGACGTGGCGGAGTACGACGATGACCTCTACATGCCGGAGGCCGCCAAGCTCGGCGAGATGATCGTCGAGCCCGACGGCACGCTCGTGCCGTCGGAAGGGGTCTTGCGCGAGGCCGAACGGGAGGTGGTGAGGTAGATGGCAGCCCTGTTGATCGACAGCTCGCCCGACTGCGTCATTTCGAAGGAAGGGGCGACGCCGGCCGACGACTCGGTGGACTTCATCCTCCAGGCGAGATACGAGGACTGCGCGGGAATCATGACCTTCGGGCCGGGCTCGACCTACGGTGACGAGGGCGCCGCGGCCGACACCGGCTACTACATCGTGACCTGGCTCGGCATCGGCTTCATGGTCGTCACGCTGATCATGTGGATTGTGTACGAGAACCGGCAGTTGGTCGGCCACGTGGCCCGCATTCGCGGGCGCGAGACCGGCGGCCCGCCGGCGCAGCCGGGCGGAGTGGGAGGAGAGGCATGAACGGCAACGGCGCCGGCGGCAAGCGCCAGATCGAATTCGCCCCGAAGCAGACTCACGTGAAGTCGTTCGAGGTCGCCATGTTGGCGATTTCGATCATCTGCATGATCATCGTCTTGATCATCGTGCTCTTCACGAACCTCGGGAACGAGTTCCGTCCAACTCTCTGAGCAACCGCAGCGCCGGCCCCGCGCAGCCACCTGGCCGCGACTCCTCGTGGTCGTGGGTGTGCTCGTGGGCGCCTTCGTCGTGTCCCAGACCTGCCAGAAGGACCAGGTCCGGGTGAGCAAGGAGCAGGCGATCGCCACCGCCGAGCGCCAGATCGACTTCGAGCCCACGCGGACCCAGGTGCGCCTGCTCCGCCAGGGCCTCAACTCCAGGCCGAACTGGATCGTGTCGCTGTCGATCCCGATCGGGGAGATCACGAGCGACCGCTTCCGCGAGCTTGCGGTGGTGAGGATCGAAGCGAACACCGGAAAGATCATCGACGTCAAGGTCCAGCGCTGAGGCGGCTGGAGCGAGGCGACGACCACGAGTGAGCGCATGAGCCCCACCATCCGCGTGGAGGAGTCGGTCCGGATCGACCGCTCGCCCGCCGAGGTCTGGGCGGCGATCGCCGACTACGGGTTCGACCGCGAGTGGCGCGACGGGCTACGCGACATGACGCCCGATCCGCCCGGGCCGCCGGCAATCGGCACGAAGGTCCACGAGGTGGTCAGGAACTCCGGTCGGGACTACGTTGCCGACACGGTCGTGACGGAGCTCGACCCGGGCGTCTCCTACCGGTTCACCGGCTCGGGGACGATCGGCGGCCTCACGGGCGGGCGGGCGGTGCGTCCCGACGCGGCCGGCGGCGGCGCCGTGTTCACCTACACGATCGAGCTGGAGCCGACCGGTGGGATGCGGCTGCTCGCGCCGCTGCTGCGCCCGCTGGTCCGCTCCGGCTTGAAGAAGGACCTCGCCCGCCTCAAGGCGACCCTCGAGGGCGAGAGCTAGCGCCGCCCGGCTGGAGCTCGGCCAGCCTGCGCTCGAGGAAGCGGCGCTCGGGATCCGAGTGGACGAGCTCGAGCGCCCGCCGTAGGCCGCGTCCGCCTCGCCCGTGCGGCCCTGGCGGCGGAGCAGCTCGGCCCGCGTGGCGTGCAGGTAGTGATAGCCGTCGAGCGCCTGCTCGAGGCCGGACACGAGGGCGAGGGCTCCTTCGAGGTCGCCCGCCTCGGCCAGCGCGGCCGCCTGGCCCAGCTCCACGACGGGCGAGCGCGTCAGGCGGCCCAGCTCGCCGTAGAGGGCGGCGATCTGCGGCCAGTCCTGCGGCTCGTCCAGGTGCAGCTCGGCGAGCGCCGCCTGGAGCACGTAGGGTCCGCGCCCGCCGAGCGCCAGCGCCCGCTTCAGCTCGGCCCTCCCCTCGATGATCTGGTCGAGGTCCCAGAGCGTCCGATCCTGATCGCCGAGCAGCACCACCACGCCGTCGGCGAAACGCGCGTCGCGGCGGGCGTCGTTCAACAGCATCAACGCGAGCAGCGCGCGCACCTCGGGCTCGTCGGGCATCAGCTCGGCGAGCGCCCGTCCGAGCCGGATCGCCTCCGCCGCGAGCTCGCCGCGGCCGCCGTAGCCCTCGTTGAAGATCAGGTAGACCACCGCGAGCACGGCGGCGAGGCGGTCGGGCAGCAGGTGGGCCGGCGGCACCCGAAACGGGATGCCGGCAGCCGCGATCTTGTGCTTCGCGCGCACGAGCCGCTTGGCCATGGTCGCCTCGGGGACCAGGAACGCCCGTGCGATCTCCTCCGTTCGCAGCCCGCCCAGGGTCCTGAGCGTCAGGGCCACCTGGGCGTCGAGGGCGAGCGCGGGATGGCAGCACGTGAAGACGAGCTCGAGGCGCTCGTCCGGGATCGCCGTCTCCTCCATCGGTGGTCCTCCGTCGATCTCGGGCGCGTCGAGCAGGCGGAGCTTGGCCGCGAGCGTCCGGTCACGGCGGATCCGGTCGATCGCGCGGTTTCGCGCGGTCGCCACCAGCCAGGCGCGCGGGCTGTCCGGGGTGCCCTCGCGCGGCCAGCGCTCGGCAGCGATCGCGAACGCCTCCTGCGCGGCCTCCTCGGCGAGCTCGAAGTCGCCGAGGAAGCCGATCAGAGCCGCGAGGACGCGCCCCCACTCCTCGCGGAAGACGTGCGCGAGGCTCGCGCTCACCCCGCGATCGGGCGCACCTCGATCGCGCCGCCCATGCGCGCCGCCGGGATGCGGGCGGCCAGCTCGATCGCGGCGTCGAGGTCGTCCGCCTCGTAGAAGCAGTAGCCGGCGAGCGCCTCCTTGATCGAGACGAACGGCCCGTCGGTGGTCAGCGTCTCGCCGTTCTCGACGCGCACCGTGGTCGCCGTCTCGGGCCCCTCCATGCGCTCGCCGGGCGTGAGGCCGGGCGTCTCGTTCAGCGTCTGGTACGCGCCGTAGACCTCGCGCTGCTCGTCTCGCGAGAGGGCATTCCAGGCATCCGATCCCGGAGTTGGGGTGGTGCCCTGGTGGATCAACAGCATGTACTTCATCGCTTCCTCCTTTGTGGGGATGGTCGCGTCTGAGACGAACGGGGATCCGGGAGATGGACACCTATCGCGCTACGACGACGCGCGGGCGGCGTCCAGGGCCTCACCCCAGGCGTCGAAGTACTCGATCCGCACCATCGTGCCGTCCTGGAACGTGGTCACCTGGTGGTACATCTCCGTGTCGAGCTCCGCCCCGCTCCCCCGGCCCCGGCCGTAGAAGCGCAGCCGCACCGCCACCCGCTCGCCGGCGTCAACGAACTCCTGGGGATCGAGCCTCAGCTCCTCGAAGGTCTCGTCGAGCCCCTGCCAGAAGCGCCGGATCGCCTCGGGTCCCCGGCAGGAATCCGAGCGCTGGTGCTCCGGGAGCACCCAGTCGATCTCCGGATCGAAGTGCCTGGACGGCGGCGTCGAAGTCACGCCGGTTGTACGCGGCGATGAAGTCGCCGGTCCTCCTCACATTCTCCTCCGACATCGAGCCGGAGTATGTCGCGTGGCGAACCGCACGCGCCTGCGCGGCGTCCATCCAGATCTCCCAGCGACCCGACGCGGACGCGCGCTCGCCCTGGAGGCGGTAGGGCCGGCGGCCGCCGAACTCGGTGTTGCGCAGATGGGCGACGCCGCCGAGCACTGACGCGAGCCGGCGGCGCGGCCAGCCCAGCGAGTCCTCGACGTCCGGGAACGTCCGGGGACGATCGGGTGCGCCTGCCAGCTCGCCAAGCAGCTCGCGCATGAGGTCGCTGCAGCGATCGTGGAAGCGAGCGATGTCGCCGGGGTCCTCCATGGCGTTGTGGGGGGCGTGCTGCACGCAGCCCGATCGTCCCACGACGGCCTGGGCCGGGGACGCCGGAAGGCCTGTGCAGCACCCGCGTTGATCTGAGAGGCTGGCGCCACTGCACGGGCAGGCGCCGGGTCGATCGAGAAAGGGTCTTACGTGAGCTCAGTCGGGACAGCCAGCCAGTTTCGCTTCGATCCTCCAGGACCGGGGTCGTGGGATGTGGACGCGGTGCACTTTCCACGCCCGGTCACGCGCTACTGGGCCGGCATGCACCCCGAGCCCTTCGAGCGGGGCTTCCGGGAGTTCACCCGCTTCTACGGAATGCTGATCGACACCATCGAGTACCGCTACCTCGAGGGCTTCGCGTACAAGACCCTCCTACCGGTCCCCGAGAGCGAGGTACCCGAGCGCTTCGCGCGCGCGGAGGAGGTGTTCCAGGGGAAGCTCTGGCGCGAGCAGCTTCGCGAGTGGGACGAGACGGTCAAGCCCGCCTCGATCGCGACCCACCGCGAGCTGCAGTCGGTCGACGAGGACGCACTGTCCGACGCCGACCTCGTCGCCCACCTGACGCGTTGCCGGGACCACCACGCGGCGATGATCTACCAGCACATGCGCTTCACGGCCGCGCCGTCGGTGCCAACGGGAGACTTCCTCGCGCACGTGGGCGACTGGACCGGGCTCCCGCCGGCTGAGCTGCTCGGCCTGCTGCGCGGCGCGGCGCCGGTATCGGCGGGCGCGTCCGCCGAGCTCGAGCGGCTCAGGACCGCGGTCGCCGAGGACTCGGCCGCCCGGCAGCTGCTCGAGTCGGACGACGAGCCGGGCCAGGTCCTCGAGGCCCTGCGTTCGCTCGACGGTGAGGCGGGCGCGGCGGCGTCGGAGTACCTCGACCTCGTCGGCTACCGGCTCCTCGACGGCTTCGACATCTCGGGGCGCTACGCGCTCGAGCTGCCGGACGCGTTGCTGCGGGCGATTCGCGTGGCCGTCGCGGGCACGGGCCCGGAGGTCGCGGCCGTCGACGACCGCATCGCCGACGTCCGCGGCCAGGTGCCGGAGCAGCACCGAGCGCAGTTCGACGAGCTCCTCGAGGAGGCCCGTCTCACCTACAAGATCCGCGATGAGCGCGGCGTCTTCAGCGACATCTGGGCCTCCGGGATCATGCGGAGCGCCGTGCTCGCCGGCGGGCGCCGTCTCGCCGGCAAGGGGCGCGTCCACGACGCCGAGCACTTCGTCGACGCCGACTTCGACGAGATGCGCGCGCTGCTCTCGGGGGAGGACGGACCATCGGCGGACGAGCTGGCGGGGCGGTTCGAGCAGCGCACCTCGCTGAGCGCCAAGGATGCCCCACAGCTCCTGGGCGACCCGCCCTCCCCTCCGCCCGACCCGTCCGGACTGCCACCCGCGGTTGGAAGGGTGATGCGTGCGATCGGCATCGTGATCGGCGAGATGTTCGGCAGCTCCGAGGAGCAGCACGAAGAGCAGCTCGTGCGTGGGCTCGCAGCGAGTCCGGGCGCCTACGAAGGGCCGGCGCGGCGGGTGGCCGGCCCGGACGAGTTCGACCGGATCGTCGAGGGAGACGTCCTCGTGACCGAGTCGACGACGGAGGCCTTCAACATCCTGCTGCCGCTGCTCGGGGCGATCGTGACGGACAGCGGCGGCCTGCTCTCGCACGCGGCGATCGTCGCGCGCGAGTACGGAATCCCCGGCGTCGTGGGCACGCGCGAGGCGACCGGGCTTATCCCGGACGGGACGCGCGTGCGGGTCGACGGCGACGCCGGCGAGGTCTCGGTGCTCGGGTGAGCGAGGTCGTTCCGCTCGAAGACGCCCGCGACGAATCGCTCTTCGGCGCAAAGGCGGTCGGGCTGGGCGAGGCCGCGCGCTCGGGTCTCCCGCTGCCGCCCGGTGTCGCACTTTCGGGCTCGTTCGTCGAGGCGGTGGCCGGCGGCGACGACGAGGCGATCGAGGAGGTGAGGAGGCTGGTGGGCCCGCTGGGCGGGCCCCTCGCCGTCCGCTCGTCGGCGGTGGACGAGGACGGGGCCCACGCGAGCTTCGCGGGCCAGCACCTGACGCTGCTGGGCGTCTCGTCGGCGGACGACGTGGGCTCGGCGGTGCGGGAGGTCTGGTGGTCGGCCAACTCCGACTCGGCCATCACCTACCGCCAGCGGGTCGGCCTCTTCACGCGCCCAAGCGTCGGTGTCGTCGTCCAGGCGCTCCTCGATCCAGAGAGCGCCGGGGTGATGTTCACGCGGAATCCGATCAGTGGAGCCGACGAGCGGGTGATCGAGGCGAGCTGGGGTCTCGGTGAGGCAGTCGTCGCCGGCCGCGTGATCCCCGACCACTACCGAGTCGACCGCTCCGGCGCGGTGCTCGATCGCACACCTGGACTCAAGAAGCTCGCGATCCGGATGCTCCCCGAGGGGGGCACGATCGAGGAGGAGGTCCCGGCCGAGCTCACCGAGCAGCACTGCCTGGACGACGACCAGCTCGTGGAGCTGAGCCGCCTCGCGGGCACATGCGAGGAGGTCTATGGCCCCGCACGCGACATCGAATGGGCCTTCAGCGGCGGGCAGCTCTACCTGCTCCAGTGCAGGACGATCACGCAGGCCGCATCCGAGAAGCCTCCGGAAGCGGGCGCGTCCCTCGAGATCATCGGGCGTGCCCGGCTCTTCGGCGACCTGGAGAAGGACGAGGTCGAGAAGATCGCTTCGCTCTTCAAGGAGCGTCGGTTCCCCCGAGGGGAGACCGTGATCAAGGAGGGCTCGGGCGGGGCCGCCTTCTACGTGATCGAATCGGGAGAGGCGACGGTCACGATCGGGGGCGAGCTCCGCGGCACCCTGAAGGCGGGCGACTACTTCGGCGAGATCGCCCTGATCGACGAGGGCGCGCGCACGGCGACGGTCACCGCCGCCAGCGACCTCGTCTGCCGCGGGCTCACGCTGTGGGAGTTCCGCCCGCTCGTCCAGCAGAACGGCGCGCTCGGCTGGAAGCTCATGCAGACGCTCGCCCGGGAGCTCCGCAGCGCCGAGCAGGCGCTCGCCAGCCTCCGCGGCGCGCAGCGCGCCGCGGAGTAGCTGGCGTGGAGCCGGTCGTCGCCGGACCTTAGGCCGCCAGGCAGGTCGCCCAGGCGAACAGGTTGTTGCTGCCCGCGTCGACCATTCCCCTCAC
>CAWEVH010000029.1:0-146832 GCA_963812415.1 uncultured Thermoleophilaceae bacterium | reverse complement strand
GCCGTCGTGGGATGCTCTGATCAGTCTCCTGCTGACGCTGGGCGGGACGGCGCTGGCGTTCATCGTCATGGCGATCCAGCACGCCGGCAACCCGGCCGAGTTCGGGCCGGCCGGCGGGCTCGAGAACTACCAGAACACCATCGCCTACGTCGGCGCGATGGCCCTCGTGGTCGGAGCCATCATCGGAGGCACCGCGGGGACTCAGGATCTCGAGTCGGGCGTCTTCCGCGACCTGGCCGGGACCGGCCGCTCACGCACCGCGCTGTTCTCCTCACGTGCAGCCGCAGCATTAGTTGTGGTGCTGGCGATCGTCGGCGTCACGGCCGCGGTCACCGCTGTGGCTTCGGCCGCCCTCGCCGGCTCGCTGGCCCCCCCGGGCGCCGGCGCCCTCGTGGCCGGAACCCTTGCGGTCCTGGTCACGGGTGCGCTGAGCGTCGCCATGGCCGTCGGGTTGTCGGTGCTCGTGGCCTCGCGCGGGCCGGTGATCGGAATCCTGCTGGGGTTCTACCTCGCGATCTCGCCGCTGCTGATCGGGATGGGCTCCCTGGGCGGCGCGCGCCAGGCGATCCCCGAGGTCGCGGTCAAGCGGATCGGCGACCTGCCGCCGGCGGAGGGCGACCTGCACGTCGCGCTGGTCACCGCGATCCTCGTGGTGGTCGCGTGGGCTGCGGCCGCCCTCGGGCTCGGCGCATGGCGCACCGCAACCCGCGAGATCTAGTCGACGTGACGCGGGGCCGGGGATACGCTCGGCTCGTGTCCCTGGCCCTTCCCGCGTGGCTGGGCAAGCCCTCGCCGCGCTTGGTCGACGCCGCGCTCGCCGGCTGGTCGGTCTTGCCCTGGCGAGCGCCTGGCTCGTCGATCCCGAGACCGACCACGGGCCACTGCTGGGAGTGCTCTTCGCGGTCGCGGCGAGCGCGCCGCTGCTGGTCCGCCGGCGCTGGCCGTTCGCCGCGCTGGCCGCCCTCGTGGCGCTCGCTTTCACCTCGCCCGCTGACGGCGCGCTCACGCTTCCGCTGCTGGCGATCGTCTACACGGTCGGCTCCACGCGCTCGTGGCAGGCCACGCTCGCGGCGGCGGCCATCGCGGTCGGCGCGAACACGATCTACCAGGGGACCCACGACGTGATCGGCCCCGTGCTGTACTGCGCCCGCGGTCGCCGCCCTCGGACTCTACGTCGGCAGCCGGCGCACGAGCCTGGACGCGCTGCGTGAGCGAGCCGAGCGCCTCGACCGCGAGCGCGCAGCTGCTCGCCGAGCGCGCCGTCGCCGAGGAGAGGGTCCGCATCGCTCAAGAGCTCCACGATGTCGTCGCGCACAGCGTCAGCCTGATCGTCGTCCAGGCGCAGGCGCTCGGCGCGACCGTCCCCGACGAACGTGTGACCCAGGCCACAAGGGGGATCGCCGACCTCGGCCGCCAGGTGATGAGTGAGATGCACCGCACGCTCAAGCTGCTGCGGGCGAACAAGGATCAGGCCGCCCAGCTCGGGCCGCAGCCGGGGCTGGGCGATCTGGAGGAATTGCTTGAGCGGGCGCGGGCAGCGGGCGTGCGGGTGGAGCTTGCCGTGGAGGGCAAGCCGCGCCCGTTGTCGCAGAGCGTCGACCTGTCGGCCTATCGGATCGTCCAGGAGGCCCTGACCAATGTCGTCAAGCACGCTGGGCGAGCCGACACGACCGTTACGCTCGGCTACCGGCCGGACGGCTTCATGTTCACGATCACCGACAGTGGCGACGCGGCGTTGAACGCGATGCTCCCCCGCCGACCGCGGGCGGCCACGGCCTCGTCGGCATGCGCGAGCGTGCCGCCCTGTTCGGCGGCACTCTGACTGCCGGGCCCCGAGGCGACCACGGCTTCGAGGTGCGTGGCCGTGCTGCCCTATGGCGACGGGGGCAGCGCGTGAGCAAGCTGCGGGTTGTCATCGCCGACGACCAGCCCATGATGCGCGCCGGCTTCAAGACCGTGCTCGAAGCCACGGGCAACATCGAGGTTGTCGCCGAGGCGGCCACCGGCGAGGAAGCGGTCGAGGCGGCGACCCAGCACGCCCCCGACGTGGTGCTGATGGACATCCGCATGCCGGGCATGGACGGCATCGAAGCCACGCGCCGGCTCCCGCGACCAGCGCGTCCTCATCCTCACCACCTTCGGACTCGACGAATACATCATCGAGGCGCTCCGGGCCGGCGCCAGCGGCTTCCTACTCAAGGACGCTCCCACCCAAGAGGTTGTCCAGGCTGTGCGCGCCGTGGCGGCCGGAGACGCCGTGCTGGCCCCCGCGGTGACCCGCCAGCTGCTCGACCAGGTCGGCCGCCGCCTCCCCGCAGCGGTCTCGCGCACACCCGACGAGCTCGCGGCGCTGACCGAGCGCGAACAGCAGGTGCTGCGCATGCTCGCCGGTGGCCTGACCAATGCCGAGATCTCCGAAGCGCTCGTGCTCTCCGAGGCCACGGTCAAGACCCACGTCTCGCACCTGCTCGGAAAACTCGGGCTCCGCGACCGCGTCCAGGCCGTCATTTACGCCTACGAGACCGGTCTCATCGCCCCCGGCGACGAGTAGCTCGCGCCTCATTCGAGCGGATGAGGCGGACAGGGCATCTCATCCGCTCGTGAGCAGGATGTTCCGCCTGGTGCCCGACGCGCGGGCCGATGCCCGACCGTACCGTCGTGCCATGGACTTCGCGCTCGACACAAAGACCGCATTCATCACGACCAGGGACGTCGACGCAGCCGCCGTGACCGCTCCCGCGATCGCCCTTCGCGACGTCCGCAAGGTCTACGGCGAGGGCGATGGCGCCGTCGTCGCACTCGACGGCGTCAGCATCGCGCTTCGCGCGCGGGTCCTTCACCGCGATCATGGGGCCGTCGGGGTCGGGCAAGAGCACGTTCCTGCACGTGGCGGCGGGGCTGGACCGGCCGACGTCCGGCAGCGTCGCTCTCGGCGACACCGAGCTGGCGGGGCTCAGCGAGCGGCGGCTGACGATCCTGCGCCGCGAGCGCATCGGGTTCGTCTTCCAGGCGTTCAACCTGATGCCCTCGCTCACGGTCACCCAGAACATCGGCCTGCCGCTGCGCCTGGACGGTCGCCGCCCGCGGCGCTCGGAGGTGCGCGAGGTCGCGGCCCGGGTCGGGCTGGACAACGCCTGCGCCACCGTCCCTCCCAGCTCTCCGGCGGCCAGCAGCAGCGCGTCGCGATCGCCCGGGCGCTCGTCACGCGGCCGGAGGTCGTGTTCGCCGACGAACCGACCGGAGCGCTCGACACCCGCACCGGGCGCGGCGTGCTCGCGCTCCTGCGCGAGGTCGTCGACGTCGACGGCCACACGGTCGTGATGGTCACCCACGACCCCGTGGCGGCGGCGCACGCCGACCGCGTCATCCTCCTCGCCGACGGGCGGATCGCCGGGATGCTCGACGCTCCCGACGCCGACGAGGTCGCCGAGCAGCTCGCGCACCTGGGGAGCTGAGCCATGCTTCGTCTCGCCCTCCTCAGCGGTCGCGGCCGCCTCAGCACGTTCGCCGGCGCCCTGGTGGCGCTGATCGCGTCGTCCGCCCTCGTGATGGCCGGCGGCATGCCGCTCGAGGCGGCGCTGCGCACCCATCCGCCCGTCGAGCGCTACGCCGGCGCCGCGGCCGTCGTGACCGGCCAGCAGGTCGTCGGCACGGACGACGCCGTCGTGCTCGGTGAGCGCGCCCGCGTGGACTCCGCGCTCGCCGCTCGGCTGGCGGCCGTCCCCGGCGTCCGGGCGGCGATCGCCGACGTCTCGGCGCCGGCCCGCCTCGGCGGCCGCGCCACCGTCGCCCACGGGTGGAGCAGCGCCGCGCTGACGCCCTACGTGCTGAGCGCCGGGCGCCCGCCCGCCGGGCCCGGCGAGGTCGTCACCGGCTACCCCGTCGGCGCTCGGCGCGAAGCTGCGCCTCGCGTCCACCGAGGCCGCCCGCACCGTCACCGTGGTCGGCGTCGCCCGGCCCCGCCACCCCGTCCGGCAGCAGACGGCGATCTTCCTCACCGACGGCGAGGCGGCGCGCCTCGCCGGTCATCCCGGGCCGGGTCGACGCGATCGGCGTGCTCGCCGCCCCCGGCTTCGACGCCTCGCGCCTGCGCGCCGCCAGCGGCGGCGCGGAGGTGCTCACCGGGGACGCGCGCGGCCGGGCCGAGTACCCCGAGCTCCTGCAGGCGCGGACCGAGCTGATCGCCGTCACCGCGTCGTTCGGCGGGCTGGCGCTGTTCATCGCGATCTTCGTCGTGGCCAGCACGATGGGCCTGTCGATCCAGCAGCGCGAGCGCGAGATCGCGCTCCTGCGAGCGGTGGCCGCGACGCCCGGCCAGATCCGCCGCATGATCTCCTGGGAGGCGGCGATCGTCGGCCTCGTCGGCTCGGCGGCGGGGATCTGGCCCGGGGCCGTCCTCGGCCGAGAGCTCGCCGAGGGGCTCGTGCGCCACGGCATCGCCCCGCCGAACCTCACCGTCAGCGCCGGCTGGCTGCCGATCGCGGCGGCCGTCGGCGGCGGCGTCGTGGCGGCGCTGCTCGCCGTGCTCGCCGCCGGCCGGCGCGCCGCCCGCGTGCCGCCGACCCACGCGCTGACCGAAGCCGCGGTCGAGCCGCGGCTGCTCGGCCCGGGGCGCGTGATCGGCGGCCTGCTGGCGCTCGCCGGCGCGGTGCCCCTGTTCGCCGTCGCGACCACCACCAGCGCCCCGGACACGGCCGCGGCGACATCGGAGATGACGGCGCTCTTCCTCGTGGCGGCGGTCGGCTTCCTCGGACCGATCGTGGCGCGTCTCGCCGCCGGGGTGCTGGGCCCGCCGCTCGCGCGGCTCTCCCCGGTCGGCGGCTTCCTCGCGTCGGCGAACCTGCGCACCGCCACGCGGCGCTTCTCGTCGGCCAGCACGCCGCTGATGCTCACCGTCGGCCTGAGCTGCACCCTGCTGTTCAGCTCGACCACGATCGACCACGCCGTCACCCAGCAGCGGCAGGCGGGCCTGACCGGCGAGCTCGCGATCACGAGCACCGGTCCCGGACTGCCGGCCGCGGCGCTGGCCGACGTGCGCGCCACTCCCGGCGTGCGCTCGGCGGTCGCCCTGACCCCCACGACGCTCGGCCCGAGCCTCGGGCGTCTCCGACGACGTCGTCCCCGCGCAGATCCTCAGCGGGGGGCAGGGCGGCGGACTCGACGTCGGCGTGACCGCCGGATCGCTGGCGGAGCTGCACGGCGACACGATCGCGCTCGGGCGCCGGCGCGCCGACGCCGCGCACGCCCGGATCGGCGACCGCGTGCCGGTCATGCTCGGCGACGGGACCCGCACGCGCGCCACCGTCGTGGCGATCTACACGCCGCGCGCTGGGGTTCGGCGACGCCCTGCTCGCACCCGAGCTCGCGGCCGGCCACCAGACGAGCCCGCTGCTCGGGACGATCCTCGTGCAGACCGGCGACCCGGCCGCCGTCGCCCGGCGCCTGCGGGCACTGGCCCCGCGGTATCCGGGGCTGCGGGTGAGCGACCGGGCCTCGCTGGCCACGTGACCGACGCCGACCGCGAGATCAACCGCTGGCTCGGCCCGCTGTTCGTCGCGATCATCTTCGCCTTCACGTCGATCGCGGTGGTCAACACGCTGGCGATGATCGCGCTGCAGCGCGGCCGCGAGCTCGGGCTCCTGCGGCTCGTGGGCGGGACCCGCGCCAGGTGCGCTCGATGGCGCGCTGGGAGGCCGGCCTGATCATCGCGATCGGGCTCGGGCTCGGCCTGGCGATCGCGGCCACGGCGCTGCTGCCGCTCAGCCACGCGCTGACGGGCAGCCTCCGTCCGCACGTGCCGCCCGACCAGCTCGCGGCGATCCTCGGCGTCTCGGCGCTGCTGGCGCTGCTCGCCCTGGCGCTGCCGACGCGGCGGGCGCTGCGCTCGCGGCCGGTCGAGGCGATCGGGGTGGGGGAGTAGCCGGGTCGGCGTCCCCAGATGGCGCCTGCGTGGCCGCGTCCTGGTCTCAGACCAAGCATCCGGGCAAGCGACCAACGACAACGCATCGGCCCGTCACGTCTCCATCTGTTCTGCAAGCTCGGGCTCCGCGACCGCGTCCAGGCAGTCATCTACGCCTACGCCCCCGGCGCCGAGTAGCTCACGCATAGGCCGCTCGCGCGGGCTCTGAAGCCGCGGGTGAGCGGCCTCATTCGAGCGGATGAGCCCGCCAAGGGCATCTCATCCGCTCGGGGCCCCGACGTTCCGCCTGCCGCCCGACGCGCGCGCCGGCGCCCGCCCGTACCGTCGTCCCATGGACTTCGCACTCGAGATCTACAACCACCTTAAGGAGCTCCGGGCAGAGCGCGCGCTGGCTTCGATCGAGGACCTCGCGAGCGACTCCGCCTACATGGCCGACCTCGAGGGCGAGATCGAGGCGACGACCCGCGCATACGTCGGGGCCGCCGTCACCGAGATCGCGACCCTGCGCGCCGAGCTCTCCGGGCCACAGGTCGGCTGAGAGGAGATGGCAACAATGACCGCCTTCGCAACGATCTACGTCGGCGAGCCGGACATTCCGGCGGGGCTGACGATCTCCGAATACCGTCGCTCCCGGCCGCGACGCATCAGCTGGTGGCGCCGCATCCTCCCGGGGGGCAAGACCTGATGTTCCCCCGCACGTGGACGGTCACGGTCGGCGGACGCGAGGTGAGCGTGGTCGCGGGCACGCGTGAAGCCGCCGAGAAGATCGACGCCCAGCGCATCGCTCGCGGCAAGCTATAGGTGCGCACGGGTCTCGATGCCGTGGGCGAGGCCGCCGGCTGCAACGCGACGAGTGCCCGAAGCAAGCCCCCCGTCGCGCGAGAAAGCCTCGTCGCTGAGGCCCCGCGCTGCTGCTACTCGCTGGTTGCAGGCGCATCCGTGGGCGTACCGCTGGCTCTCGAGTCGGACGACGGAAAGGAGTGACGCGCGCGCGAGGCTGCGCTCTCGTTTCGCCTGGCTGAGCAGGCGTGTTCGAGTGGGCCTCGGACGCTCGCGTCGCGCTAGGGGTGCGAGCGCGAAGGGCCGATGGCGCGGCCGGCGTTGGAGGGGCACCGCAGCACCTGAGTAGACCCGCCCTACGAACCGGCGTCGGGGTGGGGCGGGCGGCGCATGAACCAGTTCGGGACGCCGAGCACCGGTTCCTCTCCGATCACTTCGAAGCCGAAGCGCTCGTAGAAGCGCACGTTTTCGGGCTTGTCCGTCTCGAGGTAGCCGACCTCGCCCGTCTGGTCGAGCCGACGGCAGTGCTCCTGCATGATCAGCGATCCGATTCCCTGCCCTTGCACATGTGCGTCAACGGCCAACGGGCCGAGATGGACATGCGTTTCGTCCGGGTCGTGCTTCGCCCAGATGGAAATCCACTTGCCCACCCGCGCCGCCGTCCGCGGCCCGAGTGCGACGACGCTCGGGAGCAGACGGAAACGCTGTCCCGCGGTCGGCTGGCAGGTTCCACCCGGCGCAACCCCAGTCACGCCGACGAGCCTGCCGTCCCGAATCGCGCAGATCGGCTGCTGAGCCCGGAACACACGAAACAGACCGCGCATCAAGCGCGCGTGGGAACGCAAACGGCGCTCTGGATCGTCGCCGTAGGCCGCCACGTGGAGCGGGTTGTCCCGCATTCCACGCGCCAGCACCCCGACCGCCTCGGCAACCTCGGCCGATCTGAGATCGCGCACCTCAATGGAACCGGTCTCGCCCACCGCGGCCGAGCTTAACCCCAGCCCGCGGGCCGCAACAGCGATCGATCATCGCCCACCGCCGGGGCGCCTGCTCGTAGCGCCAAGCGAGCGTCTTGGCGGGGTCCCATCGGACTGCCGGAATGGACGATGAGCCTTAGGCGACCTGAGACGCATGGTTCTCGACGGATGCAGGAGTCCGGCAGCCCCCCTGCAAGGCGCAGCGTGCGGTACTCCCTGCTCCCAAGCAGGCACCAAGCGAGATCCCGGCGGTCGTCCCGGACCTTCGTCCTGGGTTGACCGGCGCTGTTTCATGCGGTCATCGCAAGCGCCGGTTCGGCCATCGTCGTGGCTTGGATTCCGGTCGGGTGTATGCGCTTGGTCTGGCGGTCGAGCCGAGCGGTGACGCGGTCCGGCTCGCCTGATCCCCCGCGCCCCGGTCGCTTGGCTCGCCAACCATCGGTCGCGCGGTTTGCGTCCACAGTGATGGAAAACCACGCGAGCGATCGCGCTCGCCTGCGCGTCGAGCGCTCTGCCCGAGCCCGCCAGGCGGGCGCGGCCTCGACCCAGCCCAGAATCCGGTCGAAGCCCGAGATCCCTCAACGAAGCGGGACGGGGAGACGGTCCTAGCGAAAGCCCTCGACCAGCCGCAGCGTCTTGCGCGACGGGCGCACGCCGAGCTCGCGCGACATCAGGCGCTCGCAGGTGTCGTACTGGCGCACCGCCTCGCCGACGTTGCCCTCGGCCAGGTGCATACCGATCATCGCGCGGTGGGCGCTCTCGCGCAGCGGCTCGGCGCGCACCGCGGCGAGGCCGGCCTCGAGCGCGTCGTCGAAGCGCCCGGCGGTGCACAGGCGCTCGCAGAGTCGCTCGAGCGCGTGCAGCCGCAGCTGGCGGAAGCGCTCCCGCTCGGACTCGACCCACTCGTCGTACCAGTCGGGCAGCAGCTCGTCCGACCAGGCGAGCTGGCGCACCAGGTCGGGGCGCAGCGCCCGTCCCGCGAGCACCTCGTGGGCGACCGCGGACACCTGGTGCAGGTCGACCTCGACCCAGGGGGCCAGGCTGAGCTCGTGGGCGTCGGCCCGCACGACCTCGCCCGCGGCGCGGTGAAGGCGCCAGAGCGCCGAGCGCAGGCTGGCGGCCGCGCGCGCGTCGCTCTCCGAGTCGAGCCACAGCGTGCCGGCGACGTAGACCCGCGAGAGGGGGCGTCCGTGGAGCGCGGTGAAGGCGAGCAGCCTGCGCGCGCTCGCCGGGAGCGGGACGGGCTCGCCGTCGCGCTCGAGCTCGAGCGCCCCCAACAGGACCAGGCGTGCGCGAGGGGGCACGTCTCCCTTGTACGCCCGATTACCCGGGGCCGTCAACGGACGTGTGACGGATCGCACGAAACGATGGACGCTTTTGCCCGCAAACCGTGCAAATCGGTGACGGTGCGGTGACGGGGGCGTGACGGCCCGGGAGCACGCTGGCGTCATCCCCTCAACCTCACAGGAGGAATCCATGCCGGCGCTCTCTGACCCGACGGTCGTCCCGGACGCTGCTCCCACCGCCGTCGAGTTCGGCTCCGAGGAGTTGCTCGGAGGCAACGGCCACGCCCCGGCGGAGGCGCTCGAGCGGAGCGCTCGGCCGGAGGCCGCCCCGCCCGCGGACGCCGCCGGTCGCGGAGGCGCAGCCGAAGCCGATCCCACAGCTCCCCCCGGTCACGCTCCCAAAGCGCGCCGTGCATGGCCGGTACCGCAGCACCGGAGCGGCGTGGCAGCTCGAGCTGCGCGTCGACGTGGACGGTCCCCATCCACTGGGCCGCGTGAGCGGCGACTTCTTCTCGGTGGCGGGCTCGACCACGTCCTACTTCGGCTCGTTCGAGGTCGCCGGCGCGGCGATCACGATCGGCGCGACCGAGGTGCGGATCGAGGGGCTCGGCACCTACACCTGGGCCGCCGGCGCGCCGTTCGTGCGCGTGACGATCCCGCGGGCGAGCCTGGTCGGGCCGGCCAAGCCGGCCACCGTGCAGTTCATCACGCCGCCGAGCACCCCCGGCGCCAGCTACCTGTGCGCGTTTGCCTCGCAGTACTTCCGCACGATCCAGTGGGAGCAGGACTCGGTGGCGGGCGCGATCCCGTTCGTGTCCTACGACACCGGCTCGCTCACGCAGCCTGCGGGCAGCCCGCCGCGCGTGCTGAGCGTGTCGAAGGCGTTCGCCGAGGCCGGCATCGAGCTGATGGAGACGGGCGCGCCGAACGTGATCCCCACCTCGGCAGCCGGCGGCGGCGCGTCGCCGACCTGGTCGGACAGCGAGCTCCACAACGCGATGGCCAACCACTTCAGCCTGTTCTCCGACCAGCCCCAGTGGCGCGTCTGGATGCTGGTGGCCACCTCCCACGATGACGGCTACCGGGGAATCATGTTCGACTACTCCGACGTCTTCCAGCGTCAGGGCGCAGCCGTCTTCTGGGACGCGATCCAGGGCGAGGACGCGAACAGCCAGCGCGCCGCGCTTCGCACCTACGTGCACGAGCTCGGGCACGCGTTCAACCTCCTGCACTCGTGGCAGAAGCACCTGGCCGACCCGCCGGCGCCGCTCGGGCCGAACGGCGGCCTGGGCGAGCTGTCGTGGATGAACTACGCCTGGAAGTACCAACCCACGCCGCCTGCGCCCGGCGGCGAGGGCGCCTATTGGTCGAGCTTCCCGTTCCAGTTCTCGGACAACGAGCTCGTGCACCTGCGCCACGGCGCCTACAAGAACGTGATCATGGGCGCCAACCCGTTCGGCAAGGGCGCGGCGGAGATCGACCCGGACCTGTTCGCCGACCCGATCGACGATCACTCCGGCCTCGCGCTCGAGCTGCGCGCGCGCGACGCGTTCGCGTACGGCGAGCCCGTGGTGGTGGAGCTCAAGCTGAGCGCCACCGACCTGCGCGGCAAGGACACGCACGGCTACCTGCACCCGAAGGACGAGTTCGTGACGATCGCGATCCGCGAGCCGTCCGGCCGGGTGGTGCTCCACCGTCCGATGCTGCGCCACTGCGTGGACGAGGAGCGCAAGACGCACCTGGATCCCGGCCAGCCGGCGATCTACGACAGCGCCTACATCGGCTTCGGCCGCGACGGCTTCTACTTCGAGCAGCCCGGCCGCTACGAGCTGCGCGCGCAGTACGTCGCCGCCGACGGCTCGCGGGTGATGTCACCGGTGCTCGGGCTGCGCGTGCGGCCGCCGGCCTCGGCCGACGACGAGCGGGTGGGCGAGCTCCTGATGGGCGAGGAGCAGGGCAAGCTGCTCGCGCTGCTCGGCTCGGACGCCGACTCGCTCCACAAGGGTCGCGAGGCGATGGACACGCTGCTCGAGGAGCACCCTGACCACCGGCTCGCGGTGTACGCGCTGCTCGCCAAGGGCGTGAACGCCGAGCGCGACTTCAAGGACCTGACGGCGGACAAGCGCCTGAGGCTGCGCAAGGCCGAGCCGCGCGACGCCGCCAAGCTGCTGGGCGCGGTCGAGGAGAGCTCGACCGGGGACGAGGGCGTGGACAACATCACGCTGAACATGGTGATGCGCCGGCTCGCGCGTGCCGAGGCGAAGGCCGGCAACACCCAGAAGGCGGCCAAGGTGGCCGACCGGATGGTGTCCCGGTTCAAGGACAAGGGCGTGAACCCGCACGTGCTCGGAACGGTCCGCCGGCAGGCCGAGCAGACGAAGGCGGAGATCGCCGAATGAGGCGGCGCAGGCTGGGCTCGCGCTCGAAGCGCTACCGGCGCCGGGCGCCGATAGTCGTCGCATGGTCGCTGGGGGTGCTCGCGGGGGTTGGGGCGCTGGCGGCGGTTGGCTACGCGCACGGCAACCCCTACGAGGAGGGCTCCGAGAGCTTCTGGACCGCGCTGCACGTCGCGCTGGCGCGGCCCGCGGTATCGGCGCTGGCCGCGTTCGGCGGCGTGCTGATGATCGGCTGGTGCGCCCGCCACCTGGTCCTCGAAGCGCTCGCGTGGTGGCCGGGCAAGGTGGTGGTCGAGGACTTCGCGGCGGGCCCTGAGGTCGAGGACGCGAACGTCGCCCGGCTCGCCGCCGCGTTCCGCAGCCGGTTGGCGGAGTCCCATCTCCAGGCCCCCGCCTCCGTGCCGGCCGCGGCCCCGCAGGGGAACTTCCTCGACGTGCTCAGCGGAGGCGGCGCCGACCCGGGCACGCTGTTCGCGAGCCTCGTGGGCGTGCTGCGCGCGGCGCTGCCCGACCACGCCTACGAGGTGAGGGGCGCGCTCGTCAAGCGCGAGCAGGAGCCCGCCTGCGGGGTGACGGTCCAGGTCGAGCGGCTCCCCGGCCAGGCGGGATCTGCCCAGACGTTCTGGCGCAGCTCCTGGGACCAGGCGGTGGCGCGGGCGGCGGATCACGCGACGGCCTCGATCATCCCGCGTACGCGTCGCTGCCGGTCGCCCTGGGCCGGCTGGCGCGGATACCACCTGCCCTCACGGCTCGTGCACAACTACGAGCGGGCGGCCGAGCTCGAGGCGGAGCGGCGCTTCGACGAGGCGCTCGACGCGTACTACGTCGCCCTGAAGGACGACCCGATGAACCTCGGGCTGCGGCTCCAGATCGGGTTCCTCCAGGAGAAGCTCGCGCTGTTCCTCGACGCCTTCGCGACCTACGAGGGCATCCTGGCGGTCGCCCAGCCGGGACGAAAGGCGGACCGCGGCACGGACGAGTCCGAGCGCGGGCCGCGCGTGCCACGCTCGTCGCGTTCGCGCCGCCACCGCGTCGACGGGCTCGGGCGGACCTATCGCGCCGTCGCGCGCCGCGACCGCGAGCAGGTCCTGCTGATCGCGCAGTACCGGCGGGCGATCCTGCTGGCGGGGCACGAGCTGCCCCGGCAGTGGACGCGCGGGGCGGCCGGAGCACCGAATCGCCGCGACGGGCAGCGCAAGCACCTGCGCGAGCGGCTGCGTCCGGGCCTCCAGGACGAGCTGGTGTGCGCGGCCGAACGTGCCGATCGGTCGCAGCTGACCCGCGCCAGGGTCACGAGGCTGCTGCGGGAGCCGGAGCCCACGCGGGCAGATGCCGGACCCCCGAGCCCCAAGCCGACCTGGCTCGACCTCGCCTGCCTGCTCGCCGCGGCCGAGGCGCTCGAGGACCTCCGCCGCCAGGCGCCGCCCTGGTCGGTCAGGAAGAGCACGGCACTGACCCGCTCGACCGTCGACCTCTCGGCGCTCGGAGCGGAGCAGCGAATCCAGCTGGTCGAGCGTCAGCTGCGGCTGCGTACCAGCTCCGACGACGTCGGGGAGATCAAGAGCCGGATAGACGGCATCGAGCGCAGGCATTCGGGATTCCGGCGCTGGCAGGACCACTACAACTCGGCCTGCGTCTACGCGCTGCCGCTGCTCGCTCGCAACCCGTCCGATGCGGACGACCTGGCGCGGCATGCCGTCGACGAGCTGGAGCAGGCCATCGAGTGCGCCGACAGCGGCTTCATCGCCTCGCACCGGGACTGGTTGCTCGCCGACGACCCGGACCTCGAGGGGCTGCGCGTCCATCCGCGCTTCAAGCAGTTCGAGGCGATGTTCTTCCCGTCGCCGGCCCAGACCCGCACCAGGCCCCCGGGCCTCCACCGCTGGGAGCTCTCGCACTACACGATCGAGTTGCTGTCATCCACGGCGAACCGCTGGGAGAGCCTCTGGGAGAGCCGCAAGGCAGGCCTCGAGTCCAGTCTCGACCCCCACGAGCTGCTCGACTGGTGCGAGGTCGAGGTGGAGGCGTGGGGGCGCGTGCAGGAGGTGGCCTGCCACCACCGCCACTGGCGCACGCGCGTGAAGCTGATCGAGCAGGTCGAGGCGGCGGCGATCAGCTTCGGGTTCGAGCCGCTCGCCGTCGGCTTCCCGCAGTTCGCGGGAGCGACGGAGCTGGGCGACGCGTCGAATGGCCTGGATGCTCGTGTGCACGACAACGACATGCGGCTGCGCGCCCTCGCGGCCACGCGGGTGGCCAAGCGGGAGCACGCCTGTCGCCTGATTGCGGACCTTCGCCGCCAGCGCGCCAGCCTGGGGCTGATCGACGCCCCGGATTGGAAGCCCCGCAAGGCCGACCTCGCGCGCCTCTGCGACGCCCACGCGGCGCTCTGGCGCGCGCTGCGGCGCTGCCTCGAGGAGCGGAACGCGGACGTCCGCGGCTTCAAGGAGGCCATTCAGGCCACCCGGCGCGCGTGGGTCGAGGCCGAGGCGCGCTGGCCAACTCGCGGCCCGGGCCCGGCCAGGCGGCGACGCGGCCAGCAGGTGCACACCGGACGCCGGCGGCGCCCCGGCGTCAGCTCTTGATCAGAAGCGAGGCGCCGATCGCCCCGCCCAGGTCACCGAGCTCGGCGAGCACGAACGGAGGCGGGTTCTCGCTCGCGAACAGGTGCGGGAGCATGGCCTTCTCGATCTTCTCGCGGTAGGGCTCGCCGAGCCGGAGGCCGAGCCCGCCGCCGAGAACCACCGCGTCGACGTCGAGCACGTTCAGCGCCGAGGCCACGCCCGCCCCCAGCGCCTCGACGGCCTCCTCGAGCAGCTTGTGCGCGAGCTTGTCGTCGGCCTCGAGCGCCCGCGCCCAGATGCCGCTCGTGAGCCGGTCGCGCTCGCGCTTCTCCATGATCTTGAAGAGCTCGGTCTTGTGGCCCTTGTCGTGGCGGTGGCGGGCGCGCTCCTCGAGCGCGCCGCGCCCGGCGTAGGCCTCGACGCAGCCGCGGCGGCCGCAGGGGCAGCGCGCCCCCCCGATGTGCACGACCATGTGCCCGATCTCCGCCGCGGCGCCGCGGCCGAGCCAGGGGCGGCCGCGCAGGATGATCCCGCCGCCCACGCCCGTGCCCCAGAACACGCCCAGCAGCGAGCGGTAGTCGCGCGCGGCGCCGAGCTCGAACTCGGCCTGGGTGGCCACGTTGACGTCGTTGTCGATCCGCACGCGGCGCGGGCCGAGCGCGTCGCTGAGCGCCTTGCCGAGCGCGAACGTGCCCTCCCAGCGCGGCAGGTTGCGCGCGCTCGAGACCGTGCCGCGGCGGCCGTCGATCACGCCCGGAGAGCCCACGCCGATGCCGGCGAGCTCGGCGGTGTCGGCGCCCGCCTCCTCAGCCGACTGGCGCACCGCCTCGGCCATCGCCTCGGCCACGTCCTCCGGCCCGCCGCTGCGCGGCGTGGGGAGCCGAGCCTGGCCGGCCACCGCGTGCGAGTCGTCGACCACCACCGCCTGGATCTTCGTTCCGCCGAGGTCGATGCCGGCCTTCATCGCGTGGGAGCCTAACCAGCCGGGCTTGCTTCCGGCACGCGCCGGTAATAGGAATCCTCCGTGGCCTCGAATCAGCCGGTGCTCGGCGTGGACGTGGGAGGGACCAAGATCGCCGTCGGCGCGGTGCGCGGGGCGACGGTGAGCGACGTGGTGCAGCGGCCGACCCCGGTGTCGTCGACGAGCGCTTTGCTCGACGGCCTCGAGGAGGCAGTCCGCGAGGTGATCATGGTGGCGGGCGAGCCGGCCGCCATCGGCATCGGCGTGCCCTCCCAGATCGATTACTCCACCGGCACGGTCGAGACCAGCGTCAACATCCCGCTCACGGGCGTCCCGCTGCGCGAGCAGCTCGGCCGGCGCTTCGGCGTGCCGGTCTTCGTCGACAACGACGCCAACGTGGCGGCGCTCGGCGAGGCGCAGCTCGTGGCCTCCGAGAACCTCGTGATGCTCACGCTCGGCACCGGCGTGGGCGGCGGCGTGATCGTGGGCGGCCGGATCTTCCGCGGCTCGCACGGGCTCGGCGCGGAGCTCGGCCACGTGACGCTCAACCCGGACGGCCCGCCCTGCCCCGGCAACTGCCCGAACAACGGCTGCGTGGAGGCCTACTGCTCGGGGCAGGCGCTCGAGCGCGACGCCACGGAGCTGGCGCGGGACAAGCCGGAGACCGAGCTCGCGCGCTCGCTTGGGCGGGACGGCAAGGTGTCCGGCCGCGATCTCGTGGAGGCGGCCGAGCGCGGCGACCCGGACGCGCTGCTCCTGTTCGATCGCTTCGCCCGCATGCTCGGCGTGGCGATCGCGAGCTTCGTGAACGCGTTCGAGCCCGAGCACCTCGTGCTGGGAGGCGGGCTCTCGCGCGCGTCGGGGCTCTTCCTCGAGCGCGCGCAGCGCGAGGCGGGCGCCCGGGCGCTGCCGGCGCTGTTTCGCCGAGCCGAGATCGCGCTCGCCAAGGGCGGCGCCGACGCGGGCATGATCGGGGCGGGGGTACTCGCGGAGCAGGAGATTCGGCAGACTGACGGCCACAACCCCCTCCCGACCGAAGGCAGCGAATGACCACCAGCACCGCCGGCCGTGACGAGCTCGCCATCAACACGATCCGAACGCTGTCGATGGACGCGGTCGAGAGGGCGAAGTCGGGCCACCCCGGAGCGCCGATGGCGCTGGCGCCGCTCGCGTACACGCTGTTCACGCGCGTGATGCGCCACAGCCCGTCGCAGCCCGACTGGTTCGACCGCGACCGCTTCGTGCTCTCGGCGGGGCACGCCTCGATGCTGCTCTATTCGACCCTCTACCTGAGCGGCTACGGGCTCAGCCTCGACGACCTGAAGCACTTCCGCCAGCTCGGCAGCCCGACCGCCGGACACCCGGAGTACGGGCACGCCGCCGGCATCGAGGCCACCACGGGGCCGCTCGGCCAGGGCGTCGGGATGTCGGTCGGCCTGGCGCTCGCCGAGGAGATGCTCGCGGCCCGCTTCAACCGTCCCGGCCACGAGCTGATCGACCACCGCACCTGGGTGATCGCGAGCGACGGCGACATGCAGGAGGGGGTGGCCTCCGAGGCCTGCTCGCTGGCGGGCCACCTGAAGCTCGGCAAGCTCACGGTCTTCTACGACAGCAACCACATCCAGCTGGCCGGCAAGACCTCGATGGCGTTCTCCGAGGACGTGGGCGCGCGCTTCGAGGCCTACGGCTGGCATGTGCAGGACGTGGGCGAGGACCTCTCGATCGAGTCGCTCGAGGGGGCGGCGGAGGCGGCCCGCGGGGTCGACGACCGCCCCTCGCTCGTGATCATGCGCTCGCACATCGGCTACGGGTCGCCCAACAAGCAGGACTCGGAGAAGGCGCACGGCTCGCCGCTCGGCGAGGAGGAGGTGCGGCTCACGAAGGAGGCATACGGCTGGCCGACGGAGCCGGACTTCCTCGTGCCGGACGAGGTGGTCGAGCACTTCCGCGAGGGGATCGCGCGCGGCGAGCAGCTCGTGTCCGAGTGGAGCGAGAAGCTCGAGGCCTACCGGGCCGCGGAGCCCGAGCTGGCGGTCGAGCTCGACATGATCGTGAACGGCACGCTGCCCGAGGGCTGGGACGCGGACGTCCCGACGTTCCGTCCCGAGGACGGGCGCGTGGCCACCCGCAAGGCGTCCCAACAGGTGATCCAGTGGGCCGCCGCGCGGGTGCCGCAGCTCGTGAGCGGATCGGCGGACCTCGAGCCCTCGACCCTCACCTTCATCGACGGCGGCGGCGCCGTCGCGCCCGGCGACTTCAGCGGTCGCAACGTCCACTACGGCGTGCGCGAGCACGGCATGGGGGCGATCGTCAACGGGCTCGTGCTCCACGGGCTGCGCGCCTTCGGCTCGACCTTCTTCAACTTCCTCGACTACATGAAGGGCGCGGTCCGGCTGTCCGCGTTGATGCGGATCCCGTCGATCTGGGTCTTCACCCACGACTCGATCGGGCTCGGCGAGGACGGCCCGACTCACCAGCCGATCGAGCAGCTCGCCAACCTGCGGGCTCAGCCGAACACCTACTGCGTGCGACCCGCCGGCGGGAACGAGACGGCGCTGGCCTGGCGCTTCGCGATCGGGCAGTCGGAGGCGCCGACGGCGCTCGTGCTGAGCCGCCAGGGGCTGCCCGTCTGGAACCCGAGCGCGGTGCCGGACGACGCCATCCACCGCGGCGCGTACGTGCTGCGCGAGTCCTACAAGGATCCGGAGCCGGACCTGATCCTGATCGGCACCGGCTCGGAGGTCCACATCTGCACGGCGGCGGCCGACCTGCTGGAGGCGGACGGGACCGCCACGCGGGTGGTCTCGGCGCCCTGCCTCGACCGCTTCGCCGAGCAGGACGCCGGCTACCGCGACACGGTGCTGCCGCCCGCGGTGCGCGCCCGTGTGGCGGTAGAGGCGGCCTCACCCCTTGGCTGGAGCGCCTGGACCGGCGAGTATGGCGAGACCATCGGCATGACGACCTTCGGCGCTTCGGCTCCGCACACCGACCTCTACGAGCACTTCGGCTTCACGCCCGAGGCCGTCGCCCAGCGGGGCAGGGCGGTCGTCGAGCGCGTTTCCGCCAGGGCCTGAAAGGACTATCGATGAGCATCGGCGCAGGTGTGAACGAGCGGCTCGCGGCCCTGACCGCGGCCGGAACCAGCGTGTGGCTCGACCAGATCCGGCGCAGCCTGATCACGAGCGGCGAGCTCGAGCGGCTCGTGCGCGAGGACTCGCTGCGCGGGGTCACCTCGAACCCGGCGATCTTCGAGAAGGCGATCCTCGGCTCGAGCGACTACGACGAGCAGATCGCCGAGCTGGCCGGGAAGGGGCGCTCAGCACGAGAGATCTACGACGAGATCGCGGTGCTCGACGTGCAGCTCGGCTGCGACGTGCTGCGCCCGGTCTGGGAGGAGACGGGCCACGCCGACGGCTTCGTGTCGCTCGAGGTCGAGCCCGCCCTCGCCCACGACACCGACGGCACGCTCGCGCAGGCACGCGACTACTGGCAGCGCGTCGACCGTCCCAACCTGTTCATCAAGATCCCGGGCACCGAGGAGGGCGTGCCGGCGATCGAGGAGGCGATCGCCTCCGGCATCAACGTGAACGTGACGCTGCTGTTCTCCGTCGAGGCCTACACCGCGATCGCCGAGGCCTACATCCGCGGCATGGAGCGGCGGCTCGACGCCGGCGAGTCGATGGACGTGCACTCGGTGGCGAGCTTCTTCGTGTCGCGCGTGGACACCGAGGTGGACAAGCGCCTCGCGGCGGTCCGGGAACGACGAGCTGCGCGGCATCGCGGCGATCGCCAACGCCCGCGCGGCCTACGTGCGCTACAAGGAGCTGTTCCTGGGCGACCGCTTCGCGCGCCTCCGCGAGGCCGGCTGCCCCGTGCAGCGCCCGCTCTGGGCCTCGACCGGGGTCAAGGACCCGCAGTACCCCGAGACCAAGTACGTGGCGGGGCTGGTGGCGCCGGACACGGTCAACACGATGCCGATGCCGACGCTCATGGCCTGCGCCGACGAGCTCGAGGTGAGCGGCGCCACGGCCGACCAGGACCCGACGGCCGAGCTCGAGCGCCTGGCGAGCGCGGGGATCGACATGGGCGACGTGACCGACACGCTCCTGCGCGACGGCATCGCGAAGTTCGTGCAGCCGTTCGACGCCCTGATCGCGGGGGTCGAGCTCACGCGCGAGGGGATCGTGACCGGCCGCCCGCCGACGATCGCGTCGGCGCTGCCGGACGACCTCGAGCCGCCGATCATCGAGCGTGTGAAGCAGGCGCAGTCCGAGGGGATCGCGCGGCGCGTGTGGCAGAAGGACGAGTCGCTCTGGGGCGGCCCCGGCGTGCCCGAGATCGGCAACCGCCTGGGCTGGCTCACGATCAGCGAGAAGATGCTCGAGCACGCCGGCGAGCTGCACGAGTTCGCGGACGCGGCGAAGGCCGACGGCTTCGAGCACGCGGTACTGCTCGGCATGGGCGGCTCGAGCCTCGGGCCGGAGGTGATCCGGCGCTCGTACGGCGACGTACCGGGCGGACTGAAGCTCCACGTGCTCGACTCGACCGACCCGGGCGCGGTCCTCGAGCTCGAGGGCGCAATCGACATCGACAAGACGCTGTTCGTGGTGTCCTCGAAGTCGGGCGGGACGCTCGAGACGCTCTCGCACATGCGCTACTTCTACGAGCGCGCGGGACGGGACGGGTCGCACTTCTGCGCCGTCACCGATCCCGGCAGCCCGCTGGTGGGGATTGCCGAGGAGCGCGGTTTCCGGCACGTCTTCGAGGCGGACCCGGAGATCGGCGGGCGCTACTCGGTGCTCTCGCCGTTCGGGATCGTGCCGGCGGCGCTCGCCGGGGTGAACATCGAGGCGATGCTGCACAGGGCCCAGGTGGCGGAGCAGAACTGCGCCCAGTTCGACGCCGACTCGGCCAACTCGGGACTCTGGCTCGGCGTGGTGATGGGGCAGCTCGCGCTGCTCGGCCGCGACAAGGTGACCTTCGTGGTGCGCGAGCCGATCGAGAGCTTCGGGCTCTGGGTCGAGCAGCTGATCGCGGAGTCGACCGGCAAGGAGGGCAAGGGCATCCTGCCCGTGGCCGGGGAGCCGCTCGGCGATCCCGACGTCTACGGCGAGGACCGCGTGTTCGTCTACCTGCGCGATCCGGACAACGCGGACGGCGAGCTCGACGCGAAGATCGACGCGCTCGGCAAGGCCGGGCACCCGACGGTCACGCTCGCGGCGCACGGCGCCGCGGACCTCGGGCGGATCTTCTTCTTCTCCGAGTTCGCCGTTGCGGTGGCGGGCTGGGTCCTCGGCATCAACGCGTTCAACCAGCCGAACGTGCAGGAGGCGAAGGACAACACGAACGCGGTGCTCGCGAAGGGCGACCTGCCGCAGGTCGACCCGGGCTCGCTCGACGAGCTGCTCTCGGGCGCCGCGCCGCCGCACTACGTGGCGATCATGGGCTACGTCCAGCCCTCGGACGAGTTCGAGGCGGCCGTGACCGACCTGCGCCTCGCGATCCGCGAGCGCACCAAGGCGACCACGACCTTCGGCTACGGGCCGCGCTTCCTGCACTCGACCGGCCAGATGCACAAGGGCGGCCCGCCGACCGGGCTGTTCCTGCAGCTGGTGCACGACGGCGACCGGGACGTGGAGATCCCGGACGCCGGCTACACGTTCGGGCACCTGAAGAACGCCCAGGCGGTGGGCGATCTCCAGACCCTGCGCGACCATGGGCTGCCCGCGGTACAGGTGCGGCTCGAAGGCAATCCCGCGGAAGCGGTGAGGAGGCTGATCTGATGCAGCTCGGTTTCGTCGGCCTCGGAAAGATGGGCGCGAACATGGTTCATCGCATCCATCGCGATTCCGAGCACACCTGCGTGGCCTTCGACTTCAGTGCGGAGGCCGTGAGCGAGGCGGAGGGCCACGGCGCCACGGGCGTCTCCTCGCTGGAGGAGCTTGTCTCGAAGCTCGAGGCGCCGCGCTCGGTATGGATCATGGTCCCGGCGGGCGACGCGACCCAGTCGACCGTCGAACAGCTCGCCGCCCTGCTCGAGCAGGGCGACACGATCATCGACGGCGGCAACTCGCGCTGGACCGACGACAAGCGGCGCCAGGACGAGCTCGGCCCGAAGGGCATCCACTACGTGGACGTGGGGGTGAGCGGCGGCGTCTGGGGCCTCCAGGTCGGCTACTGCATGATGGTCGGTGGGCCCGACGAGGCCGTGGAGCGGCTCGCGCCGATCCTCGACGTGCTCGCTCCGCCCGAATCCGAGGAGCACGGTGCCGGCTGGGGCCACTTCGGGCCGACCGGGGCCGGCCACTACGTGAAGATGGTCCACAACGGGGTCGAGTACGGGATGATGCAGGCCTACGCCGAGGGCTTCGCCCTCTTCGACGCCTGCGAGTTCGAGCTCGACAACGCGAAGATCGCCCACCTGTGGATGCAGGCCTCGGTGGTGCGCTCGTGGCTGTGCGAGCTGGCCGCCCTCGCCTTCGAGCAGGAGGGCAACGATCTCGCCGACATCGGTCCCTACGTGGAGGACTCCGGCGAGGGCCGCTGGACGGTCGAGGACGCGATCGACCGGCGCATCCCGATGCCCGTGATCTCGGGCGCGCTCTACGAGCGCTTCTCGTCGCGCGGGCAGAACGAGTTCGCGGCGAAGGTGAACGCCGCGCTTCGCAACCAGTTCGGCGGCCACGCCGTCCAGAAGGCCGCCAAGGGCTGATGGCGACGCTCGAGCAGGCGAACCCGCTCGTCGAGGGCCTCGAGCGGCTGCCGGTCCACCCGACCACGCTGGTGATCTTCGGCGGCACCGGCGACCTGGCACACCGCAAGCTGCTGCCGGCCGTGTACAACCTCGCGCACGAGGGCGCGCTGCCGGAGCGCTTCAACCTGATCGCGGTCTCGCGCTCGGACATCCCGCACGGGGACTACCGCGCAATGGCCCGGGAGTCGATCGAGCAGTACTCGCGGCGGCCACCGGACGACCAGGTGCTGGACAAGCTGCTCGAGCGGGTCCGCTACGTGCCGGGGACGTTCGACGACGACAGCGTCTTCAAGCGGGTCGAGGAAGAGCTGAAGGAGTTCGACGACGAGGCTGGGATCGTCTTCAACCGCGTCTTCTACCTCTCGACCGCCCCCGCGTTCTTCCCGGTGATCGTGGGCAAGCTGGGCGAGCACGGGCTCGACCAGGTCGAGGGGGCCGAGGTGCGCGTGGTGATCGAAAAGCCGTTCGGCACGCGGCTCCAGGAGGCCCTGGAGCTCAACCGCCAGGTGCTGTCGGTCCTCTACGAGTCGCAGGTCTTCCGGATCGACCACTACCTGGGCAAGGAGACCGTGCAGAACATGCTGGCGTTCCGGTTCGCGAACGGCCTGTTCGAGCCGATCTGGAACCGGAACTTCATCGACTACGTGCAGATCACGGCGTCCGAGGACCTCGGCATCGGGCGCCGCGCCGGCTACTACGACTCGGCCGGGGCGCTGCGCGATCTCGTCCAGAACCACATGCTCCAGCTGCTCACGCTGCTGTGCATGGAGCCGCCCGTGACCTTCGACGCCGACGAGGTGCGTGACGAGAAGGTCAAGGTGCTGCACGCGATCCGGCCGCCGCGGCCCGACGAGGTGGTGCGCGCCCAGTACACCGCCGGGATGGCCGAGGGCAAGGAGGCGGTGGGCTACCTCGAGGAGGAGGGCGTGCCGCCGGATTCGCGCACGGAGACCTACGTGGCGCTGCGGCTCGAGGTCGACAACTGGCGCTGGGCGGGTGTGCCGATCTACCTGCGCACGGGCAAGCGGCTCGCACGCAAGGTCACGGAGATCGCGGTCACGCTCAAGCCGGTGCCGCACCTCGCCTTCGAGCAGCAGGGCTCGGTCGGCGTGCAGCCCAACCAGCTCGTGATGACCATGCAGCCGAACGAGGGCGTGTCGCTCTCGCTGGGGGCGAAGATCCCGGGCACGCGCATGCGGATCCGGCCGGTGAACATGGAGTTCCTGTACGGCACCGCGTTCCTCTCGCAGTCGCCCGAGGCCTACGAGCGCCTGATCATGGACGCGATGCGCGGCGACGCCACGCTGTTCACCCGCGACGACGAGGTCGAGGCCCAGTGGCGCATCATCGACCCGATCCTCGAGAACTGGTCGAGCGACACCGACGCTCCGCTGCCCACCTACGCCGCGGGCTCCCCGGGGCCCGACGAGGCGAACTCGCTGCTCACCTCCGGGCAGCACTGGCGGGCGATCTGAGCCATGGTCGACGCCGGGGCCGTCTGGAGTGCCGAGGACACCTCGCCGGGCGATGTCGAGGAGGCTCTGCGCAACCTGCTGAAGGAGCAGTACGAACGCGACCGGGGGTGCGCCCCGGCGCGGGTGCTCAACCTCGTGGTGGTGGTGGACCGCGAGTGGCGCGGCGAGATCCTGAACCGGCTCGAGCGCGTAGGGCCGCTACCACCCATCGCGCACGATCCTCTGCGCCGTTGAGCCGCGGCGCACGACGATCGACGCCACCGTCGCGCTCACGAGCCAGGACGACAGCCCCGGGGACGGCATCTCGCTCACGCGCGAGCGGATCGTGCTCGACCTCGGTGAGCGACACCTCGCCAAGCTCGACACGATCGTCGACCCGCTCGTGGTCACCGACATCGCGACGCTGGTGTGGTCGCCGCACGGGCATCCCGAGGCGCTCGACGCGCTGCTCCACATGTCGCAGGTCGTGCTGATCGACTCGGTGAACGAGCCGGACGCGGGCACTGCGGTCGCGCGCGCCCGCGAGCTCGCCGAGGGCGCATACGTTGTGGACCTCGCCTGGCTGCGCGGCACGCCCTGGCGCGAGCGGGTGGCCTCGACCTTCGACCCGCCGCAGTGGCGCGAGGAGCTCGGCCGGATCGACAAGGTGACCGTTCGCCACCGGCCCGACTCGGCGATCGCCGGGGTGCTCTTCTGCGGCTGGCTGGCCTCGCGGCTCGACTGGGAGATGGGCTCGCTGATGCAGGGGAATAGCGAGCTGCACGGCAAGGCGCACGCGCGACGCCAGGACGTTGTCTTCACGCTCGTCCCCGATGAGGGCCAGAGCGTGCCCGGCCTGGCCGGCGTCGAGATCGGGACGGCGTCGGGTATGAGGATCGGCCTGGACCGCGGCGCGGGTGGGCTGGCGGCGCATCGCACTGACCGTCGGGGCAACGAGTCGACCTGGACCGTGCTGGGGGCCTCACGTGGCGAGTCGGGGATCCTGGGGGAGGGCATCCGCCAGGCGCTGCTGCGCGACCCGGCCTACGCGCGGGCGCTGGGCTGTGCGGAGGCGATGCTGCGGTAGGCCGCCGGGTCTGGTGCTCACCCGCACCTGAATGACAGCGCCACGGCCCGCGTGAACGGCCTCCAGTGGTCGCTACCGTGCATCCTTGCGGCAACCCCGACGGAAGTGACCGAATGGCGGGCTTCAGCAGTCTTACCAGCAAGGCCAGGGAGATCTTCAACAAGCGCGGCGGCACCGAGGCGGCCAAGGGAGACCTTCAGGAGCTAAAGGACATCCATGCGCGCGGAGGCTCGATGTCAGACAAGGCCAAGGCCGCCGTCGACGCGCTCAAGGAGCCGGGTGCCCAGAACCCGGACCGCTCCGCTACGCCCGAAGAGGAAACACGCGCCAGCGAGCGCCGGTCGGCCCCCGAGCGCTCGTAGACCTATCAGCTGACCGGCGCCCGCCGCTCCGCGAGCGCCTTGGACACCGTCTCGCGGACCTCGGGTATCGAGCGGTCGAGCGAGCGGAAGCTCGAGCCCGTCATGACGTGAGCACCATCGGCGACGTGGCCGTCACGGTCGCGGTCCGACGCTCCTCCCGGATGAGCGCAATCTCGCCGAAGAAGTCGCCCGGGCCCAGCTTCGCGACCGGTGCGCCGCCGCGGGTGACCTCCGCCGTCCCTGACTCGATCACGAAGAACTCCTCGCCGAGGTCACCCTCGCGGGCAAGCACCCTCCCGGCCGCCACGCTGATCTCGTCGGTCTGCTGGGCGACCGCCGCCAAGTCCTCCTCGGACATGGAGCTGAAGAACGGCACGTCCTTCAATCGGGCCTGATTCATCGGTACCCCTTCGTTGGGCGGTCGCTCAGCCGACGGTAACCGCTGCGCGCGGCCGCCGCAACGTCAGCCGCCCACGGCGCCGACCTTCCCCTTAGGTGTCAGGGTTCACGACCGATGAACGCACCGGACACGAGCGGGCGCGTTCCGTGGTGGGCTCGGTTCCGCGGCCACCGCTGGACGTCGATCGAGCGTGCTGGGGTGATCGCCGCCCTGGCGATCGTGATGGGCTCGCTGTTCGTGACGACCTACACGCTCGCGCTCGGCGACCCGGTGGCCCGCCACATCGATGCCGCGCTCGTCGGCGACACCAGGGGGAACGCGGGCACGGTGAAGGCGGTCCAGGAGGTCGCCGAGAACAGCCTCGACTTCACCCCCTACGGATCGCTGGCGGCCGCGCGCGACGCGATCGATCGCCAGCAGGTCTACGCCGCCCTCGACCTCAGCTCGGCGAGGCCGACGCTCTATGTCGCGAGCGCCGCCGGCGCCTCCGTGGCGCGCGTGCTGGAGAAGATCTCCACGGTCGACCCGAGCGTGCGGGTAGTCGACACGCACCCGCTCGCGACGACGGATCCGAGCGGCATCGACATCTTCTACCTGATGCTCGTCGCGACGATCGTCGGCTTCATCACCATGTTCCAGACCCGGGCGCTCGCCGGCGGTCTGTCGCTGCGCCGCTGGACAGGGTTCGTGGTCGCGTTCGCGCTCGCGGCCTCGCTTGCCCTCACGCTGGTCGAGGGCCCGATCCTGGATCGCCTCGACATCCCGGTGTTGGAGGTCTGGGGCATCCTTGCGATGCACCTGCTGGCGGTGGCGTCGTTTGCCTCCTTGATGGCCGTCTTGGTCGGCCGCTGGGCGATCGTCCCGACCGCGCTGTTCTTCGTGGTGCTGGGCAACAGCTCGTCGGGTGGCGTGGTGTCGCCGCCGCTGCTGCCGGCGCCGTTCGCGTTCGTCTCGCACTGGCTTCCGTCGGGGGCGACCGTCACCTCGCTTCGCGACGCGATCTACTTCCCCGGCTACCAGCACGCGCGGCCGATCCTCGTCCTGGCGGCCTGGGCGGCAGCGATCTTCGGAGCGATGCTGGTCGCCTCGTATCGCCGCGGGACCAGCCCAGGCGGCCACTGAGGGCGTCCGGAGAAGCTGGCGCATGAACGCTTGCGCCCTGGGAGCCAAAGTGGGATCGTGAGCCGTAGGTGACCGGTGCCCTGGCCCCCCCGGTGCAATCGAGTCGACTCCGATGGCCGGCTGCCGATTTGATCCTCCCGGCCCTGGTGATGGTCTTTGCCGCGCTGGTTCTCGCGGCGGTTTCGGCTTCGGGGCCCGATCAAGCGACTCGCTCCGGCGTTTCTGTGCAGCAGCTCGGTGCCGCGTACCAGGGGCCGAGCGGGCTGGTCGGCGCGCTAAGGGGTGGTGATGCCCGTGCGAGCGCGCTTGGGCGAGCGGATTTTGACGGCGATGGTGCGCCGGACCTGATTGTCGGATATGCGTGGCGCGGGGGTGGGATGCTGACCGTTCAGCGCGGCAATGTCGATGCCTTTGCGCCGAAGCGGCCGGCCGTGCTCGAGCGGATCCAGCGGGGCTTCGATCCGGAGTGGGTCGCCTCAAGTGCGCGCGTAGTGCGCGTGCCGGAGCCGGTCAGTTATTTGGAGGCGGGCGACTTCAACCACGATGAGCGCGCTGACGTGCTTGCCGCGGCGCGCGGCGGGGGTCTCTATCTCCTGGCCGGCGACGGCAGGGGTGGGGTTGGTCAAGCGGAGCGGGTTGCGTTGCCCGGGTCGGTCACGACTGTCGCCGCCGGTGAGTTTCGAGCGGCCGACGGGCACCTGGACGTGGCGGTCGGCGTGGCGGCGCCGAAGGGGCCGGAGCTGCTGCTGTACGACGGCGCGGCGGGGCGGAGGCTGGCGAAGCCGATGCGGTTCTCGCTGCCGGGTAGGGCCAGCGCTGTGCAGTTCGGGTCGCTTGATTCTGATCCCTATTTGGACCTCGCCGTTGCGGCGGGCGGCCGGCTCCAGATCGTGCACGGCTGGGGTCGCAAGCGCTCGCCGCCGCTCGGGTCGCGGGTTGAGCGGCTCGCGGAGGTGTCGGGCGTGCGCGGCGTCTCGATCGGATACTTCATGCGAGACCGCGACGGGCGGAACGAGATAGCCGCGGCGCTCTCCGACGGGACGGTGCGCCTGCTGATCCCGAACGGGCTCGACACGCGCCCGCCGACGGCGAAGACGATCAACCTTCGAGCTGCGGCTCGCGCGAAGGCGAAGCGAGTCAAGCGGCGCGGGGCGGAGTCGCAGCCTGCCTGGCACTCGTCGACGGCATCGGGCTGGGATCTCGGGGCGCCGATCGCACGCGGAGCGGGAGGTGCGTTGCCGCAGAGGCTGCTCACGAGCGCGAGGGTCTCGCTGCTGGACACCGAGGACCTGTTCGTCGCAAAGGCCGGGCATGGGCTCGACCTCGTCCGTGCCGGCGATCGCGCCGGCGGCTCAGGGAAAGCGTCGCGCATCGTGGCGGCTGCGGTGGACGAGCTCAACACGGCCGTCGATGCCCCTACGGCTGTCCTTCCGATGCCGCAGAAGGCAAACGGTGACCGCGGCATCGTCGCGTTGAGCGACCAGGGCGTGTCGCCGTCGATCGTCACGCTCGCTGCGGCGACGCTGACGGTGGACCGGATCGACGACCCTGCCGGAGCGGCGCTGACGGCGGCGTCGGCCTGTACGGCGGCTGCGAACGACTGCAGCCTGCGCGGCGCGGTCCAGTTCGCGAACATCCCGGCGAATGCGGGCTCGACGATCGTCCTGGGGGCGAATACGTACACGCTCAGCATCAACGGAGACAGGGGATGCGTTGGAGGCGGCGAGCCGGCCGCAACGGGAAACACCGTCGGCGACCTCGAGCTCCAGCAGAGCACGACGATCACTGGAGCCGGTTCGGGCCAGACGATCATCCGCCAGACGGGCACGGGCTCGGCGACAGCCCCGGGCGACCGGGTCATGTGCCTGAACACGACCTTCCTGGTCGGCCTCCAGTTCAACTTCTCTGGGCTCACGATCACCGGCGGTCGCGAGGGCGGCACCGTCGGGGGCGGGGGGATCATCGGCGGCGAGCTCAATAACTCGCTCACGCTCAGCGGCGTGACCCTCTCGAACAACCAGGACGCCAACTCGGGTCTCGGCGGCGGCGGCGTGCAGATCACAGGCGGGAGCCTCACGATCACCAACTCCCTGATTGGAGGGACGAGCGCGCCGTGCACGGCCGCCAGCCCGACGTGCGCCTCCGGCACCGATCGCAACAACGTCAACCTGGCGAACTCGGCTCAGACGAGCGGCGGAGGGGTGAACTACACGCCCTCCTCGCCGATGCACACCGGCGGCACCGGCACCCTGACCGTCACGGGCACCACGGTAACCCGCAACACCGCATCGGGTGTCGGCGGCGGCGGGTTCGACCTGTACATATTCGCGTTCGCCTCGCCCGGTGGGATCGGCTCGGGCTCGGCCAGCATCAGCACGTCGACGATCGCTAACAACCAGGGGCTTGGTACGGCTCCCGGAGGTGGAGGCGGTACTACCAGCGGCGGTGGGATCGTCGTCGAGAGCCTGCCGACGACGGTCGCCTCGAGCACGTTCACGTCGAACTCGGCCTCGGCCGCCGGCGGAGGGATCTTCGTCGGCGGTGGCGGCCTGACGCTCGACGGCACGAGCGCGCCGGGGGTCACGTTCTCCGGCAACACCGCCGCGGGCGGGGGGAGCACGATCGCCACGACTTTCAACGTGACCGTCCAGGGCACGAACGTCACTCTCGGAGGCGACGTCCTGATCGGCGGGGGCGGGAACTGGACGAACAGCCCGGGAAGCGTGATCTCGCCGACCAACGTCACCATCAGAGGTGGGACGTTCAACGCCAACGACAGCACGACGAACATGAGCGGCGACCTCACGTTCGGACCCACCCCGGGCAACGAAATGGCGTTCCCCGGCACGTTCAACTCCGGCACGGGCACCTTCAACTTCACCGGGTCGGGGGCGCAGAGCATCATCGGCCCGAACTCGCCGACGTTCAACAACCTCGTGGTCAACAAGCCCAGCGGCACGCTGACTCTCGGGGTGAACTCGCCAGTGAAGAGCAACCTCACCGTCAGCTCGGGCGTTCTCGACCTGGGGGCGTTCACCGCCAACCGGACGGCGGCGGGCGGAACGCTGACCGTCAGTAACGGGGCGACCCTGAGGATCGGGGGGACGAACAGCCTTCCGATCAACTATGGGACGTACGCTCTCGGCCCAACCAGCACAGTCGAGTACGCCGGGTCGGGCGCGCAGACGATCACGGCGACGAGCTACGGCAACTTGACGAGCAGCTCGACGGGGGCGCGCACCCTTCCGTCGGGCCAGACGGTCGGGGTCGCGGGCGCCTTCACGCCGGGCACGAACGCGTACACGGTGACCGGCAGCACGGTGAACTTCAACGGGGCGGGTGCGCAGACGATCCCGGCGTTCGCCTACAACAACCTGACCAGCAGCTCGACGGGCGCTCGCACGCTTGCGTCGAGCGGCACCGTCGGGGTGGCCGGGGCGTTCACGCCGGGCACGAACGCGTACACGGTGGCGGGTAGCACGGTCAACTTCAACGGGGCGGGTGCGCAGACGATCCCGGCGTTTGGCTACAACAACCTGACCAGCAGCTCGACGGGGGCGAGGACGCTGGCCTCGAGCGGCACGGTGGGCGTGGCGGGGGCGTTCACGCCGGGCACGAACGCGTACACGGTGACCGGCAGTACCGTGGACTTCAACGGTGCCGGTGCGCAGACGATCCCGGCGTTCGGTTACAACAACCTGACGAGCAGCTCGACCGGCGGGCGGACGCTGGCCTCCAGCGGCACGGTCGGGGTGGCGGGCGCGTTCACGCCGGGCACGAACGCCTACACGGTCACCGGGAGCACGGTGAACTTCAACGGTGCCGGTGCGCAGACGATCCCGGCGTTCGCCTACAACAACCTCACCAGCAGCTCGACGGGCGCTCGCACGCTTGCGTCGAGCGGCACCGTCGGGGTGGCCGGCGACCTTCACGCCGGGCACGAACGCGTACACGGTGGCGGGTAGCACGGTCAACTTCAACGGTGCCGGTGCGCAGACGATCCCGGCGTTCGGCTACAACAACCTGACCAGCAGCTCGACGGGGGCGCGCACGCTGGCCTCGAGCGGCACCGTGGGCGTGGCCGGGGCGTTCACGCCGGGCACGAACGCGTACACGGTGACCGGGCAGCACCGTGGACTTCAACGGGGCGGGTGCGCAGACGATCCCGGCGTTCGGTTACAACAACCTGACCAGCAGCTCGACCGGGGGCGCGCACGCTGGCGTCGAGCGGCACCGTGGGCGTCGCCGGGACCTTCACGCCGGGCACCAACGCCTACACGGTGACCGGCAGCACCGTGAACTTCAACGGGGCCGGTCGCGCAGACGATCCCGGCGTTCGCCTACAACAACCTGACCAGCAGCTCGACGGGGGCGCGCACGCTGGCCTCGAGCGGCACGGTCGGCGTGGCCGGCGCGTTCACGCCGGGCACGAACGCGTACACGGTGACCGGCAGCACCGTCAACTTCAACGGGGCGGGTGCGCAGACGATCCCGGCGTTCGCCTACAACAACCTGACCAGCAGCTCGACGGGGGCGCGCACGCTGGCGTCGAGCGGCACTGTCGGGGTGGCGGGGGCGTTCACGCCGGGCACGAACGCGTACACGGTGACCGGCAGCACGGTCAACTTCAACGGGGCGGGTGCGCAGACGATCCCGGCGTTTGGCTACAACAACCTGACGAGCAGCTCGACCGGCGCGCGCACGCTGGCCTCCAGCGGTACGGTCGGGGTGGCGGGCGCCTTCACGCCGGGCACGAACGCCTACACGGTGACCGGCAGCACGGTGAGCTTCAACGGTGCCGGTGCGCAGACGATCCCGGCGTTCACGTTCAACAACCTGACCGATGCCAACACCGGTGCAACGGTCTCGCTCGCCGCGGCCACAACGGTCAACGGTGCCCTCACGGTCAATGCCAATGCCGTCCTGGACACCACGACCTTCGTCCTGACCCTCAATGGCACGTACACCAACAACGGCCAGATCCGGCATAGCCGCAACCAGGTCCTGAGCACCACCCCCGGCCCATTCAACTTCGACGACGGCCTCGGCGTCGAGACGGTCCGCCTCTCGGGTCTTAGCGCCGCGTTCGGCAGCACGACGGCCAACACGGCGGCGGGCGGCTCGAACCCGTACAACAGTTGTGGCGCGCTTCCGCCCAACGCGGTCCGCCGCTTCTGGCAGGTCACGCCGGCCACGGGCGGCTCAGGCTTGGCTCGGTTCTCGTTCCGCAACGACGAGATCGCCGGCGGCCTGACAACCGCCCAGCTCGCCATCTATCGCTGCCTGCCGGGCGGCGGATCATGGACGCAGGTGGGCACGACCTACACGCAGCCCGCGCCGACGGGGCCCGTGGCGGGCTACAGCTCGGTGGAAGCAACCGGCGTACCCTTCGCTTCGGGTGGCGCGACGTACGTCGTGGCGCAGGGGCAGCCCGACCTGACGGTGCTCAAGACGAACAACGTGAGCGGTGCGACCACGGTGGGCAGCGCTTGGACATGGACTCTCCATGTGGCGAACGCCGGCAGTGACAGCGCCGTCGTCGGCAACGGCCAGGCCATCCTGTCGGACGACCTGCCGAGCAGCGGCATCGGCTATGGCCCGGTGAGCGTTGCCAACGTCGGGAGTGGCGTGACAGGGGGCGCCAACATCAGCTGCAGCATCGATAGCAACAACCTCAGCTGCTCCGCGAACGGCGGGCCAGTCACGCTCGGCACGACGGGCGGCTCATTCGACGTCGTCTTCACGGCCACGCCGACCAGCGCCGTCACGTTCACGAACCCGCGCAGCGGCGGCACGTGCAGCGTCGACCCGAACGGCGCCAACGCCGAGGGCAACGAGGGCAACAACAGTTGCAGCGACAGCGTGACGGTCGGCAAAGCCAACACCACGACGACCATCACGTCGGACGACCCCGATCCGTCCGCCGGCGGAGAGGCGGTGTCCGTTGACTTCACCGTCGTTTCGACCGCCGGCGGGACGCCAACGGGAGACGTCGAGGTCAGCGACGGGGTCGACTCGTGCACGGCAACGGTCGCTGACGGAAGCTGCGACATCACCCTCACGACGGTCGGCGCGCGAACGCTCACGGCCGAGTACGCCGGCGACGACGACTTCAACGGCAGCACCTCGGCCGGCGAAGCTCACACCGTTGAGCGATTCGCGACGACGACGTCCATCACGTCCGACGCGCCCGACCCTTCGGACGTGGGCCAGGATGTGACCGTGAACTACAGCGTGGCGGCAGGGGCCGGAGGCGGCACCCCGGCCGGCAACGTCACGGTCGGGGACGGCGTCGACACGTGCACGGGCACGGTCGCCGCGGGCTCGTGCGTCATCACGCTGACGACCGCGGGCGCGCGACCTCTCACCGCAGAATACGAGGGTGACTCGAACTTCAAGCCCAGCACCTCGGTACCCGAGGCGCACACGGTCATTGGCACACCGACGACGACGACGATCGTCTCCGACAATCCGGATCCGTCCGTCGTGGGCCAGTCAGTGAGCGTCCAGTACGAGGTCGGCGCCGGCAGCGGGACGCCGACGGGGAACGTCACGGTCAGCGACGGCGTCGAGGCGTGCACGGGCACGGTCGCCGCGGGCTCGTGCGACATCAAGCTGACGACCGCCGGCCAACGACCTCTCATCGCCACCTACGAGGGTGGCGGCACCTTCAACGGCAGCGTCTCCACCGCTCAGCCGCATACCGTCAACCGCGCCAACACGACCACGACGATCACCGCGGACATCCCCGACCCATCGACAGCAGGCGCCCCAGTGAGGGTTGACTACGACGTGAAGGTCGACGCACCCGGCGCCGGTGAACCGCGCGGCGACGTCACCGTGAGCGACGGCGTGAACGACTGCACCGCGCCCGTCACCGAAAGGCACTGCATCCTTTCGCTCACCACCGCGGGCACCCGCACGCTGACCGCGACCTACGCCGGCGACGGCAGGTTCGTCGGCAGCACCTCCGGCGGCGAAGCACACACGGTCAACCCGCCAACCCCGATAACGCCGATAACGCCCGCACTGGCCCGTGTCTTCGACGCAAGCCAGACCAACCGGAGGTTCCGCGTCTCCCGCAGGCCGAGGCTCGCGCAGACCAGCGCCCAGCGCGCGCCCATCGGAACCACCTTTAGATACATGCTCGACCTGCCAGCGGGGGTGCGCTTCCGCTTTATCCAGCCCGGAGGCGGCCGAAGGGTAAACGGCAAGTGCGTGGCGCCAAACCGGCGCAACGCGGGCAAGCCCAAGTGCACCCTGGGGCGAGGGTCGCTGGCCTTCGCCGGCCACGCCGGGCAGAACACCGTCCGCTTCAAGGGCTGGCTCTCGCGCAGGAAGAAGCTCACGCCCGGGAGGTACGCGCTCGTCATCGACGCGATCACCCCGGGGGTCGGCGTCACCACGCAGAGGCTCAGGTTCACGGTCGTGCGCTAGCAGCAACCGATCGCCGCCGATCCTGACCCGCTGAAGGCCCTTAGGATCCGCCTACCCGTGAGGGATGGCTACGACTACGTGATCATCGGCGCCGGCTCTGCCGGGTGCGTGCTCGCCGGTCGCCTGAGTGAGGATCCGGAAACTCGCGTGCTGCTGCTTGAGGCTGGCCCGCGGGACCGGGCAAAGGAGATCCGGATCCCGGCCGCCTTCTCGAAGCTCTTCAAGTCGAAGTTCGACTGGGGATACGAGACCGCACCGCAGGAGGGTCTCGCGGGGCGTCGGATCTACTTCCCGCGCGGCAAGGTCCTCGGCGGCTCCTCGGCGATGAACGCGATGATGTGGATTCCGGGGGATCGCGCGGACTTCGAGGACTGGCCGGAGGGTTGGGATTGGGATCTCGCTCGAGCCGTACCTGCGTCGCCTCGAGGGCGGCGCCTGTTCGATCACCCCGCTCGCAGACCCGAACCCGATGTCGCTGGCGTTCATTGAGGCGGCAGCGGAGGCGGGAGTGAGCAAGGGGAGCGAGATGCGCCCGGATGAGCTCGAGGGGGTGGGCCTTGTTCGCGTCACTCAGCGGAAGGGGCTGCGCTGCAGCGCGGCCGACAACTATCTGAAGCCGGCCCGGCGGCGCCCGAACCTCACCGTGCTGCCCGAATCCCATGTGCTGGGGATCCAGTTCGACGATGGCCGCGCCGTGGGCGTGCGCTACCTCCGCGGCGGCCAGGAGTCGATCGCCGAGTCCGTCCGCGAGGTGATCCTGTGCGCGGGGGCGATCGGGTCGCCGCACCTACTGATGCTCTCGGGGGTTGGTCCGGCGGACCAGCTGCGCGAGCTCGACATCGATGTGGTGGGCGATCTGCCTGAGGTGGGCCGCGGGCTTCAGGACCACTGCATGGCGATCGCGCTCTTCGACGCCAGCGGCAAGGACTCCCTGTACGCGGCGGAGTCGCCCCGGCAGCTGCTCCGCCTGCTCTTGCGCAGGCGCGGGATGCTGACCTCGAACATCGGTGAGGCGGCGGCCTTCGTTCGCACGCGGCAGGAGCTCCCGGCGCCCGACCTGGAGCTCATCTTCGCGCCGGTGCTCTATGTGGAGGAGGGTCTCGTGCCTCCGCCCTCCCACGGCTTTTCGATTGCGTCTGTGGCGTTACAGCCACGGAGCCGCGGGTCGGTGAGGCTGCGTTCCGCCGACCCGCTCGAGGCGCCTGAGATCGACCCCGAGTACGTCCAGGATCCCGAAGACCTCGCCGTGCTCGTTCACGGCCTGAAGATGGGGCGAGCGATCGCGAGCGCCGGGCCGCTCAGGCGCTGGTTCAGTGGAGAGCGGGCGCCGGGCGCAGACGTCACGACCGATGAGCAGATCGAGGACTGGATCCGCGCGAGCGCCCACACGATCTACCACCCGGTTGGCACCTGCGCGCTCGGCCGCGTCGTTGACGCCGAGCTCCGGGTACGGGGTGTGGGCGGACTGAGGGTCGCGGATGCCTCGGTGATGCCGAGTCTGGTGCGAGGGCACACACACGCGGCGACCACGATGGTGGCCGAGCGGGCCGCGGACCTAATCAGGCAGCGAGCCTCAGTCGCCGCTTAGCCCTTACCAGCTGGTCGGCTGCTCCGGCACGCGCAGCCAGACGTCGAAGAACTCGTCGAGGTCCTGGCCGGAGACGCGCTCCGAGAGCGCCTCGAAGTCGAGGGTCGTGACGTTGCCGTCCTCGTTCTCCCGGAACCACGCCCGCAGGATCTTGCGGAAGTCGTGGTCGCCGATCTTCTCGCGCAGCGCCTGGAGCGTCATCGCGCCGCGGTCGTAGGCCGGTGAGGTGAACATGAGCGCCGGCCCGCCGATGTCGAGCGGCGGCCGGTCCCAGTCCTCATGGTCGTCGAACGTCGCGTCGAACGTCTCGGCGGCGGTGGGGCCGCCGTGCTCCTCGTCCCAGATCCACTCCGACCAGGTGGCGAAGCCCTCGTTGAGCCAGATCTCGTCCCAGGTCGTCAGCGTCACGGCGTTGCCGAACCACTGGTGCGCGACCTCGTGCACGAGCGTGCCCGGGCTCACGTTGCGGTCGTAGACCGAGCGCGTCTGCACCTCGAGCGCGTAGAAGACGAAGCCGTTGTCGACGATGCCGCCGGCGCTCGTGAACGGGTAGCGCCCGTAGAGATCGCTGAAGAACTCCAGCACCTGCGGCTCCACGGCCAGCCGCTCCCAGGCCACCTGGTTGAGCGTCGGGTCGACCGCGTGGTAGACCGGCTTTCCGCGCCACCTGGACACGCGCATCTCGAACACGCCATTGGTCGCGGTGGTCAGGTACGGCGCCATCGGCGAGTCCTCGCGCCAGTGCCAGCGCGTCTTGCCGCCGCTGCTGGTCTCGGAGATCAGGCGGCCGTTGCCGATCGCCGTGATCCCGTCGGGCACGGTGATCGCGATGTCGTAGAACGCCTTGTCCTGAGGGTTGTCGTTGGCGGGGTACCAGCCGGGCGAGCCCTGCGGCTCGTTGACGACGTGGGCGCCGTCGGTCGTGAGGACCCAGCCCTCGCTCGAGCCGTCGGGATCGACCACACGCTGCGGCTGGCCCTCGTAGTCGATCCGCACGACGAACTCGCTCCCGGCCTGGATGCCGGAGGCCGGGGTGACGGTCAGCTCGTGCGTCCCGCTGCGGCTGGACGCGGCGTCGACGCCGTCGACCTCGAGGTTCGAGATGGTGAACCCGCGCAGATCGAGGTTGAAGGAGCTGAGATCCTGCGTCGCCTTCGCGGTGATGGTCGCCGTCGCGTCCATCTGGTTGCCGGTCCGCACGTAGTCCAGGTCGAGGAAATAGTGCTGGACGTCATAGCCGCCATTGCCGGCGAAGGGGAAGTACGGGTCGTCGAGCCCGTCCGAGCCGGGACTGAACTGGGCCGCCGCCGGCGCCGCTGCCACAACCGTGATCGCGAGCGCGCCGGCCACGGCGCGCCTGAGGAGAGTGCGTCGCATCGCGCAACCGTACAGCGCTAGGGAATTCAGCGCGGCCCGCCCCTGGGCCTAGGTCGCACCGGCCTCTCGCAGCAGCGCGCGCAGGTCGGCCACCGGCCCCAGATGACCCAGCTTGTCGGGGTTGACGATCGAGCTCACGCCCTGGATCTGGCCCTCCGCGACGTCGAGGATCATCACGCTGATCAGCCTGCCGTCGCGGTCGAGGACCCGCGCTCCCGGTTGACCGTTCACCTCTTCGCGACGCCAGGTGATGCCGCCGAAGCGGGTGCCGGCGCGCAGCCACGCCATCAGCGTGCGCGCCACCCTGGTGCGGCCGTGGACCGCGCGTGCGAGGGCGGGCGCCTTGCCGCCGCCGTCGCCGTGGAGCACGACGTCGTGGGCCAGCAGCTCCTCGAGGCCTTCGAGGTCGCCCTCCTCGGCGGCCTCGAAGAAGCGGGCCGCGAGCTCGTCTCGCTGCTCGCGCGAGGCCTCGAACCGGGGGCGCCGCTCGTCCACGTGCCGGCGGGCGCGTGTGGCGAGCTGGCGGGCGTTCTGCTCGCTCGTGCCGACGATCTCCGCGATTCGGTCATAGGGCTCGTCGAACACCTCGCGCAGCAGGAAGGCGGCGCGCTGCTCGGGCGACAGGCTCTCGAGCAGGACGAGGAACGCGAGTGACAGCGAGTCCGCCATCTCGGCCTTGCGGGCGGGATCTTCTTCGGTGCTCGCCACGAGCGGCTCCGGCAGCCACTCGCCGACGTAGGTCTCGCGCCGGACGCGCGCCGAGCGGAGCTGGTCTATCGACAGCCGCGAGACCACCGTCGACAGGTAGGCGCGCGGGGACTCGATCCGCTGGCCGCCCTCGCGCGCCCGGTGGAGGCGGAGGAACCCCTCCTGCACCACGTCCTCCGCCTCGCTCACGCTGCCGAGCATCCGGTAGGCGATGGCGAACGCCGACGGGCGGAGCTCGTCGAATTCCTCGTCGGTCATCGGTCAGCCGAGTCCCTGCGCGAAGCCCTGCCGCCAGCTCGCATAGCGCGGCTGCCAGCCGAACTCGCGCTTCGCCTTCTTGTTCGACGCGCCCCTCACCTCGGTCATCATGACGGTCGCCGCCTGACCGGCCAGGAGCCGCCCGAGCCAGCGCGGCACGCGCCGCGGCGGCTTGGCGTCCAGCGCGCGGGCCAGCTCGGGCAACCAGTCCCGCGCCGGGGCGGGCTCGTCGTCCACCACGTTGTACACACCGCGCTCGCCTCGCTCGACCGCGACCGCGGTCGCCGCTGCGGCGTCGGCGATATGGATGAACGACCAGATCCCGCCACCGTCTCCGACCACGGGGAACTGGCGCTTGAGGATGGCCGCGCTGTGGGGGGCGGCGGGGTCGGCGCTGAGGGTGGTGCCGGGGCCGTAGAACCCGCCGTAGCGGAGTACCACGCCCTCGAGCCAGTCCGCCCCGATCACCGCCTCCTCCAGGTGGCGGATCGCGGCCATCATGCCGCGCAGCTTCTCGGGTGGGTTGGGATCGAACGGAGCGTCCTCGTCCTTCACCGGTCCGCCGCTGCGTGCCGCCGGCCAGCCGGCGAAGCTCTGCGCTACGAATCGGCGCGTGCCCACGGCCCGAGCGGCGGCGAGCAGGTGGTCGGTGCCCTCCGTACGCAGTCGGTTCGTGGATGCGAAGAAGCGGTCGATGTGGCGCATGTCGAAGTCCCCCGACAGCGCCGTGAGCTGATGCACGATCACCTCGGGCTCGGCCGACGCCACCGCCTGGGCGACCGCATCGGGGTCGAGAGCGTCCGCCACGACCGGGCGCGCTCCCAGGCTGCGGACCAGGTCCTGCTTCGATGCGCTCCTGGTCATCCCGACCACCTCGTGCCCTCGCGCCACGAGCTGCGGGACGAGCTCTCGGCCGAGAACGCCTGTCGCGCCGGCCACGAAGATCCTCATGACTGCTCCTTTCGTCTCTTTCCCTCTGAGACGAGATTGGGGCGCCGCCTGTGACAGTGCCGCGTCTAGGTCGCGGCACGCGTGTCCGCGACCGCCACGGCGACGAGCACGGCGCTCGACGCCGCGATCCCGACGATCAGCGTGAGCGGCGATGTGGCGACCGCGAGGATCACGAGCGCCGCCAGCCCCAGCAGTCGCGAACGGGTCACGCGCCCGAGCGTTCCGGCGAGGAACAGGACCTGCGTGAGCAGGAACAGGAACGGGCCGCCGAACGTGAGGATGGTGAAGCCGAGCGTCGCATCGTCGCCGGGATGGGCGATCGCGAGCTCGTCGCCGACGGCGATCCCGATCACGGCCAGCACGATCAGCGTCAGCGCCCATGTGCCCTGCCAGCCCACCGCGCCGGCGTCCTCGGCGCCCTCGGCCAGGTCTACGCCGATTCCCTCGATGCGCTGGAAATAGCACCACCAGAGCGCGACGGTGCCCGAGAACCCGATCGCGAGCGCGAGCAGCCGTTCCAGCTCGAACGGCTCGTCCGTGAACGCGTTGCCCATCGTCAGGACGGTCTCGCCGAGCGCGATGATGAAGAACAGCCGGAAACGCTCGATGAGATGGCCACCGGAGATGTCGGTGTGCTCGAGGTCGATCGCCCTGCCGCGGCCCGGCAGCCAGTGCAGGTTCCACACGCCAGCCTGGGTGGCCACCACTGCAAGCCCCCAGAGCACGAGACGGGCGTCGCCGTCGGCGATGGCTCCGGCCACCCAGAGGCAGCCGGTGAGCAGCTCCCAGACGAGGTCGTTGACGAAGTGCTCGCCGAGCTGCCGCCCGCGCAGGGCGAAGATGAGGAACACCGAGCGCCCGACCTGAAGGACCAGGTAGCCCGTTACGAACAGCCATGCCCGATCGTCGAAAGCGTCGGGGATGGCGACCGCCATCAGCAGGCTGGCGAACATCAACCCGACGAGCAGCACTCGCACCGGCAGCCGGTCGGGGTCGAGCCAGTTCGCCCCCCAGGCCGTCATGTACCAGGCGTAGATGACCGCGAGCGCCATGATCAACGTCTCGGCGCCGGTGCGCAGGTCGACGTGCTCGAGCAGGTGGTGAGAGAGCTGCCCGATCGCGAACACGTAGACGAGGTCGAAGAACAGCTCGAGCGGCGTTACAACGCGCTCGCCGCCGGGCGCCCGCGATGCCGCGATCCTCATCGGCGCGATGCTACGGCGCCAAGCGCTAGCCGTCCGCGGCGCGGGTGCCTACGGCCACCAGGTACTCCTGCTCGAAGCGCGCGTCGCCGGCGCTGCCGCGATTCCACTCGTCGCTGAAGTTGTCGAGCGCCTCGTCCAGCTCTCTCTCGCGCCCCGACTTGGCGGCGTTGGCGCGGGCGACGATCGTCGGTCCGTAGCGGGCCTTGAAGTGCTCGCCGTAGTCGTGTGGGTCCTCGAAGGCGGTGATGTCCAGGTTGTCGCGCTCCAGCGTCCGCCATTCGACTCGATCGCCGAACAGCTCGCGAATATGGTCCTCGCCGCCCCACAGCGGTGGAGGCTGCGCACCGGGCGGGGGCGGCGGGGCGAACGGCCCCATCGTCTTGAACAGCGCCCCGATCATCCCCTCGGGGGTCCAGTTCAGCATCCCGATCGTGCCGCCCGGGCGGCACACGCGGACGAGCTCGTCGGCGACGGCCTGATGGTGAGGCGCGAACATCGCCCCGATCGACGACATCACGACGTCGAACTGCCCGTCCTCGAACTGCAGGTTCTCGGCATCCGCCGTCACCCACTCGAGCTCGACCCCCTTTGCCTCGGCCACGGCGCGGCCGGCGTCGAGCAGCTCGGGCGTCAGGTCGCTCGCGACCACCTCCGCGCCGCGCTCAGCCGCCGGGATCGAGGCGTTGCCGGTGCCGGCCGCGACATCCAGCACCTTCATCCCGGCCCCGATCCCGCACGCCTCGACGAGCCGCGGCCCCAGGGGCAGCAGGAAGGTCTCGACCATCGACGGGTAGTCGCCAGACGCCCACATCGCGCGGTGGCGCGCCTTGAGCTCGGCATCGGGGGCTGCTGACATCGAAGACCTCCAATCGTGGTTTTCGGCGCGAACGTATCGCCCGGCACGGTGCGCTGTCCACCGGGGTCGCGCGGATGCGCTCAGGCGTCCCAGCCGACCTCGTCGTTCGTCTCGAGCTTCTGCCAGAACGTCACGCTCGGCGGTGAGGTGACGCCCGTCGCCTGCATCAGCGGGCCGATGTCCCGCTGCGCCTCGTCGAAGAAGGCCTGGAAGCTTTCCGCATCGGGCCATTCATCGATGGCCATGAACTGGCCGTCCGCTCCATACCAGCGGTGGGCAATCAGCCCATTGCGCTTGGCGACGTCCATGATGCGACCGATCGCATCCGCCTGCGCCGCGACCTGCTCCTCGAATGCGGCCGGATCGCCGCTCACACTGATGGTCACGATCACTGACACGGGTTCTCCTCATCCTGGATCTGGGGCTGCGCGCAACCTACCCCACGGTAGGGTCGGTTGATGGAGACCATCAGCGGAGCAACGTTCGTCTTCAACCACGATGGCGAGCCCGACCTGGTTGAGAACGAGCTGACCGGTGGGGCCTACCGGGTGCTGGTGGGCCAGGCCCCCGCAAGCGAGGGCCCGCCGATGCACATCCATCCGCATACCGACGAGGCGTTCTACGTCGGCGAGGGGGAGCTCACCTTCGTGTTCCCCGACCGGGAGGTGGTTGCGGGCCCCGGCTCACTGGTCTTCGTGCCGCGCGGCGTCGAGCACACCGCGCGCGTAACCAAGCCCCTGCGCGGGCTGCTGATCTATTCGCCCGGGGACGCGGAGCACATCACGCAGCCGGTCGAGACGTCCTAGCGGCGTATCGACCCTCCTGCTGCCAGAAGCGGTCGCTCGGAGAGCTGATCGGCGCGGTGCGCGGCTGACCGGCGGGTCGGAGGGGTCGGGCACCGCTCTGCGCCCGGCTTCGGTACCTTCGGCCGATGACGACCCGCGCCCTTACACGCACGCTCCTCGCCGCCGTCGCCCTGATGGGACTGGCGGCACCCGCCGCCGACGCCAAGGAGTCGAGTCCGCTCGTGATCGGCCACCGGGGCGCGAGCGGCTACCTGCCCGAGCACACACTCGAGGCGTACCGGCTGGCGATCAAGTTGGGCGCGGACTACATCGAGCCGGACCTGGTGGCGACCAAGGACGGCGTGCTGATCGCGCGCCACGAGCCGGACATCACGACCACCACGGACGTCGCCGACCATCCCGAGTTCGCCGCTCGCAAGACCACCAAGGTGGTGGACGGGGTGCCGACCGTGGGCTGGTTCGCCTCCGACTTCACGCTCGCGGAGATCAAGACCCTCGGCGCGAAGCAGACGCGGGCGGGGCGCCCGACCGAGTTCGATGGCAAGTTCAAGATCCCGACGCTCCAGGAGGTGATCGATCTCGCGAGGCGCGCATCGCGCGGGCGCGCGGCCAAGCGACGGTCCGGGAAGGCGAGCCGCGGCAGGCTGAGGGTCGGCATCTATCCCGAGACCAAGCACCCGACCTTCCATCAGGAGCTCGGGCTGCCCCTCGAGGGGCGGCTGGTGAGGGTGCTGGAGCGAAACGGCCTGAGCCGCAGGAACGCGCCGGTCTTCATCCAGTCCTTCGAGCAGGCCAACCTGAAGCAGCTGAACGAGATGACGCCCGTCCGGCTCGTGCAGCTCGTGGACGCCAATGACACCGACGCGAACGGCGATCCGACCTACGCGCCTCCGTTCGACCGGCCCTACGACTGGACCGTGGCCGGCCGTACCGATCTCTACAGCTACTTCGCCACCGACCCCGGCCTGGCCGAGATCAAGACCTACGCCGACGGCATCGGGCCCTGGAAGGTCTACATCGTCGGCACCGACCCGGCCGGCAACATCAAGAAGACCACCGACCTGATCCAGCGCGCGCACGCTCGGGGGCTCCTCGTCCACACCTGGACCTTCCGCGACGACGCCCTCCCGGTGGCGTACACCGGCGGTCCGATCGAGGAGTACCTGCTCTTCTACCGGCTCGGGATCGACGGAGTCTTCTCTGACTTCCCCGGCACGGCCTGGGCGGCGAGGGAGATCTTCAGGGGGCCTTGACCGGCGCGGAGCTGCGGGCCTGGCTCGAGCCGCGCGCGGACGAGATGGCCGCGCTGCTGGAGGAGCTCGTCGCCATCGACACGGAGAACCCGCCCGGGCGCGGGCTCGGCCGCTGCGGGCGGGCTCTCCACGAGGCGATGGAGCGGCTCGACCTCTCGCCGGAGCTGATCGAGCTAGCTCCCAGCCGGGAGCTCGAGGAACCATGCGTCGTTCGCGGCGCTGTAGGCGACGGTCCCGAGACGATCTACTTCCACGGACACTTCGACGTCGTCCCGGCGCAGAGCCCGGCGCAGTTTCGCCCCGAGCGGCGCGACGGCCGGATCGTCGGACGCGGCACGCGCCGACATGAAGGGCGGCCTGGTGAGCATGATCTACGGCGCCCTGGCCGCCCGCGATCGAGGCCTGCTCGACGGGCGCCGGATCGTCCTCCACTTCGTGTGCGACGAGGAGACCGGCAGCGCGGCCGGCTCAGGCCACCTGCGCGAGGAGGGGCTGATCGACCCGCGGGCGCTCGCCATGCTCACGGCCGAGCCGACCGGCGGCGTGATCTGGCACGCCTGCCGGGGCGCGATCACGCTACGCGTGACGACGACGGGGCGCGAGGCGCATGTGGGCTACGTGCACCAGGGCGTGAACGCCTTCGAGCACATGATCCGCATCGCGGAGCCGCTCACCGCCCTCTCGCATGAGCTGCTAGGTGAGCGCACGAGCTTCCCGGTCGAGAGCGACGAGGCCGGCGGCTCGATGCTCGTGGTGGGCGGTCAGGCGGGCGCCGGCGCCGGGTTCAACGCGGTGCCCGGGTCGGCGTGGTTCTCGATCGACCGGCGCTTCAACCCCGAGGAGGACCTCGACCGGGAGCTGGCGCGCCTGACCGACACGATCACGGAGACCGCCGAGGCCATCGGCGCGCAGGTCGAGATCGAGGTGCTGCAGGAGCAGCCTTCCGCCAGCACCGACGCGAGCCACCCGGCCGCCGCCGCGCTGGTGAACTGCGTGAGCGCCGTCGAGGGGAGCCAGCCGGAGCTCCAGATGTGCCCTGGCGTGCTCGACACTCGCTGGTACTCCCAGCTTGGGATCCCGGCGTTCGCCTACGGCGGCGGCCGGCTCGACGTCTCGCACGGGCCCGACGAGTACATCGACGAGGGGGCGATGCGCCGCTGCGCCGCCGTCTACGCGCTCTTCGCCGGCGCCGTCTAGCGTTTTCAGCTCGATCTCGACGAAGACCGCTTCGCCGTGTCCCATCGCCGCGGGCCCTCAGCTCGAGGTACGCGGCCTCGAGCCGCGCGTAGCGAAGAAGCGCGCCCCAGACGCGCCCCCGCAGGCCGTAACGGGCCGTGATCAGCGCGTCGGTGCGGGCGCGTTCCGCCGCGTCACCGGGGGCGTCGAGCAGGCGCACCTCCACCCGCAGCGCCGCTCCGAGCAGCCGGCCGCGGTGGTCGCAGGGGGCGGCGAGCACGTCCGGGTCGCGTCGGGCTCGCGCCACCTTCGGCGAATCGGCCGAGGTGCGCACGAGGGCGCGCGCGCCGTCGCGGACGAACCAGAGCGGCGTGGGCACGGCGCTGCCGTCGCGCCGGTGGGTCACGAGCAGGAGGCAGGTGCCGCGGTCGAGGGCCGCGAGCCCGCGGCCGCCGGGCTCAGCCGGGCGCAGCTCGCGGGCTCGCGCGGGCGTGAGGCTTCCGAGCGTACGGCCGAAGCGCTTGATCGCACCGCGGGCGAGCGAACGCGACATGCGGGGTAGAACAGCAGGATCGTCACCTTTCTCGTGCTCTCCGTCCACCTGTTGGTCGGCGCCGTCTGGCTCGGCGCGATGGCCTACAGCCTCGCCGTGGTGCAGCCGCGCGCAGCGCGCTTCTTCGGTGCGCGTCCCGACGAGCGCGAGCGCTTCGCGGTCGAGCTCGCTGCGGGCGCGCGGCGGCCGGTGCTGGCGGCGATCGCCCTGCTCGCGGCCTCCGGCGTGGGTCTGGTGCTCGCCGAGGACGCCGGCCGCGGAGCCGGCTGGTGGGTACTCGTGGGGGCGAAGGCGGCGGCGCTCGCCGCGGCCGCGGTGCTGTTCGCGCACGTGTCGTGGCGGCTCTGGCCGGCGCGGCTGTTCGCGACCCCGGCCGAGCTACCCGGGCTGCGCGAGCGCTTCGGCCGCGCCGCGCTCGCGCTCACCGCGCTCGTGACGCTCGGCTTCGTGCTGGGCGCGGCGGCGGCGACGCTCGCCTAGAGCGGCCCCCCCGGTCGCATCTCGTTGGGCGATCTGGGACTTCGACCCGACCTGGGCTGGGTGAGGATGCGCCGTCCTCCTGACGAGGGCGGATAGCCGGCGCTCGCAACGGGTCAGCCGCGGGCCCGACTCCGAGGTCGTCCTGAGTTCACCTGGGTAGGGAAGGTCAACCCAGGACGACCAGGGCCGTCCCGGCGTAGCGTCCTGACTTTGTACGCCAGGAGCGACCAAAGTCAGGACGGCTGCGCCCTGCCAACCAGGGGGAGCTGTCTACGACCGCCGCTCGGGCGGCCAGAACAGCTCGACCGTCACCGTCGCGGGCTTCTCCTCGTCGAAGGAGTAGAGGATGTTCACGGAGGGCACCGGCCCGTCCTCGCCGATCCGGTCGTCGATGGTCGCCGAGGTGAGCGCCCGGTTGTTGCGCTCGGCGGGCTCCTTGCCGCTCGTGACCTCGTCGCGCCACCGCTCCAGCGGAGCGGTGGGGAGCTCGAAGCGCTCCGCCCAGTCGCTCGCCAGGCGGTAGCCGGCGTCCACGCCGAGCGAGTCCGAGTACACGGCCACCAACGTCACGGAGTCGTCCTCACGCTCGAGGAAGACGCGCTTGAGATCGCGTCCGCCTCGAAGGTGGAGCCGTCCGGCAGCCGCAGGCGCACCTCCTCGACGGGCTCGAGCGAGACCACGCTCTGGTCGGGCTTCGGCCAGTCGACGCTGGCGGTGGTGGCGAGTTCGGCGAGGTTCCAATCGATCATCGAGCGTCCCGTGCTCCCGCTCGGAGTCTCGCTTGCAGGCGGCCAGCGCTTAAAGGTGGACGCCATCCCGCGACCGCGGCTGCCCGCCACACGTCAACTGCCTGGATAGGGGAAGTCCGGGAACTTGCGGAAGTCCGACCGCCCGCTCGTCGACCGGCATCCACACCATGGTCTCGGCCCCGCCCGGGTCGGCGAGCAGTTCGCGGTAGGCGGGCAGCATGTCGTTCTCGATCCAGGCCCAGCGGTCGTCGAAGTTCGAGAGGTTACCCGCCGGCAGCGGCAGCTCCTGGTGGATGTCGACGTCGGGCGTTTGCCACAGCTCCACGCCCGGGCCGAACGGGCCGAGCGGGTAGACGCCGACGTTCGGGGACCTCGGCCTCGATGTCGATCGCGATTCGGTCGTAGTCGCGGTAGGCCTCGCCGCCCGGGATGGTCCTCGGCCATGACGCCGAGCGTAGGTGGCGGTGTCGCCAACCGGGCCGTGGTGAACGCGTCCGCGCTCGCGGCGGGCGACTGGACCTGGGACGACGCCCCGGAGTCCTGGCAGACCTCGCTGCGCGAGCTCGCCGTGGTGCTGGTGGCGGACTGGCCGGGACTCGGGCTCTCCACCTAGCCGCCCGCCCCGGGCCGGGGTAGCATCGCCGCCGATGCAGCCCGACTTCCAGGTCAGCGACGATCCCGCGGGGCGCGTGGCCGCGCTGCTCGTCGAGGCGACGGGTCATGTCGTGCTCACCGGCGGCTCGACGCCGCGGCGGGCCTACGAGCGCGCGGCCGAAGAGCGCGCCGACTGGTCCGGGGTCGACGTGTGGTTCACCGACGAGCGCTGCGTGGCGCCCGACCACGAGCACTCGAACTTCCGCATGGTCGACGAGGCCCTCCTGTCGCGGGCGAGCGGGGCGAGCGTCCATCGGATGCGGGGCGAGCTCGGCCCCCACGACGGCGCGACCGCGTACGAGCGCGAGCTTGCCGAGTCCGGACCGGCGGACGCGACCTTCGACCTCATGTTCGTCGGGCTGGGCGCCGACTCCCATATCTGCTCGCTGTTCCCGAACGACGACGCGCTGGGCGAGCGCGAGCGCCCGGTGGTGGGGGTGGAGACGCCCGGGATGGCGCCGCTGGTGTCCCGCATCACCCTTACGCTGCCCGTGGTGAACCGGACGCGGCAGGTCGTGTTCCTGGTGACGGGTGAGGAGAAGGCCCTGGCCGCCGCCCGCGCCTTCTCGGGGCGGCCCGATCCGCGCTACCCCGGCTCGCTCGTGGAGGGGCCGGTCACCGTCCTGCTCGACCCGCCGGCGGCGGCGCAGCTGTGAGCACCTGGGTCCCGGACGGCGTGGGCGCGAGCCCGTTCCCACCCATAGCGGAGTACGGCTTCCTGTCCGACTGCGAGACCTGCGCGCTCGTGGCCCCGAACGGCAACATCGAGTGGCTCTGTCTGCCGCGCTTCGACTCGCCGAGCGTCTTCGGCGCGGTGCTCGACCGCGACGCCGGCCTGTTCCGGCTCGGACCGGCGGACGTCGAGGTGCCGGCCGCCAGGCGCTACCTGCCGGGGACGAACGTGCTCGAGACGAGCTGGGGCACGAGCGGCGGCTGGATCATCGTGCGCGACGTGCTCCTGATCGGCCCCTGGCACCACGAGCACGAGCGCTCGCACACCCACCGGCGCGCGCCCACCGACTACGACGCCGACCACGTGCTGGTGCGGCTGATCCGCTGCGTGAACGGCGAGGTCCAGGTCACGCTCGACTGCGAGCCGCGCTTCGAGTACGGGCACGCCAACGGCGCCTGGGAGTACACGGGCTCCGGCTACCACCAGGCGGCCTGCAAGTGCGAGAGCAGCGGGCTCGAACTGGAGCTCACCACGGACATGAACATGGGCTTCGAGGGCCCGCGCGCCACCGGGCGGACGCTGATGAAGGAGGGCGACACGCTCTTCACGGCTCTCGCGTGGTCCGACCACCCGGCGCCGACCACCTACGAGGAGGCCTACGACCGCCTGGTCTGGACCGCCCACCACTGGCAGCACTGGCTCGACCACGGCACGTTCCCCGACCACCCCTGGCGCACCCACCTGCAGCGCTCGGCGCTGACGCTCAAGGGGCTCTCGTATGCCCCCACGGGCGCCCTCGTGGCCGCGCCCACCACCTCGCTGCCGGAGACGCCCGGCGGGGAGCGCAACTGGGACTACCGCTACACCTGGATCCGCGACGCGACCTTCATGCTCTGGGGCCTCTACACGCTCGGCTTCGACTGGGAGGCCAACGACTTCTTCTACTTCATCGCCGACGTGACCGAGGCGGAGCAGAACACGCTTCAGATCATGTACGGCATCGACGGCGAGGCGGAGCTCACGGAGTCGAGGCTCGAGCACCTCTCCGGCTACGAGGGGGCACGGCCGGTGCGGATCGGAAACGCCGCCTACAACCAGGAGCAGCACGACGTCTGGGGCGCGCTGCTCGACTCCGTCTACCTGCACACGAAGTCGCGCGACCACCTGCCGGAGCGGATCTGGCCGATCCTGAAGCGACAGGTCGAGACCGCGATCGAGAAGTGGCGCGAGCCGGACCGCGGCATCTGGGAGGTGCGCGGCGATCCCAAGCACTTCACCTCCTCGAAGCTGATGTGCTGGGTGGCGGCCGACCGCGGCGCTCGGCTCGCCGAGATGCGCGAGGAGCTCGAGTACGGCGCGCGCTGGCAGTCCGCGGCGGACGAGATCAGGAACGACATCTGCGCGAACGCGCTCGACGAGCGCGGGGTCTTCACCCAGCATTACGACACGGACGCCCTCGACGCCTCGGTGCTGCTGATGCCGCTCACGCGCTTCCTGCCGAACGACGACGAGCGGATCGTGAACACGGTGCTGGCGATCGCCGACGACCTGACCCAGGACGGTCTCGTGCTGCGCTACCGCACCGGCGAGACCGACGACGGGCTCGAGGGCGAGGAGGGCACGTTCACGATCTGCTCGTTCTGGCTCGTGTCGGCGCTGGTCGAGATCCGCGAGGTCCGGCGCGCGCGCGACCTGTGCGAGAAGCTGCTCTCGTACGCGAGCCCGCTCGGCCTCTACGCCGAGGAGATCGACCCCCGCTCCGGGCGCCACCTCGGCAACTACCCGCAGGCGTTCACCCATCTGGCCCTGATCAACGCCGTGATGCACGTGATCAGGGCCGACCAGGGCCTCGAGATGGGCAGCCTCGTGCTCGACCACGAGCTCACCCGCCAGCGCTCGGTGGACTGATCCTGCGCTTGCCCCGGCGCTACAGCCGGGCGTCGGCCACCATCGCGGCGAACAGCGCGGCGAGATAGGCCAGCGAGAAGAGGTAGAGGCGCAGGGCGGTGCGCCGGGACGGCGCGCGCAGCAGGCGCCAGGCGCCGTAGATGAAGACGGCTCCGAGCGCCACCGAGCAGACCAGGTAGGTCACGCCGAAGGCGCCCGCGCAGAAGGGCAGCTGGCTCACGGCGTACAGCAGCACCGTGTAGAGCAGGATCTGGCGGCGCGTCTCGCGCTCGCCGCGCACGACCGGCAGCATCGGCACCCCGGCCTTCGCGTACTCGTCCTTCATCAGGAGCGAGAGCGCCCAGAAGTGGGGCGGCGTCCAGAAGAAGACGATCGCGAACAGGTAGAGCGGCGTGCCCCCGAGGCCTCCGGTGACCGCCGCCCACGCCACCAGCGGCGGCACGGCGCCGGCCGCGCCGCCGATCACGATGTTCTGCGGCGTCGAGCGCTTGAGCCACATCGTGTAGACGAGCACGTAGCCGAGCAGGCCGGACATCGACAGCACCGCCGCCAGCGGGTTCACGGTCAGCGACAGCAGCGCGAACGAGGCGCAGCCGAGCACCACGCCGAAGACGATCGCGGCGGCCGGCGACACGCGGCCGCTCGCCACCGGGCGGTCGGCGGTGCGCTTCATCACGCGGTCGATGTCGCGGTCGAGCGCGTGGTTGATCGCGCCGGCGCCGCCGGCGGACAGCGCGCCGCCGAGGCAGGTGAGCGCCACCAGGCCGAGCGACGGATCGCCCGCCACGTACATCGTCGTGATCGTGGTGAAGAGCAGCAGCGACTGCACCTTCGGCTTCGTCATCTCGAAGTAGTCCGAGACGACGCCGCGCCAGGAGCTCGCGACCGGCCGGACGGCTGTGCGGGCCTCGCTGGTCATGCGGCGATCGGCTCCGCCCGGCTGGGCGCCCGCTTGCCGGCCGGGGCGAGGCTCATCGTCATCGTCAGCGACGTTGCCCACAGCAGCGTGCCGAGGGCGAGGTGGAGCAGGATCAGCGCCTCGTACTCGTCGAGCCAGACGTTGAGCGCGCCGACCAGGATCTGGATCGCCAGCAGGCCCCCGAGCGCCCAGGCCGCACGGGTGAGCACGCCGCGCCGGAGCGACACGACGACGAGCGCGATCACGAGCAGCGAGGCGAGGTACATGAATGCGCGGTGCGTGAGGTGGATGTCGACCAGCTCGGCCTCGCCGAAGGGCATGAACTCGCCGTTGCAGGTCGGGAACTCCTTGCCGCAGGCGTGGTGCGCACCGTCGCCGAGCTGGTAGTCCGCGCGCCCGTAGTTCTGCGTGCCCGCCATGTAGCCGCCGGCCACGACCGTGCAGAGCACGGCCCCGGTGGCGACGATCGCGAGCGCCCGCAGCCGCGGGCCGCCGTCGACCTGGCTCGCCCCGGTGACGCTGCGCCACATGTAGATCAGGAGCCCGAGCAGCAGCATCGCCAGCCCCAGGTGCGCGGCGACGTAGGCCTCCTCGAGGTTCTCCTCGACCGTCGCGCCGCCGAGCGCCCCCTGCGCGATCACGAGCACCAGCAGCAGCGAGGCGGCCGGGAGGAGGAAGCGGTAGCGCCGCCAGGCGAGCACGAACAGCGACAGGATCATGAAGCCGACCACGATCGCGAGCGCCCGGTGCGCGTACTCGACGATCGAGTTGAGGTCGACCCCGGGCACCACGTCGCCGTTGCAGAACGGCCAGCCGTTGAAGCCCGAGCCGGCCGGCCCGCAGCCGAGGCCCGAGTCGGACACGCGCACGACGCCGCCGAGGATGATCAGCGCGAAGGTCGCGATGCCCGTGGCGAGCACGAGCTTCCGCATGCCGGGCTGGACGGGTGGTGAGGGAGAGGCCACTACACGCTGCGCGGCGCGACTGGCTGGGACACGGTCTCGGCCGGCTTCGCGGCCGCCGCCACCTCGCGCCGGATGTCCTTCATCGGCTCGACGCTGCGCACGCGCGGGATCACGTCGAAGTTGTTGACCGGCGGGGGCGAGCTCGTGAACCACTCGAGCGTGTTGCCCTGCCAGGGGTCGTTGCCCGCCCGCTTGCCCCGCTTGATCGCCCACACGACGTTGATCGCGGTCACGAGCACGCCGATACCGAGGATGAACGAGCCGATCGTCGACACGAGGTTGTACGCGGTCACGCCCAGCTCGGAGTCGTAGTCGTAGATCCGCCGCGGCATCCCCGAGAGGCCGGCCGAGTGCTGGATCAGGAAGGTCACGTTGAAGCCCACGAACATCAGCCAGAAGGACAGCTTGCCCATGCCCTCCGAGAGCATCCGGCCGCTCATCTTCGGGAACCAGTAGTAGAGGCCGGCGAACAGGCCGAACACCCCTCCGCCGAAGATCGTGTAGTGGAAGTGGGCGACCACGAAGTAGGAGTCGTGGAGCTGCCAGTCCACCGGGAAGATCGCCAGCTGGACGCCCGAGATTCCGCCGATCACGAACAGCGCCGGCAGCGCGGCCGCGAAGTAGAGCGGCGTCTTGAACACGATCGAGCCGCGCCACAGCGTGGCGATCCAGTTGAAGATCTTGATGCCGGTTGGCACGGCGATCGTGAACGACGCCAGCATGAAGAAGGCCAGCACCACCGTCGCCGTGGGCGTGGTGAACATGTGGTGCGCCCACACGAGCAGGCCGAGGAACGCGATCGCCACCGTGGCCGCCGCGATCGCCTTGTAGCCGAAGATCGGCTTGCGGGCGAACACCGGGAGGATCTCCGAGATCATCCCGAACGCCGGCAGCACGAGGATGTAGACCTCGGGGTGGCCGAAGAACCAGAACAGGTGCTGCCAGAGCAGCGGGTCGCCGCCGCCGGCGGGGTCGAAGAACGAGGTGCCGAAGTGGCGGTCGGTGAGCAGCATCGTGACCGCCGCCGCGATCGAGGGCAGGGCGGCGATCAGCAGGTAGCTGAACACGAGGATCGTCCAGACGAACAGCGGCATCCGCCCCCAGCCCATGCCGGGCGCCCGCATGTTGTGGATCGTGGCCACGAAGTTCACCGCGCCGAGGAGCGACGAGAGGCCGGTGAGGTGGATCAGGAAGATCCACGCGTCCACCCCGCCCCCCGGCGAGTAGAGGTCGTCCGACAGCGGCGCGTACATCGTCCAGCCCGCCTCCGGGGGCTCGAAGAAGAGCGACGTGTAGAAGGCGACTCCGCCGAACAGGGTCAGCCAGTAGGAGAGCGCGTTCAGCTTCGGGAACGCCATGTCGCGCGCGCCGATCATGAGCGGCACGAGGTAGTTGCCGAAGCCCGCGATCAGCGGCACGACGAACAGGAAGATCATCGTCGTGCCGTGCATCGTCACGAGCCCGTTGTAGGTCTCCGCGCTCACGAGCGTGGAGTCCGGCTGCGCGAGCTGCAGGCGTATCACGAGCGCCTCGACGCCGCCCATGAACATGAAGACGATCGCCGTGGCGATGTACAGGATCCCGATCTTCTTGTGATCGGTGGTGGTGAGCCATGCGAGCCAGCCGCGCTGGGGCGCCGGCAGGCCGCTCATGATGATCTCGGGCCGCGCGGTGCGCTTCGCTCCGGTTGCGCTGGCTGCTTCCACCCCTACCCCTCGTCGCCTTCCGATTCACGTGCCTTGCGCTGATCGGCCAGGTCGGTGCCGGCCTGTTCGATGTCCCTGCGGGTCCGATCGGCCCAGCGCTCGAACGCGTCGGGCGTGAGCGCGCGCACCTGCGCGCGCATGTCCGCGTGGTTCGCCCCGCACAGCTCGGCGCACTGGCCGTCGAAGGTGGTGCCGGCCTGGTCGCCGGGGACCTTGAACCAGGTCTCGTTCACGTGCCCGGGTACGCCGTCGACCTTGCCGCCGAGCTTGGGGATCCACCAGGAATGGATCACGTCGGTCCCGGTGACCTCGAGCACGACCGTGGTGGCGACCGGCACGACCATCTCCTGGTAGGAGAACAGCGTCTGCTGGCCGGGATAGTCGTAGCGCCAGAGGTATTGCTGGCCGGTGACCTCGATGGTGAGAGTCGGGCCGCCGCTCTTGGGCGGGTCGGGCTGGTCGATCGACGCGAACTGCGCCTGCCCCGCGCGCAGGCCGTTCGGCCCGGACGGCGGCGGGTTCTCGATGTCAGGCAGGTAGACGAACGTCACGACCGTGAGCACAACGAGGATCAGCGCCGCACCCACCGTCCAGCCGAGCTCGAGCGGCGTGTTGCCGCGGATCTGAGCGGCCGCGGGGCCGCCGCGCCTCGCCCGGTAGCGGATCAGCGACCACAGGAGCGTGCCCTCCACGAGCAGGAAGATCGCGATCCCGATGTAGAGCGTGATCTTGTACAGCGTGTCGATGTCGTCGGCGTTCTGAGAGCCGCCCGACTCGGGCGTGAACGCGTCGGCGAACGCCGACGGCGCCGCGATCAGGAGCGCGAGCACCGCCGCGGCCAGCGCGGCGATGAGCAGGCGTCGTGGCAGGCCGGTAGGCAAGGCGGGCAGCATCATATCCCTGGTCAAGACGAGCGCTCCACTTCGTGGCGTCTGCCCCGAGTCGCTTCCCAATCGGGGGCCAGGTTGTGGTCGCGAGACCGGGCTCTTAGACTCGAACGGACGGCTTGGCGCGCGTTTTCGGCGAAGGACCCCCCAGATGCCGGCCACCTTCAGCGTAAGAAACCCGGTGGTCCCCGGTTGGCCTGGTACAGCGGGCGGCACGCGGCCGCCCCGCCCCCATCAGGAGGACGAGAGATGAACCTGACGAGGCGAGCTGCGGGACCGGCATCCGGGACGTCCAGGACGGCCCGGGCGGGCGCGTGCACCGCAGTGGCCATGGCAGTGTCGATGCTGATCGCGAGCGGCGCCGCCGCCGCGCCGTGGAAGGAGCTCACCCCCGGTCAGCCGATCTCGGCGCTGGCGGCGCCCGGCGTCGCGCGCACGGGTGACGGCGCGTTGCACGTGCTCTGGCCGCGCGAGGATGGGGCCGGCGCAAGCCTTCAGCACACCGGCCTGTCCGCCTCCGGGACGGGCGTGAGCGGCCCGAACCAGGTCTTCTCGTTCACGAACGGGATCAGCCAGAGCGCGGCGGTGATGGTCGTCGACGAGGGCCTGCGCGCGTTCTTCAGCGGGCTCATGGGCACCAACACCCAGCCGCAGCAGATCGGGATGGAGACGGCGCTCTCGACGGACGGCGGCGCGAGCTGGAGCCCGTCGCCCACGATCGTCTCGAACAACAGTTCCGGGGGTCGAAGCGAGGCGTACACGGCGGGCATCAGCGCCGCGCGGGCACCGGGCAACCTCCCGATCTTCGCCTGGGGTGACACCGCCCCGGGCTCGGCCGGCTACCACACCGGCCTGGATCCCGCGGCCGCCGACGTCCATTTTGGCTCCCCGACCGTGTGTTGCGAGTACTACCCGGGCGTCGCCGTCGACGGCGCGACCGGCGCGGCCTTCCTCGCTTGGAAGTACATCTACGGAAACGGCTCTGGGACGGTGGCTCAGGCCCTCGGCTCGCTTGGCGAGCTCGCGCCCCCGCAGGCGGGGGCGGTCGAGGCCGAGATCCGGACCGCGATCACCGGCCGAATCGGCGCCGCTGACGTGTTCCTCGCCTACCAGCGAGGCACGAATCAGTTCCTCTCGCGACCGGCCGTGTGGAATGTCAGCGACCAGAAGCTGGTCGACGACGGCCGCTTCAAGAGACAGGGCAAGGCGCAGGCGATCGGCATCTCGGCCGGTCCGAGCGGCCGACTCTGGGTCTTCTACCGGCGCGGCAGCCGGTTGTACGCCACACGCAGCAACACCAAGGCCACGCGCTTCGGGGAGATCGTCTCCGTGCCGACCCTGAGCGGCGCTCCGCAGCTCCTCAACCTCGTCGGCGAGGGCTCGCGCGGACCGCTCGATCTGGTGGCCGTCTTCCGCAACGCCAGCGGATCGAGCCTCTGGCATCGTCGCCTACTGCCGGGGCTGTCGCTCAGCGCGAAGGTCAGCGGCCATACGGTCACCGCCACCGTTACGGACGCCGGCGCGAAGGTGAAGGGCGCCAAGGTCAAGCTCGCGGGGAAGAGCTCCACGACCGGGCCCAGCGGCAAGGTCACCTTCACCGCCGTCGGCTCCGGCAGGTACACCATGGTCGCCTCGAAGGCGGGCTACACGCCGGCCAAGCGCCCGATCAGGATCCGATGAGTTGAGTGCGAGGCGAGACGGCGCGGCTCAGGCGCCCTGGAACGCCGCGGCGCGCTTCTCGACGAACGCCGACACGCCTTCCTGGAAGTCGCGCGTGCGCGCGAGCGCGTGCTGGAGGTCCGCCTCGAGGTCGAGCTGGCCGTCGAGGTCCGGGTAGAGCATGCGGTTGAGCGCCTGCTTGGAGCCGGCGTAGGAGCGCGTGGGCCCGGCGGCGAGCTTCTCCACGAGCGCGTTCGCCTCCTCCAGCAGCCGCTCGTCCGGGTGGACGTGGTTCACGAGGCCCCAGTCGAGCGCCTGGGCGGCCGGCACGCGCTCCCCGAGCAGCGCCATCTGGAAGGCGCGCGCCTTGCCCACGGCCGCGGGCACGAACAGCGTCGAGCCGCCGTCGGGCATCAGGCCGATGTTCACGAAGGCGAGCCCGAAGTAGGCCGACTCGGCGGCCAGCACGAGGTCGCAGGCGAGCGCGAGCGAGGCGCCGATCCCGACCGCCGGGCCGTTCACGGCGGCCACCACCGGCTTCTCGAGCCGGCGCACCCCGGCGATGATCGGGTGGTAGAGCTCGTGCAGCTCCTTGCGCAGGTCGGGCATGCCGTCGTCGGGATGGGGGTCGAAGCCGGCCTTCAGGTCGGCGCCCGAGGAGAAGCCGCGGCCGGCGCCGGTCACGAGCACGGCCCGCACCGACGCGTCGGCGGCATCCCGGGTCACGATCTGCTTCAGCTCCTGGCCGAGCTGCACGTTCCAGGCGTTCAGTGTGTCCGGGCGGTTGAGCGTGATCCGCCCGACGCCGCCGTCCTCTTCCCAGCTGACGGTCTCGTAGCTCATGACGCCAGGCTATCCCGAAGCGCCTGCACACCGGCGTCGATGGCCGGCTCGGCGATCCGGCCGTAGCCGAGCAGCAGCGCGGGCGCTCGCGGCCGGACGCTGTGCTCGCCCAGCCCGTAGAGACCGATCCCCGCCGCGCGCGCCGCGGCGAGCGCTGCTTCCTCGTCCATCCGCGCGGGCAGCTCCATCACCAGGTGGAGGCCGGCGGCCACGCCGCCCACCCTGTAGCCCGGCAGGTGCCGCTCGAGCGCCGCCACGAGCGTGTCGCGGCGGGAGCGGTAGACCGCGCGCGTGCGGCGCAGGTGGCGATCGAGCTCGCCGCGCTCGAGGAAGTCGGCAAGCGCGAGCTGTTCCACCACCGGCGTGCCGAGGTCGTCGAGGAGCTTCGCGCCGGCCACCTCGTCGACCAGCCGCCCGGGCGCGACCATCCAGCCGATCCGCAGACCGGGCGCGAGCGTCTTCGAGATCGACCCTGCGTACGCCACCTGCTCAGGCGCGAGCCCCTGCACGGCGCCGACCGGCTGGCGGTCGTAGCGGTACTCGGCGTCGTAGTCGTCCTCGAGCACGAACGCGCCGGTCCGCGCGGCCCAGTCCACGAGCGCGAAGCGGCGCTCCGCGCTCAGCACCACGCCCAGCGGGAACTGGTGGGCGGGGGTCACCGCCACCGCGTCCGCCCGCTCGGTCGCGAGGGCGTCCACGCGCACGCCCGTCCTCGTCGACCGGCACGGGCACGGTGTCGAGCCCGGTCGATTCGAGCTGTCGGCGGCCCGGCGCGCTCCATGGGTCCTCCACGGCGATCCGGCGCCCGCCGCCCGAGACGAGCGCGCGCCCGAAGAGCGCCATCCCCTGCGCCATGCCCGAGGTCACGATCACGCACTCGGGGTCCGCCGCCACGCCGCGCACGCGGCCGAGGTAGGAGGCAAGCGCGCGACGCAGCTCGGGCGCGCCGCGTGGATCGCCGTAGTCGAGTCGCGAGTCGGGCGCGTCGCGGAGCGCGCGCCGGATCGAGGCGAGCCAGGCCGCGCGCGGGAACAGCGACACGTCGGGCCCGCCGGGCCGGAAGTCGAAGCGCGGCGGTCGCGGATCGGGCAGCCGCGCCTCCGGAGGTGCCTGGCGGGCGGCCATCGGCGCCACGCGCGTCTGCCCGCCCTGATGGGTCACGAGGTAGCCCTCCGCCGTGAGCTGGGCGTAGGCCTCGACGACCACGCCGCGCGAGAGCCCGAGCTCGCCGGCGAGGCCCCTGCTCGAGGGCAGGGCGGTGCCCGGCGCGAGCCGGCCCTCGCGCACGCCGGCGCGCAGCTGCTCCTCGATCTGGACCCGCAGCGAGGGCTGCGAGCGGTCGAGCGAGATGAGGAGGTCGCGCTGGCTCACAACTGGTCTATCCGAAGGGCACGCAACTGGTCCTTCCATCCGAACCAGTAGGTCCGTAGCGTAGAGCGCCATGCCCGAGCCCGCCACCCTCGCCCTGTTTGCGCTCAGCGCCGTCGTGCTGGTCGCGATCCCCGGGCCGAACCTGATCTACATCGTCACGCGCAGCGTCGATGGCGGCCGCCGCGTGGGAGTGGCATCCGCGCTCGGCGTCGAGGCGGGCACGCTCGTGCACGTGGCGGCGGCGGCCGCTGGGCTGTCGGCGCTGATCGCCTCCTCCGCGCTGGCCTTCGACCTCGTGAAGCTCGCCGGTGCGGCCTATCTCGTGTACCTCGGCGTGCGCGCGCTCCTGACCCGCGAGCGGGCCGAGCCCGCGCCCGACGAGCAGCAGCCCGACGAGCCGGTCGGCCGCGCGTTCGTCGAGGGCGCGCTCGTGAACGTGCTGAACCCGAAGGTGTCGATCTTCTTCCTGGCCTTCCTGCCGCAGTTCGTGGACCCGGGGCTCGGCCCGGCGACAACCCAGGTGCTCGTGCTCGGCGCGCTGTTCTTCCTGATCGCGCTGGTGCTGGACCTGCTGTACGTGCTCGTGGCCGGCCTGCTGTCGGGCGTGCTTCGCCGCGGTCGCGCGCGCCGCTACGTGACCGGCGGCATCTACCTCGCGCTGGCGGCCTTCGCGGCGAGCGGAAGCAGGAAGAGCGCGTGAGCCCGACCCTGCGGGGCGCCCTCGCGGCCACCGCCGCGCTCGCCGCGGTGGGCTCGCTGGTGGCGGCCGCGGACGTCGTCGAGGGCTACCCGCTGGCGGCCGGGCAGGCGCTCCGCTACGCGCTCGCCGGGCTGCTCCTGCTCGCGATCGCCCGCGGCCGGCTGCCGCGCATCGGCCTGCGCGAGGCCGCCGGCCTCGCCGCGCTCGCCGCGACCGGGCTCGTGCTCTTCAACCTGTTCGTGATCGAGGGGGTGCGGGAGACCGACCCCGCGACCGTCGGCGTGATCGTGGGCTGCGTGCCCGTGGTCCTCGCGCTCGCCGGGCCGCTCCTCGAGCGCCGGCCGCTCAGCCCACGGGTGCTCGTGGCCGCCGTGATCGTGGCGGCGGGCGCCGCGGGCGTCCAGTGGGCCGACGGCGGGATCACCGCCGCGGGGCTCGCCCTCGCCCTGGGCGCGCTGGCCTGCGAGGCCGGCTTCTCCCTCCTCGCCATCCCGCATCTCACCCGGCTCGGCCCGCTCGCCGTGTCCACCTACGCCTGCCTGTTCGCCGTGCCGATGCTCGCGCTCTGGAGCCTCGTGGCCGAGGGCGCGGTCCTGCCGATGCCCGAGGCCGGCGAGGCGGCGGCGATCGCCTACCTGGCGATCGTGGTCACCGCCGGCGGGTTCGTGTGCTGGTACACGGCGGTCGGGCTGCTCGGCGTGGAGCGCGCCGGGCTGTTCTCCGGGGTGCTCCCCGTCAGCGCGCTGGTTTGCTCGGCCGCGCTCGGCCTGGCCGGCGTCACGCCGGAGCGGCTGATCGCCGTGGCGGTGGTGGCGGCCGGGATCACGCTCGGGGTGCGCGCGACCCGGCCCGCGCCGGCTCGCCCCGCCGCCTGCGCGCCCGCTCCGGCGAACCCGTAGCGCGGCCACCTCTGGGATCGCGGAGCGCTGTGGGAGCCAGGGCGGGGTGGAGCCGCCCCGGATCCAGCAATTCCCACCCGCTGTCCTGCCTTGTTGCTGCAGGACAACACCTGGGCAGGACAGCGCCAGGCTCTCGCGACTGCGCCGGGAGCGCCGCGCCATGCTCCCGTACCCGCTTGCGCGCTCGCCCCCCGGGTGACAAGCTGTCTCGCGCCGAGAATCCGCCTGCACCAGGCGCCGAGACCGCAGCAACCGGAAGAACCCCGAAGGAGGGTCAGTGGCCGCTTCCAAGACCGCTCCCGCGACGGCAGGGCGTCGCCAGAAGTCCCGCACGCCAGAGCCCGGAGCGGCCCGAACCGCCACCGGACAGCTCGACGGCTCGGACCAGGCCGTGCTCGCGGAGATCCTCGAGGCGCTCGTTGCCGCGCGCGACGGCGACTTCTCGCGCCGGCTCTCGCGCCGCCGCCGCGGCCTGATCGGCGAGATCGGGGCGGCCTACAACGAGCTCGTGTCCATGAACGCCAAGATGGAGAAGGAGCTCGGCCGCATGCGCCGCGTGATCGGACGCGAGGGGCGCATGGACCAGCGCGCGTCGCTCGGCCCCGCCGGCGGCGGCTGGGAGGCGAGCGTCGAGTCGCTCAACGCGCTGATCGACGACCTCGTACGCCCGACCACCGAGGTGGCGCGCGTGCTCGAGGCGGTTGCCGACGGCGACCTCGACCGCAAGATGGCCCTCACGATCGAGGGTCAGCCGGTGAAGGGCGAGTTCCTTCGCATCGGCACGACCGTGAACACGATGGTCGACCAGCTCTCGTCGTTCGCGGACGAGGTCACGCGTGTGGCGCGCGAGGTGGGTACGGAGGGCAAGCTCGGCGGCCAGGCCGAGGTGAAGGGCGTGTCGGGCACCTGGCGCGACCTCACCGAGTCCGTGAACGGCATGGCCTCGAACCTCACGAGCCAGGTGCGCAACATCGCCCAGGTCACGACGGCGGTGGCCGAGGGCGACCTGACCCAGAAGGTCACGGTGGACGTGCAGGGCGAGATCGCCGAGCTGAAGCAGACCGTGAACACGATGGTCGACCAGCTCTCCTCGTTCGCGGACCAGGTGACCCGCGTGGCGCGCGAGGTGGGCACCGAGGGCAAGCTCGGCGGCCAGGCCGAGGTCCCGAACGTGGCCGGTACCTGGAAGGACCTCACCGACTCGGTGAACCTGATGGCGTCGAACCTCACGAGCCAGGTGCGCAACATCGCCCAGGTCACGACGGCGGTGGCCGAGGGCGACCTGGGCCAGAAGGTCACGGTGGACGTGCAGGGCGAGATCGCCGAGCTGAAGCAGACCGTGAACACGATGGTCGACCAGCTGTCGTCGTTCGCGGACGAGGTCACGCGCGTGGCGCGCGAGGTGGGCACCGAGGGCAAGCTGGGCGGTCAGGCCGAGGTGAAGGGCGTGTCCGGCACGTGGCGCGACCTCACCGAGAACGTGAACCTGATGGCGGACAACCTCACCGACCAGGTGCGCTCGATCGCCCAGGTGTCGAGCGCGGTGGCCGACGGCGACCTCTCGCAGAAGATCGCGGTCGAGGCCAAGGGCGAGGTGGCCGCGCTCGCCGACACGATCAACAAGATGGTCGACCGGCTGCGCTCGTTCGCGGCCGAGGTGACCCGCGTGGCGCGCGAGGTGGGCACCGAGGGCAAGCTCGGCGGCCAGGCCGAGGTGGAGGACGTGTCGGGCACCTGGCGCGGCCTGACCGAGAACGTGAACTCGATGGCCTCGAACCTGACCGATCAGGTGCGCAACATCGCCGAGGTCACGACCGCCGTCGCAAACGGCGACCTCTCGAAGAAGATCACCGTCGACGCGAAGGGCGAGATCCTCGAGCTGAAGGAGACCGTCAACACGATGGTCGGCCAGCTCAACGCCTTCGCCGCGGAGGTCACGCGCGTGTCGAAGGAGGTCGGCATCGAGGGCAAGCTCGGTGGCCAGGCCGAGGTGGAGGACGTGTCGGGCACCTGGCGGGCCCTCACCGAGTCGGTGAACTTCATGGCCTCGAACCTCACCGACCAGGTGCGCTCGATCGCGCAGGTCACGACCGCGGTGGCCAACGGCGACCTCTCGAAGAAGATCATGGTCGACGCCCGCGGCGAGATCCTCGAGCTGAAGAACACCGTGAACACGATGGTCGACCAGCTCTCCTCGTTCGCGGACGAGGTCACGCGCGTGGCGCGCGAGGTGGGAACCGAGGGCATGCTCGGCGGCCAGGCGCAGGTGGAGGGCGTGTCGGGCACCTGGCGCGGGCTGACCGAGAACGTGAACCAGCTCGCCTCCAACCTCACGACGCAGGTGCGGGCGATCGCCGAGGTGTCCACCGCCGTGACCCAGGGCGACCTCACGCGCTCGATCACGGTCGAGGCCTCCGGAGAGGTCGCGGACCTCTCGGACAACATCAACCAGATGATCGCCAACCTGCGCGAGACGACCCGCCAGAACGAGGAGCAGGACTGGCTCAAGACGAACCTGGCGCGGATCTCGGGCCTGATGCAGGGCCAGCGCGACCTCGAGACGGTCTCGCAGCTGATCATGTCCGAGCTCTCGCCGGCGCTGTCCGCCCAGCACGGGGCGTTCTTCCTCGCCGACCACGAGGACGAGACGCCGCAGTACGAGCTGCGCCTGCTCGCGAGCTACGGCTACATGCGCCGCAAGGCGGTGTCGAACCGCTTCAAGCCCGGCGAGGGGCTCGTGGGTCAGGCGGCGCTCGAGAAGAAGCCGATCCTGATCACCGACCCGCCCGACGACTACGTGCGCGTCTCCTCCGGCCTCGGCGAGGCCCCGCCGCGCAACATCATCGTGATTCCGGTGCTGTTCGAGGAGCAGGTGCTGGCGGTGATCGAGCTGGCCTCGTTCCGCTCCTTCAGCCCGATCATCCTCCAGTTCCTCGACCAGCTCACGGAGACGATCGGCGTGGTGCTCTCCACGATCATCGCGAACGTCCGCACCGAGCAGCTGCTCGAGCAGTCGCAGTCGCAGTCGAACGAGCTCCAGAAGCAGTCGCAGGCGCTCCAGCGCCAGCAGGGACAGCTGCAGGAGACGAACGAGGAGCTCCAGGAGAAGGCGGAGCTGCTCGAGCGCCAGAACCGCGACATCGAGATCAAGAACCGCGAGATCGAGCTGGCGCGCAGCTCGCTCGAGGAGAAGGCGGAGCAGCTGGCGCTCAGCTCGAAGTACAAGTCGGAGTTCCTGGCGAACATGTCGCACGAGCTGCGCACGCCCCTCAACTCGCTGCTGATCCTGTCCAAGGTGCTGGCCTCGAACGAGACCGGGCACCTGAGCGGCAAGGAGGTCGAGTCGGCGGCCACGATCCACAACGCGGGCTCCGACCTGCTCGCGCTCATCAACGACATCCTCGATCTGTCCAAGGTCGAGGCCGGCAAGATGGACGTGAGCCCGAGCCGCATGTCGCTGGCGGCCGTACGCGACTACGTCGAGCGATCGTTCCGCCCGGTCGCGGAGGAGCGTGGCCTGCGCTTCGCGATCGAGCTGCAGCCCGGCGTGCTCGAAGAGATCGAGACGGACGAGCAGCGCCTCCAGCAGGTGCTCAAGAACCTGCTCTCGAACGCGTTCAAGTTCACCGAGGGCGGATCGGTCACGCTGACGGTGGCGCCCGCACCGCCGGACATCCAGTTCGCCGAGCGCGCCCTGGCCACCGCCGACTCGGTGGTGGCTTTCGCGGTGGCCGACACCGGCATCGGCATCCCGCCGGACAAGCTGCGGCTGATCTTCGAGGCCTTCCAGCAGGCGGAGGGGTCGATCTCGAGACGCTTCGGCGGCACCGGGCTCGGACTGTCGATCAGCCGCGAGATCGCGCGGCTCCTGGGCGGCGAGATCCACGTGGCGAGCGTCGAGGGCGAGGGCGCGACCTTCACGCTCTTCCTCCCCGACCGCCTCCGCCGCACCGCGCTCGCGTCCGAGCCGGCGCCCGAGCGTGCGCTCGAGCCGGAGCTGCCGCGCCTCTCCGCCCCGCGCTCGGAGGGTGCCGAGTTGCCCTCCCCGCTCACCGATGACCGGGCGAAGATCGTGCCCGGCGACCGCGTGGTCCTGCTGATGACAGAGGACCGCAAGCTTGCGCGCGGGGCGGTGACGGTCGCGAACGAGACCGGGTTCAGGTGCCTGCTGGCGGTGCGCGGCGACGCCGGACTGGGACTCGTCCACGAGTTCATGCCGCAGGCCGTTGTGCTCAGCAGGGAGCTGCCGCAGGTCGCGGGCGATGCCGTGCTCGACCATCTGAAGCGCCATCCGGAGACGCGACACATCCCGGTCTTCCTGATCGGCGCTGCCAGCGAGCGTGACGCGCGGCTGGCCGGGGCGCTCGGGTCGGTCGCCAAGCCGAGCTCGCCGAAGGGCCTGGCTGACGCGTTCGCGCCTCTCGGCTCGTTCCTCGACCGCCGCGAGCGGAGCTTGCTGCTCGTGGAGGACGATCCCGAGCGCCGCAAGGCGCTGGCCGCGCTGGTCGGCGGCGCCGACGTGAAGGTGATGACGGCGGACTCGCGCGAGGCCGCCCTCGCCGAGCTCGACGCGCACCAGTTCGACTGCGTCGTGCTCGACCTGGCCCTCGCGAACGGCGACGGCTTCGGCGTGCTCGAGCGGATCAAGCGGGCCAAGCGCTTCCAGGCGTTGCCCGTGCTCGTGCACAGCCGCCGCCAGCTCGACGAGCGCGAGCAGGCGCGCCTCGACCGCTTCGCGCAGTCGGTGGTGCTGAAGGACGCCCGCTCGCCGGAGCGGTTGCTCGACGAGACCTCGCTCTACCTGCACCGCGCCGAGGCGCGGCTGCCGGCCGAGAAGCGGCGCATGCTCGAGCGGCTGCACACGGCCGACGAGGTGTTCGACGGCAAGAAGGTGCTGATCGTGGACGACGACGTGCGCAACGTGTTCGCGCTCACGAGCGTCTTCGAGCGTCGCGGCATGAAGGTGCTGTTCGCCGAGAACGGCCGCGATGGCCTCGCGCTCCTGAAGCGCAACCCCGACGTCGCCCTCGTCCTGATGGACATCATGATGCCCGAGATGGACGGCTACGAGGCCACCCGCGCCGTGCGTGAGCTGCCCGAGTTCGAGCAGCTCCCGATCGTGGCGCTCACGGCCAAGGCGATGCGAGGCGATCGCGAGAAGAGCATCGCCTCCGGCGCGTCCGACTACATCACCAAGCCCGTGGACGTGGATCAGCTGCTCTCGCTCATGCGGGTCTGGCTGCACAGGTAGGCGAAGCCGTCGTGAGCGGCGCAGCGGGCATCCTCGTCGTCGACGACCAGCGGAAGAACCTGACCGCCGTCGAGACCGTGCTCGCGCCGCTCGGCCGGGAGCTCGTGACCGCCGGGTCGGGCGAGGAGGCGCTGCGCCGGCTGCTCGACGGCGACTTCGCGGTGATCGTGATGGACGTGCGCATGCCCGGGCTGGACGGCTTCGAGACCGTCGAGCTGATCAAGCAGCGGCCCCGGCACGCGGACACCGCCGTGGTCTTCCTGACCGCGGCGGACGCGGACGTCGACCAGATCACGCGCGGCTATGAGAGCGGCGCCGTGGACTACATCCTCAAGCCCGTCGACCCGGACATCCTGCGTTCGAAGGTCGCGATGCTGCTCGAGCTCCAGGAGAAGAACGCGGCGCTCAGGGCATCGGAGGAGCGCTTCCGGACGGCCTTCGAGGGGGCGCCGATCGGCATGGCGCTGAGCACGATGGAGGGCGACTTCGTCGAGGTGAACGGGGCGCTCTGCGTGCTGCTCGGCGTTCCGGCGGGCGAGGTCACGGGGCGCCCGCTCTGGGAGCTCGTGCACCCCGCCGACCGTCAGGCCGAGCGTGCGCAGCAGGAGCGGATCCTCTCGGAGCAGCCGCGCTTCGACCAGCGCGAGCTGCGCTTCAAGCGCCCCGACCAGCGCGTGGTGCACGCGCTCGTGAGCGTGTCGCTCCTGCACGACGCTCATGAGAGCCCGCTGGGCTACATCTGGCAGGTCGTGGACGTGACCGAGCAGCGCCGCAGTGCCGAGGAGCGCGCCGCGCGCGCCGAGGCCGAGGCGGTGGCGGACGCGCTGGGGAAGCTCCAGCAGGTGACCGAGGCGGCGCTCGAGCACCTCGACCTGCGCGAGCTGCTCCAGCAGCTGGCGGATCGGATCCGCGACGTCTTCAGCGCCGACTTCACGCGCATCCTCCTGCGCGAAGCGCGAAAGCGAGAGCGACGGCCCGCAACTGCTCTCGGTCGGGGCCACGAGCGGCTTCGAGCCGGACGCGGCGGCGGAGCCGGTGCCGATTGCCGGCGTGCTCGAGCAGGCGCTCGGCGAGCAGCGCGCGATCACCGTCGTCGACCTGCCCGAGGGGGCGGGGCTCGATCGCGCGCTCGCGGCCCAGCGTGCGCGGGCGCTGATGGCGGCGCCGCTTTTCGTGGATGGCCGGCCGGCGGGCGTCGTCGAGGTGGGCACCCGCACCGAGCGCCGCTTCGGCGCGGGCGACGAGGGACTGCTGCTGCTGATGGCCGATCGCGCGGGGCTCGCGGTCGAGCACGCGCGCAAGTACGAGCGCGAGCTCTCCAACGTCGAGCTGCTCCAGCGCAGCCTGCTGCCGGACCAGCTGCCCTACGTCGAGGGAGTGCGGATCGCCGCGCGCTACCTGCCCGGCGAGGACGACGTGGGCGGCGACTGGTACGACGCGATCCCGCTCGGCGACGGCCGGCTCGGCGTGGCGATGGGGGACGTGGTGGGCCACGGCATCGGCGCCGCCGCGCTGATGGGCCAGCTGCGGTACGCCACGCGCGCATACGCGCTCGAGGGCCATTCGCCGGGAGTCGTGCTCGACCGGCTCGACCGGCTGGTGCGCAGCCTGGAGGGCGGCCAGATGGCGACCCTCCTGTACGTGGTGGTCGAGCCGGGGATGGATCGGATCACGTTCTCGAGTGCCGGCCACGTGCCGCCGCTCACGATCGCCCCGGACGGCGGCGCCGCCTACCTGGACGGCGCCCCGAACCCGCCGCTCGGGGTGTTCGACTCGGAGGCTCACACCGAGCTCACCGCTGAGCTCGAGCCCGGCGCGGCGCTCGTGCTCTACACCGACGGCCTGGTGGAGGAGCGCGGCGTGTCGATCGACGCCGGGCTCGAGGCGCTCCGAAAGGCGGCCGCGCGGCCGGGGGCGCCGGAGGAGCTCTGCGAGCGCCTCCTCGCCGCCAAGCTCGACGTGCACGCGGCGAACGACGACATCGCGATCCTCGTGTTGGGCGGGGTCTCGGCCGCGCTCGAGCCGCTCCACCTGGACGTCCCCGCGGACCCGGCGCTGCTCGGCTCGGTGCGCCGGGACCTCGCGCGCTGGCTGCGCGCCGGGGGCGCCTCGGACGACGACATCGAGGCGGTGCAGATGGCCTGCCACGAGGCCTGCTCGAACGCCATCGAGCACGGCTACGCCTTCGGCGACGGGAGCTTCGCGATCGACGGCCGCTTCGAGGGCGAGCGGGCCGTGCTCACGGTCCGCGACGACGGCGGCTGGGTCGAGCGGCCCGACGGCAACCTGCCCTACCGCGGTCACGGGATCCCCCTCATGCAGGCGCTGATGGAGTCCGTCGAGGTGGTGCGCGACGGCGATCGCACGGTCGTGCAGATGGCCAGGCGCCTCGCGGCCGACCGCGTCACGACCGCCTGACGGCTCGACCTACTCTTCGGGGCGTGCTCATCGACTCCCTCGAGTGGCTCGGCCATTCCGGCTTTCGCATCCGGGTCGGCAGGGCGGTCGTCTACCTCGACCCCTACCGCGTGCCCGACGGTGCGCCGCCGGCCGACCTGATCCTCGTCACGCACGGGCACTACGACCACTTCTCGCCGCAGGACATCGAACGCCTGTCCGCGCGCACCACCTGGCTGGTCGGCCCCGCTGCGGTGGCCGAGCGGGTGGGCGGCCAGGTGCATTCGATCGCGCCCGGCGAGGTGCTCGAGGACGAGCTCGTGCGCGGCGTGCACGTACGCGCGATCGCGGCCTACAACACGTCCAAGCGCGACGCCGACGGCAATCCGTTCCACCCGCGCGACGCCGGCTGGGTCGGCTACGAGCTGAACGTCCGCGGCGAGCGGCTCTACCACTCGGGCGACACGGACGTGATCCCCGAGATGGACAGCGTGACGGGCGTCGACGTGGCGCTCCTGCCGGTGAGCGGCGTGTACGTGATGACCCCTCAGGAGGCGGCCGAGGCGGCCCGGCGAATCCAGCCGCGGGTGGCGGTTCCGATGCACTGGGGCGAGCACCTCGGAACCGAGCGGGACGCGCGCACCTTCGCCGAGCGCGCCGGCGTGGAGGTGCGGATCCTGCCGAAGGCCGTATCCTGACGCGGCCTTGCGAAGCACGCGCGCCCTCAGACGGCTCGCGTGGGGCGCGGTGGCGGTCGGTATCGCCACACCCCTGGTCCGCCACCGGCTCAAGCTGCGGGCCCCGGTGGTGTCGGCGCTGTCGTGGCCGGCTCCCGCGGCCCTCGCGCTCGCCGCGCCGCGGACGCCCCTGCGCGACGCGGCCATCTACGCCCTCCAGATGTGGGCGTACTTCGCGCATTTCGACATGCCAGACGACGACCCCGAGGCGCTGTCTGCGCCGGCTCAGGATCGACTACCCGATCCGGGTCGACGAGGCGCTCGGCGCCGGCACCACGCCGACGATCCGGCTGCAACGCTCGCTCGGGCGGATCGACCACGTCGGACCCCTCGAGTACGGGCTCTCGGCGGTGCACTGGAGCTGGTTCTTCGTGCCCCAGTGCACGCTCGCCTACCTGATGCTTCGCCACCGCGACCTCTACCCGAGGTCGGCCGTGCTGATGGCCGCTTGCTTCGATCTGGGCTGCGTGGTGTACTGGGCGGTGCCGACCGCCCCGCCGTGGTACGCGGGCGAGAACGGCAACATGCCGCCGGTGCGGCGCATCATGGCCGAGGCGGGGGAGCGCTTCTGGCGACGCCTCTGGCGGCCGCTCTACCATTCCCTTCAAGGCAACCCGTTCGCTGCTATGCCCTCACTTCACTTCGGGACCTCCGTGATGGCGGCGCGATTGCTCGGCCAGGTTGGTCCCGGGCATGCGGCCGTCGGCTGGGCCTACGCTCTCACGCTGGGCTTCGGACTCGTCTACCTGGGTGAGCACTACGTGATCGACCTGATCGCGGGGCTGGCCCTCGCGGAGGGCATCTGGCGGGTGGCGCCGAGGCTCGAGCCCTCGGCTCGCCTGATCGCCGGCGTGGTGCAGCGGCTCGAGCCGCGGGTCGCCCGGTGACGCCAGCCGGTCGTCGCCTGCGAGACCACGAGCTCGAGGCGGAGCTCGAGGAGCGCGAGCTCCGCGACCGCGACCGCGAGCTCGCCGAGCTGGAAGAGGACGACACCGGCGACGCGGAGGTGGGTCGCTTCCAGGCCCTGCTCCACGACCGGCGCAAGCTCTTCAGCGGTTTCCTCCTCGTCCTCCTGCTCGTGGTGGTCATCTACGTGCTCGTGCCCAAGCTGCTCGGCACCGAGGAGGCGGTCGAGAAGCTCGACAACGCGGTCTGGTACTGGATCGTGGTGGCGATCGGGTTCAACGTCGCGGCGTTCGCCGCCTACGTGGCGCTCTTCCGAGGGGTGCTCTCCGGCACCAAGGACGACGAGGTGCACCGCCGGCTCGACCTGCGCGCCTCCTACCAGATCACCATGGCCGGCCTCGCCGCCACGCGCGTCTTCTCCGCCGCGGGCGTGGGCGGCATCGTGCTCACCTACTGGGCGCTGCGCAAGGCGGGCATGCCGCGCCGGCGCTCGGCCTGCCGGATGGTCGCCTTCCTCACGCTCACCTACGTCGTCTACCTGGCCGCGCTGATCCTGTTCGGGGTGCTGCTCCGGACGGGGGTCTTTCCGGGGAACGCGCCGGTGGGCGGCACGATCGTGCCGGCCGCGCTGGCCGCCGGGCTGATGGCGCTGTTCGGCCTGATCGCGCTGATCCCCCAGGACTTCGAGCGCCGGATCGTCTCGTTCGCGGGCGGCTACCGGCGCGTGCGCTACCTCCAGCGGCTCGCCAAGGGGCCGGCAACGCTCGCCACCGGCGTGCGAACCGCGATCGCCTACCTTCGCCACCCGAGCCGCGGGGCGCTCGCGGTCGGTGGGGCGGTGGGCTTCTGGGCGGCCAACATCGGCGTGCTCTGGGCGAGCTTCGAGGCCTTCGGCGGCGACGTGCCGTTCGCGGTGCTGGTGCAGGGCTTCTTCATCGGGATGGCCGCCAACCTGATCCCCTCGCCGGCGGGCGGCGTGGGATCGGTGGACGCCGGCATGATCTTCGCCTTCGACGTGTTGTTCGGCGTCCCCAGCGGGGTCGTCTTCCCGGCGGTGCTGACGTACCGGGTGATCGCGTTCTGGCTGCCGATTCCGCCGGGGATCGTGGCGTTCGTCCAGCTGCGTGGCACGGTCGCGCGCTGGGAGGGGGAGCGCAGGGAGCAGCGCAACGTCATCGCCCGTCGCACCGCTACACTTCAGAAAGTAAAGTAAAGGGCACGAGGGGATAAGTGGAAACCAAGGACATCGAGAACGTCGTCATCGTCGGGAGCGGCCCGGCGGGGTACACCGCCGCCCTCTACACCTCGCGCGCGGACCTCGAGCCGCTCGTGGTCGAGGGCTTCGCGTGGGGCGGCCTGCTTCAGCAGACGACCGACGTGGAGAACTACCCGGGCTACCGCGAAGGCGTGATGGGTCCGGAGATGATGCAGGAGTTCCGCGACCAGGCGGAGCGCTTCGGCAGCCGCTTCATCACCGACGACGCGACCGAGCTCGAGCTCGCGAGCGAGCCGGGCGGGATCCACACGGTCCACGTCGGCGGCCGGCAGATCAAGACGCGGGCGGTGATCCTCGCGATGGGGGCCGAGCCGAAGAAGCTCGGCGTGCCCGGCGAGGACGAGCTGTCCGCGCGCGGCGTGTCGTACTGCGCCACCTGCGACGCCGCCTTCTTCCGCGAGTGCGAGACGATCGTCGTGGGCGGCGGCGACACCGCGATGGAGGACGCCACCTTCCTCTCGAAGTTCGCGGGCAAGGTGTCGATCGTGCACCGGCGCGACGAGTTCCGCGCGTCGGCCATCATGCTCGACCGGGCCCGCGCGACGGACAACATCGAGCTCGTCACGCCGTACGTGGTCGAGCGCTTCGAGCCGGGCGAGAACGGCTCGCTCGGCAAGGCCGTGCTGGAGAACGTGGAGGACGGCTCCGCCAAGGAGCTGCCGATCACGGGTGCCTTCATCGCGATCGGGCACCGGCCGAACTCGCAGCTGGTCGCGGGCCAGCTCGACCTGGACGACGAGGGCTACGTGCTCGTCGACGGGCGCTCGACGCGCACCAAGCTGCCGGGCGTGTTCGCCGCCGGCGACCTCACCGACCGCATCTACCGCCAGGCCGTGACCGCGGCGGGCACTGGCTGCATGGCGGCCCTCGACGCCGAGGCATACCTGCGCGACACGCCCATCGACGCCGAGGCCCACTGGGCGGGCGAGCCCGAGAAGGTCGAGGCGGCCGCGGAGTCAGCGGCCTCGTAGGCTGCGGGGGTTCGGCCGGACCCTTGCCTCCCTGATGGGGCTTGTTGCGGCGACCATCGCTCGCGCGGTTTTCCATCACAGTCGTGGAAAACCACGCGATCGATCGCCCCCGGCCCCCGCACCCAGCCCCCCGCTCCCCAGGTATAACCTCGGCGTGCCCGAGCGTTGGAGCAACTGGGCTCGGGAGCAGCGCTGTGCGCCCGAGCGGATCGAGCGGCCGCGCTCCGAAGGGGAGCTCGCGCGGGCGGTGCTCGGTGCCCGGCGCGTGAAGGTCGCCGGCTCGGGGCACTCGTTCACGGACATCGCCTGCACGGACGGCGTGATGGTCGACATGTCGAGGATGCGGCGGATCCTCCACGTGGACGGCGCCGATGTGACCGTCGAGGCGGGCATCACACTGCGCGAGCTCGGCGAGCAGCTGCGCTTGCGCGGGCTCGCGATGGAGAACCAGGGCGACGCCGACCCGCAGACGCTGGCCGGCGCGCTCTCGACGGCCACCCACGGGACCGGCGGGCGCTTCGGAAACCTGTCCTCGCGCGTGGTCGGGGTCCGGCTCGTGGACGGCGGCGGCGAGCTGCGCGAGCTCTCGGACGGGGACGAGCTGCGGGCGGCGCGGGTCTCGCTCGGCGCGCTGGGAGCGATCTCCGCCGTCACGCTGCGCTGCGTACCCGCCTTCACGATCCATCGGCTCGACGACCCGCGCTCGCTCGACGACGTGCTGCCGCGCCTGGACGAGCTGGTGGACGCGAACGACCATTGGGAGGCGTTCGTGATGCCGTACACACGCCGTGCCCTCACGCTCACCTCCGAGCGGACGGACCGCGAGCCGCGCCCGCCGGGACGGGCGGAGGCCTTCCTCCGCGACGTCGTGCTGGAGAACGCCGTGCTCGGGCTGTTCTGCCGCGCCGGACGGCTCGCCCCGGCGGCGATCCCCTGGCTCAACCGGCGGCTGGCGTCGCTGCTCGGCGCGGCCGAGCACCTCGACGCGAGCAACCGCGTCTACGCGAACACGCGGCTCGTGCGCTTCACGGAGATGGAATACGCGATCCCGCGCGAGCGCGCCCCCGAGGCGCTCGAGCGCGTGCTGGCGCTGATCGAGCGCCGCCGGCTGCCGGTCGGGTTCCCGATCGAGCTGCGAGTCACCGCGCCGGACGACGCGCTGCTCTCCACCGCCCACGAGCGCGCGACGGCCTACATCGCCGTCCACCAGTACCGCGGCATGGAGTTCGAGACCTACTTCCGCGCCGTCGAGGCGATCATGGACGAGTACGGCGGCCGCCCGCACTGGGGAAAGCGCCACTACCAGACCGCGGCCACGCTTGCACCCCGCTATCCCGAGTGGGAGCGCTTCGCCGCGGTGCGCCGGCGCCTCGACCCCGAGGGCCGCTTCGAGAACGACTACCTGCGCCGCGTGCTCGGGCCGGTCAGCGGCAGCCCGCCGGCAGCCGCCGGTCGAGCGTGACCACCCGCCCGTCCACCGTCCGGACCCGCGTGCGCAGGCGCCCGCCGCTCACGCGGGCGCGGAACGGGCCGCGCGCGTCGCGTGTCCGCTCGGCGCTGCGGAAGCTCACCTTCTCGATCCCGAGTCCCGACACGCGCGCTCGACAGCCCTGCAGCGTGAGGCGCACGGCAGGGCGCTCGCGGCAGGAGCGGCCGGCGCAGTCCTTGAGCCCCAGGAGCCGCGCGGCCAGCTCGGCCTGGATCACGGCGTAGCCCGGGTCGGCGTGCAGGCTCTGGAGCTGGTGCGGGTCGAGCTCGAGGTCGTACAGCTCGCGCTCGCCGTTCGCGTGCTCCGCGTAGGTGTAGCGATAGGTGCGCAGGGCGTCGTAGGCCGGCTGGTTGAAGCCGAGCGAGCCCTCGATCAGCAGATCGCGCCCCCACTCGCGGCCCGGGTCGTCGAGCAGCGGGAACAGCGAGCGCCCGTCCTCGAGCCTCCCGGCCGCCACGGCGCCGGCCGCCTCGAGGATCGTGGGGGCGAGGTCGGCGTTCGTCACGAGCTGGCGCCGCCGCGCCCCCTCGGGCACACCCGGTCCGCGCATGATCAGCGGCACGCGGATCGAGGGCTCGTACACCATCACCTTGCCGTTCGGGACCCGGTGCTCGCCGTGGAAGAAGCCGTTGTCGCTCGTGTAGACGATCAAGGTCTTGTCGAGCTCGCCCTCCGCCGCGAGCGCGTTCACGATCCCGACGACCCCCTCGTCGACCGCGAGCAGCGACTCGAGCTCCTGGCTGTAGTTCTCGTCGATCGCGGCCGCGAGCGCGGCGCCGATCGGGGGCCGGGCGCGCACGAAGCTCGGCTTGTCCGACACGTCCGCCTCGTTGTATGCCGGGCCCGCCGGCGCGCGGGCGCCCTTGAAGCGGTCCACGTGACGAGCGGCGGGCGAGGGCGTGGGGAGCCCGGGCAGGTCATCGGGATCCGCGGGGCCGCCGCTGTGCGGGGCGAGGTAGGCGACCGACAGGAAGAACGGCGTCGCGGTCTCGCCCATGCGCTCGATCACCGACACCGCGCGCGCGGTGTAGTCGTCGGTGGAGTAGGTCGGGTAGGTGTTGAGAACGCCGTTCTCGTTGAGGGTGTAGTTCGTGAAGTTGTAGGTGGAGGGGTCGATCGAGGCGTACCACTCGTCCCAGCCGGGGGGCACCTCGGTGGCGGTCGCTCCGGTGCCATAGCCGTTGAGGAACTTGCCGATGTGGACGGTCTGGTAGCCGGCGCGGTCGAGCCAGACCGGCAGCCACTCGCGCTTGCCGAGCCGCCGATAGCCGCCATCGGGCGGCCGGTTGCCCTGCACGCCGTGGTTGTGCGCGTACTGGCCCGTGAAGACCGAGGCCCGAGACGGGCAGCAGAGCGGGTTCGTGACGAACGAGCGCTCGAAGGTCGTGCCCTGCTCGGCGAGCGAGCGCCGTACCCCGTCCATCACGCGCATCGACTCGACGGTCTGGTCGTCGGTCATCACGAGGACCACGTTGGGAGCTTCGGGCGAGGCGGCCGGCGCGACCGCCAGCGACGCGGCGGCGAGCAGCGCCGCGCCGATCATCGGCAGGCGCGCAGCGTGCGGTCGAGCGTGTAGCGGCGCCCGTCCTCGGTCTCCGCGCGCACACGCAGCCGGAAGCGGCCGCGCCGGCGCAGATCGCCCGGCCGCACCTCCTTCACGAGCGACGCCGGGCGCCCGGGCTGGAGCAGGTCCCCGTGCACGCTCGCCACCCGCCGGCTGCCCACGAGGAAGTCGGCGCTGAGCGGCCGGTCGCGCTTGGACCCGCGCACCCTGAGCACCAGCCCGCTTCGCACGCAGCCGGTGAGCGGGCGCCCGCCGGAGCGCACCACGAGCTTGAGGCGCGGGTGGGTCTGACAGGAGTCCCCCGCGCATGTGCGCAGGGAGCGCAGGCGGGTGGCGAAGTCGCGCTGCACCTTGCGGTAGCGGTCCTGGCCGTCAACGCTCTGGAGCTGGAACGGATCCTCCACGAGGTCGTAGAGCTCCCGCTCGCCCGTGGTCCGGTGATCGACGTAGAGGAAGCGGTAGGTGCGGATCCCCCTGTAGGTCGGCACGCCGTTCGCGCCGTTGCCGTTCTCGATCAGCAGATCGCGGCCCCACTCCTCACCGGGGTCGTCCACCAGGTCGAGCAGCGAGCGCCCGTCCTGGGGGCGACCGGGAGACACGCCCGCGGCATCGAGGATCGTGGTCGGCACGTCGAGGTTGCCAACAAGCCGGGTGTCCGTCACGCCGCGCGGAATCCCGGGCCCGCGCATCACGAGCGGAATCCGGATCGAGGGCTCGTAGGGGAGCACCTTCTCGGCGAGCGCGCGGTGCTCGCCGTGCATGAAGCCGTTGTCCGAGGTGTAGACGAACAGCGTGTTCTCGAGCTCGCCGGTGCGGCGCAGCGCGTCGACGATCTGGGTCACGCCCTCGTCCACGGCCATCAGGCTCTCGAGCTCCTGGCGCCAGTTCTCCTCGACCCCGGCGGTGAGCGACGGGGTGAAGCGGGGCCGGTCGGCCACCACCTGCGGCTTGTCGTACATGTTCTGCTCGTTGAAGTTCGGCGGGCGCGGCATCGCCTGGCCGGCGAACGCGTCGCGGTGGCGCGGCGCCGGCGACGGAGTTCCCGGCCGGGGCGGATCGTCCGGGTCGCGCGGGCCGCCGCGATGCGGCGCGGTGTACCAGAGCGACAGGTAGAAGGGGTTGGCCGCCGGGGCGGCATCCTCGATCAGCTCCACCCCGCGGCGCGTCTGGAAGTCGGTGAGGTGCTCGTCGGGGCGCTCGGGACTGGGATAGGAGCGCAGCACGCCGTTTTCGTTGACCTTCCAATTGGCGTAGTTGAACGCGCCGGAGTGGGGGCTCCCATGCCAGTCGGTCCAGCCGAACGGGATCCCGTGGCGCATCTCGTAGCCGTTCAGGTAGCGCCCGACGTGCATCGTGCGGTAGCCCGCCGCGCTGAGCCACGCCGGCAGCGTGTTCGTGTGGTCGAGCGCGTCCATCCCGCCGAACAGCCCGGCGTTGTGGAGCACCCCGTGGTTGTGCGCGTACTGGCCGGTGAGGTTGGTCGCCCGGCTCGGACAGCAGAGCGGGAAGCTCGCGATCGCCTGCGTGAAGTTCGTCCCATCGCCTGACAGCAGTGCGCCTACCTGGGGCATGGTCGCGAGCGAGGCGGCCGTCTGGTCGTCGGTCATCACCACCACGATGTTGGGACGGGTGTCCTGCGCGGACGCGGGGCCGGCGGCCAGGGCAAGCCCGGCCAGCGCGAGCAGCGTGAGGACGGCGGCGAGTCGACGCACCTGTTCTCCAACACCCGTTGGGCGGGTCGGTTGCGGACAGCGTGACGCGGGCGCCGCTAGAGCTCGCAGCGGCCCTCGCCGCGATAGGTGGGCACCTCCTCGACGATCTCGTCGCCGCTCACGAGGTAGAGACTGTTGAATCGCTCGCACAGCTCGCCTGCCTTGGCGTGACGCAGATAGACGTCGTCGCCGACCCGCAGGCTAGCGGCGGCGGCGCCGATTACCGGCGTTTGGACCTCCCCGGCGCCCTCCTGCGGGTCGAGTCTCAGGCCGCTCGGCAGGTGGGGCGCGGGCAGCCGGTCCGCGCCGGGGGCGCCCGAGGCGTGGTAGCCGCCGCCGAGCAGCGTGGCCACGCCGCCGCTCGGCCGCCGCACCACCGGCATCGCGAACATCGCGGCGGGCGTGAGCCTGAACGAGGCGTAGCGATCGAAGAGCGTGGGCGCGTAGAAGCCGGATCCGGCGGTGATCTCGGTGACCACGGACTCCTCGCGCGTGCTGTGGATGCTGCCCGTCCCGCCGCCGTTCACGATCTCGAGCGGCGCGACCTCGCGCACCGCCTCCACGACGGCGGCCCGCCGCTCGGCGATCTCGGCGGCGGAGCGGCGCTTCATGGCCCGGATCAGCGGCGCCTGCAAGGCCTTTCCCAGCGGGCGGTCGCCGAGGCCGGCGATGTGAGCCTCGTAGCCCATGAGGGCCGACAGCTCGAATCCGGGACGTCTCACGATCTCGACCGCCAGCGCGCGCGCCTCGGCGGGCGTGCGCAGCGGGGAGCGCTTGGCGCCCACCTTGATCCGCCCGCCGAGCGGCCACCAGCCCGTGTCGAGCTCGATGCAGACCCTGATCCCGCCGGCCGCGGCGCCGACCGCATCCTCGATGAAGTCGAGCTGGTCGACGGAGTCCACCATCACGATCGGCGCGTGCTCGGCGTCGAGCCGGGCCAGCTCGGCGAGCGCGACGCGGTCGGCGCTCGGATAGGCGAGCAGCAGGTCGTGGAAGCCGTGGCCGTGGAGCCAGAGCGACTCGGGCAGCGTGAATGTCATCAGGCCCTGGAATCCAGCAACCGACCCGATCGCCTCCAGCAGCGAGCGGCAGCGCACCGACTTGCTCGCCACCCGGATCGGCACCCCCCGCGCGCGGCCGAGCATCTCGCGCGCGTTCGACCAGAGCGCGTCCATGTCCACGAACGCGAACGGCGCGTCGACGCCGGCGAAGATCGCCTCGAGCTCCTCGTAGGTGCGCGGGCGCGCGGGTGTGGTCGAGACCTCTGAGACGGCCATCCCGGCATTATCGCCGCGTGCCCCCCGTGCTCCTCGTGATCGTCGCGATCTGCTCCGTGCAGTTCGGCGCCGCCCTCGCCAAGGGCCTGTTCGACGAGGTCGGCGTGGCCGGCACCGTCTTCCTGCGCGTGCTGTTCGCCGCGCTTGCGCTGATGGTGGTCTTCCGGCCGTCGCTGCGCGTGCCCTCGCGGCGGGCGCTCTGGCTGCTCGTGCTGTTCGGGATCGTGCTGGCGGCGATGAACCTGTCGTTCTACGCCTCGCTCGAGCGGATCCCCCTCGGGGTGGCGGTCACGCTCGAGTTCGTGGGACCGCTCGGGGTGGCGGTGGTCGGCTCGCGCAGTGCCGTCGACCTGATCTGGGTGGGCCTCGCCGCGCTCGGCATCGTGCTGCTGTCGGATTTCGGATCGGGCGGCCTCGACCTGGTCGGGGTGGCCCTGGCGCTGCTCGCGGGCGGGTTCTGGGCGGCCTACATCGTGCTGACCGCACGGGTGGGACGCGTGTTCGAGGGCGGCGACGGCCTGGCGCTCGCCATGGTCGTGGCCGCGCTTGCGCTGACGCCGGTGGGCGTGGCGCGTGGCGGCGCCGAGCTGGCTGAGCCGGCGGTCCTGGCGGTGGCGCTCGGCGTCGCGCTGCTCTCGTCGGCGATTCCGTACACGCTCGAGATGGACGCCCTCAGGCGGATGCCCACGGGGGTGTTCGGCGTGCTGATGTCGCTCGAGCCGGGCGCGGCTGCCCTGGCGGGCTTCATCGTCCTTGGCGAGGACCTGAGCGCGCGCGAGATCGTGGCGATCCTGCTCGTGGTGGCGGCGAGCGCGGGGGCGTCGCGCGGCGCCTCGCTGGCACCGCGCGACGCCTGAGTAGCTCGTCTACACGAGTCTGCGGAGGAGGCGTCCTAAGCCCTCGACTAGGCCCTCAATCAGGCCCACCACCCCGGTGAGCAGCCCTCCGACCGCTCTGAACAGGCCGCGGAGCAGTCCCATCGGTTCAGCCCTTCGCGGATCGGCTACGGGCCCGAGCCGGCTTCTTCGCGGCCCGAGCCGGCTTCTTCGCCGCGCCCCGAGCCGGCTTCGTCGCGGCCCGAGTGGACTTCTTTGCTGCCCGAGCCGGCGCCTTTGCGGTCTGCTTCGCTGCGCCCACGGCGACCCTGCGCTTGATCGGGCCGCTCGCGGCCTTCGCCGCTAGCGGCAGCGCGACGAGGCCCGCTCCTAGGCCATTCCGCGCATACCTGGACCGGCGCGCGCTGCGGCGCCGGTCGTCGTGGTCACACTCCTGGCGGCCTGCTGCACGACCTCGTTGGCCGAGTCGCGCAGCGTTTCTCCGACGTTCTTAGCCATGTGGTTGCCCATCGCTTCCGTCCGTCTCGATCTGGTTGGTCTACGTCCCAGCCGGCCGGCTTTCGCTGGTCGGGCTGCGCCGCCGTCGGCGTCTCGGGCGAGCGCTGGAAGCGCTTGCCGGACTCGGCCCGCTCCCTGCTCGGCCACGGCGTACGCGTCCTCGAGCATCCGCGACGCGACGTCGCGACCGCCCAGGCCGAAGGCCAGCGCCATTCCGAGCGCCACCGCGCCCAAGAGCGCCGCGTAGGTGATCGTCACGATGTCGGTGGCGATCCGAAGCTGGTTCAGGATCATGAACACTGCAATCGCCATCACGAGGACGGGCAGAGCCGTCGCCGCGAGCTTGCCGGTGGGCGCTGTCACCCAGCAGATTGGATGCCGCCCGGCCGAGCCAGCTCGCCAGCGCTCCGGCCACCACGAAGATCAGGATCGCCGCCACCACGTTCGGCAGGTAGCTGAAGACGTCCGCCAGGAAGTCGTTCAGGGCGTTGATGCCGAGTGAGGTGATCGCGATCGACAGCGCGCCGAGCAGCACGAACCAGAACACGACCTTCCCGATCACCCGTGAGGGCGAGGCATCGGGCATCACTCGCTCCACGTAGGTCCCGCTCGCTCCGGCGGTGAGGGCCCGATCGGTCCCAATCTTCTCGAGGGCCACAGTGATGACCTTCTGGAGCACCTTGGCGATCAGATACCCCACCAGCAGGATGATCAAGAAGCCGACCAGTCTCGGAAGGAACCCGATCAGATCATCCAGGCCTTGCTGGAGGCTCTCCGATATCTCGACTGCGGCTGTGAACACTGCGTATCACCTTCTTCCTCGTTGACGGTCGATCTGTCCTGCCACCCATCGAGACAGGGGTCCCACGTCCTGGGTTACAGGAACCTGCGCGAGCTGTAACTCTCCGCGTCCCTGCGCGGTCCCCTGGGTGGAATGTGTGTCGAGAGCTGGCGCGCGCGGGTAATGGCAGCGCGATGGACCCCGATCAAGAGTTGGTCGAACGAACGGTGGCGGGCGACCTCGTGGCCTTCGAGACGCTCGTCGAGCGCCACCGCGCTGTGGTCTATCGCGTTGCCGCTCGAACCGTCGGCCGCGACGATGCCGAGGACGTGAGCCAGGACGCCTTTCTACGCGCCTTCCACCGGCTGCCGGGCTTTCGCGGCGACGCGCCTTTTCGAGCCTGGCTCCTGCGGATCACGCACAACGCGGCGCTGAACCACGTTGCGCGGCGTGTGCCCGAGCCCGTCGACACGGCGGGAGAGCCGCTCGAGGATCGCGCGATCCCGATCGCGACCGAATGCCGGTGGAGTCGCTCGAGGAACACGAGCGGCGCGATCGCCTGGAGGCGAAGCTGCGGCTCCTGTCCGCGCCCCATCGCGCGGTCCTCGTGCTTCGCGACATCGAGGGGCTGACGCTACGAGGAGATCTCGGAGGTCACGGAGACGCCGCTCGGGAGCGTGAAGGGCCGGTTGCACCGCGCCCGTGGCGAACTGATCGATCTGCTCAGGCGCAACACGTACGACTGGGAGCTTCCCCGGTGACAGACGACCTCGGCTCGGGCGCCGAGAGTCCCGCCGAGCGGCGCCTGCTCACCCATCTCGACAACCTCGGGACCCATCGCGCCTGAGGCGCCGCCGACTCTCACCGCTCGCGTTGTCAGCTCGGCACGCTGGCAGCGAGCGATCCGGCCTTATCTCGGAACCGCCGGCGGAATGATCGGCGCGGCGGGCTCGGCGATGAGGATTCTGCTCGAGCCAAGGAGGGCGTGATGACGCACGCGACCAGCGTTCTCGAACGAGCCGGGAGAGCCTCGGCGACTTCCTTCCACAGCTCGCCGGCGCGATCGCCCTGCTCCTCATCGGGCTGTTGCTGGCACGCCTGCTCGGCCGCTGCGGTCCGGCGCGCACTACAGGCCGCGGGCCTCGACGACCTGGGGGCGCGTTGGCGGGTGAACGACACGCTGGCCAGGGCCGGCCTGAGAACGTCGCTCTCAGCCGCTCGTCGGGACCGGTGTGCAGGATCATCGTGAGCGTGATCGTGATCTTCGCGGCGCTCACGCTTCTCGGCCTCGAGCCTTTGAGCCAGTCGCTGAACGAGGCGGTGCTGTTCCTCCCGAACGTCCTTGTCGCGCTCGCCCTGATCCTCGCCGGAGTCATCCTCGCCGGACTGGTCCGGGAGTGGGTGGATCGCGTGACCTACCAGATGGACTTCCCGGTGCCGCTCGGCCAGCTCGCCCAGGCCGCGACGCTGGCGCTCTTCGCGATCACGGCCGCGGCCCAGATCGGCGTGACGCCGACATCCTCACGCTGGTGCTCGGGATCGTGCTGGCGGCGGTGGCGGCCACGTTCGCCATCGCCTTCGGGCTCGGAGGCCGGGAGGTCGCGCGGGCGCTCAACGCGGGCCGCTTCGTGCGCGCCTCGTTCGCCGTCGGCGAGACGATCAGCGTCGGCGACCTACGCGGGCAGATCGTCGGGATCGAGACGGACGCGACCGTGATCCGCACGGCCGACGGCCGGGTGCGGGTGCCCAACAACATGCTCGTGGAATCGGTCGTGACGATTCACGGCGAGCTCCCCCGGATCGCAGATGGGCAACGCCCGGGCGCCGCGCCCGCCCTTCGGGGCGCGCGGCGCCCGGGCGCAGGGCTCCGCCTTCTCGTGGACGCCGCCCGGATGACCCGGCCCCGGCGCCCGCGTGGTCGCGTGTTGCCTCGGATGGCCCCACCGTCCGGCCTGCGCTCTCCGGCGCGTCCGGCCTCGGCGGCCCCGAGGTGATCGGTTTATGCCAGCGCGGCAGGCTCCCCTTCGTGAGCCGAGGCCGGCCCTGGCTCGCTCCGTTCGAGGACGGGGCGAACCGGTAGGAGGTCGAGCATCGTGAGCGGCTGCCCGCACGCGTTGCACCACGTCACACGCGCGAACCCGTCCACGTCGACCTCGTCGTGACAGGTTGGACACCGGTAGTGGGCCATGTGCCAGATTGCACTAGTTCCGCGGGCGGCTGACAATGGGGTGGAGACCCCATTTGTCGGCTACGCCCTCAGGTACACCGGATTCGAGATGATCCAGGTGCAGTCGCGGCCCTTCGAGTGGCGCACCGCCTCCACGCGGTAGGCGCCGGGCTCCTCGACCTCGTGGTCGAGCATCGTGCCCGCGGCGCGCGCGACCTCGCGGCCGTCGCGCAGCAGGCGCAGGCGCGCCGGCAGCGGCGTCCGCACCGTGAGCGTCCGGGGTCCGGCGGGCGCCTCGCCGCCCATCGGCACGTCGTCCGCCTCGAAGCGGAAGCCCCGGGCCGGGGCCAGCGAGTCGACCGCGATGTAGCAGCGACCGCTCCGGAGCGCGTCGAAGACCTGCTCGCGGTCGTGGTCGAGCTCGCGGGTGGGCGCCTCCTCGCAGAGCACGTGCGTGCGGATGAAGCGGAATGAGCGGTGGTAGGCCATCACACGAAGCGGCACCACCGGGCCGATTCGCTTGCCGAACTGGTGGGCGTCGAGGCCGCCGAGCGCCACGACTCGCCGGGTCCGGCAGAGCTCGTCCCAGGCGCGCATGTTGCGCTCGGGCGGGTGCTGGAGCACGCGCCCCGGCGTGAGCACGAAGCGCAGCAGCTCGGGGATGCTGGCCACCGCCTCGGCGGTGTCGTTGACGAAGCTCCACAGCTCGATGCCGTGCAGCGCGTCGGAGTGCAGCCCGTCGAAGGGCATTCCCTCGCCGACGCGCTTGAAGCGCTCGGACCCGCTCGAGAACGGATGGGCCGCGAAGCCGAACCCGCCGGCGCGGCGCACGGCCTCGCAGATCCCGGCGCCGTCGAGGCCCTGGTGGTCGATCTCCTCGTCGATGCCGAAGGCGAGGTAGTGGTTGCGCTCGCGCGGCGAGACCTCCACGCCCGCGAGCAGGAGCACCTCGCCGTACCAGCCCTCCTCGCCCCGTCGCTTGGCCTCGAGCGAGTCGTGATCGGTGAGCAGCACCACGTCGGCGCGCGCCCGGCTCGCGGCCTTCGCGATCTCGGGCACGGTGCCGGTCCCGTCCGAGTAGAGCGAGTGCAGGTGGACAACGCAGGCGAGGTCGATCATCGCCGGGTAGTGTCTAGGACGTGAGCGATCCAGACAGCTTCGGCGCCCGCGCGACCCTCGAGGTCGGCGGCGAGACGCTACGAGATCTTCCGCCTCGACGCCCTCCAGGACGAAGTACGACGTCGCGCGGCTGCCGTACTCGCTGAAGGTCCTGCTCGAGAACCTGCTGCGCCACGGCGAGGACGAGGGCGCCGAGGCCGTGGCGCAGCTGGGCGGCCAAGGACGAGCCCTCGCAGGAGATCGCCTACACGCCCGGCGCGCGTGCTGATGCAGGACTTCACCGGCGTGCCCGCGATCGTCGACCTGGCCGCGATGCGCGACGCGATGGAGGAGCTCGGCGGCGACCCCACCAAGATCAACCCGCTGGTGCCGGTCGAGCTCGTGATCGACCACTCGATCCAGGTCGACGTGTTCGCCGAGCGGCTCGCCTTCCAGCGCAACGCCGAGCTCGAGTTCGAGCGCAACCGCGAGCGCTACGCGTTCCTGCGCTGGGGCCAGACCGCGTTCGACAACTTCAGCGTGGTGCCGCCCAACACCGGCATCTGCCACCAGGTGAACCTCGAGTACCTCGCGCGCGTGGTCGAGTCGCGCGACGGCCAGGCGTTCCCCGACACGCTCGTCGGCACCGACTCGCACACGACGATGGTCAACGGCCTCGGCGTGCTCGGCTGGGGCGTGGGCGGGATCGAGGCCGAGGCGGCGATGCTCGGCCAGCCGGTCTCGATGCTGCTCCCGCAGGTGGTGGGCTTCAGGCTCGACCGGCGCGCTGCCCGAGGGCTCGACCGCCACCGACCTCGTGCTCACGGTCACCCAGATGCTGCGCGAGCGCGGCGTGGTCGGCAAGTTCGTCGAGTTCTTCGGCGAGGGCCTGCCGAACCTGCCGCTCGCCGACCGCGCGACGATCGGGAACATGTCGCCGGAGTTGGGCGCCACCTGCGCGATCTTCCCCGTCGACGCCGAGACGCTCCGCTACCTCGAGTTCTCCGGCCGCCCGCCCGAGCGGGTCGAGCTGGTCGAGGCGTACTGCAAGGAGCAGGGCCTCTTCCACGACGAGGGCTCGGAGGAGGCCGCCTACTCCGACACGCTCGAGCTCGACCTGGGCGACGTGGAGCCCTCGCTCGCCGGGCCCGAAGCGCCCGCAGGACCGCGTGGCGCTCTCGGACGCGGCCAGGACTTCCGCGCCGAGCTCGAGGAGTACGCGGGCGACGGCGCGCTCAACGGGCTACGACGAGGCGGTCGCCGAGTCGTTCCCGGCCAGCGACCCGCCCACGAACAACGGCGGCGGCGCAGAGCGCCGAGGTCGGGCACAGCCACCCGCAGCGCGGGCACCGCGGTGGCCGAGCGCGAGCGAGGGCTTCGGCCACGGCGTCGGTGGTGATCGCCGCGATCACGAGCTGCACGAACACCTCCAACCCGTCGGTCATGCTCGGCGCCGGACTGCTCGCGAAGAAGGCCGTCGAGGCCGGGCTCGAGCGGATGCCGTGGGTCAAGACCTCGCTGGCGCCGGGGTCGAAGGTGGTCACCGAGTACCTCGAGCGCGCCGGACCTGATCGAGCCGCTGTCGAAGCTCGGCTTCGACCTCGTGGGCTACGGCTGCACCACCTGCATCGGGAACTCGGGGCCGCTGCCCGAGGAGATCTCGAAGGAGATCGAGGAGCGCGACCTGGTGGTGGCGAGCGTGCTGTCGGGCAACCGCAACTTCGAGGGCCGCATCCACCCCGAGGTGAAGATGAACTACCTCGCCTCGCCGCCGCTGTGCGTGGCCTACGCGCTCGCCGGCCGCATGGACCTCGACATCGTGAACGAGCCGCTCCAGGACGACGTCTACCTGCGCGACATCTGGCCCTCGCAGCAGGAGGTCAACGAGGCGATCGAGCAGGCCATCGAGTCGGACATGTTCCGCCGCAGCTACGGCGAGGTGTTCGAGGGCGACGAGAACTGGAACGGCCTCGACGTGCCCGAGGGCGACCGCTACGCCTGGGACGACGGACTCCACCTACGTGAAGCGCCCGCCCTACTTCGAGGGCATGCCCGCGCGAGGCGCCCGAGGGCTTCGAGCAGATCACGGGCGCGCGCGCGCTCGCCGCTGCTCGGCGACAGCGTGACCACCGACCACATCTCGCCGGCGGGCGCGATCAAGAAGGACTCGCCGGCCGGGCGCGTACCTGATCGAGCACGGCGTCGAGCCGCGCGACTTCAACTCCTACGGCTCGCGGCGCGGCAACCACGAGGTGATGATGCGCGGCACGTTCGCCAACATCCGGCTGCGCAACCTGCTCGCGCCGGGCACCGAGGGCGGCTTCACGCATGCAGGACGGCGAGCAGAGACGATCTACGACGCCGCGATGGCGTACGCCGAGGAGGGCACGCCGCTCTGCGTGCTGGCGGGCAAGGAGTACGGCTCGGGCTCGTCGCGCGACTGGGCGGCGAAGGGCCCGCGCCTGCTCGGCGTCCGCTTCGTGATCGCCGAGTCGTACGAGCGCATCCACCGCTCGAACCTCGTGGGGATGGGCGTCCTGCCGCTCCAGTTCCCCGACGGCGAGTCGGTCGAGTCGCTCGGGCTGACGGGCGAGGAGACGTTCGACCTCGCGCCGCTCGAGGAGGGCGCGCAAGCTGCGCGTCACGGCCACGCCGGCCGGCGGCGAGCCGATCGAGTTCGACGCCCGCGTGCGCATCGACACGCCCAACGAGTGGCAGTACTACCGCGACGACGGCATCCTGCACTTCGTGCTGCGCGGGCTGCTGGCGAGCGACTGACGCCGCGGCGCTGCCGGTATCGTCGCGCCGATGCTCGACGTCGACGCCGTCCGCGACCGCTTTCCCGCCCTCTCCGGCGGCGCCGCCTACCTCGACGGGCCCGGGCGGGTCGCAGGTGCCGGCCGAGGTGCTCGAGGCGATCGCCGCCTGCCTGCCCGACCGAACGCCAACCTCGGCGGCGCGTTCGCCACGAGCGCGGCGTCCGTGGAGGTGATGGCGCGCGGGCGCGCCGCGCCGCGCCGACTTCACGGGCGGGCACCCGGACGGGATCGCCTTCGGCGCGAACATGACCACGCTCAACTTCCTGCTCGCGCACGCGGTCGCGCGGACGCTCCAGCCGGGCGACGAGATCGTCGTCACCCAGCTCGACCACGACGCGAACATCTCGCCCTGGCTGCTGGTGGCGGCCGACCACGGGCTCGCCGTCCGCACCGCGCCGATCGACGCGAGTGACGTGACGCTCGACCACGAGGCGCTCGAGGAGCTGATCGGCGAGCGCACGCGCGTGGTGGCGTTCACGCTCGCCTCGAACGCGGTCGGCTCGCTCACCGACGCCGGCCCGGATCGCGGCCGCCGCTCATGCCGTGGGCGCGCTCGCCTGGGCGGACGGCGTTCACCTGGCGCCGCACCGGCGCCTGCGCGCGAGCGAGTGGGGGCTCGACGTGCTGCTCTGCTCGCCCTACAAGTTCTTCGGCCCGCACCTCGGGGTGGCGGCGATCCGGCCTGAGCTCGCCGAGTCGCTGCCGGCCGACCGCGTGCGCCCCGCCGGCCAGGACCCGCCGGGCCACCGCTTCGAGACCGGCACGCAGTCCTTCGAGGCGGTCGCCGGCGCCACGGCGGCCGTCGAGTACCTGCGCTCACTCGGGCGACGGCGACGGCCTGGACGGCGCCTTCGCCGCGATCCAGGCGCACGAGGACGCGCTCGCGCGGCGCTTCCTGGCGCGGCCTGCCGGCGGGGATCGAGCTGTACGGGATCGCCGGCGCGGAGGCGCGCACGCCCACCTTCTGCTTCAACGTCGGCGACCGGGCGCCGCGCGCGGTGGCCGAGGCGCTCGGGCGGCAGGAGCTCTACGTCTGGGACGGCGACTACTACGCGCTCGAGCCGATCCGCGCGCTCGGGCTGGCCGAGCGCGGCGGCGCGGTGCGCGCGGGCTTCCTCCACTACACGACCGAGGACGAGGTCGACCGGCTGCTGGGGGCGCTCGGCCGAGCTGGCGGGCTGAGCCGCGCTCGGCCGCTGCCGCTTCGCGATCGCCCGCAGCCAGGCGAGCCGGATCAGCGCGCTGCCCGGGCTGGATCAAGCGCCAGTAGCGACCGAAGCTGCGCCGCGCGTGCGCCGTCGGTGCCGGCGATTCGCGTCTCCGTGACGAGCACAGCCCCGCCTCGCCGGGGCGCGCTCGACCCGGAAGTCGAAGACCGCCTTGGCGTAGCCGGGCGCGTCGAAGCCCGCGAACGCCTCGCGGGCCGATCCGAGCCAGCCCGCCGCCGAGCGTCCAGAAGCGGCCGACCCCGCCGTACACGAGCTCGCGCTCGTTCGCCGGCGAGCTGCAACGAAGCCGGCGCGCTCGAACTGCTCGACGATCGGTCGCCTGAGCGAGAGCCGGACGCCAGCGCGAGGGCCCGCTCGCAGCGCCATCAGCGCCACCAGCAGCGGGACCTCGAGCGGGGTCACGGCGCGGGCGGCCGCCAGCGCCTCGGCGGGCTCGGCGGCCACGCGGCGTGGAGTGGATCTCCCTGAAGTCGAAGCGGGGGAGGAAGTCGTCGAGCGGCATCGTCGATAGAATAATCTTCTAGAATAGTGTTCTAATGCCGAGCTCGCGCCGACAGGACATCCTGGATGCCGCGCTCGCGCGCGTTCACCGAGAGCGGCTTCGCGGCCGCCACCGTCGACGACGTGCGGCGGCGCTCCGGCGCCAGCGTGGGCTCGATCTACCACCACTTCGGCGGCAAGCAGGAGCTGGCCGAGGCGCTCTACGCCGGAGGCGCTTCGGGATTACCAGCGCGGCTTCCTCGGGGTGCTCGAGCGCGACGCCGGACGCCGAGCCGGGCGTGAGGGCGCTCGTGCGCCACCACCTGCGCTGGGTGGCCCGCCACCCGGATCTGGCGCGCTGGCTGCTGCGCTGGCCGGGGCGGGCGGCGAGGCCGTGCGCGAGCTGAACCGCGAGCTGTTCGCGGCCACGCGCGGCGTGGCTCGAGCCGCACGTGGAGGCCGGGCGCATCCGCCCGCTGCCGCTCGACCTGTACCTACGTGATCGCTGATCGGCCCGAGCCCAGGAGTTCTCGCGGCACTGGCTCGAGCGGCGCCTGCGGACCTCGATGGCCGAGGCCGAGCGGGCCCTGCCGGAGGCCGCCTGGAACGCCCTGCGGGCGCGACGAGAGCGAAGGAGCCTGAGATGACAGCCGACCTACGCCGAGGCCGTGGCCGAGGCGCGGCGCGCGGACCCCGACCTGGTGCTCGTGGAGCGCGAGGGCGCGCACGCCATCGTCACGCTCAACGACCCGGACAAGCTGAACCCGCTGAGCGCCGCGCTCACCGTGCGGCTGCGCGACGCGCTCACGGATCTCGCGGGCGACGAGTCGCTGCGCGCGGTGGTGCTCACCGGCGCCGACCCCGCCTTCTGCGCCGGCGGCGACCTGCGCCTCATGCGCGACACCGCCCAGCCGATGCTCGAGCGGCGGCGGCGGGGCGCCCGAGCTGTGGCGCTGGATCCGCATGGAGTTCGGCGGCGATCGCCCGGCTGATCACGCGCACCGACAAGACCTTCATCGCCGCGGTGAACGGCGCCGCGGCCGGGGTGGGGCTCGCGTTCGCGCTCGCCTGCGACCTGCTGCTCGTGTCCGAGCGGGCGCGGCTCGTGCCCGCGTTCGGCCGCATCGGCCTGCTGCCCGAGGTGGGCACGAGCTGGCTGCTCACGCGCCGGCTCGGCTACCAGCGCACGTTCGAGCTGTTCGCCGGCGGGCGCCACCTCTCGGGCGCGGAGGCCGCGCGAGCTCGGCCTCGCCAACTCCGTCCATCCCGCACGACGAGCTGCTCGGCGCCGCCCGCGCTGGTGCGAGCGGATGGAGGCGCTGCCGGCCCACGTCGCCACGATGATGAAGCCGCTGCTCCGCCACGCGGCCGACCTGACCTGGGAGCAGACGATCGCGATGGAGGAGTTCGCCGAGCCCGGCTGCTTCACGACGCCGGCCCACCGCGAGGCGGTGGCGGCGCTGCTGAACGGGACCTGTAGTCGCCGCCCAGCAGCTTCTCCACCGACTCGACCTTGTCGTCCAGCGTCTGGTCCGGCCGGTCGCGGCGCTCGTCGAGCTTGAGCACCGTGTAGACGCGCGGCACGCCCTGGTCGAACGGCACCGCGTGCAGCTCCGCGACCACGGCCAGGATGTCCTCGGTCGCGCCCTCGAGCGAGGTGCCCATCGCGTGCATCCGGTAGCGCACCCTGCGCTGGGCGCGCAGGCGGCGCTGGATCTCGGCGATGTACTCGCTGGCGCTCGCGCCGGGGCGCCCGAGCGCGAGCACGGTGAGGTCAGCCGTGGCCATCAGCCGCGAAGGCTACGCCCGAGTGCCAGCTCGCGCCGGAGCAGCGGCGCCGTGCGGTAGCGCTCCTCGCGCCGCTCGGCCCAGAGGCCCTCGAGCACCGCGGCCACGTGCTCGAGGCCGATCGCCTCGCTCCACTCGACGGGGCCGCGCGGATGGGCGAGGCCGAGGGTGAGCCCGGCGTCCACGTCGGCGGCCGAGCCCACGCCCTCGCCGATCGCGAAGGCGGCCTCGTTCACGAGCTGGCAGACGATCCGGCCGAGCACGAGCCCCGGTGCGTCCTCGACCCACTCGCAGAGGAAGCCGAGCGAGCCGAAGAAGCGCTCGGCGGCCTCGGCGGCGAACGCCGGGGTGGTGGGGAGGCGGGTGAGCTCGACCAGCCGGGCAGCGTCGAGCGGCGGCAGCACGTGGAAGCCGACGGCGCCGGGCTCGCCGCGCGCGGCCAGGCTCGTGGCGGCGCACAGCGCCACCAGCGGGCCGCCGCCCGGCGGCGAGGGGTGCGGAGCCGGGCCGGCGTCCACGACGAGCTCGGAGGGGCCGCCCTCGCGCAGCTCGTGGCCGGCGGCGCGGGCGCGCTCGCGCAGCCCGTCGGCGAGCGGACCCGTGCCGAGCAGCGCGACGACGAGCGGCTCCGAGTCGCCCGGCTCGGGCGGCGACGGGTCATCGGGCCGGTACGAGCCGTCCGCCCCGTAGTCGTAGAACCCGCGCCCCGCCTTGCGCCCCAGCCGGCCGGCCGCCACCATGCGCGCCTGGATCGGGCTCGGCCGCCAGCGCGGCTCGCCGAACGACAGCTCGGCGAACGACTTCGCGACCTCGAAGCCCACGTCGATCCCGACCAGGTCCATCAGCTCGAACGGCCCCATCCGAAAGCCGCCGCCGAGCCGGCAGATCAGGTCGATCCGCTCGGCCGGCGCGATCCGCTCGCCGAGCAGCCTCAGCCCCTCACCGAAGAACGGCCGGCCGCAGCGGTTCACGAGGAAGCCGGGGCCGTCGGCGGCGAGGATCACCTGCTTGCCCATCGCCTCGCCGGCGGCCCGCGCGACCGCCAGCGCCCGCTCGCCCGTCTGGTCGGCCCGGATCACCTCCAGCAGCCGCATCAGCGGCGGCGGGTTGAAGAAGTGCATGCCGACCACGTTCTCCGGACGCGCCGCCGCGCCGGCCAGCGAGGTCACCGGGATCGACGAGGTGTTGGTGGCGAGCACGGCCTCGCGCCCGCACACCTCGGACAGCCGCGCGAACAGCTCGCGCTTGAGCTCCGGCCGCTCCGGCGCGGCCTCGATCACGAGCTCACACGGCGCCAGCTCGTCGAGGGATCCGACGGGCTCGAGCAGGCTCGCCGCTTCGTCGCCGAGGCGCCCCTTCTCGACCCAGCGAGCGAGGCCGCGCCGAACTCCCTCCGCGCCGCGCTCGAGCGCCTCCGGCGCGGGGTCGTGCAGCAGCGTCCGCATCCCGGCCGCGCAGCCGAGCTGGGCGATGCCGGCGCCCATCGTCCCCGCGCCGGCCACGCCGAGGACGGACGGCCTCACCGCCCGCGGAACTCCGGCTTGCGCTTCTCGAGGAACGCGTTCATCCCCTCCACGCGATCCTCCGTGGCCATCGCGAGCTCGTAGAGGCGGCGCTCCTGGTCGAGGCCGGCGCCGAGCGACATCTCGTCCGCCGCCAGCACCGCCCGCTTGCCGAGCCGCACGGCCAGCGGCGGGCGCTCCGCCACGATGCCGGCCAGCTCGAGCGCCGCCTCGAGCCAGCCGTCCTTCGGCGCCACCTGGTTCACGAGGCCGAGCGAGAACGCCTCGGCGGCGTCGATCCGCCGCCCCGTGAGCACGAGCTCCATGGCGCGCTGCTTTCCCATCACGCGCGTGAGGCGCTGGCTGCCCCCGCCGCCGGGGATGATGCCGAGCAGGATCTCGGGCTGGCCGAGCTGGGCGCTCTCGGAGGCGACGATCATGTCGCACGCCAGCGCGAGCTCGCAGCCGCCGCCGAGCGCGTAGCCGGACACCGCCGCCACGAGCGGCGTGCGCAGCGCCGCCAGCCGCGGCCAGAAGCGCGCCGCCGGCGAGGTGAGCGTCTCGACGAACGTGCGCGTGGCCATCGCCCTGATGTCCGCGCCCGCGGCGAACCAGTCGTCGCCGCCCGCGATCACGATGCAGCGGATGTCGGGGTCCTCGTCCCAGCGCTCGCAGAGCGCCGCGAGCTCCTCCATCAACTCGGGCGAGAGCGCGTTGCGCGCCTCGGGCCGGTTGAGGCGCGCGAGCCCGACGGCGCCGTGCACCTCGGACAGCACCAGCATCAGGGCACCAGCGCGTTGATGCCGGTGTAGGCCCGCCCGATGATCAGCTTCTGGATCTGCGAGGTGCCCTCGTAGAGCGTGGTCACGCGCGCGTCGCGCAGGTAGCGCTCCACCGGGTGGTCGTCCACGTAGCCGGAGCCGCCGTGTACCTGGATGGCGCGGTCGGCGCAGCTCACCGCCGCCTCGGTCGCGTACAGCTTGGCGATCGAGGTCTCGGTGGTGCTCGGCTTGCCCTGGTCCTTGAGCCAGCCGGCGCGCCACACGAGCCCGCGCGCCGCCTCGGTCTGCACGACCATGTCCGCGATCATCTCCTGCACGAGCTGGAAGGACGCGATCGGCCGGTCGAACTGGGTGCGCTCCTTGGAGTACGAGATCGACGCGTCGAGCGAGCCCTGGCAGATCCCAACGCACCCGGCCGCCACGCTGTAGCGGCCCGAGTCGAGCGCGGACATCGCGATCTTGAAGCCGTCGCCGACGTCGCCCATGAGCGCCGAATCAGGCACCTCCACGCCGTCGAGCCCGAGGGCGGCCGTGTCGGAGCCCTTGAGGCCGAGCTTGCCGTGGATCTCCTGGGTCGAGAAGCCCTCGCTGTCGGTGGGCACGAGGAAGCAGGCGATGCCCCGGTGCTTGAGCGACTGGTCCGTCTGGGCGAAGACCAGCGCGAGCTTCGAGTAGTTGCCGAGCGAGATCCACATCTTGCCGCCCGTGATCCGCCAGCCGCCGTCGATCTTCTCGGCGCGCGTCTTCAGGTTGGAGGCGTCCGAGCCGGTGTCGGGCTCGGTCAGGCCGAAGCAGCCGAGCGACTCGCCCGAGCAGAGCTGCGGGAGCCACTCCTGCTTCTGCTCCTCGCTGCCCCAGCGTACGAGCGACGAGCAGACGAGCGAGGTGACGACCGAGACCACGGTGCGCATCGCCGAGCAGCCGCGACCGACCTCCTCCACGATCAGTGCGTAGGTCCGGTAGTCGACGCCGCGGCCGCCGTACTCCTCGGGCACGATCGCACCGAGGAAGCCCATGTCGGCGATCTGCTTGACCAGCTCGGTGTCGAAATGCTCGTTGCGATCGTTCTCGCGGGCGCGGGGGGCGATCTCCTTGTCGGCGAATTCGCGGGCGGTCTCCCGGATGAGCTGCTGCTCGTCTGTGAGTTCGAAGTCGATCATGTGTTCCTGATTCTGCAAGATGCTGTCGGGGATGGCCGAGACGAAGGCTTCGTGGGAGCTGCGCGAGGGCGACGAGATCGCCCCGGGCCGCTCTGTCCTGAAGCTGCTCGGAGGGGGAAACCGCTACGAGGCCTACCTGGTGTGGGACGAGCGGCTGTTCTCACCGATGGTGGCAAAGGTCGTGCGTCCCGACCAGGCGGAGGACGAATCGGCCCTGCGCGGGCTGCGCCGCGAGGCGGAGGCGCTCGAGGCGCTCGCCCATCCCGTGATCCTGCGCGCCTTCGACTCGGTGCTCGACCCGCCGCACCCCCACGTGCTGGTCGAGCACCTCGAGGGGCCGACACTGCGCAGGCTGATCCGCCGCTCGGGTCCGCTGCCCGCCGAGCAGGTGCTGCCGCTCGCGCTGCACGTGGCGTCCGCGCTCCACTACATGGCCGCGGAGGGCTGGGTGCATCTCGACCTCAAGCCGGACAACCTCGTGATGGGCATCCCGCCGCGGGTGATCGACCTCTCGCTCGCGCGCACGAGCGAGCGGGCCGCGCGCCTGCGCGGCTATGTGGGCACGAACGCGTACGCGGCGCCGGAGCAGTGCGCGCCGAACGGCGACGTGGGGCCGGCCGCCGACGTCTGGGGCCTCGGGGCAACCCTCTACCACGCGGTCGCGGGCCGGCGCCCCTTTCCGAGGCCCGAATCGACCGAGGACGTAGCCGACCTCGAGACGCGCTTTCCCCAGCTCGTGCAGGACGTTCGTCCCTGGCCCAAGCGGGTGCCGCCGGCGCTCGCGGAGGCGATCCTCTCCTGCCTGCGCAAGCGCCCCGAGGAGCGCCCGAGCGCCTCCGATCTGGCGCTCGCTCTGCAGCCACTGGTCGCGGCTCTGCCCTCGCGTCTCGTCCTCGGCAGGCGCGGCCCACGCCGTGCGTGAGCTTTGCGATCCAGAGGTGTTCCAACTCATATGAACCAGCATCCGTCATCGATGTACCTGCGCCTCGCCGAGGGCGAGGACGACCTGCTCGTGAGCGAGCGCTCGCCGAGCCGCCGGCTGCTCGTGCTCCTCGTGGCGCTCGTACTGCTGCTGGCGAGCCTCGCGGCGGCCGCTGGGCTGATGGGCCCGGACGGCGCTCCCTGGTCGCTCGACAAGGCCGCGGCCGCCCCCGGGCCCGGCAAGTCCGGCGACGGCGACGACGAGGACAACTCGGGTCCCGGCTCCGGTGACGACGACACGGACACCGGGACGGGCACCGGGACCGGGACGGGCACGGGTACCGACGGCGACGCCACCGCAACCAACACGGCGAGCGCCGATACGCGCGGCACCGACGACAGCGCCGGTACCACAGACGGGAGGGACGGAACGCAGGGGACCGACGAGAGCGCGACCCAGCAGACGCGCGGCACCGACGCCACCAGCGGCACCACCGACGGCGTCGACCAGACCGCCGGCACGGACGCCTCGAACGTCACCCGCGGCTCCGAGGAGTCGAACTCGGACGACAACCGCAACGGCAACTCGGACTCCAGCCGCGATCAGTCGCTGAGCCAGCGCTCGCACGCGAGCGACAGGCCGGACGACTCACGCGGGTAAGAGGCAGCGGGCCGGGGGCACGGGCCTCCGGCCCGCTCGCTCAGCTGCGGGGCCGAGGCGGACCTGGCCGGCCGCCGTCCTGGTCCTAGCCGGCTCGCGCCGGCCGGAAAGTGCGGGCGGCCTTACCGCGCAGCCGCTCGTTGATCGTCGCGGCCACGGCCACGGGACCCACCCAGCCCCGAAACCCACCATGCGATGGGACGGGTCAACCCAACACGATGCGAGAGGGGGGTGGCGGCAAGCGTACACTCGCCCGGATGGACGAGTTCGCGGTCTTCGTCCTCCTCGGGGGGCTCGTGCTGCTCGGGATCTTCCTCGCGCTGGGCAGGTGGTATCCGGGCAGCGGCGCCGAGCAGGTGGACTGGCGTCCGACGCGCTCGCCCGAGGTGGAGGCCGAGCTCGAGCTCGAGGACATCGACCAGATGCTCGAGGCCCAGAATGCCCGCCGCCGAGCGAGCGGGCGGCGGGAGCTGACCGAGGACGACGTGCGCGCGCAGGTGGCCGACGACGAGCGCTGGCGCGAGGAGCTCCGCCGCCGGGCGCGCGGCGACGACTGACCGGGTGGCGCGCGTCCTGATCGTCGGCTGCGGCTGCCACGGGCGCTCGCTCGCCGCGGAGCTGGTGGCCGCCGGGCACACCGTGCGCGGCACCACGCGCGATCCCGCGCGGCTGGCGGAGATCGAGGCGGCGGGCGCCGAGGGGATCGTGGCCGACCCGGACCGGCTCGGCGGCGTGATGGGGGCGCTGGCCGGCGTGACGCTCGTGTGCTGGCTGATGGGCGACGCGGTCGCTACGCCAGCGCTGCACGGGGACCGGTTGCGCACGCTGATGGAGCGGCTCGTCGACACCCCGGTCCGGGGGCTGGTCTACGAGGCGGGCGGGACGGTCGACCCCGAGCTGCTGGCCGCCGGCGCGGCGATCGTGCGGGAGGCGTCGGCCACCTGGCGCATCCCCGTGGAGATCGTCGGCGTCGCGCGGGGCGACGGCTGGCTCGAGGCGATGACGGGGGCGGTCGAGGGGTTGCTGACGCGCTAGAGCTCGGCCCCCAGCACACCGGCGAGCGCGAGCGCGATCGCCGCCAGCGTGACGAGCACCGCGATCACGAGCAGCACGTTCCACGTCGCCGCGCGCACGAGCTCGCGGCCGTTGCGCGACGCCCGCGGGGCCGGTGCCGCCTGCGGCTGCGCGGGCGCTCCGGGCGCCGCCGGCGGGACGGTCGGCGCGTGCTCTACCGCCGCGACGGGCGCCGGCGAGGCGCCCAGCAGCGCGTCCGTGGCGTGGACGAGCCGGCGCTCGTGCTCGACGCACCGGGCGCAGTTGCGCAGGTGCACGTCCAGCCGAGCTTCCTCGGTGCCGCCGAGCTCGCCATCGAGGCGGTCGGACACCAGCCGCTCCGCGCGCATGCACCAGCCGCTCCCCCGTAGCGGCGCGACCGAGCGGCGCAGCGCCGTGCGGGCGGCGGCAAGGTCGGACGCGAGGTCGTCCTGTGAGACCTGCAGACGGAGCGCCGCCTCGGGCCGCGTTCGCCCGGCCAGGGCCACGAGGGCGAACGCCCGCGCGGCGCGCTCGTCGAGAGCCGGCAGAGTGGCCCGCACCGCGGCGGTGGCCGCGGCCGCGTCCACCGGGGCCGGGAGGTGTGAAGGGAGCGGTCGGAGCGGCGCGCGTTCCACGTGCGAGGCAGCATAGACCCGGGTAAGGTCATCGCCGTGGCCGACTATGCGAAGGATGTTCTGGTGGAGACGCAGTGGGTGGAGGACCACCTCTCGGACGACTCGATCCGCATCGTCGAGGTGGACGAGAACCCGGCGCTGTACGCCGAGGCTCACATCCCTGGCGCGATCGGATTCGACTGGAAGCAGGACCTTCAGGACCAGGTCAAGCGCGACTTCCTGGGCCCGGGCGAGTTCGGCGAGCTGTTCGGCGGCCGCGGTATCTCGAACGACCACACCGTCGTCCTGTACGGGGACCGCAACAACTGGTTCGCCGCCTACACATATTGGTACCTGCGCTACTACGGGCACGACAACGTCCGGCTGATGAACGGCCCGCGCGAGAAGTGGATCTCCGAGGGACGCCCGACGTCCACCGACGTGCCCAGCTACGAGCCGCAGCAGTTCGGCGCAGGGGAGGGCGACACCGCGATCCGCGCCCGCCGCGACGAGGTGCTCGCCGCGCTCGACTCGAGCACCCGCCTCGTGGACGTGCGCTCGCCCCAGGAGTACTCCGGCGAGCTGATCGCCATGGCCGGCTACGAGCAGGAGGGCGCCCAGCGCGCCGGGCACATCCCGGGCGCGGCGTCGGTGCCATGGGCTCAGGCGGTCGAGGAGGACGGGACCTTCAAGCCGGCCGACGAGCTGCGCGAGCTCTACACCTCGAAGGGCGTGATCGACGCGTCGAACCCGATCATCGCCTACTGCCGGATCGGCGAGCGCTCCGCCCACACCTGGTTCGTGCTCCACGAGCTGCTCGGCAACGACGACGTGAAGAACTACGACGGCTCGTGGACCGAGTGGGGCAACCTCGTGGACGTGCCCGATCGAGAAGGACGTGTAGACCATCCGGGGGCTCGCGCCCCCGGACCCCCGTGGCGCCTGGCCGGCCGAGGCGATACGGGGGCTCGCGCCCCCGGACCCCCGTGGCGCCTGGCCGGCCTCAGAGCACCGGCGCGAGCCGCTCCAGGAGCGACTGCACGATCCGCGCGGTGGCTCCCCAGACGAGGTGGCCGGCCACCGTGTAGGTGGGCGTCTTGATCGGCACGCCCTTGCGCACCAGGCGCCTCATCTTGTGGCCCTCCACGAGCTCGTCCAGGGTGAACTCGAGCACCTGCTCGACCTCGGTGGCCTGGAGCCGCCAGGCCTGGTCGCGGTCGATCAGGCCCACGAACGGATGGATCCGGTAGCCGGTCACGAAGGTGCCCACCGGCGGGAGCGCTCCCACCAGCTCGACCCGCCCCGGGGCCAGGCCGATCTCCTCCTCGGCCTCGCGCAGCGCGGTGGCGCGGAGGTCCTCGTCGGGGTGGTCCTGGCGGCCGCCGGGGAACGAGATCTCGCCGGCGTGGCGGCGTAGGTCGGCCCGGCGCTCGGTGAAGACGGCCGTGAGCGGGTCGCGCATGAGCGGCACCAGCACGGCGGCGTCCTTCGAGCCGGGCGCGTCGAGCGCCGCCGCCTCCTCGGGTGTCAGGAGGTACTCCCGCACGGACCTATTATCCGAGAGGCATGGCACGGGCCCTGCTCATCATCGACTTCCAGAACGACTTCACCGAGGGCGGCGCGCTGGCGGTGCCCGACGGCGACGCGATCGCTCCCCGTGTGAGCGAGCTGCTCGACTCGGGGGAGTTCGACCTCGTTGTCGCCACGCGCGACTGGCACCCGGCCGACCACCACTCGTTCGTCGCCCAGGGCGGGCCCTGGCCGCCGCACTGCGTTCAGGGCACCGAGGGCGCGGAGCTCCACCCGTCGGTCGATCGCACGAAGGTCGACGCGGTCGTGAACGCCGGCTACCGGCCCGAGCTCGAGGGCTACTCGGGCTTCGAGGAGACGGAGCTCGCCGAGGTGCTGCGCCGCAACGCGGTGGACGAGCTCACGGTCGTCGGCCTCGCCACCGACTACTGCGTGCGCAGCACCGCGCTCGACGCGCTCCGCGAGGGCTTCCAGGTGACCGTCGAACGCGCCGGCATCCGCGGGATCGACGTCGAGCCCGGGGACTCCGAGCGGGCGCTCGAGGAGCTGAGCGACGCCGGCGCCTCAGTCACGTAGGTGCTCGACCGCGTCCTCGAGTCGATGTTCCACTGGTACCGGCTCGTGGGCGGTGCCTCGGACGGCGCGCGCGTGCTCGAGCCGGACGGCGTGCTGGCGAGCCTGGTTCCCGCCGCGCCCGAGCGCTCGGTGATGAACGCCGTCCTCTACCGGAGCACGGACGCCCTCGAGGCGGCCTATGACGAGCTGGAGGCCGCGTACGCCGGCATCGGCGCGAGCTGGACGGTGTGGGTTCCGCCCGGCGACCAGCGCGCCGCAGCGTTGCTCGGCGAGCGCGGCCACGTGCTCGACGCGGAGCCGAGGGCCATGGCGCGCACGCTCGAGCCGGGCGCAGTCGAGCGCCCCGCGCCGAACGCCCTGCCGGACTGGCGGCGGGACGGCGATCTCGGCGCCGTGGGGCGCGTCAACGACGCCTCGTACCCGTTCGGCGGCGACTCGTTCTCGCGCGCGCTCCGGCGGCTCCCGGACGGCGCCGCGCACATCTACCTCGCGAGCAGCCAGGGCGAGCCCGTGGGCTGTCTCGCCACGATCGACCACGCCGGCAACGCCGAGGTCCAGATGGTCGCGGTGCTTCCGCAGGCGCGCGGCCAGGGCTTGGCCGGCAAGCTGCTCGCCCACGCGCTCGCCGACGCCGCCGAACGCGGCGCCCGCAGCACGACGCTGATCGCCACGAAGCTCGGCCTCCCGGTCTACGAGCGCGCCGGCTACCGGACGCTCGGGCGCTTCCAGATGTGGGAGCGCGCCCGGCCGCGCGGCTAGCGCAGGGTCACCTTCTCGTCGAACATGACCTCGCTCTCGAGCGTCCGGTGCACCGGGCACTTGGCGGCGATCTGCATCAGGCGCTCGCGCTGCTCCTCGGGCAGCTCCTTCGGCATGATCACGTTCACGACGAAGCGCGTGGGGGAGCCGCGCTGCGCGGGCTCGTACTGCACGTCGACCGTCATCTCGCCCGCGTCCCAGCCCTTGCGTTGGGCGTACATCTCCATCGTGATCGCGGTGCACGAGGCGAGGCTCGCGGCGAGCAGCTCCTCCGGGCTCGGGCCGGCGTCGTCGCCGCCCTGGTCCTCAGGCTCGTCAACGGTCAGGCGGTGCTCGCCCACGGACACGTGCTGCTTGAGCCTCGGGTTCGCTCGGATCGACTTCGCTCTCATCGTCTCCCCTCGAAGAGCTCCGGGTCCGGTTCGTCGGCGAAGCGCGCCATCGCGAAGAGCGCGTCAGAGAGCCGGTTGAGGTACCTCAGCACGGTCTCGCCGGCGAGCTCGCCCTCGTCCTTGAGTGCTGCTACCCGGCGCTCGGCGCGCCTGACCGCTGCGCGCGCCACGTCGAGCCGCGCGGACAGCTCGCTGCCGCCCGGGATCACGAACTTGGGCGGCAACTCGACGCGCTCCATGTAGCGGTCGATGTCCGCCTCGAGCCGCTCCGCCATCTCGGCCGTGACCTTGGACACGCCCGGCTCGAGCCGCCCCGCGGCCTCAGGCGCCGTGGCCAGCTCGGCGCCGGCGACGAACAGCTCGTTCTGGATCCGGAGGATGTCCGCGTACAGCTCCCCGTCACGGTCCGCGGCGGCGCGCGCGAGCCCGAGCGCCGAGGCGGCCTCGTCCACCGAGCCGTAGGCCTCCGGGCGACCGGCGTGCTTGGGCACCCGGCCCCCGTACCAGAGCCCGGTGGTGCCGTCGTCGCCCTTGCGCGTGTAGATCTTCACGCCAGCGGATTGAACACGAGACCGGTCGGGACCTTCGGGTAGAAGAAGGTCGACTTGGGCGGCATCGACTCGCCGGCCACCGCCACCTCACGCACCTGCTCGATCGGGGTGGCGCGCATGAAGAAGCCGGCGTCGGCGGCGCCCGACTCCACGCGCTCGATCGCGTCGTCCAGGCTCCCCGAGTAGGCGAGCCCGCGCAGGTGGGAGATGTCGTCCTCGGACATGCCGAGCGCGTCGCGCAGGAAGAGCGCCTCGAGCACCGCGGTGTCGAGGCGCCGGTAGGGATCGGGCATCCCGTCGAGCGCGCGGTCGGCGATCCCCTGGTCGCGCAGCGTCAGCCGGTAGGGCTGCCTGTGGAAGCTGTCCATGTAGCCGAACGCCACTCGCCCGTCCGCGCCCGGCTCGAGCTCGGCGGTGCTGTCGAGCAGCTCGACGTCGAAGTGGCGCTTGGCGGTGTCCCGGATCGCCAGCTGCCTGGAGGTGTCGTCCTTCAGGCCGCTGAGCAGCCGGTGGGTGGGGAACACGAGCAGGCCCGGATCGGAGAGCGAGCAGAGCAGCATCAAGACGTAGCGGTGGTCGCCCTCGCCGCCCACCTCGTCCGCGTACGCGCGGGCGGTCTCGTAGCGGTGGTGGCCGTCGGCGATCAGGAGCTCGGCGTCGGCGAGCGCGCCCTGGAGGGCGGCGATCGCGTCCGCGTCGCCCACCCGCCACAGGGTGTTGAGCGTGCCCTCGTGGTCGCGCGCCTCGGCGAACGGCTCCTGCTCGACCGTCCGCTCGAGCGCCTCGCGGGCGCCGCCGCTCTCGTCGGGGAAGAGGCTGAAGATGGGGGAGAGGTTCGTGCGGGTGGCGCGGGTCAGGCGAAGCCGATCCTCCTTCGGGCCGGGATGGGTGCGCTCGTGCGGCCGGATGCGGCCGGCGCCGTAGTCCTCCACTCGCACGCGCCCGAGGATCCCGGTCCGGGTGCGTCCGCTGCCGTCGGGCGCCGTGTAGTCCTGGCGCAGCACCCAGAGGCCGGGTTCCCGCTCGCGCATGAGCACGCCGTCCGCGCGCCACTCGTCCATCGTGCGCGCCGCGTGCTCGTAGGGATCGCGCTCGGAGCTCTCGGGCAGGTCGATCTCGACCACGTTGTACGGGCTCAAAGCGAGCAGCTCGGCGCGCAGCGGCGGGTCGATCACGTCGTAGGGAGGCGCGATCAGGCGGTCCAGCGAGCCGGCGACCGAGGGCTCGTAGCGGAGGGTCTGGAGCGGCTGGACGTCGGCCATCGGGGAACGCGGCACCCTACTTGACTCGCGGGGCCGAGTCGGGCTATGCTGATCTCTTAGTCAATTGACTAAGGCAGTTGACCAAATGGAAGCCGCCCCGATCCCCTCCAAGCGGACGGCCGAGCCCCCCAAGGCCCTCCTCGACGCCGCCGAGCGCATGCTGGTGAGTGACGGCTACGCCCGCATCACCACGCGCTCGGTGGCGGCCGAGGCGGGGGTCAACCACGGCCTCGTGCACTACTACTTCGGCTCGATGGAGGAGCTGCTCCTCCAGGTGCTCGAGCGCTTCACCGGCCGGCTCGTGGAGCGCCAGCGCGAGATGTACCGGGCCGACGTTCCCTTCATCGACAAGTGGCGCTCGGCGATGCGCTACCTCGACGAGGACTACGAGGCCGGCTACCCCAAGATCTGGCTCGAGCTCCAGGCCATGTCCTGGAACCGCCCCGACCTCCAGCACCGGGTGCGCCATGTCGACGAGGAGTGGCGCTCCACCCTGCGGGCGGCGTTCCGCGAGGCGCTCGACGAGTACGGCCTCGACCGTGAGTCGTTCCCGCTCGAGGCGGTGCTGGCGCTCGTGTTCACCTTCAACAAGGGCTTCCAGCTCGAGCAGGTGAGCGGCATCCAGGGCGGCCACGACGAGCTGCTCGCCTGGATCGACGGCTGGCTCGCGGCACAGGAGCGGCAGGCATGAGCTCCCGGCGCCGCGTGCTCTACATCTCCTCGCCGATCGGCCTCGGCCACGCCCGCCGCGACGTGGCGATCGCGCGCGAGCTGCGCCGGCTCGTGCCGGGCGTCGAGATCGACTGGCTCGCGCAGCATCCCGTCACGCGCGTGCTCGAGGCCGAGGGCGAGCGGGTGCATCCGGCCAGCCGCCACCTGGCGAACGAGTCGAGCCACATCGAGTCGGAGTCCGCCGAGCACGACCTGCACTGCTTCCAGGCCTGGCGGCGGATGGACGAGATCCTCGTGGCCAACTACATGGTCTTCCACGACCTGGTGCGCGAGGAGCGCTACGACCTCTGGATCGGCGACGAGGCCTGGGAGATCGACTACTACCTCCACGAGCACCCCTCCGAGAAGCGCGCGCACTACGCCTGGCTGACCGACTTCGTGGGCTGGCTGCCGATGGACGACGGCGGCGCGCACGAGGCGCACTTGACCGCGGACTACAACGGCGAGATGGTTGGACACATCGCCGCGCACCCCGAGGTGCGTGACTGTGCCCTGTTCGTTGGCAATCCGGAGGACATCGTGCCCGATCGGTTGGGCCCGGACCTGCCGCTCATACGAGACTGGACCGAGCGAAACTTCGATTTCGCCGGCTACGTGACGGGCTTCGACCCCGAGCGGTTCGCCGACCGCGAGCGCCTGCGCGCGGAGCTCGGCTACCGGCCGGACGAGCGCGTGTGCATCGTCACGGTCGGCGGCTCGGGCGTCGGCGAGCATCTGCTGCGAAAGGTGATGGCCGCATTCAGCGAGGCCAAGGAGCGAGTGCCCGACCTGCGGATGATCGTGGTCGCGGGCCCGCGCATCGATCCCGCCACGCTGCCCCAGGCGGACGGCCTGCAGGTCTGCCCCTACGTGCACGACCTCTACCTGCACCTCGCCGCGTGCGACCTCGCGGTGGTGCAGGGCGGGCTCACCACGGCGATGGAGCTCACGGCGGCCGGTCGGCCGTTCATCTACTTCCCGCTCGCCCACCACTTCGAGCAGAACTTCCATGTCCACCATCGGCTCGAGCGCTACGGGGCGGGGCGGCGACTCGATTTCGAGACGAGCGAGCCGGAGGACATCGCCGCGGCCATCGAGGAGGAGATCGGCCGCGAGGTGAGCTACCGGCCGGTCGAGCGCGACGGCGCCCGGCGGGCCGCGGAGCGGCTCGCGGAGGTGCTCGCGTGAGGGCGCGCGAGCCCGACGAGACGGGATTCGTCGAGCGCGACGGCGTGCCGATCTACTGGGAGCGCTTCGGCGACGGCTCGCCCACGCTCGTGCTCATGCCCCCCTGGTCGATCGTGCACTCGCGCTGCTGGAAGGGGCAGGTGCCCTACCTCGCCCGCCACTTCCGCGTCGTCGTCTACGACCCGCGTGGCAACGGCCTCTCGGGGCGGCCCGCCGAGGTCGCGGCGTACTCGGAGCGCGAGTACGCGGCCGACACCCTCGCGGTGATGGACGCCAGCGGCACCGACGAGGCCGTGCTGGTGGGCTGGTCGAGGGGCGCCCAGCGAGGGCTGCTCGTGGCCACCGAGCACCCGGAGCGGCTGCTCGGGTTCGTGGTGGTCTGCCCGGCGCTGCCGCTCGGGCCGCCCACCGACCGCGCCGCCGCCATGCGGGCGTTCCTCGCGCCCCAGGTGAGCGACGAGGGCTGGGGCAAGTGGAACATCCACCACTGGCGGCGCGACTACGAGGACTTCCTCGAGTTCTTCTTCGGCAAGGTCTTCCCCGAGCCCCACTCGACCAAGCAGATCGAGGACTCGATCGGCTGGGGTCTCGACACCGACCCGGAGACGCTGGCGGCGACCGTCCAGACAGGGGAGTTCGAGGACCGCGAGGAGACGCTCGAGCTGTGCGGCCGCGTGCGCTGCCCGATGCTCGTGGTGCACGGCGAGGACGACGCGATCCGGTCCGTTCGAGGTCGGGCGCGAGCTCGCCGCCGCGACGGGGGCCCCGCTTCGTTGGCCATGCCCGGGTGCGGGCACGCCCCGCATGTGCGCAAGCCCGTGTTCTTCAACGCCCTGCTCAAGGGGTTCGTCGAGCGAGAGGCGCGCGCCCCTCCGCTGGCGGCCGCATGGACAGATTCCACGAAAGGAGACTCGCAATGACAGTCACCGAAACGAGCCCGACCGAGACCACGGCGGGCTACCAGCTCACCGGAACGCTCCTCGAGGTCTGTAGCTGCGACACGCTGTGTCCCTGCTGGATCGGCGAGGACCCCGACGAGGGCTACTGCGACTCGGTCGTGGCCTACCAGATCTCTGAGGGCAAGGTCCGCGGCGTCGACGTGAGCGGGCTCTCGGTCGTCGACGTCTGCAAGATCCCCGGCAACGTGCTCGAGGGCAACTGGCGCATCGTCGTGTTCATGGACGAGCGCGCGACCGACGAGCAGGCCGAGGCGCTGCTCGACGCCTTCACCGGCAAGCTCGGTGGGCCGCTGGCCGACCTGGCGGGTCTGGTGGGCGAGGTCCTCGAGGTCAGGCGTGCCCCGATCAGCCACTCGATCAAGGACGGCGCCGGAACGCTGACCGTCGAGGGCAACGTGGAGTGCTCGATGGAGCCCTACCGCGGCCCGGACGGCAGCATCACGACGCTCAACAACTCGATCTTCTCGACGGTGCCGGGCTCGCCCGCGTACGTGTCGAAGTCCGGCCATCAGAAGATCGACATCCCCGAGCACGGCTTCAGTTGGGAGCTCGAGGGCAAGAACGCGATTCAGTCGGACTGGAAGATCGACTACCGGGGCGAGTGACGCACAGCGCTCCATCCGCGCCGATACTGGCCGGCATCGCCGCCGCCTGGGCCATCGCGATCGCGGCCCAGGTGGCGGGGGCGGCGGCGCTCGTCCACCACGACGCGCTGATCGTGGATGGGCCGTCGCCGCTGCTGGCCGGCCTGCTCTTCCTGCTCGCCTGGCAGGTGATGATCGCCGCGATGATGCTGCCCTCGAGCCTGCCGATGGTGCGGATGTACTCGGTCGCGTCGGCTCGCGCTCCCGCGCACGGCTGGGCGATGGCCGCCTTCATCGGCGGCTACGCCGCGGTCTGGAGCGCCTTCGGCGCCCTGGCGTTCGCCTTCGACGCCGGACTCCACGCCGTGGTCGAGTCGAGCCCCTGGCTGCACGAGCGCGACTGGGCCATCGGGGCCGGCGTGCTCGCGCTCGCGGGAGCGTTCCAGTTCACGCCGCTGAAGGACGCCTGCCTCGACAAGTGCCGCCACCCCGGGCAGTTCCTGCGCCGCTACTACGAGCGCGGCGTGGGCGGCGGATTTCGCCTCGGCGCCCGCCACGGAGCGTTCTGCGTCGGCTGCTGCTGGGCGCTGATGCTGGTGATGTTCGCGGCCGGCGTGGCGAGCCTGATCTGGATGGCGCTGCTCACCGCGCTGATGGTCCACGAGAAGACCCGCCCGGCGGGCGCCCGCGCGGTGCCGGTGACCGGGGTGGCGCTGCTGGCGGCGGCGTCGGTGGTGTTCGCGTACGGCCTGGCCGGCTTGAGCTCCGTCGCGCCGGGACGCTCGGCTTACACTCGCCCGAGTCGGGGTGTGGCGCAACCTGGTAGCGCGCCGCCTTTGGGTGGCGGAGGTTCCCGGTTCAAATCCGGGCACCCCGATCTCCTGCCGGTACGATCGGGGCATGCCCGACCGCCTCTACTTCACCGATTCGGACGAGGCGAACGCCCTGATCGCGTCCGATCCGATGGCGCTGCTGGTGGGCTTCGCGCTCGACCAGCAGATCACGGTGCAGCAGGCGTTCGCAGGGCCGCTCATGCTCAAGGAGCGGCTGGGCTCGATCGACGCCGACACGCTCGCGTCGGCCGACCTCGAGCCGGTGTTCCGTACGCGACCCGTGATCCATCGGTATCCGAAGTCGATGGCCGGCCGCGTGCACGAGCTGGCCGTCTACCTGCGCGACCGCTACGACGGTGACGCCGCCCGGGTCTGGACGGATGCCGCCGACGCCGACGAGCTCCGCGCCAACATCGCGGCGCTGCCCGGCTTCGGCGAGATGAAGATCAAGGCGCTGGGGGCCGTGCTCGCCAAGCGCTTCGGCATCGAGGTCGCGCGCGAGCTGGTCCCGTGGCATCCGACGCTCGGCGACGTCGACTCGCCTCAGGCGCTCGCGGACTACCAGGCCGCCAAGCGCGAGCACAAGGCCGAGTGGTCGCGCGGCCGGCCCGTGGCGCCTCCGGCCTGAGCGATGGAGGGCTCCACGCCCGCCTCCAGGTCGGGGGGCAAGCTCAAGGCGGTCCTGCTCGCCGCGGCGATGGCGTTCCTGGCGCTGAACGTCTGGACCGGCAGCCCGCTCCTGGCGCTCTGGATCGGCTCGCGCGTGCAGGGCGAGGAGAGCCAACCCTCGATGGGCGCCTTCGTCGTCGTGATCATCGCGCTGATCGTCTTCTCGATGGGCCTCTACCAGCTGCTCAAGCTGACGATGCACGCCTACCAGGAAGCCACCGGCACCGCGCCGACGGTCCGCACCCACGCCCCCTGGCTGCGAAGCATGCGCGGCGAGCGCCCGGACCGTCAGGCGGCCGCCGCGCGCATCTCGGGCGCCGAGAAGGTGGTGGTGGCGACGGTGCTGCTCGCCGCTGCGGCCTTCGAGCTCTGGTTCTTCTTCCTCTCGGGCTCGTCGATCGGCGGAGGCGGCGGCCGCTGAGGCTCGTCAAGGGCCGCGGCCGGGCCTAGGCTTTGGCCGGACTCGCCCCGGTAGCTCAGCTGGATAGAGCGGCGGCCTTCTAAGCCGCGGGTCGCAGGTTCGAGTCCTGCCCGGGGCATAGGCGAGCAGGTGCGGGAGACGGAAACCTGCTGCGAAATGGCCGAAACCAGAGTCAAGTCCCAGGACGTGGTGTAAGAGCCGAGCGCTCTTGACGCAGGAGATCGATTGGGGGTTGCACGGTCCCGGCGCGAGGACTGACCGAGCTGTGTGCTGTGACCCGACGTGTCATGCGGAGGCACTACATGCAGAAATCCTTGCCGGAGAATTTCGCGCGTATTCGCGCTGGCGGATCCGCGGTGGACCTTGCGTGCTGGGTAGGAAGCACGAACTGACCGAGCTCAGCGTCGGCTTCTCAACACGGCAAGCCGAATGCGTTATCGCGGCGGGCGGGCACCGATCCATCCCCGTAGGGGTACCTGGGTGTCGCTCCCTCAGCAGCATCCACGCCGTGTCTGCTGATTATTCGAGACACCATCGAGAACTGTCGGTGGGTACGGTTGGGCACGGGTTAGCCGCCGGGATTCGATGCAAGAACGCGCCCCCGGCCTTGTCGCAAGTGTCACGTCACGTAGGCTGATCGGCGTGGGTGTGATCGGGTATCGCGAGCCCTCACCGGGCGAGACCGTCCCCCAGGCCGTCGCTCAGGAACTGCCTCGGCGCGAGACATCGTTGGGCGGCTCCGAGGAGGCGATCGATGAGACGGGCGCAGCGCTCTTCCCCCAGCTCGTCTGGGCGCACTACCAGTGGGAGCGGAAGCTTCACTCAGATGGCTGCGCGGATCCGGCGCTGGAGCAGGCGTACCGGCAGAAGCTGACGGAGTTCCAGCGCAAAGAGGGTCGGGTGGAGCAGGTCTACTGGTCCACCCGCGATGCCTCGGCCGTGGCGATGACCGTGCAGCCCGGCAAGCCGGTGCGCCTGAACGGCCTTGGGCTGCGAGACGAAGACGATGTCGTCCGGCTGCACCGCGTAACCGACTGGGCCACCCGCGGCGCCCCACGCATCGCCGACCTGCTGCACGAGTGTGAGCTCCTCGCCATGAGGGTCTCGCAGGTCCTGCGCGGGACAACCGAGCAGATCGCGCTTCGCTGGATCCTCGGAATCGAGATGCACCTGCTCGGCTTCCTCGAGCGCGAGGGCACCCCCGACGAGAAGGCCGAGGCGGAGCTCGTCGGCGGCCAGAAACACAAGCTTGCCGAGTGCGAGGCGTACTATCACCGCGCCGCCAGCAAGGCCGGGCGGATCGTCTACGCCTCCGGGATGCTCATCGGGGTCTGGCTCGCCGCGCTTTTCGGCCTGGTGGTCGGTTTCCTGTTGTGGGCGGCGGGCGTCGGAGACGACCGTCTGACCATCCTGATCTGCTTCGGCGCTGGAGCGATCGGCGCCCTGGTGAGTGCCTTGTCGCGGATGAGCAAGGTCGAGCACGGCCGGTTCAACATCGACTTCGAGCTGGGGCGCCCGCTTCTGCGGAGGCTGGGCGCCTACCGGCCCTTCCTGGGAGGCGCCATCGGTGTGGCGCTGTTCTTCCTCCTCGCCAGCGGCCTGCTCGACATCCAGGTCGACGATGAGCAGAAACCGTACTACTACGGCTTCTTCGCTTTCCTCGCCGGCTTCAGCGAGCGCTTCGCCGCCGTCGTCCTGAGTGCCGCTGAGCACAGGCTCGCGCCGAGCGAACAGGGACCTAAGCCGAGCAGAAGCCGCGATCATCCGTGACGACCGTCCGGGCCGCACGAGACCCGGGACCCGCTGGCGGGGCCGTCATGACGCAACCGTGACCCAGTCGGGTTGGGGCAGAGCCCCTGGTTGTGGTCCAGGCGGTCGCGGGTTCGAGTCCCGTCGCTCACCCTCACGAAAGTCCTGCAATTGCGGTCCGTCGGGCAGAGTGACTCGATCCTCCCTCGTTAGCCGGGGGCCCAATGAGGGCCCAATTCCTCTGGCCGTTGATCGTCTGGAGGTTCGTCGGACATCCAGACTGAAAGTGCTTGACCCTGACTGATCCGCCGTTTGGTCTCTGTGCCGGTACAGGAGCACGTCGGCCCGGGGGACGGGAGGCGCGCAGCGCCCAGCCTTGACAGCCCGTCCGGCGACGCACTCGTGCTGATCAGCAACGAGATCTCCGGCACGCTGAACGTGCTGCGGGTGACGCCCGAGCCGTAGGGTGATCGGTCAGCCGGCTTGGGATCGGGCGCGCGGGCGCGGCCGCTCCTGCACCCTTGTCTCGCTGTACGCATTGGCCCGATCCTGGCCTAAACGCCCGTGCAGCGTTCCTCGCGGATCCGCTCCTGCACGGTGCAATACTCACAGTTGTGTGTGCGCAGTGCATGGCAACGGCCGCGGTGGCCGTCGGTGGCGCGACCGGCATCCGAGCATGGCTCGCAGCCAAGGACTTCGCTTGGCTCACACCGAAGCGTCTGAAACGGTTGACCCTCGCGGTGATCTCAGCGGCGGTCATCGCTGCGGCAACGCTGTCAGGTACCGGCGCGTAGGCGCCCAGCGCGACGTCCGGGTGCGGGTGAAGGGAGAGCCCCCGGTTTCACGAGGTCGCCCTCGATGCGGAAGTGGCGCGGGAGTCGCGGCCGAGCACGAGCACCGATCTGACCAGCTCTCGGCGGACTCTTCCGAGGACCGCCATGCTGGATCTTGCTCGGTGTGGATCGCCCTACGCGCGAGCTCGGGAATGACGATCGGCGTGCGCCGGCCTACGCCTTGGGGATCAGGCCCAGCTGCTCGAGCGCGGTCACCCCGTCGTCGAGACCGATCTCCTCGGTGATGAGGCCGTCCTCGACCTTGAGCACGGTGGTGCCGGTGAACTCCATCCGCTTGCCCGTGGCCGCCGGCAGGGATCCGAGCGGGATGTCGTCGAAGGCGTCGCCGGTGTGCGTGCCGCCGCCCTTCCACTGACCGACGACGTAGTCGCCCTCGGCGATCAGGTCGGCGGTGCCCTCGAACCCCAGATCCGGGAACGCCGCGCGGAACTTGGCGGCGAACTCGCGCACCTCGTCCCTGCCGCGGCAGGGGGCGTGCATCGAGTACTCGAAGCGGATGTCGGGGGCGGCCAGCTCGTCGATCACCTCGGGGTTGTAGTCGTCGCCCCAGAACTCGGTGAACCAGCGCCCGACGACTGCCTTGTTGTCTTCAGCGGACATGCGTGTACCTCGCTTCTCGTGATTGACACTCATCGAGGAAACGAGCCGCGCGCCGCTGGCGTGAGATTGCGGGACGGCCGTCGAGTGGCTGGCCGCCGATATCCCATTTGACTTGAAGCCCGCTTGAACGCGTACCCTGTTCGGCTGGCTCTTCTCGAATCGAAAGGTGAGGTTGTGACGACGACGCAGACGGCAGACCGGCCCACACCGGCGGCCCTCGAGGGCCGCAGGCGCTGGCTCGCGCTCTACGTGCTCTGTCTCGGAGACGTGCTGATCGTTCTCGACTCGACGATCGTGAACGTCGCCCTGCCGTCGATCCAGTCGGACCTGGGCTTCTCCGAGGCGTCGCTCGCCTGGGTTGTGAACGCCTACCTGCTCACCTTCGGCGGCTTCCTGCTGCTGGCCGGCCGGCTCAGTGACCTGTACGGGCGCCGGCGCCTGTTGCTGATGGGCCTCGCGCTCTTCACGGTCATGTCGCTCGCCTGCGGGCTGGCCCCGTCGCAGGAATTCCTGGTCGCGGCTCGGGCGCTTCAGGGCTTCGGCGGCGCGATCGTCTCGGTGGTCGCCCTGTCGCTGGTGATGACGATCTTCACCGAGCCGGCCGAGCGGGCCAAGGCGATGGGGATCTTCGGCTTCGTGCTGTCCGGGGGAGCTACGGCAGGGGTGCTGCTCGGTGGTGTGCTCACCGATCTGTTCGCGTGGAACTGGATCTTCCTGGTGAACCTGCCGATCGGAGCCACGGTGTTCGCCCTCAGCCTGTCGTTGCTGCCCGACGACAAGGGCGACGGCGGTGACCGCCGCCTCGACGTGGCCGGCGCCGTGACGGTTACCGCGGCGGTGATGATCGGCACGTATGCGGTCGTGAACGGCAACGACAACGGCTGGACCTCGGGCGAGACGCTCGCCCTGCTCGCCACTTCCGCCGCGCTGCTCGTGGCCTTCCTCGTGGTCGAGTCCCGGGTGCGCGCGCCATTGATGCCGCTGGGGCTGTTCCGCCTGCGGAACATCTCGGTGGCGAACGGCGTGGCCGTGTTGATGGCGGGATCGATGTTCGGGTGGTTCTTCCTCTCGGCGCTCTACCTCCAGCTGGTGCTCGGCTACAGCCCACTCGAGGTGGGCTTGGCCTACCTACCGTCGACGCTGATCATGGGCGCCGGCTCGATCGCGCTGTCCGACCGGCTCGTGATGCGCTTCGGCGTCAAGCCGCCGATCGTCTTCGGCCTCAGTTGCTTCGCCGTCGGCCTGCTGCTGTTCGCGCGCACGCCCGCCGACGGGAACTTCTTCGTCGACGTGCTTCCGGGCATGATCGTGATGGGGATCGGCGGCGGCATCACCTTCAACCCGTTGCTGCTCGCCGCGATGGGCGACGTCGGGCCGAGCGAGGCGGGGCTCGCCTCCGGCATCGTGAATACCGCGTTCATGATGGGAGGCGCACTCGGCCTGGCGGTGCTGGTGAGCGTCTCGGATTCGCGCAGCGACAGCCTGCGCGACGCGGGTGACAGCGTGGCGGAGGCGCTCACGGGCGGCTATCACGCGGGCTTCATCGTGGCCGCCGTGTTCGCCGCCGTGGGGGCTCTCGCAGCCCTATACCTGCGTCCGGTCATGCCGCCGGGTCAGGAGCCGCCGGATGCGGAGGCGGGGGAGAGGGCGAAGGCCGAAGCGGCGCTCGCCTGACACGTCCCACAAGACGTTCACGGACGTCACCCGTTTCTCATCCTTGACCTTCAACGGAGGTCATGAGAGCGTGCCCTTTGCCGGAGAACGGACCGTCTAGCCAAGGAGAGTCCGATGATGTGGCGTGCCCTTCCGCTCGCGCTGGTGCTGCTGTGGCTCATGGTTGCTTCCGCCGCCGCGGACCCCGTCAAGCATCCGAACGCTGGGACCTACACCGTGACGTGCACGACGGGCGGAGGCGAGATCACCTTCGAGGTCGTCGGGACCGGCGCGGCCGGCCATGACTTCGGGAGCAACAGCAACGCCGTGCTCCTGGCAGGGACGACCACGACGTTCGTGAACGGGGTCCAGACCAACCAGGTCGTGTTCGACCATCCCGGAGTGGGCACCAAGACCGTGCCGTGCGCTGCCAGGAGGGAGTTCCTGGACGAAGAGGGCAACACCGTTGTCATCGAGATCACGGACGCGCTGGTCCACCTGACGCCGGCGCGCTAGGCCATCGACCGGCCCTCCCGGCCTAGCGTCCTGACTTTGCACGCCAGGAGCGATCAAACTCAGGACGCTTGCGCCTTTCCGACCGGAGCGGCCGGACGCTGACCCCACCCAGCCCCGGGCTCGCCGGGAAAGCATCCGCCGCGTAGATAACCCAACAAGAGGCGACAGGGGAATTAGGACGGGCTCGACGCCCGCTCGCGACCGGCGTTGCCGGACGCACTCGCCTCGTGAATCTGCGCGTGCAGGGCCCGCGTGACCGTGCGGGCGGTCGAGACGAACGCCTGGATGGCCGGTGAGGTTGCCTGCTCGGGGCGCCAGCCGACCGCGATCCGTCGCGGCGGCACCCAGGCGTCGAGCCGCAGCGTCGCCGTACGGGCGTCCCCGTGGTCGATCGAGAGATGCGTGAGCACCGCGGCGCCCCGTCCCCCGGCCACCATCGCCTGGATGATCGCGTTGTCGTCCGCGTACGCCACCCGGTCGAGGTCGATGCCGAGCCCGCGCAGGTACGACACGACGCGCTCCTCGGTGCGGCAGCCCCGATAGCCGATCAGCGGGAGCGAGCCGAGCCTCTCGAGCGGCACCGCACTCGCCTCGCGTAGCGGCGAATCGGACGGCACGAGCAGCAGGTAGGGATCGTCGAGGAGCTCCTCGGTCGCGAGCGTTCCGTTCCGAGCCGGCAGCACGCAGAAGGTGAGGTCGAGCTCGCCGTGTGCCACGCGATCGATCAGCTCGAGGTCGCAGCCGCCCTCGTGGATCTCCAGCTGCAGATCGGGGTGTGACTCCGCCAGGCTGGCTCGCCACCGCCGGCAGCACCCGGATGCCCACGCTCTGGAGCGTGCCGACCCGCAGCGTGCCGGCGTCCCCGCGGCCCAGCGCATCGAGGTCGGTGCGGGCGATACGCACCCGAGCCAGGATCGCCTCGCGTGGTCGAGCAGGACCGAGCCCTCGGGCGTGAGGCCGAACGGCCTTCGCCCGACCGGCCGGTCGATGAGCGCCTGCCCGACCAGCCGTTCGAGTGCCGCGATCTGCTGGCTGACGGCCGACTGCGTGTAGCCGAGCTCGTCGGCGGCGTCGCCGAACGACCCCGTCCGGGCGATCGCCTCGAGCGCCGCCAGGTACCGCAGCTCGAGGCGCAGCCAACCGTTTGAGGGCATCCGGTCAACCTACCCCCCGCGAACATGGAGGCGAGCTTGAGTCGGTTAAGCGCCCGTTGCGATCGGTGCCAGCAGGAATCCGACTTGCTTGAGGGGCCCGCCCGCTGAACCCTCTCGCTGCGAATCGAGATGGGAGAGCGAATGAAGCGTCGCACCATGCTGGCCGGCCTGACGTCGGCCCTGATCCTGCTCACGGGCCTCGCGGCCTGCGGAGACGACGACGACGATGGCGACGAGTCCGGTCAGAGCGGCGCCAGCACGGTCAACGTGTACTCGTCGCTGCCCCTCCAGGGGGCGCAGCGGCTCCAGACCCTGGCGCTGGTGAACGGGGTCAAGCTGGCGCTCGAGCAGGCCGGCGGCAAGGCCGGCCAGACGACGGTGAAGTACACCTCGCTCGACGACTCGACCGCGCAGGCCGGCAACTGGACGCCCGAGGCCGCCTCGGCCAACGCGCGCAGGGTGGCGCAGGACGAGAGCGCGATCGCCTACATCGGCGAGTTCAACTCGGGCGCGAGCGCGATCTCGATCCCGATCCTGAACGAGGTGCCGATCGCCCAGGTCAGCCCGGCGAACACCGCCGTGGGCCTGACCTCCGACGAGCCCGGCGCCGAGGAGGGCGAGCCCGGCAAGTACTACCCGTCCGGCACGCGCCACTACCTGCGGATCGTGCCCAAGGACACCATCCAGGGCGCCGCTCTGGCCACCGTGATGGCGGAGGACGGCTGCACGAACGCGGCGATCCTGAACGACAAGGAGGTCTACGGCGCGGGCCTCGCCGAGAACATCGAGGCCTCCGCGAAGGAGCAGGGCGTCGACGTCGCGACCAGCGAGGGCATCGATCCGAAGGCTCCGAACTTCCGCTCCCAGGCGTCCAGCCTGAAGAGCAAGAACGTGGACTGCTTCGTGTTCGCCGGGGTCACGCCAAATGGCGCGGTCCAGCTCTTCAAGGACGTCTCGGCGGCGATCCCGGACGCCAAGCTCTACGGGCCCGACGGCGTGTCGAACCCCGAGTTCTTCGTCACCGGCGAGGGCGGGATCCCGGCCGACGTGGCGGACAAGGTCAAGGTGACGGTGGCCACGCTGTCGCCGGACCAGTATCCGCCCGACGGCCAGCGCTTCTTCGACGAGTACAAGCAGAAGTACGACGTCTCGAGCGTCGATCCGTACGCCATCTACGGGTACGAGGCGATGACGCTGGTGCTCGACACCTGCAAGCGGCTCGGCCCGGACTGCTCCGACCGACAGGCGATGATCGACGCGCTGTTCGAGACGAAGGGTCGTGAGTCGGTGCTCGGCACCTATGACATCGACGAGAACGGCGACACGACCATCACCGATTACGGGGTCTACCGGGTCGAGGACGGCGAGCTGGTCTTCGACCAGACCGTCAAGGCGGCCCAGTAGGCGGGCGCACCGCTCAGGCGGCGGGCACGCCGTCGGCGGCGCTCCGGAGCGCGGCGATGTCGATCTTGCTCATTCCGAGCATGGCCTGCATTGCCCGCTCCGCCCGCTTCGGGTCGGGATCGGAGAACAGCTCGTCCATGCCGGTCGGCACGACCTGCCAGGACAGGCCGTGGCGGTCCTTGAGCCAGCCGCAGGGTCCCTCCGAGCCGCCCTCGGAGAGCCGCTCCCAGTAGTAGTCGACCTCGGCCTGGTCCTCGCAGTTGATCTGGAGCGAGATGGCCTCGTCGAACGTGAACTCCGGACCGCCGTTGATGCCGACGAAGCGCTGGCCGTCGAGCTCGAAGTCCACCGTCATGACCATGCCGGCCTCGCGCGGGGCGCCCTCGGGGTAGTGGCTCCGGCTCACCACGCGTGAGTTCTTGAAGACGGACGTGTAGAAGTCGGCGGCCTCCTCGGCCTCGGTGTCGAACCACAGGTTTGTCACGATCCGCTGCTGCATTGGTGGTGCGTCCTTTCGTCCTGCGGGCGGGGAGCCCGACTGAGGTCAGCTGCACCTTAGACCGCAGCCGCGGCCGGGATTCATCGGTGGCGGGCCGGGTTCGTGAGGCGGGCTCCGGGTAGAGGCGTAGCTCCGCGATCTCGACCTGAGGAGGCCGCCCGTGCAGATGCTCGCCGCCCGGCGCGCCGAGGTGCCGCAGCCGCCCACCCCCGACCAGCCCGGTGGCCCGCCCGGACCGACGGTGCCGGACCCCGATCCGCCGGACGCCCCGGTGCCCGATCCGCGCGGTCCGGAGACGCCGGAGGAGCCGCTCCATCCGGAGCCCCAGATCCCGCCTGCGGACGCGTAGGCGCCGCTCCGGCCGGCAGCCTCACGCTAGTCTGCCCGCGATGCCGACCTCCCTCGTGACCGGCGGCGCCGGCTTCCTCGGCTCGCACCTGAGCGACTTCCTCCTCGCGCGCGGCCACCGCGTGCTCTGCGTCGACAACCTCGAGACCGGCTCGCTCGAGAACATCCGGCACCTGCGCGAGGGCGACGACTTCCGCTTCGAGATGCTCGACATCACGAGCCACTACGAGATCGACGAGCCGGTCGACTTCGTCTACCACATGGCCTCGCCGGCGTCGCCGATCGACTACGCGCGGCTGCCGCTGCACACGCTCAAGGTGGGGGCCTACGGCACGCACAACACGCTCGGGCTGGCCAAGCGCCACCGCGCGCGCTTCCTGCTCGCCTCGACCTCCGAGGTCTACGGCGACCCGCTCGTGCATCCCCAGCCCGAGAGCTACTGGGGCAACGTCAACCCGATCGGCCCGCGCGGCGTGTACGACGAGGCGAAGCGCTACGCCGAGGCGCTCACGATGGCCTACCTGCGCCAGCAGGGCGTGAACACCTGCATCGCGAGGATCTTCAACACCTCGGGGCCCAAGATGAGGCCGCACGACGGCCGCGCGATCCCGACCTTCCTGCGCCAGGCGCTCCTCGGCAAGCCGCTCACGGTGTTCGGCGACGGCCAGCAGACGCGCAGCTTCTGCTACGTCGACGACCTGATCCGGGGCCTCGTGCTGCTCGCCGAGTCCGACCTTCACGAGCCGGTGAACATCGGCAATCCCGCCGAGATGTCGCTGCTCGAGCTGGCCGAGCTGATCCTGGAGCTGACCGGCTCCGAGTCGGAGATCCTCTTCGAGGCGCTGCCGGTGGACGATCCGCAGGTGCGCCAGCCCGACATCACTCGCGCGCGCGAGCTGCTCGGCTGGGAGCCCGAGGTCGACATCCGCGACGGGCTTGCGCGTACCATCGAGCACTACCGGACGGTCCTGAAGGAGCCCGCGTCGCGATGAGCTCATCCGAAGCCAAGAACCTCGAGGTCATCTCCAACGCCATCGACCAGCACAACCGCAACTGCGAGTTCCCCGCGGTTGCGATCGAGATGAACCCGTTCGAGGTCGAGCGGCTCGGCTGGGACACCATTCGGGGCCTGCCGATCAGGGGGAACGCGGAGCTCGGGACCGGCGAGTTCAACGTGGTGTGCGCGCGGGACGAGGACCAGCGCGGCCTCGAGGAGGAAGAGGTCGTGGAGGCCGTCTCCGAGCAGACCGTTCGCGTCTGAGTCCATCGCTCCGGTCCGGGCCGAGCCCGGCCCCTCGCGTCTGAGCCGATCGCTCCGGTCCGGGCCGAGCCCGGCCCCTCGCGCACGGCGGCGCAGCCGGCGCCGGGCGGTCAAGGGAAAGCCCGTTTCGCCCGATAGAGAGGGAGTGCGCCCCCTCCGCCCGACGCTCGTCGTCTGCGCGCTCGCCGTTCTGCTCGGTGCGCTCGCCCCTGCGGGCGGCGCGAAGCCCGGCGACGGCTGGCACAAGATGCGCGGCTCCCGCCACGCCGATGCCCTGAGCGGCACCCGCGGACGCGACTTGATCCGGGGACTGCGCGGGCACGACCGCATCAACGGCCAGCGTGGACGCGACCGCGTCCACGGCGGCCGCGGTCAGGATCGGATCTACTCGCGCGACGGCCGGCGCGACCTCGTGGTGGGCGGTCGCGGGGCGGACATCTGCACGGCGGACCGGCTAGACCGCCTCCGCTCCTGCGAGCTCGTGCACCGGCCCGGCGGGTCGGGGCGCGGAGGTCCGAGGGTCCTCGACGACGACGGGACCGGTGCGGACACCCAGCCCTAGGAGGCGCCGCCCGGCTTCAGCCGGTGAGCTCCGCCGTGGTGGCGACGCGCCCGAACTCGGGATCGAGGTTCGAGGCCGTGACGCGTGCCACCTCGTCGGCACGCAGGATGCCGCCACCGTAGGCGGGAAGATCGAACGTGTGGGTGGCGTCGATCGCGAACGTCATGTCGAAGCCGAGGTTGGCGCCGACCCGCGCCGTCGTCTCGCAGCACATCTGCGTCTGGATGCCGCAGACGGTGATCGCGCCGACGTCGTTCTCGCGCAGCCAGGCCGCCAGGTCGGGAGTGCCGTGGAAGGCGGAGTTCACGTGCTTGGTCACGAGCAGGTCGGGCTCGCCCGTGAGCACGTCCTTGAAGGCGTTCCCGGGGTGGTCGCGGCCCAGCGTGTGGTAGGGGGACTCCTCCTCGAGCCCGTCGTGGCGGACGAACACCACCGGCTCGCCGCGCTCGCGCCAGGCCTCGATCAGCGCGCCGACGTTGGGCTCGCAGTCCGGGTTGTTGCGAGTGCCCCAGGCGGGATCGTCGAACGCCTTCTGGAGATCGAGCACGATGAGGGCGGAGCGCTGCACCGCGCGGGAGGATAGATGCGGTTCGCGCGCCAGCGGCTGGCTACCCTGCACGGGACGTCCTCCGGCGGTAAAGGGCTCCGCATCGACGTCTCTGGCCTTCGATCACTCGTCGCACTTGCGACCGTCCTCGGCGGTCTGTTCGCCGTTGCCTCGCTCGCCGGCGCCCAGTCCGGTGACCCGGGCAGCGGCGCCCATCTGCTCGTGGTGCCGGACACCGCGCGCGGCGAGCTCGCGCTCGAGCGCGCGGACGCGCGGGTGCTCGCCCGCTACCCGGCCTTCGCGCTGGTCGAGGCGGCGGGCACCGACGAGGACGCCCTGCGCGACGCCGGCGGCTACCGCCGCGACGACCTGCGGCGCGTGAGGCTGCCGGGGAGGCGCTTCGATCCCGCCGCGCGCGCCTCGCTCGCGGGCAAGGATGCGCCCGAGCCGGACGAAGCGCTCGTGGTGGTGCAGTTCGCGGGTCCCGTGAAGGAGGAGTGGCTCGCGCGACTTCGCGAAACCGGCGCGCGGATCGTGCACTACGTGGCGCAGAACGGATACCTCGTGCACGCCGGCGGCGCGGCGCTCGAGCGCGTGGCGGCGCTCGTGGGCGGCCCGGCGGGGGTGCGGGCCGCCACGCCCGTGCGGCCCGAGGACAAGCTGGCGGCGACGGGCGGCGCGGTGGCCGTCCAGACCGTGGCCGGGGAAGCGGGCGAGGGGGCGCGCCGGCGCGTGGCCGCCGCCGGTCCCGAGCTGCGCGACCCGTCGCTCGTGGCGGGGGTGCGCACGCAGTTCGCCCGGCTCGACGCGTCGCTGGTCGACGAGCTCGCCGCCGACCCGGGCGTGATCGGCGTCTCGCCCTACGCGGTGCCCGAGCTCCACGACGAGCGGGGGGCTCAGATCGCCGCCGGCAACATCACCGGCAACAATCCCAGCGGACCCGGCTACCTGTCCTGGCTCGAGGGCGAGGGCTTCGCGACGAGCGGCCTGTTCAACTTCACGATCGACGTCACGGACTCCGGACTCGACGGCGGCAACGCGGCCGCCCCGGCCCACTCGGACTTCCGCCAGGAGGGCCTCGGGGCGGGCGCCAGCCGCGTGACCTACGCGAACAACCACACGCTCGACTCGGGTGGTGCCCGTGACTGCACCGGGCACGGCTCCAACGTCGCGTCGATCGCCGCCGGCTTCGGCGTGACCGGCGCCACGCGGGTGGACGGGAGCGGCTTCCGGCACGGCATGGGCATGGCTCCGAGGGCCCGCCTGGGCGCGTCGAAGATCTTCGCCTGCGACGGCAAGTTCGAGCTCGTCGGCACCTTCACCAACCTCACCTCCACCGCCTACGCGGCGGGCGCGCGGATCTCGAACAACTCCTGGGGCATCTCGGTGCCCGGGCAGTACGGCCCGGAGTCGGCGGAGTACGACGCGCTCGTGCGCGACGCGGCCCCGGGGACCGCCGGCAACCAGCAGATGGTCGAGGTCTTCACGGCCGGCAACGACGGCGACGGGGTGACCGGCGCCGGCAACGAGGGCTACGCGAGCATCACCGCGCCCGGCACGGCGAAGAACGTGATCACCGTCGGCGCCTCGGAGAGCGTGCGCGCCCTCGGCGGGGACGACGGCTGCGGGGTCGACGACAGCGAGGCGAACGATCCCGAGGACATCATCAACTTCTCCGGCCGCGGTCCCACCGACGACGGGCGCCGCAAGCCCGACCTCGTTGCGCCCGGCACGCACGTGGTGGGCGCGGCGCCCCAGCACGGCGCCTACAGCGGGAGTGGCACGTGCACCAAGTGGCTCGCCGGGACGAGCGGGCTCTACTCGGTCATCTCCGGCACCTCGCAGGCGGCCCCGCACGTGAGCGGCGCGGCGGCGCTCATGCGCGACTGGTACGCGCGTGAGGTCAGCGGCGGCACGCCGCCCTCGCCGGCGCTCACCAAGGCGCTGCTCGTGAACACCGCCACCGACATCGCGGGCGGGCTCACCGGCAAGGGCGGGCCGATCGCGAACGCTCCGAACGCCGACCAGGGCTGGGGCCGCCTGAACCTGGGCGCCGTGCTCGACGGGACCGAGCGCGAGTACCACGACCAGTCCGACCTGCTCGACGCGAGCGGGCAGAGCATCGCGCGCGCCTACGACGTGCAGGACTCGGGCGCGCCGGTCAAGGTCACGCTCGCCTGGACGGACGCTCCGGGCCTCCCGAGCACGGACGCGTTCGTGAACGACCTCGACCTGGTCGTGACCGCCGGCGGCCGGCGCTATCGCGGCAACGTCCTCGCCGACGGCCTCTCGATCCCCGGCGGCGCGGCCGACCCTCGCAACAACCTCGAGAGCGTCTACCTGCCCGCGGGGGCGGCGGGCAGGATCGCCGTCGAGGTCGTGGGCGCCGGCATCGGCGGCGACGGTGTGCCCGGCAGCGGCGACTCGACCGATCAGGACTTCGCGCTCGTCGTTTCGAACGCCGACGAGACCGACGCCCCGGTGCTCGCGGAGGAGTCGCGCACGCTCAGCGATGACGCGCCCGGCGGAGACGACGACGCCGCGCTCGAGCCGGGCGAGTCGTTCACGCTGCGCGAGACGCTGCGGAACCACGGCGACGCGGGCGCCACGAGCATCACGGGCTCGATGGCGAACGTCCCGCAGCTGAGCTTCAGCCAGGACAGCTCGACCTATCCGAACGCCGCCCCGGGCGCCACCACCACGGCTGCGGCGGACTACATGGGACAGCTCTCCGCGGGGGCGACGTGCGGGGCCGACATGACGGCCACGCTGAACGTGACGACGGCCGAGGGCGGCGCCGAGGACATCCCCATCGTGCTTCCCACCGGGTTCGCGGGGCCGGCGATCCCGCGCTCGTCCAGCGGGGGCTCGATCGCGATCCCCGACGACAGCGCCACAGGGGTGACGTCCACGATCAACGTGCCGTCCAGCAGCGATCGGATCAAGGACCTGGACGTGAGCATCTCCGGCATCACGCACGGCTGGGTCGGCGACCTCAGGCTCGACGTGACCGGTCCCGACGGCACCACCGTGAACCTGGCCCAGCATCCGGGCGGGCCGGACAACGGCGGGAACAACTTCTCGGGGACGGTCTTCGACGACGAGGCGGCGGTGAACATCTCATCGGCCGCCCCGCCCTACACGGGCAGCTTCCGGCCGCAGCGCGACCAGCTCTCGCGCTTCGACGGCAAGGAGGCGGACGGCACCTGGACGCTCCGCGTGCGCGACCTGTACGAGGACGACACCGGCTCCCTCGCCGGGTGGGGCACGAACACCCGGCTGGCGCGGTGTGCGCGCAACCCGCAGACGACGCTCGACTCGGCCCCGTCCGGCCTCGTCGAGAGCGACGAGGCGAGCTTCGAGTTCAGCGCCACGGAGTCGCCCGGATCGCCGCCGTTCGAGTGCAGCCTCGACAACGCGTCCTTCAGCGGCTGCTCCTCGCCGCAGAACCTGACGGACCTTGCCGAGGGCGAGCACAGCTTCCGGGTGCGGGCGATCGACGCCGACGGCGACCCGGACGAGACGCCCGCCGAGGCCGAGTGGACGGTGGACACCGAGCCGCCGCTCGTGACCGTAGGGGCGCCCGCGGCGGGCGCGACGGTCTTCACGCCACGGCCGGCCATCACCGGCACCGCGGGCCGGGCCTTCGGAGACTCGGCGACGGTCACGGTGAAGATCTTCGCGGGAGCGGGCACCTCGGGTCCCGCGGCGCAGACGCTCTCGACGACGCGGAACGGGAGCACGGGTGCCTGGTCGGTCACCGCGGCGACGCTGCCTGACGGCGTCTACACCGTGCGGGCCGAACAGACGGACGCCGCCTCGCACACCGGCCTCAGCAACACGCACACGTTCACGATCGCGGCCGACGAGGTGGCCCCGGTCGTGACCCTGACCGAGCCGGCGGCCGGCGCGCTGGTCTCCGACACCACGCCGCGGATCGCCGGGAGCGCGGGCCGCCTGCCGGGCGACGACGGGGTGGTCACCGTCAAGCTCTTCAACGGCACCCTCGCCTCCGGGCTTCCGGCGCAGACGCTGTTCGTGCCGCGGGACGCCGGCACGGGCGCCTGGGCGGTGGACGCCCCCGCTCTCGCCGACGGGCCCTACACGGTGCACGCGGAGCAGAAGGACACCGCCGGCCACGTCGGCGTCAGCAACAGCGCGACCTTCGGCGTCAAGGCCCCCGTGGGCCCGACCCCGCCGACGCCGCCGAGCGTGCTGATGGCGCCCGCCGAGGAAGATCTGCGCGCGGCACTGGCGGGCAGGCTCACCGTGCTCGTCTCGTGCGCCGCGGGCTGCTCCGCCAAGGCCGGCCTGTCGGTTTCGGCGCGCACCGCTCGCCGCCTCGGCGTGGGCTCCGCGCCGGTCAGACTCGGCTCCGGCTCGGCCGCGCTGGCGAGAGATGGCACCGCGCACCTGCGCCTGCGCCTGAGCCGCGCGGCGCGCTCCGCCCTGCGCTCCCGGCCCGCCGCGGACGTGAAGCTGCGCGTCGAGGTAACCGAGGGGGCCAGGTCGATGGTGGTGAGCCGCCCGCTCAGCCTGCGCCGCGCCGGCCGGCTGCGCCGCACCGTGCGGGGCGGCCTGCCCGTCATCACGGCCTGCTCGGCATCGTGCTCGCTCGCCGGCAGCGTCACGGTCTCGCGCCGCGAGGCGCGCAGGCTCGGCCTGTCCGGCGCCGGCTCGGGCAGGGTCCAGATCGCAACGGGCACCTCGAGCTCCGGCCCGAAGGGCGCCCGCACCATCCTCCGCGTACGGCGCAGCGCTCGCCGCCCGCTGCTGCGCGCGCGTAGCGCCAGCGTGCTGGTCGGACTGCTGGCCCGGGCCGCCTCCGGCGCCGAGCGCCAGGCCGGCCTCGCCCTCACGCTGAAGCGCTGAAAGCCGCCCTGGAGCGCCCCGTCGGGGCACCGGAGCGCTGCTAGATTCCGGGAGCCGGCCGGCCCTCGCCGGGGCCGCACCGGCAACCGTGGTGGGCGTAGCTCAGCAGGTAGAGCTCCTGGTTGTGGTCCAGGCGGTCGCGGGTTCGAGTCCCGTCGCTCACCCCTCAAGAAGCCCCGCAAATGGCCGCCTTCCGCGGAGGGCGGCATCGAGATCCAGGGGACCCGAGCTACCGATGAGCTACCAATTGGTAGGCGTTCGGGCAGCCCACAAGCGGCACGGAGGCCGTCTTGATTGCCGGGCGCGATAAGGGACACGTCACGGGTGACGACGGTCTCGGCCACGAAGCGCACGAGGATCGTCTGCTCCGTGCCCAAACGGGGCGGAGGTACCTCTGAGGCAATCGATCGTTGCCGGCGACAGAGCTTCCCGTCCGCGTGACCCGCAGGATCACACTTCGCTGATCCAGACCTCGGCGAGACCCCCACGCTTCGGCTGGGGCCGAAAGCTCGCTGGTTCAAAATCCAGTCGCCCCGACTAACGGTCGCCGCGCGACGCGAGCCCGCAACGGATGGCACCAACTGCGGTACTCGGGAAGGCTTTCACCCATCCCCGACGACACCCGCCGCGACGAGCGGTCGCCTGAGCAGGTTCAGTCACGCGCGCGGGTGAATGTCATGTGCGTGACTCCGCTGGGCGAGGAGGTCGCCTCGATCTCATAGTCCTTCTCGAGGTCCTCCAGTCCGTCCCATAGGCGTACGCCTCGGCCGAGCAGGATCGGGACCAGCACCACGTGCGCGTGGTCGATGAGCCCGGCGGCGAGGAAGTCGCGGATTACTGTGGGGCCGCCGCCGATGCGTATGTCCTGGCCGTCCGCGGCCTCGCGGGCCGTCTCGAGCGCCTCGGCGGGCGGCGCGTCGACGAAGTGGAACGTCGTGCCGCCCTCCATCTCGATCGACGGGCGCGCGTGATGGGTGAGCACGAAGGTCGGTGTGTGGAACGGCGGGTTGGGGCCCCACCAGCCCTTCCAGTCCGGGTCCTCGTGCCACCCGGGCGGGCCGAACTTGTTGGCACCCATGACCTCGGCGCCGATCCCGGGAGCGAACCGCCGGGCGAAGACGTCGTCGATGCCGCCACTCCCGCCCGACTGGCCGCTCATCTCGCTGTTCCACCACCCGGTGGCGAACATCCATTCGTGCAGCCGTTCGCCGGCGTGGCCGAACGGCGCCTCGCGGCTCTGCGGCTCACCGGTGCCGAAGCCGTCGAGTGAGATGGCGAAGTTGTGGACGCGGGCGAGTGACATGGCTGGTGCTCCTTCGGCAGTCGTGAGCGCCGCAGTATACTTAAGTGGATGCTTTACCAACACGCCGAGCGTGAGCCTCTCGATCGCGTCTTCCACGCGCTGGCCGATCCCAGCAGGAGGCTGATCGTCGAGCGCCTGAGCCGTGGACCAGCCTCGGTGAGCGAGCTCGCGCAGCCTCTGCCGATGTCGCTGCCGGCGGTGGTTCAGCACCTGCAGGTGCTGGAGGGCAGCGGGCTGGTCCGCTCGGAGAAGGTGGGGCGGGTCCGGACGTGCCGCATCGAACCGGTGGCGCTGCGACCGGTGGAGCGATGGATCAGCGCGCGGCGGACGAGCTGGGAGCGTCGCCTCGATCGTCTTGGCGAGTACCTGGCCGAGGGCGCCGGCGAACCGCAGGAGGGCGGTACCCCGTGAGCGAACGGTCGGTGGAGCACGGCACGATCGTCATCGAGCGCCGCTATCCAGCCTCGCCCGAGCGGACGTTCGCCGCCTGGGCCGATGCCGCGGGCAAGGCGCGCTGGATGGGCGTCCCCGAGGGCGAGCTCGAGCTCGACTTCCGCGTCGGCGGGGAGGAGAGCCACAGCGGGACGCTGCCGGACGGCCGCATCTACACCTACCAGGGGGTCTACCAAGACATCGTCCCGCCACGGCGGATCGTCTACACCTACGAGATGCTGTTGGACGACAGCCGGATCTCCATCTCCCTGGCCACGGCTGAGTTCACGCCGGAGCACGACGGCACCCGGCTCGTCTACACCGAACAGGGCGCCTTCCTCGACGGCCACGAGCCGCCCGCCCGCGACGAGGGCATGGGCAGCCTGCTGGACGCGCTGGGCAAGGAGCTGCAAATCGAGCAGCAGAGCCGGTAGTACCGCCCTGGTACCGACTGCATCGTCTTATGCCTCCAGGGCCTTCGCCGGCGCGGACGACCAGGACGTCGGAGACGCTGCGCTGCGCTCGTCCATCGGCAGGAAGGTCTCGATCGCGAGGTTTGCCGCCGTCACCTCCCGTGGCGCCCCGAGGGTCGCGATCACGGTGAAGAGACTTGCCTCGCCGATTCGCGGTCACTACGTACCGATCGGACCCGCTGCGAGGCGCGCCGGCACAGCGAGGCGTAGTGTGTTCGGCCGTGATCGCCGCGGCATCACGTGGGGCATTCGCGCTGGCGGTCCTGTTCGCAGCGCTCGGCTGCGTGCCCGGTACGGCCGCGGCGGGCCAGGCCGAGGCGGGGACCGCGGTCGTGCTCGTCTCGGGCTTCACGTCCACCACGCCATTCACCACCTCGGCACCGGCCTGCGCCGGGCAGGAGGGCGGCACGTGGGACGCTCCCACAGGGGCCGCGGCCGCGCTCAAGCAGGCCGGCTACTCCGTCTTCACCGCGCCGGTGGCCGCAGACGGCAAGACGGCGCCGCCCTGCGTCGGGGCCGGCCAGCCGGCGCCGCCCGCGAGCGCGACGATCGACTCGGACGGGGAGCTGAGCGCGAATGGACAGGCGTTGCTCGAACTGCTCGCCTTCCTCCGCGAGAGCTACGGCATCAGCTCGGTGCAGGTGCTGGCGCACTCCGACGGCGGGCTCTGGTCGCGCTCCGCGATCACCCAGCTGCCCTCGTCGCGGCAGGCGCTGCCGACGGTCCAGTCCCTGATGACGCTCGGCACGCCGCACACGGGCTCGTTCGGGGCCGATCTCGCGGAGTACGTCAGGAACGGGCAATGCGACGCAAGCAATCGCGTCCTGCAGGAGCTCTGCGAGCTGATGCTGCCGGTGCTCGACGACCTGATCAAGGACCTGGGCCCGGAGGCCGTCAAGGAGCTGTCGAGCTCGTTCCTCGACGATTGGAACCGCCAGCAGTCGATCGGCTGCCCGGTCACGGTTGTGGGCGGCACCTACGCTGCGTTGCCGAGTTGGATCGGCTGGCTCGTGCCGGAGTACTACAACCCGTCCGACGGGATCGTGGGCGAGGCGAGCGCGGTGAACGTCGCCTCCTTCTCCGTCACCGGCGCGGCCATCCCGGCGGCGCCGCTCGCGATCATCGCCGGGGGGACGTTCCCGGTGATTCACACCGGCGAGCTGTCCTTCCTCGGGACCGCGAACACGCTGGTCAACTACCCGCCGATCACCGCGGTGGTGCTGCAGTCGATCGGCGCGACGGGCTCTGGTGCTCCGTGCGCGGAGCCATCCGCCGAGGGCGCGGGCGGGGGGCCGGCGATCACCACCGCCACCGCGCGTTTCGGGACGCAGCTCGCGCCGGACCGGCGCGGTCGCGTCGCCGGCGCGCGCGACGGTGACGTGGCGCTGCTGATCGGGCGCCGCGCCCGGGTGACCTGCCGGGGCCGCACCCACGCCGGCACGCCGCTGCTCGGCTCACGCCGGATGCGCTACGTCGCGCTGCCCCGCTGCGGCCGCGCGCCGGTCGTGCGAGATGGCCGTGCCCTCGTCGTGCGCCCCGACCGCGCCGGCCGCCGGCTGGTCGCCCGCCTGCGCGGCGGGCGCCTTGCCGTTCGCGTGGCCGGGCACGGCCTGCGCCGCGTCCGGTTCGCGGTCGAGGATGGCCGCGGCTGGCGCCGCGCGCCACGCGGCCGTGCCCGCGTGCGCCCGGACGGCCCCCACGTGGCGGTGCGGGCGACGGGCCGCGACCGCCGCGGCCGACGATTCGCGGCCGTCGTCAGGGTCGCGGCGCCTCACGTGCGCTGAGGGATCCGGCCGCCGGCGACGGCGCACAGCAGCCCTCGCCGCGCCACGTCTGGACACCCTCCCTGACGGCGACCCCCGCAGCCGCCATCGCCTCAACTACGGCGGCGACCGCGACGCCAATTGCGCGGTCCCGCCACCTTCGGCCAGCCTCTCTGCTTCCTCCGGCGCCAACTCGAGCGCTATGTCGCACATTGAGCGGCGCTCCCGGCAATCCCGGCAGCGAGGGTTGAAGCGGCCCAATGTCCCACTGGGCCGCTTCGGTGAGGCCGACGAGGTGGCCGGGGCGGCGATCTGGCTGCTCTCGGCCGCGGCTTCCTTCACGACTGGGGCTCTGGGCGTCGAGGGCGGCTTCCTGGCGCAGCGCCGCGCGACACGAACGACGCCTGCTCAGCGCCGATGTCCCGTCGCCCTGGCGCTCGTGCGCTCAAGCAGCTCGATCTCGTCGAGGGCCTGGCCGGCACCCTCCGCCACGCAGGTGAGCGGGGAATCCGCGAGGCGGGACGGGACGTTGGTCTCCTGCTCGACTCTCTCGGCCAACCCGCGAAGCAGCGCTCCTCCGCCCGCCAGCACGATTCCGCGCTGGGAAACGTCGGAGGCAAGCTCGGGGGGCGTCTCTTCTAGCGCCGCAATGACCGCCGCAATGATCTCGGCAACTCGATCCTCCAGCGCTTCGCGCATCCCGTCGCTCGACATCAAGACCTGACGCGGAAGCCCGGTAGTCGGGTCCCTGCCCTTGACCTCGCTATGGGCATCGGTTCGGTCCGGCGCCACGCTGCCCACTTCCACCTTGATCCGCTCGGCGGTGGTCTCCCCGATCGCGAGGCCATGCGTTCTCCGCAGCCATGCGGCCGCCGCGTCGTCAAGGTCGTAGCCCCCGACCCTCAACGACTGGGACACGACGATCCCTCCCAGCGAAATCACCGCGACCTCGCTCGTGCCGCCGCCGACGTCCAGGACCACGTTCGCCCTCGGTTCGTCGATCGCGAGCCCGGCTCCAATGGCGGCCGCGATCGGCTCCTCAATCAGATGGACGGAACGCGCCCCGGCCGCCAGACACGCCTCCGTCAAGGCACGCTGCTCGACGTCGGTGATGCCCGATGGGGCGCACATCATCACCCGTGGGCGGGCATGGCGGTTGCTGTGCACGCGCTCCATGAAGTGACGAAGCATCTGCTCCGTCACCTCGAAGTCGGCGATCACGCCGTGCCGCAGCGGCCGCATGGCGGTGATGCTCGCCGGCGTTCGGCCGATCATCCGCTGGGCGTCCTCACCCACCGCATGCACGGCCCCCGTGAGCGTGTCCACGGCGACGACCGAGGGTTCCGAGACGACGATCCCCTCGCCGCGCACGAACACAAGCGTGTTCGCGGTGCCGAGATCGATAGCGATGTCCCGCCCGCCGATTCGGGGCAGCAGCCGGCGCCGACGTACTGAGACCGGCGCCCTGCTCTGTGCGTGCAAGTCTGCTCCCCTTCGGCTGGTCGCGCCGGGCGCCGCGTACTCGGGCTCGGAACGGCCAAACGCTATCGGAGCGGTGCCGGCCCGGCCGGCCCGGCCGGGGGGTGGTCAGGGAGTTAAGGGGGGAATCGACGCCGCTGATGAAGGGCAGCGAGAAGAACGCCGGCAACGGCGCGCCCACGTTTGCTCTGTCCGTCCGAACCGGCGTCGAAGGTGAACAGCCCGTTGGTGCGCTTGGACTGCGGGCTCGTGGCGGCGTTGATGACGTTATGCCGTTGATCGTCAGCACGTCGTTGGCGGCGCCCTGGTCTCCCCCCAGAGCTCCTTGTTCCGGGTGACGATTGGGACCGCGTGCCGGTCGCCCTTCTTCGTCAGGGCGTCGAGTCCGGTGTTCGGTCCGCCGTGAGCAGGCTGATCAGGTCATCGTCGTGTTGGAAGGGCTCGAAACACAGGTGGTGAGCACTGGTGCTTCGCGAGATCGTGAACTCGTAGTGCGCCCCACGCTCGAGCTTGAACGGCCCCCAAGCCCCGTTGGCCCTCAGCCGTTTCTTCGCCGCCGTCCGCACCCGCCGCGCCCCGATGATGTCGGCCAGCGCCGAGCTAGCGATTCTTAGCCCCCCGAGCGGGAGCGCCCGGACGCGCCACGTCTGCAGCCCGCCCCGCTCCCGTTCCATAGCAGCAAAAAAAAAAAAAAACGAGCCCGCAACCCCCAATCGCACCAGCGAATCGTGCATAAGTACGACCTTGCTGTACGGTCGGCCCAGAAGGGATCTCCCCGGGCGAGAAAGGCCCTTGCCATGCTCTCCAGGCTCCGCTCCTACCGTCCGAGCCACGGCACCGTCGTTGCCTACCTCGCGCTCTTCGTCGCTCTCGGCGGGACGTCGTACGGGCTCGCCACCGGGTCGATCGACAGCCGCGAGATCAAGAACAACAGCATCCGTAGCGCCGACATCCGCAACAACACCGTGCGCGGGAAGGACGTGGCCGGCCAGGACGCATTCATCACCTACGGCGCCGCCGATAGTCCCGTTGCGGACCACCTGGTCCCAAACGGGGCTGACACAACAGTCCACAGCGCGGACCTCGGTTCTCCCTGCCCACCCGGCACGCTGGCGGCCGGGGGTGTCACTGTCGCCACCACGTACCCCGGTCCGGGGAGCGACGTGACGAACCAGGTCCTGATCTCGCAGGACTTCGAGGACCCCCGAGCCCCGGGCCCGAGTGGCATGAAGGCTCACATCGTCAACCATACGGGCGGCACGGTATTCGTCGAGATGACGGTGGCGTGCGGGACCGCGAAGCCGGCCCCCTAGCCGCGGGCTCACTGCGACGCTCAACCGCCTGGTCGACCACCTAGGTGCACTCATCGGGCGCGACCCCGACGCCAGGCGCTTCGGCGCGAGAAAGGCCGCGCGGAGGGCGAGCCCGAGGCGACCTGGGTCGCGCCCGGCGGCCATGGCGAAGCAACGAAAGTCGACGGCCGGCGGGGCGCGCTATGGGCTCCGGGCCGACCGCACCCACGAACACATGCGCGAGCGCCCAGAGCGGGCGAGCGCCGCCGCGCGTCGAGCACCACCGAGGCCTCGCCCTATCCATCGCCGACCATTCCGTCGAGACAGTCGGTCGCCCTCCTGACGATGCCGCGGTCGTCGGATCGACGCCGGCCGCGACCGGCCGCTGCGCGTGGTTGTCGATGAGCTCCGTCGGGAAAGTCCGGGTGATCGGTCACCGAGCGCGCGGACTCCCACAGGGGGAGGGGGACGTGAAAGCATGGCATCCGGGACTCAGCGGACAGGAGGACTTTCCCATGCGCAGACGCTCATTCGCAGTCTCGATGCCGGTCGCCATGGCGCTCGCCGCGCTGCTCGCCGGGCCGGGAGCCGGCGCCGCAGGCGCCGAGACCTGCAACGGCACGCTCAGCGGCGAGCGCGACTTCGACAGCCTCGTCGTACCGAACAACGCCCGCTGCAACATCGGCCCGAACGCCTCGGTGACCGTGGGCGGCAAGGTTGACGTGGGCACGAACGCGGTCCTGTGGCTACGCCGCGACGGACCCGACCGGGGCACGCTCAGGGGGGGCGGCGGGATGTCACTCGACGAGGGCTCGACCTTCCTCGACGGCGGCAGGCTCACGCTCCGGGGCAACATGATCGGCCGGCCGGCCAAGGTCGGCGTGCTCGACGACGCGTTCATCGGCGGCCGCGTCTCGTTGGCGGCGGTCGCCCGGAGCGTTGAATTCGAGGATGTGTCGATCGATGGCGATCTCGAAATCGGCTCGGGGCGCGGTGACACCTTGTTGACCAGGGTCCACGTGGATGGAGACGTCTCGGTGCGCGACAAGAGCGGCATCAACACGATCACGGTGACCGACTCGACCATGGACCGGCTGACCGTCGTCGACAACATCGCCCGCGGGATCCGGATCGTCGACAACATCCTCAGCAAGGGCTTCTTCTGCCTTAGGAACCAGGTCGGCGAGGCGGAAGTGTTCCGGAACGTCGTCGCCGGCGTGTCTCGAACGCAGAGCTGTAGGGGACAATGATCCGCTCTTCACCAGCTCGGTCACCCGCCCCACCGGCGGCGAACCGGGCAAGGACTTCGGTGCACCAGCCCGACCGGCCGGCTGAACGCCCGCCTGCTCGGCTTCGGTGAAGACGCCGCGCGCGAGCTGTACGCCCTGACAACCAACAACACCGGGCCCTCGGGGACGACCGGACGAGTCCAAAAACTGGTGCGCCCGAGCGACAGGTAGCCGCACCGCTGGATCGAGGCCGGGCGCACGCGGCCGGCCACGATCAGGGCTGCGGGCGCTAAGCGACCACGCAGCGGTCCACCGCGGACGTGACTACCTTGGACGAGGGGTCTCCGCAGACACGGATCGGCGACGGCGCGGCTCTCGGATCTGTTGGGAAGCAGCAGTCCAGGCCTGGTGTGCTGTTTGTCGTCCTGAGCGGGCGTGTGTGGCTTGGTCGCGGGCACGCCCGCATCCCTGGCGTGAGCAGGCGTCGCGTGAAACGGGTCCTTCACGGGTCGAACATGCGCGTGCATGGATTTCGACCCGGTCAGGCCTCGCTCGCTCGGCTGGCGTTGGCACGTCGCCGTGTGACGATCGGGCGGAGAGTGGTGTCGCGGTGTGTCCGCCGCAGCGTCGCACGGCGGCGAGCAGGTACGAAGCGCGGAGCTCGTCGCGGCCCTGTGCTTGGCGACGGACCTTGGCATGGGGGTCCCGTTCGAGCACGGCCTGCATACCACCTTGATTGCGATGCGACTCGCCGACCGCCTCGCCGTGGACCGCGAGAACGCTTCGCAGACCTACTACGCCTGCCTCCTCTCCCATTCGGGCTGCACCACGGACGCCTACGTCACCCCGGAGGTCTTCGGCGATTCGCTCACGACTCATTTCCACCCGGTGATGCGTGGGTCAGGACGCGAAGTCCTGATGGGGCTCATCCGTGCACTTCCCGACCCCGAGAGCACGGGACCGGTGCGCGCGGTTCAGCTTGCCAGCCGGCTTCCGAAAATGGCCCGGGAGATGCGTCCACACCTCACCGCCACGTGTGAGGTGGTGGGGATGCTCGCCGACCGGCTAGGGCCGACCTGGGCCACCCCGGCGTGGAAGGACCGCGGACGGCCAAGTGGCGCCTGCTCAACGCCTACATCCGCCGCCTGTTCGGCGTTGCGCACCGCGATCCCGTCGTCGCCGAGGCGGCACTGAAGGTCCTCGGCATGGTCAGCCCGCCCCAACACCTGATGCATCCACGGATCGCGTGGCGCGCACTCACAGGCGGCCACGACCGCGGCCTGCCCGTGGCGGCCTCCGGCCAGGCCCACAACGTCACCGGCAACAGCGTCTGCGACGACAGTGCAGCAGTCCCCGATCCAAGCGGCAGATGACGACCTGACGCTCCGCACTACAACCCGACGAGCGAGGAGAAGTCATGCCTGAGGCAGAGGCAAACGGCACACAGCTCTACTACGAGCTCCACGGCGGCGGCGAGCCGCTGGCGCTGGTCCATGGGGCGTGGGTGGACTCGACGGCCTGGAGATCCGTGGTCCCGGGATTGGCGGAGAACTTCCGCGTGCTGATCTACGACCGCCGCGGCCACTCGCGCAGCGAGCGGCCAGCCACCCAGGGAAGCTTCGATGAGGACGGCGACGACCTCGCGGCCCTGCTGGAGGCGCTCGAGCTGGCGCCCGCGCACGTGGTCACGAACTCCGGCGGTGGCCCGCCCTTCCGGCAGCTATCGCCCGTGCCTTGCGAGGTGCGGCTTCTCGGCCCTTGTGACGTGAGGGACGCCGGCTCCTGCCTCACTCCCGTCGCGCCGGCGTTGGCCCAGACGGCCCAGCACGACAGCAACGTTCGCAGGCTGAGGTGGGATCGCGCCCGGCGCCTTTCGCCGACGGGATGCCTCAGGGTCGGAGCCCGGCGGCTTGTTGGGCAGCGTCCTCGTCGAAGAACACTTCGCAACGCCAGGGCATTCCGTCGCGGAACGTCCAAAGGTGATAGGCGGTCTGGTCGAGGTCGATGCCGCTCGTCTTACCGCGGCCGGTTAGGCGTACCCGCAGAAAGACGCGTTCGCCGAGATCGACAGCCTCTTCAGCAGTGAAACGGAAGCCCTCATATGCCTCGAGCGCGAGGCGGGTACCTCGTACGAGCTCCTCGCGCCCGCGGTACTCGTCGGTGTCGGGGAGCGCGGAGGGCTGACTCATCTCGACCCGGGGGTGCATCAAGTCCGCGGCTTCAGCAAGCGTGCGCTGACGGTATATCTCACGCAAGACCCGGACGTTCTCGTGCGACATCGCGCGCATTATCCGTCTCGGCACGGGTTCCAGTTGCGAAGAGCGATCGCCCGATAACTCTCGCCACATCCAAGCGATAGGCCCGGTCGCGGACATCCGCGCTTGCCTCGTACGACGTCCGGGCGCTCAACCCACCGATAGGCAGCGTTTCGCCTTCCGAGGGGACAGAGGCGTCCGCTCGAAGGTCGCTGTCGCTAGCGCGGTGGACGACCAATAGCAGTGCAGACTCGGAGTGCCGCTCCTCGATGGGAGCGAGCGCGGCGTCGGAGCCGATCGTGCCCACGCGGGCACCTCCCTGTCGTCCTTTCCGGTCGTCTGGCGCTCGATTTGTGAGACGCTCGCAACTAGGCGAGAGCAGAAGCGCGGGTCGGGTGGGCGCGCCTCATGGACTCGCACTTCTGCGACTTCAGGCTGCGTGCGGCTCCGGTTTGGCTGCTGTGCGCTTCCCGAGTCGGGTCGCGAGCAGCATGACGACCACGGCGAGCCCGACGCCCAGGAACGTGTACAGCACGCGGAGCGCCTCGTCAGCGAGGTCGGTCGGATGGGGGAGATCGATCGCGATCAGGACGCCGGCGGCCATCGCGGCGGTGTAGAGGGCGTAGTTCACGCCGTGAATGGCGGCTGCCGCCGTGAGGATGAGCACGACCGCGACTTCGAGCACTTGCTTGTCGTCCACGGCCAGCAGTAGAACGGCAGCGACCAGGGCGCCCAGGATGGCGCCCGCGAGACGCTGCTCGGCCACCAGCGTCGATTGTCCAAGATCGGGCTTCATCGCCGCGAGCGTGGCGATCGGCATCCAATCGGCTTCCGGCAGGTCCAGTCCGAACGGAATCGCGACGGCGATCGCCACCGCGATCGCGCGGATCAGCGCGAACAGGATCATCGGCCGGGTCAGCTTCCTCGATGAAACGTCCCCCGGGATCTCGGGGACCGGCGAGGGGCGCGATCTCCGGCCGCGCGCCAACCAAAAAACGCCGGCGAACGCGATCCAAAACGCCGACCCCGCGACCCATGCCAGCGCCTGCGACCACGCGTCCGTTGCGACACCGTCGAGCTCGTATCCGACCGGCAGCGAAATCGCGCACAGAAACCAGACGTTGAGCAGCAGCCCCGCGACGAACCTTTGCACCCCGAACTTGATCGCCAGTCCGCTGGCCAACGTGACCACGAACGCGGCCACGACGACGAGCCCCCACGCACCTGCACCGATCGCGAAGCCGAGCAAGGTCAGCAGCGCACCGATCAGCGCGACGACGCCCATGGTGGCCGCGCGATAGCCGAACTCGCCGCCCGGGTCGCTCAGCCCCACGTACAGCACAGCGAACACGACCGTCACCACGTAGTGCGGTTGGTCGAGTGCCTCGAGCACGATCACCACCGCTAGAAGGACAAGCGCGGCCTCGACGGCCCGAGGCACCTTGAGCGCCTCGCGATCAAGCTCGAACACTTTCGCCATCGAACTCATGGCTGTCACGCCTTCCGACCGGCTCCTGCTTTCGCTGGCCCACTATCCCAGCCGCCCGCCGGGCCCTACATCCCCCGCATTGGATGATCCCACGCTGGTGGTAGCGCCGGCCAGCGTCACCTCGGCCGCACCAGAGCGGTTCGCGGCCGGGGCCGGCTCCCCCGCGCCGGCGGAAGGTGACTGGAAGCACACCACCTCGAACATGTCGCTGCCGTCGGGGGCGCGCGCCATCACGGTCTCGACCGTCACGTTGTCGAGACCGAGGATCTGATCGATCCAGTCGCCGCTAGACACCCGAGGCTCGCTGCAGTCGAAACCGAGCAGCGCAAGAAACCGGACCGTTTCGCCCCCCGGGCTCCAGGCGAAGAGAGTTGCAGTCGCCGGGTCTAGCGGACGACCTCGACCGTCCCCATCATGCCGTGGTCCTCGTGGAAGGCGACATGGCAGTGGAAGACGAACTTGCCGGTGAAGTCCGTTGGCCGCGTGAGGAACTTGACCGTCTTGAACGGCGGGAGCTTTGCGGTGTCCTCGGGGTCGACGTCCCCGCCGCCGACGTCGCGGACCTTCCCGTCCGAGACGCGCGGCGGCGCCTCGCCGCTGACCTTCGTCACCTGGAAGTCGTTGACGTGAATGTGGAAGCTGTGCCACTCCTCGGAGCGGTTGACGATCGTCCACTCGGCCACCTTCCCGAGCCGCATGCGCTGATCGGTCCGGCGCTGGTCGAACACCATGCCGTTCAGCAGGAACGCGGTCTGGCCGTTCGGCTGTGGCGCCTCCGAGAAGACGATCTTGTGGCGGCTCGAAATTGGCTTGCCGCGGAGGTCCTGCTCGCCGCTGAGTTTCAGGCCGACGGGCTGCTTGCGGGAGACCCGGCGCCCGCTCGAGACGACCGTTGCGACCGGCAGGTCGTGGCCGTTCCCGCCTGCTGGGCTGCCCTGGTACTGGCGGAACGGAAGCGAGCGCAGCTCGTAGCGCCCGGCCGGACCGCCCCGCACGAGCACCTCACGCCGTTCGCCGGCGCCGATCAGGAGGTCTTTGACCTTCGTTGCCCGATCGATGGTGTTGCCGTCGTTGGCGAGTAGGTTTAACGCCGCCCCCTCTAGCCGCAGCTTAACCATCGGGTTGTCGACCGCGTTTAGGATCCGCCAGCGCTGCACCTCGCCGGGCCTGATCGGCACCTTCGGCCGGTAGGCGCCGTTGACGTAGAGCCTCGAGTCGTCGTCGTTTGAGTCCTCGACCTTGACGACGCGGCCGCTCTTCGGGTCGAGCTGCGTGTAGTGGATGACCATGTTGCGCACCGGCACGTCGCGCAGCGCGGGGATCTCGTCGAGGCCGCCCTGAATGACGATCGCGCCGAACATCCCGCGGAAGATCTGGCCCTCCACGTAGCCGTGGCGGTGCGGGTGGTACCAGTAGAGGCCCGGCGGATGGTTCTTCGGGATGTCGTACTCATACGTGAAACTCTTGCCGGGGTTGATGTTTACGAACACGTTGTCGTGGTTCGCCCGCGGCGAGACGTGAAAGCCATGGGTGTGGAGGTTCGTCGGCTGGGCGGCAGGCGATGTGATCGGACGGATCGCATCTTGGAACGGATCGCCGTGCTGGTCGAACGTCGGCTGCTGCGGCAGCGTCGGGTCGATGAGACCGTTCTCGAGCCGGACCCGCAGGCGATCGCCCGGGCACAAGACGAGGGTCGGCCCCGGCACGGAGCCCTCGTAGTTCTGCGTCACGTACTTCCGTCCCGCGATCCGGACCGAACTGTTGGTCGCGTGCAGCCGCGTGACGAGCTTGCCGTTCTTCGAACGCCGGACCGGTGGCTCGGGAAAGCTGTCACGGATGACCCGCGGCGCGTCGGCGTGGCAGTTGGAGCCGCGCGCGCTGCCGGTGGCGCCGAAGCCGGACACGACGCCTACGATGCCTACGACGGCGGCGCCGAGTAGAAGCATCCCGATCGCTACGAGAGCTCGCTTCGCCATCCCGGGCGCGATCGTACAGGCCTCGCGTCAAGAATAGGCGGATCTCGCCAGGACCGTGGTCCCCAACCAGTCGCCGGCCGTGACCGAAGCGACCCCGAGGACCTCGGCGTCGTGGCGATCCCGGACTCCATGGTCCCGCCCGGCATAATCCCCGCGACCCTGCCCGCGGCCAGCGCACTCGCGACGCTGCGCGTCGACGATCCGGCAGCGGTCCATGTTCATCCGCCCTGCGGCCGCCCAATCGCGCAGACCGCGGGGACCGGGCGCAGGTCCTCGACCAGCACCCCGTCGACGGAGAATCCGCCCTCGCGTAGCCGGTCGGCCAGCTCATTCCCGAGGTCCCGGGCTCGCTCCGGCGCGAAGTGGCGCGCGTCCCAGAAGAGGTAGACCGCGCCATCCTGGGCGAGGTGCTCGCGGACGGCACCGAGCGCCGCCTCCGGCTGCTGCCAGAAGGGAGCGACGTTGAAGGCGAAGACCTTGTCGAAGCGCCGATCGCCGAGGTCCGCGTCCTCCAGCGCGATGGCCTCGAGCACAGCCCTGCCCGCTTCGACGTGCCCGCGGTTCCTCCGCGTGGCCATCTCGATCATCTTGGGCGAGCGGTCGATCGCGGTGATCGTTCCCGTCGTCAGCGTCTCGCAGACCAGGGAGACCGCGACGCCGTGGCCGCAGCCGACCTCGAGCAGGCGGTCGGCCGGGCGGACCTCCAGAGTGTCGACCGCCCAGACGAACCGCTCCGATGCCTTGCCCGCCATGCCCCAGTAATAGCGAGATGACAGCGACCGGAACCCGCCGACTCAACGCCCCTGACCGGACCCTCACCGAGTGAAGGTGAGATGGGTGACCCCGCTGGGCGTCGACACCGCCTCCACCTCGTACTGCTGCTCCAACGCCTCCAACCCGTCCCATAACCGCACACCGCGACCGAGGAGGATCGGGACCTGCACGACGTGCAGGTGGTCGACGAGCCCGGCGGCGAGAAACTCGCGGAGCATCGTCGGGCCACCCCCGATACGGACGTCCTGGCCGGCGGCGGCCTCCCGAGCGGCGTCGAGTGCGTCTGCCGGCGCGGCGTCGAGGAAGTGGAACGTCGTACCGCCCTCCATCTCCAGCGGCGGCCGCGGGTGATGGGTCAGGACGTACGTCGGGGTGTGGAACGGCGGATTGTCTCCCCACCATCCGCGCCACTCCGGGGCGTCCTGCCAACCCGGGGGGCCGAACTTGCCGGCGCCCATGATCTCCGCGCCGATGCCGTGCTCGTTACGCTCGGCGAAGGCGTTGTCGACGCCGACAGTGCCGGCGGCGTCCGTCGCGAGGAGACCGAGCAGCTCCCAGAATCGGGTCGCCAGCATCCACTCGTGGAGCCGATGACCGGCGTGACCGAACGGGGCGTCGGCGGCCTGGCCTTCACCGGTGGCGAAGCCGTCGAGCGAGATCGAGAAGTTGTGGACTCTGGCGCGCGACATGGCGGCTCCTTCGATTGTCGATGTAGGCGTCAGACTGGTGGACCTTTCCCGCAGCGCCATTCTGTCCGCGGGGCCAGTGCCTTACCGCCCCTAGACCCCCCCGACCTCGGAAACTCATCGGTGGCGACCGCGACGGCGAGGGCCGGGTCAAGCGCCGCTGGGAGGTGCGCATCGTGCGAGCTGCCAGTCAGACGAGCGCTTCCGCGGAACGCGACAGTGAGGCAACACGCGGGTCGCGCTTCCCGGTCCTTAGCGGCCGTCACGCCCCCGGCGCCCGTAAAGGCGCTCATCGCGCTCGTCGATCGTGGCCTTCGGCGGTCCTACTGGCGGCTCGGTGCGTTCGGCGACCACGGCCGGCGTGCGACACCCCCGGTCTGGCTGTCAGCGTTGTTCGCTGGACCGTGGGCGATTAGCGTGCGCATTTCGGCGAGCGGCGCGGATCGCGCCAGGGAGGTTTGGGCGATGCATCGTCTGAGGTGCTTGGTGGTCATCGGGGTGTTGGCAGCGGCGGTGAGCGTGGTGGCGGCCGGTCCTGCAGCGGCCGCCAAGGGCGGTAACAGCGACAACGCGCGCGCCTGCCAGCAGGGCGCTCATAAGAACCGGTTCGAGGCCGAGACCGGGAATCCGTTCAAGAACGCGGGCGACTGCACCAGCCATGGGGCGCTGGGCGGCGAGTCTTACTCGCTGCAATTCCTGACCGTCCCGACCTACCCCTGCCCGCACACGGGAACGTGTTGGGGCGTTGTGTCCGGGTCGAACCTCATTCCGCGAACACTTTGGGCGGTCCTCGAAGTCACCTCTGGCTTCCCAGCCTCCCAAGGTAATATCGCCCTGGACGGCAGCCTACCGACGACCAGCGCGAATTTGCGTTGCGGGCGAGGCGATGGCGTACTCCAGGCACAGACGCCAAGCGGGACCGCCTTCATCTACCGCAATGCCCCCTGCTAAGCGACCGTAGGCCCGTGCCACTCAACCCCGCGGGGGAGAGGCATTTCCCTCTCCCTTTCGGGCGTGCGACTGATCGGCCGCGCTTCATGTTCGACAGTTCGCAGCATTCGCCGACGCCGCGCTTACCGTTGTCGTCCAGTGGCGAGTGCGCCGTGGGTCGGGTCCTAGCCGCTCCGGTGTGGTGACCATGAACCGCGTCGCCCTGCGCTCTCGCTCGTCGCCGGGCCGGCATGTGTTGAGTGCCACGCGACGGGTAGGCGCACGCCCGCGTCGCAGCGAAGCGCGGCGCCGCCTGCGGGGATTTATGCGGCGCTTGTGGCGGGCGGCGCCCGCTGGTACTAGTGCCGCTTCCGTATTCGCATTCCTTCCTAAGGAGGCAGTAGATGCCAGGCTCCAGGCGAGCTCTCATCGTGGTGATCGCGGCCGCGCTCGGCGGCGCCCTGCCCGCTCCGGCTGCCGCGCAGGTGAGCGAACGTTGCCTCGGCACACCCACCCTGTGCGAGGCCACCTTCAGCATGGCCGGTGGCGCGAGCAGCAAGCAGATCACGGTGCGCCTGCCGGGCACCAACCTACGCCTGCTGTCTGTGAACGCGACACCTGGCTTCGTCCACGGCGCGTACATACTCACCCGACGCCGGTTCAGCGAGGGCGGATCCGTCTTCACCGCCACGCTCGATGCCGTGCAGGGAATGCCCCGGAACGCCCGCCTGAGCCTGACATTCGCCCATTCCTCCACCGCAATGTCCTGCGGCAGCATCCCCCGGGGGGTCTCCTTCATCACGATCGCCCAGTTTGCCTCGGCGAGGCCGGGGTCTCTCAGGTGCAGCGTGGCGAAGGCGGTCGGCCGCAGATGGGTGGCGCGGTTCAGGGCTCACCGCAGCGTGCGGAGATTCACCGCGACGGGCATCAGGTTCAGCTGCCGACTCATCCCGGTGGTGCCGCAGAACCAGGAGTGCATCGGGGGCGACTTCGTCGTCCGCTTCTCCGGCCCAACGGGGATTTAGATGCTCTCGCTCAGCCGGTAGACCCGAAGCGCTCGGTGCGGATCTGCTCCGGTCGGAACCCCGCGCCGAGCGCGAGGTCGGCGGCAGCGTCGATAAAGGGGTTCGAGCCACAGTTGAAGACGATGCGCCGTGGGCCCGGCTCGGCGATGGGCGCGGAGTCGATCCGCCCCTATGACCCGTTCAGCCATCGGGCGGGTGGCGAGTGAACGAGATCGCCGTTGCCGGCGCTGAGCAGCCACCGCCGCGGGACAAAACCAAGGACCCGGCGGCCCCAATCGCCTCACCGGAGGGGAGCGCCTGGTTCGAGTTTGCAGCCCGCACCGACGGCCGTTAGCGCGTCCGGAACGAGCCGGACGAGAGGGTCTGGTTGCCGCTGCGCTCGATCGCGAGCACCTCCCAGTTGTACGCGGTGCGGCGCTGCAGGAATCCGTTCGGGACGGCGATGCTCGTCACCGAGCGCGGCAGGTACATGCTCAGCCCAAGCTTTCCGATCATGTGCCGGTGCGGCTCGACGTCCTTCTCGATGATGAGCTGGTAGGCGATGATCCTGACCGACTCGCCGGTGATCGCCTTTGACACGGGTCGCCAGCGGGCGACGACTCCACGCACGGGCACGGTCGCGCCGTCCGTGGGCGAGACGAGCTGCGGGCCCTGCGGGATGTCGTGGGTGAGCCAGGCCTTCCCCGAAGTCGCGCCCGCGCGCTTGCCGTTCTCCTGCGCCGGGCCCGCAATCGTGTAGTTCCCCTCCGGCAGCTTCGCGAGCATCCGCTCGATCGGCACGTCCGCGTTCTCGGGCTCCACGGTCTCGAAGAACAGCTCGGTCAGTCCCAGCCGAGCAAGTGCGCCGCGGCCCGCGAAGCTCAGCACCCGGCCGCCCGGCCCGCGCACCTCGAGCCGACGCCAACCCTCGCTGTCGATGAACCCCTGGAAGCCGGTGTCCTTGTCTGTCGCGTTGTGCTCGATGTTGAGCTTCGCGTCCTTGAGCCGGATGGCGGCGGCCGAGCCTGCCGGCGCGAGCGCCGGGCGGTCCCCAGCGCCGGAGAGGCCGGCGTACGCGATCGCCGACGAGCACAACGCCGCCAACGATACGGTCATAAGCGTGGGGCCAAGGCGTCTCACTGCTGCCTCCGCGGTCTCGAGGGGGTCTATCCGCGAGCCACGCTACGACGACCACATGAGACCCGGCTGAGACGACCACTCACACCCGCTCGCGAGCGTGCCCCGCACTCGGCCACACACGCCTGAGTCGGACGAGACGCGACCGTCCTGGGAGGCTCCAGGGTCGCTCCCGCATCCATGGAAAGGGACACTCTCGGCGGCTCCCCCCAGTCGGACGCGGCCTCCGGGCCATGCTTACGAAGCGTAAGTTAGACTGCGTGGGCCCGACCGTCCCTCTTCGCGAAGGAGTCGCTATGCAAGCCGTGTTGATCCACGAGACCGGCAGCCCGGACGTTCTGCACTACGAGGAGGCCGACCGGCCCGAGCCCGGCGTCGGACAGGTGTTGATCAGGGTGCACGCTGCATCGGTCAACCCGACGGACTGGAAGACCCGGCGCGGATTGTCCGAGACGCGGCTGCCAGCGGTGCTCGGCAGAGACGTCTCGGGCACAGTCGAGCTCTCGCGTGCGGACAGCGTTGCCGAGCGCGACGACGTGTTCGGATACGTCGCGGGCGGCGGATACGCCGAGTTCGCGATCGCTTCCGCCGACACAATCGCGAGCAAGCCGGCCGGTCTCAGCCACGAGCAGGCCGCCGCGATCCCGGTGGCCGGGATGACCGCGTGGCAGGCACTGTTTGACCGCGGCGGGCTCGAGCGCGGACAGACCGCGCTGATCGCCGGGGCCGCGGGCGGCGTCGGGCACCTGGCGGTCCAATTCGCGAAGTTCGCAGGCGCGCGGGTGATTGGCACGGGGTCCTCGCGCAATCGCGACTTCGTGCTCGGTCTCGGCGCCGACGAATATGTCGACTACACCGAGCAGGACGTCGGACAGGCGGTGGGCGGGGTCGACGTCGCGTTCGACACGGTCGGCGGGGACACCACGCAGTCGCTGGTCCCCGCGGTGCGCGACGGAGGCATCCTTGTCACGATCGCGAACGCTCCCCCCGAAGAGGCGGCACGGGCGCGCGGCGCGCGCGCGGAGCTGCTCGTGATGAGTCCGGGCTCGGAGCAGCTGGCTCGGATCGGCGAGCTGGTGGCGGGCGGCGAGGTCCGCGTGGAAATCAGCGAGGTGCTCCCGCTCACCGAGGTCCAGCAAGCACACGCACTCAGCGAGTCCGGGCACACCCGAGGCAAGATCGTCCTAACGGTGTGAAAGGCACCGGGCGAGCGGTGCCACCGACGCTCCCGACTCATGGGGAAGCGACACTCTGCGGGCACCTGCGCCGTGCCGGCGCGGTTCGTCCTTTGCGCTAGTCAGCTTGCGATCGCTGAGACTGCCACTGGTGTCGCTGGGCGGAGGTGTCGATGGAGAGGTGGTGATCGAGATCATCGATCGCTGGGACGCCGAGGTTCGCGCGGCGAGCCGGGACGCGGCTGGCGACACGGCGCGTGAGGTCGGGCCTTCAACCGTGGGACATCGACGTCCAAAGGTCGCGCTGGCGCCCGCTGTTGGGCGCCAGCGCTGCGCGCGATTCAGTCCGCGAGGGTGATCGTGGTGTCTCCGCCGGCGCTGGGGTCCTTGGAGGCGAAGACGCCGCGGCTGTTGGCGTAGGCGCCGGTCCCGCCGGTCACCGTCCCGGTTGTCGTCGGGATCCCCGGCTTGCTGTTGGCCTGCATCGTCAGCGTGCCGTCTCGCAGGGTCAGGACCGCCGTGCAGGTCATGGTCGACCGCAGGAAGTTGCGCGCTCCCTTGGTCGTTGTGCAGTCGGCGTACTGCGTTCCGACGACGTTGCCCGAGGCGTCGGCCAGCGGGTTGGTGAACACGATCCCGTCGCCGGTGGAGTTGGACCGCTCCGACTTGGGCTTCGTGTTGCGCACGTGGGTGAACGTGGATCCCTTATCGAGCGCCTTGAACGTCAGCGTGCGGGTGGTGGGGTCCTGCGCTGAGGCGCCGGATGCCAGGACTACGACGATCCCCGCCAGGGCCAGCGCGGCGAGACCGACGCCGAGAGTCTTTGTGAGGGTGATGTCCATGGCCTTCCTTTCGAGAGTTGATCGGACCTCTCGAACCTAGGCCGGCCGGGCCCGCCGCACATCGTTGCCAGCGCTGGATTTGGCCGCGTGCCAGCACTTGTCTTCGACCGCGGGTCAGCCGCGATGCTCGCCGGCGCGGAGGTAGGCGATCACCGCGAGCACGCGCCGGTGCGCGTCCTGGCTCTCGGGTAGATCGAGCTTCATCAACATGGCAAGAGCGCCCGACCTCGCCCTCGACGCCGCCCTTCTCGTGCGCGCCCTGCTTGCCCGTCCCGGTGAAGCTCGACTCGTAGAGATAGTGCGAGCACAGCGCGACGAAGCGGTCGGACTCCACCCGGCGGCGGCCCTTGAGCACCTTCGCGGCCGCCGCGCGCAGGTTGTCATAGCGGACCACCCAGAAGACACCGCCGAAGAACTCGAAGGCGTAGGCGTGCGCCTCCAGGAACGCCTGCCGGGGCTCGCGTTGTACGCCTGCACGAAGCAGCCGCCCGAGAAGCAGGCGCGCATCACAAACAGGAACACCTTCGTCGGCGCGCCGCAGATCACGACCGTGGCCTCGCCCCAGTCGACTTCCGCCTCCGCCCCCGGCTCGTGGCAGAGCGGCACGAACACCTCATCCACGAGCTTGCCAGACGCGCGCCGGCGCTCGCGCACCTAGCGGCGCACCTGCCGCTCGGACACCTCGACGCCGTGCTCGTCGCGCAGCCGCTCCCACACCCGCCTGGCCGTGTGGCGCTGCTTGCGCGGCGCTTCGCGATCGGCCACAAGTCAGGAGTCGATCAGCGTCCGGCGCTCACCCGGCTTCGGCGCCACTCGCCCCTCGGGGCGCTTGCGCGGCGGCGGCAGAGGCGAGGCAAGCGCCCGGCGCACCGTCCGCCGATGCACCCCGTGGCGGCGAGCCAGCTCGTGGATCGAGAGCTCCTCTCGATCACGGTCCATGCGGATCTGCTCGAACAGCTCCACTTCCGATCGCATCCCTTCCACAGCCCTTCCCCAACGCTCGACAGAACGCCGAAGGTCGGACCGCGATCGGACGGAGGAGGGGCCAAATCAGACCTCCGCACTGGGGCCAAATCAGGCGTCCGCGCCCAGCATCCTGGCAACTTGGCGGAGTAGTGGCTGTGCTTCCTGCCCTGGCGGGAGGGACGTTCTGTTCGACATCACGACGGTTACGACGCTGCTCGCCCGTCTCCTGACCCTGACGAGGGCCCCGCCGTTCAGCGGAGCCCTCGTCCCAGCGGCCGGTGCCCGCGCGACGGCGGCCACCTCTTAGGCCACCGTCAGCGCACGTTGCGGACGCTGAACAGCTGGTTGCCGGCGTTCCAGTCGTCGCGGGTGCCGATGCAGGACCACTGCTGGAGGAGCGCGCGCGTCAGCGGCCGGCCGCCGCGCGAATTCCTGGCGTCGAGGCACATGCCGGTGTAGCGGTTCTGCAGTGTCGGGTAGACCCCGCTGGTCGTCGTGCAGGTATCGCCGTCACAGCGGACCCTGTCTCCGACAGTGCGAACGCGCCAGTGCGAGGATCGGCGGTCCGGGTTGCACCCCCGCTGGATGACGGGCGTGCCGTTTCGGTAGGTCCCTTCGCGCGCGTCGAGCGCGAGGCACAGCCCGGAGTGGCGAGCGCGAAGGCGGAAGTACCCGCCACCCCTGCCGAACGCGTCGAATTCCTGCGAGCGGCTCGGATTGTTTGGCCAGAGGAAGACCCCCGTGTCGGGAGCGGTCGACGCCCACATGACGTCGGCCCTCAGACCGGAGAACGAGTTCGTGATCTCGACGGGCCTGTTGTAGGAGAACCCGGGAATCTGCGATGCGACCGCTGGGCTCGATGGGATCATCAGCGCGGCCGAAGCCACGGCGGCAACCAGCACGCCGCGCGCGCGCTTGCTCGACCGCGCCGGGCGCTGCTGGGAGGTCATCTGTTCGTCATGCATGTCGTGCGTGGAACTCAAGATGTCCATCGCCTTCCTTTTTCGAGAGTTGATCGGACCTCTCGAACCTAGGTCGGCCGCGCCCGCCGCACATCGTTGCCAGCGCTGGATTTGGCCGCGTGCCAGCACTTGTCTTCGACCGCGGGTCAGCCGCGATGCTCGCCGGCGCGGAGGTAGGCGATCACCGCGAGCACGCGCCGGTGCGCGTCCTGGCTCTCGGGTAGGTCGAGCTTCATCAACACGTTGCGGACATGGCCCTCGACGGTGCGCTCGGTGAGCACGAGCCGGCGCGCGATCGCGTTGTTGGTCAGGCCCTCCGCCATCATCGAGAGCACCTCGCGCTCGCGCTCGGTCAGCGCTGCCGAGATCGTCCGTCTCGCCTCCCACGAGCGATGCCACGACCTTTGGGTCCAGGGCGGAGCCGCCCGCGGCGACGCGCTCGGCCGCCTCGAGGAACTCCGACACGTTCAGCACCCGGTTCTTGAGCAGGTAGCCAAAGCCGCCCTGCGAGACCAGCCCGACGGTTCCGGCGGACTCCACGTGCTGCGAGAGGATCAGCACGCCGACGTCCGGGTGGGCGTCGCGGATCCAGCCGGCCGCGCGGATCCCCTCGTCGGTGAACGAGGGCGGCATGCGAACGTCGACCACGGCGAGGTCCGGGCCGTGCTCGGCGATGGCGCCGCGGAGGCGATCGGCGTCGTCGACGGCCGCCATCACGTCGTGGCCCGCATCCTCGAAGAGGCGGGCGAGGCCCTCCCTGAGCAGCGCCTGATCCTCGGCGATCACGACTCGCACGGCAGCTCCGCGGTGACTACGGTTCCCCGGCCCGGCGGGCTGTCGACCCTCAGCGTCCCGCCGAGGGCGGCCACACGGTCGCTCATGCCGGCCAGCCCGGAGCCCTGCGATGGCAGGGCGCCGCCGAGGCCGTCGTCGCGGACGCGGAGGACCAGGGTGCCGTTCAACCTCGCGGCGCTGACTGTGACCTTGGAGGCGCGCGCGTGCTTGGCCGCGTTTGCCAGCGCCTCGCTCGCCACGAAGTAGGCGGCGGTCTCGAGCCTGTCCTCGAAGCGCTCCTCGGTGGCTTCGACCCTGGTCGGCAGCGGCGAGCGCGACGCGAGCTCGCGCAGCGCCGTGGAGAGGCCGTCGTCGAGGCCGGCTGGCCGGACCCCCCGGGCCAGCTCGCGCAGCTCCTCGATCGTGTCGGAGACCTCGCCGACCGTCGCGTTCAGCTCGTCCGCCTCGCGACTTCGCGCTGGCAGCTGGACCTGGATATGGCGAAGCGCTAGCCCGATCGAGACCAGCCGCTGCTGGGCCCCGTCGTGGATGTCGCGTTCGAGCCGACGCCGCTCCTCGTACCCGGCGGTCACGATGCGCGCTCGCGACTCCTCCACCTCCGCCAGCCGGCGCCGCACCTCGACGCGCAGGCGGGCGATCTCGATCGCCAGCCCGGCGGCCTCGATCACGCTCTGGAGCAGATCCGGGCGGTCCCCGAGCGACTCGTCATGCACGATGGTCCCGAGTTGGAAGTCTGGCTCGCCGAACGGGCATGCGCGCGCGGCCGGCGACCGGCGACTCGTCCACGATCGCGGCCGGACGCGTCGACGTGGAGCTCCTCGCCGGGCAGCCAGAACAACAGCTCCAGGCGTGGGTCGCCGAGCGCCTCCGCCAGGACGTCGCCGATCCCCTCCGGGGCCGCGCGCCCGGCTCGGAGCGCTTCGAGGAAACGCTCGACCTTGCCCAGCCCCTCGTAGCGAGCGCGGTCGAAGCGCCTGTCCACCATCCGCTGGACCCGCGATCGCAGCGGCCCGAAGGCCAGCGCCACGGCCAGCGTCGCCGCCGCGGTCGGGAGCGTCGATCCGCGACCCGATCGCCACCCCCAAGGACAAGGAGACCGCCGCGAACGTCGCCGCCAGGCCGGCGGTCAACACCGCGTAGGCGAGCGTGCGGCTGACCAGGCGGTCGATCTCGTAGAGGCGGTAGCGCGTGATCGCGACCCCGATCGCGCCGGTTATCGCCGTCATGGTGAGGACGATGGCCCCAGTCGTCGCCGGGCCATCGTCGCCCGTGATCGCGATCTCGGCCAGGCAGACGACCACCGACGCCGGAATCAAGGCCGCCGCGTAGGCGAGCCACTTGAGCTGGTAGCGCTCGACGCCCGATGCCCGACGCAGCCTCATCCCGATGGCGACAGCCCCGGCCAACAGGCCGGCCAACGCCCCGAGGGCGCTGAGCATGAACGGGACGCCGATGATCGACTCGGACAGCTCGGGCAGCGGGCTCGAGACATGGGCGAAGTCGTCGCTGAAGCGCTCGGCGGCAAGCAAGCGAGACCACGATCAGGACGGCGAACGACGCCACCGTCACAACCGCGACCCGCCGCCAGGCCGGCGAAGGAAGCCGTCCGTCCGGGAACACGAACGCGATCGCTGTGACGCAGACGAACAGCGTCGGCCATCCCCGCTCGATGAACAGCACCGCCCATTCGCCGCCCGGCAACGCGCCCGGCTCGGCAAGCACTGCATAATCCGCATAGTTCACGGCGACCGCGCTTGCGGCGAGCACGAGCCCGTTGGCGAGCAGGAGCCAACCGATCGGATTGTCGCCACGGCGCGTCGCCAGCAGAAGCCCGACCGCGCTCGACGCGATGATCGCCACGACCCAGCCCGCGGCGTCAGCGCGCCATCGCCGTAGCCGGGCGCGAGCGCACTGAGCGTCGGCCGCGAATCCGAGACCGGTCACCGTCAGGGCGACGGCACCCCACGCGCCATCCGCCGGGCTCGCATGCCGCAGATCATCCAGGTAATCCGAGCGCGTCACAACCGTGCTGGCACGGACTTCCGAACAAGTGCTGGCACTCCCGCCGGTCAGGTGGTCTGCCGCGATGTGCCACGACTCCGGCGCAGCCTAGCTTCGAGAGGTCCAGACTCGACCCTCGAAGGGAGAACCATGGAAAGCACAGCAGGACGGCCTGCCATCGACATCGCCTCCGAGCGCCCGCGTCCCGGTCTGGCCCTCTTCCTGGCCGTCCTGTCGGTGCCCGGATCGACGATCGCCTGGGCCCTGCCGCCGGGGGCCTCTGGATCGGCCTGCCGCTCGGAATCGCGGCCATCGTCCTCGCCGCACGCGCACGTCGCCGGCCACTCAGCCGCGCCGGCACCCGGATGGCAATCGGCGCGACCGCTCTCGCAGCGCTGGCGATCGGCCAGATGGTCGTGTACACGATCGCCTCTGCCGTCGCGTAGCCCAACCCCGAGACCCGCTCGTCCGTTGGCGGAACCACGAGGGGCTCCCCCGCAGATCGCAGCTACCGCAGCGTGTCCCCTCCCCATGGAGGCGAGCGTCTCATGTCGTGGGAGGGCACGCCCGCGTCGGACGATGAGCAAAAGTCCCGGTCGAGACGCCTGGATTCCGACCGAAGCAGGGTTCTACCCCCGAGCCGTCGCCCATGGCAGACACCTGGCGAGCCGATGAGGCTCGTCAGGCCTGGCGACCACTGCCACTCGATGTTGGGGTCGGCGATATCGCGCAAGGCCCAGGGGTCACCCTTCGCCCACTCGTCGTACAGCCAGCGAAGCGCGTCAACGTTCTCCAGCGACATCGCCTACTCCGACAGCCGCAC
>CAWEVH010000028.1:0-181926 GCA_963812415.1 uncultured Thermoleophilaceae bacterium | reverse complement strand
CGACAACGAGGTGCGCCTGCGCTGCTGAGCGCGTGTGGCGGGTTCGAGGACAACGGCGAGGATCGCCCCAACATGTCCTCGTCGTCGACTTGGTAGGTCCTGGTCGTCTCGCATCGAGAGCCCGCGGACGAAGGCGCCGACGACCATCGCCTCCAGCGGCCGGGTGCTAAGCAGCTTCGTCGAGTGCAGGAACAGCGCCGACACAAACGGCTCCGCCGCCTCGCGCACCTGCGGGATCTCGACCGAAAGCTCGCCCTCCGCGATCTGCACCCGCCGCGGGCGATAGCCGTTCCTGAGTCCCGAGTCGAAGTTGCGCAGCCCGCGCTGATAGTCGGGCCGACGCTGATAACGGGCCCTCCCGAGCCAAGCGTCGAACTCGTCCTCAACAGCCCGCTGGATGATCAGCCGCGCGCCGAGCTTCGCCAGCTCGGACAGCGACTGGCGCGGGTTCTCGCCAACCCCGACAGCGAGCAGCTGGTCGATCTGGCCCTCTATCTCCGCCGACGGCGGTAGCGTTCTCTTCACGGCGTAGGTCTCCCTTCTTGGTCTTGCAGGACTTTGGGGAACCTACGCCGTGCCCTTGACGGGCCCGGCCATTTACAGCAGTGGTGGGACGCGACCGGACGCCAGCAGTGACTACCGCTATCCGCCGGAGGCAGTGGTCTGGATCGGAGTGCTCCCTCCCCACCGTTGCGGTAGCGGCGGCTGTCGGGGTCCGAGACGCGCGGTCGGCGATAGGCGCTCACCCGCCTGGTTCGCCACCCACGGACGCTCCTGCGCCACCGTGCGGCTGGTGGGGCGATGATCGTGGGCGCGAGCCGGCGATAGGCGGCGCCCGCCGTTACGCGACAGCGATCGTCTCGAGCCCCCGGCGGGCCTGCGGCACCCACCAGGCGAGCTCCTCGCTGGCCCACTCGTGCTCGGTGGGGTCGGGGTGGTAGGCGGCGGAGTGGCCGAAGACCCAGCCGTACATGAGCAGCCCCACCAGTCCGATCAGCTCGTTCGCCCGTGGATCGTCGTGGTCGCCGCGCACGCGTCGGAAGTCTTCCACCAGCTCGTCGTGGGTCGCGTCGATACGCCAGGCGTTGTGGCAGATCGACCAGGCGAAGTCCACAACCGGGTGTCCCTGGGTGGCACGCCCCCAGTCGAGCAGGATGAGGCGGTCGGCGTCGAGGCCGATCTGCTCATCGCGGATGTCGGCGTGAACGAGCGTTGTTCCCAGCGCATCGAGTCTGCTGACGAGCGGCGCCAAGTCCCGATGTAGGTTGAGCACCCCGTCCGCGACGTCGGAGTCGACGGCCTCGGCGAAGGCCTCCCAGAACGCCTCGTACTGCTTGGGTAACAGGTCGAGCCTGGTCCGCTCGGACTCGGCGATGGCGGGTGAGAAGAGGCGGAAGCAGTCCGTGAGCGAACAAAGGTGCGGGACCTTTTCGCCCCAGAATTCCTCCCACATCTGGTTGGCGGCCGCGAGGATGCTCAGGCTCTCCGCCCGGCTCAGCCGCCCGTCGTCGGACAGCAGGCTGTCGGAGACGTCCGTCATGACCACCCACCAGGCTTGTCCGTCGCGCTCCGCAGCGACGATCGCGTGGTCGATCGCGGCCGGCACTCGGTCCAGCACGCCGCTTCTGAACAGCAGCGCCTCACGCCCCTCGTCGGCGGTGTGGCGGTCTATCCAGTTAGAACCCGGCACGATCCGCTTCGCCACCAGCCGGCGGCCGTCGGCGAGCACGAGCCGCTCGAGAACGTTGCCGGACCAGCCGCGGGACACCAACGGCTCGTGCTCTACGACTTCGCCGAGGCCGACGATGAGTTGTGGATCGAAATGAACACCGCCATCGCCGCTCTGACTGGACAACGGCGTGCGCGGCGGGGCGGTGTAGACCCAGTGACGCGTGATCCGCCCGTCGTCCACCCACGCGTACTGGCGTGTCCGCGAGCCGCCCGCGGAGCCAATCCGCTCCGCCCAGAGCTCGAAGCCGACCGGGTGGACGCGGACGGTCCACTCGGCGAGCTCGGCCGGCCCGCTCCACCAGCGGGCAAGCGCCGCCGCGATCGCAACGGGCGTTCGGATGCGATGGCGCCCGCCAGGGAGGTTCGCGTCGAGCAGAGCTTGCTCGGTGTAGACGTCCCCCAACTCGTCGTAAGAGCCGGCCGCGAGGGCATCGCGCAGCGCTTCAGCTGCCGCCTGCGCAGTCACCGCTTCGCTCCGGAGGCGAGCTTCGCCGCTACCGGTAGCTCCAAGGCCCCATCGCTCGTGCGGTAGGGCTCGACCGCGCGACCGAGCGCCGCGCTCACGCGGCGCCGTGCCACCGGGCCCAGCGCCCGTAGCTGGGCCGCTGTCCTCACGCTCGATCCGAGCAGGCCGCGCAGGAGCTCCTCCGTCCCCGCGACGCGGTGCGCGAGCTCCAGCGTCTTCACCGTCACCCCGACCAGCCCGGCCCCATCGAGCAGCGCGCGGAACTCGCCCACATCCGCGAAACGGTACGGGTCGGGCCCCCCGGCCGGGACGGGGTTGCCGCGATCTACGCCCGCGCTCTCGATGGCCTCCGCCACAACCCCGATCACCCTCATCCGCTCTGGGCGATCCCAGACGGAGAAAACGACCGCCCCGCCCGACACCAGCACGCGCGCCGCCTCGGCGAGCGCGCGGTGCGGATCGGGAAGGTGATTGATCACGAAGCCGCCGACGACTGCGTCGAACGACGCGTCATCGAAGGGAAGCGCCTCGGCGTCCGCGCGCAGCAGCTCAATACCACCCACTCTTTGCCGCGCCAGCTCCAGCATCCCCTCGGCGAGGTCGATGCCCACGGCCCTCGCCCCCCGTGCCGCTGCGCGCTCGGCGATGTAGCCAGGCCCAGTCGCCACGTCGAGCACCCGCCGACCCGACCGCACGCCGGCGGCGTCGAGCAGCGACTCCGCGAGACGACTGGTGATCGCCCCGGTCAACCCCCCATAGGTCCCGGCCCGCGCACTCCAGCTCTCGGCCTCGTAGGCCTTGAACGCCTCGGCTTCTCCGCCGCTCATTCGCTCCCGATCAGGCTACTCGCGGACCCAAACGACACTCGGGAACACCACCAGCGCTTCTGCTTGGCGCGTGGATGCAAGCGTGTCCGCGACCCGACCGAGCCGCACAGGCCCGCTCAGGACGACCAGCAGCAGCGCCATTTCCGAGTGCTGCCCTTCGACGCGAGCAGAGCTATGTGAGAGCTGGGGCGTCCCACCGGCACTTCCTGGTCGTCCCCAGGGGCCGTCCCAAGCCGGCTCGCGGAGAGACTCGCTATGCATCGAAGAGCGCGAATCTGGTCGCTCGCGCGGCACGCGCAACGACACCAGATCGATGTTGTCCTCGCGCCGTCTCGGCGATAGGTTCAGCGCACGTTCAGGGACAGGAGGCGGCATGCCCGACGACCACGACCTGCCGACGGCGGAGTACCGCCGCGCTGGGCTGGAGATCTGCAAGGGCAATCCCGAGGTGTACAAGTCGCTGTGGTCGCGCCGCGATGACGTCACCTTGGCGAATCCGTTCGGACCGCCGGTCCGCGTCTGGCAGGAAGTATCAGCCAGGCTCGACCTCGCGGCGAGCCGCTATCGCGACGGCCGAGACTACGAGTTCGAGAGCATCTCGACGGTCATCACCCCGGAGCTCGCCTACACGGTGGAGATCGAACGCATCCGGACGCGCGTGGAAGGGTCTGACGAGCTGACTTCGATCGCCATCCGGGCCACGACCGTCGTTCGCCACGAGGACGGCACGTGGAAGGTGACGCACCGCCACGGCGACTCGATTACCTCGATGCGCCCGGCGGAATCAGTGCTACAGAGCTAGCGGACGCGCGATCGGCCGCCTGCTGCCGCATTCGCCCAGGAGCAGCACTCCGAGGTTGGGCTGCTGTTCGTCGTCCATGGCAGGAGCGGGTGGGACTCGGCCGACACGCCCGCTTTCATGGGAACGGAGCTCTCCTCATTGCTGCCGGGCGGACGCGAGCAGTGCGTGAAGCTGTGCGTCGGTCGTTTCTCGAGTGATCTCGATTCGACCGAGCGGGTTGGCGGCCCCCGCGGTCGCTGAGCCGCTGCGGTCCTGGGTGAAGACGGCCTCGAAGCTTTGCAGCAGCCGGGCAAGGAGCTCGCGCGGGATGCGACGATCGTTGGTGCCGGCCTGGCCGTAGTTGCCGTACGGGGGCGCGAACGCGAGCGGTCGATAGCCCCGAACACGGAAGCCCAGCTGTTGCTCACCCCAACTGATGTCCGAGAACACCCGCTCGCGCCAGCCGCCGAGTATCTCCTCTGAACCCCGGTAGGCATAGAACGGGCCCACGTCGCCGGGCGCAGGGCCGTACCGGATCCGATGATGACCGGTGCCGGACTGCAGCTGGACCTCCCAGCGGCCGCTGCGCTGCAGGCTGTCAAGCTCGCTCCACGTCAGGTACTCAGGGTGCTCCGCTTGCACCCGGCCGACATCGGCGAAGAGCACCGCGTTGAAGCCCAGTTCGCGCAAGATCCCGTCGCTCCCGGTCCAGGAGTCAAGGCGCGCGCCGTCGAAGGTCAGCAGCAGCGGCCGCGGCGGAAGCTTGACCTGCTGGCGGTGCTGCGCCGGGTCGGGCTCGGCAAGCTCAGTCGGCTCGAGCCGCCCGAGCCGCCGAACCGCTATGAGCACCGGCGGCCAGGTGGGCTGTTGCATCTCGACGTCAAGAAGCTCGGCCGCATCCGCGGCGCGGGCCACCGCGTCACCGGGCGGCGCAGCAGCCAGAACAGGCGTCTCAGTCGCCGCCGCGCCGGCGAGCTCGGCTGGGAGTTCGTGCACGTCTGCGTCGACGACGCGACCCGGCTCGCCTACGCCGAGGTGCTGGCAGACGAACGCGGCCCGAGCGCCGCCGCCTTCCTCGAGCGCGCGGTCGCCTGGTTTCGGAGCATCGGCGTCGAACCGCGCCGGGTGCTGAGCGACAACGGCGCCTGCTACCGCTCGGGCGCGCACGCCGACGCCTGCCGCCGGCTCGGCCTGCGCCACAGCTTCACCCGCCCCTACCGGCCCAGCACGAACGGAAAAGCAGAGCGCTTCATCAAAACGCTCACCAACCGCTGGGCCTACGGAGCGATCTACGCCAGCTCGGTCGAACGCGAGCGCGCGCTACCCGGCTGGCTCACCCACTACAACTACACCCGACGACACGGCGCCCTCAGCCACAAACCGCCCGCAGCTCGCCTCAACGAGCTGAACAACCTGGCTGGGAACTACAGCTAGCCGTCACACGGTTGACGATCATGCCCGAGCCGGGTTGCGAGCCATTCTTCCGTCCGCCGCCGGTCGAGTAGCGGCTTGGGCTAGTGGGTTCGACGCAACGTCGTGCCGCGCATCTCGTCCGCCGGCTGCACATGCGTCTCCATGGCATTGAAGTGGCCGATGGAGGCGTGGGCGTCATCTTCGTAGGCCTCCAAGGCTTGCATCACGGCCGCGCGCGGTGACGCTGCCTCGAACTCGGATGACACCGAGAGCCAGACGTTCCCGAGCTCCTCCCGCAGGCCGGACAGGCCCTCGTCCCACGCGCCTCGCTGGGTGAATTGCTTGCGAAAGGTGGCCAACCCCTGATCGACACTCGACTTCGGAAACCGGCCCGCGATTGTGACGTGGTAACGGCGCATTCCTGTAGTCAACATGACTGCCGCCGCCCGTGGGCCCGGCACATGTCCCCGGTGTCTTCGTCCGCGCCCGTCCGCACCGTGCGTGTGTGCTCGTCGTGATCGCCGGGCTCTAGGCGCGAACCCGCGCGCCGGAAGCCTCGGCCTGACGGCCGGTCTGCTGGAGTGGGCCGACGCGCGTAGCGGCGAAGCGACGCTGTCGGCCGAGTGGTTCGTCGCGATGCTCCGATCGTTGAGCGGGGTGCGCTCGATCTCGTCGTCGATGCCAGCAACGGAAAACTCCCTCGCGGAGCTGCAGCGCTCCTGTGTGTTCGTTGACCGCTGTCCGCACGCTGCCAAGCTAAAGCGAGTCCAGCCGAGCTGCCGCGCGCGCTCCTTCACTCGCCATCGGGGGTCGAAGAGCTTCCCAGGCGGCCGCTGCCGGAGCTGTCAAGTCCCAGGACTAGTGAAGAAACGGCCGTCCAACGTAGACCTGACCAGTCGCTGGATGCGGACAACGTGCGGGCGCTCCTGGAGGACGGGCCTATGCAAGCCAAGACGGTCGAGGTCGATGCCGTGGAGGGCCGGCCACCCAAGACGATTGACGTCCCAGATGAGAGGGGCGGCGCCTGCCGGTATTGCCTGGCGCAGTGGACTCAGGAGGGCATGACGGCGGCCCTACACGTTTCTCTTCGCCGTCTAATCTGCTCTTGCGCCCGCCACCTGGGCTGTGCTTCCCGCGTGTCGTCCCGCTGCGGAATCCGGAGGGGCGGGGGTGTTCATTCACTGCGCCGACGCGCGCCGAGGTGTTGGCCCATGCATCACGGGAGCTGATGCCGTCCCCCGGGGGGCCCGAGCCCTACGCCGTGTTGCGCGCGTCCCGGCCTTGCACAGGGCGCCTGCGGCCGGCGTGTCGATGCTTTCCCGTCCGTCATCCGTGGCGAATCCGGTAGCGCGGCGCGGGCTCCTCACGCACGACCTCTTCGATAGCCCCGTGTGCTGGGGGCTCGGTCGACTCGGACTCGACGGCGCCTCGGACCGGCCTTGACACGGTCTCTCGGCTTTAAGACCACTGCTCTCATCCCTCCGTCCGTCAATCGTCTCGAGCGACATCGCGCCTGAGAGCCGCCGAAGCGGGGTATCTTCCCCGTAGGTCACAGCCGAAGACCCCGGAGCGAGAGAGGCACAGATGACGCTCTATTTTGATCCCTTTCGAGAGCTTGACCAGCTGACCCAGCAGATCGTCTCCGGAGGGAGAAGCCCGCGCAGCTGCCCGATGGACGCCTATCGCCGTGGTGACGAGTTCATCGTGCACCTCGACCTGCCGGGCGCCGATCCCAGCTCGATCGACGTGACGGTTGAGAGAAACGCGTTGACGGTGAGGGCGGAGCGGCACTTCGAGTTTAGGGAGGGCGATGAGCTGCTCGTTAGCGAGCGGCCCCAGGGCATTTTCAGCCGACAGCTCTCGCTTGGGGCCACTATTGACACCGACAGCATCGGGGCGAGCTACGAGGGTGGCGTGCTGACGCTCACCCTCGCTGTCTCCGAGGCGGCGAAACCTCGGAAGGTTGAGGTCCGGGCCAGCGGCGATCGAACGACGCTCGAGCCCGGCGCGTCTTAGGCGCTGGTCCGGGCCGTCCCAAGCAGAGCTAGGGCCTCTCGACGCGCGGGATTAGCGAACGGTCGAAGCCGTCGCTGCCGGCGCGCTCGAGTTCCTCGAGACGGCGGTCCGTATCGGCGGGCAGGCGCTCCACGTCCCCGTTGATGCAGCCGCCGCTGAACGACCTTCAGCGGCGGGCTCGTGGGCAGCGCGGCGGCCGCTACTCGCGAGGACTCCCGCGCCGCGGCGATGCGCGCACGCGACTCGGCCAGCTCCACCGCGTCGGGCCGAAGCGCAGCGCGGCCCAGATGAACGCCGTGAACACCATGCCTGCGGTGGACCGCCGCCGGCCTCGCCGAAGCCAAGAAGGGCTTCCGGCGCGTCGAGGGCCACCGCGACCTGCCCGAGCTCACCGCCGCGCTCCGTCGCGAGCTAACCCCACCCCGACCGAGGAGGCCGCCGCTGCTCGCGCCGCCTGACGCACTCACCTGCTCAGGGCCGCCGCCGAAGATCTACAGCGGTCGGGACATCCTCCAGGAATTGGGCGCGCTGAGGTCGGGGAGCGGCTGCTGGAGGCCTTCGTGCCCGGGGACCATCAGCTGCTCGGCGTCCAGGGCTGGACCACGGCGAGCTGATGACCATGGCCGGATATGCGGAGCAGGCAGAGGCTCAGGCCGCCAGCGCGAGCGCATGACCGCTGCTATGCGCGATGGGCGAGCTCGACGCTCAGGATCAGGAGGAGGTCGTGCGCTACACGGCCAAGCTGCGATCGGAGCGGGTCCGTGGCTGACGAGCTCATTTCATCATTCACCCGCCGCCGTGGCCGAGCACTGCCTTCGCCAGGCGGCGGCCTCGACGTCATCCGCATTGCAGGCACGTTCGCTGCGGGTCACATCAGCCGCGCGGCCGTCGCTGCCGCTCGGCCGCCGGGTCACCGCTTGGCGCTGTAGGAGTGGGCGCCGGTGCCGGCCAGCTTGCCGCCGTCGACGATTAGGTACTCGTCCGGGATCGGGCGGTCGTCGAACCAGCACTCGAGGATCTCGCGGGTGCCGGCGGCGTAGCGGGCCTGGGCCGAGAGCGACGTGCCGGAGGTGTGCGGGGTCATGCCGTGGTGGGGCATGGTCCGCCAGGGATGATCCTTCGGAGCGGGCTGGGGGTACCAGACATCGCCGGCGTAGCCGGCGAGTTGGCCCGACTCGAGCGCCCGCACGATTGCGTCGCGGTTGCAGATCTTGCCGCGCGCGGTGTTGATGAGGTATGTGCCGCGGCGCAGTGTGTCGAGGAGCTCGTCGTCGAAGAGCCCTTCCGTCTCCGGGTGCAGCGGCGCGTTGATCGTGACCACGTCGCACCCGGGGACCATGTCGTGGGTGCTCTCGTGGTAGGTGAGGCCGAGCTCTCGCTCCACCTCATCGGGGAGGCGGTGACGATCGGTGTAGTGCAGCCCCACCTCGAAGGGCTTGAGCCGGCGGAGCACCGCGGAGCCGATCCGCCCTGCCCCCACGGTGCCGACCTCCATGCCCTCCAGGTCATAGGACCGCGACACGCAGTCGGCGATGTTCCAGCCCCCGTCGATCACCCACTGGTAGGACGGGATGTAGTTGCGCACGAGCGCGAGGATCATCATCACCACGTGCTCGGAGACGCTGATGCTGTTCGAGAAGGTCACCTCCGCCACGGTGATGCGGTTCTCGATGGCGGCGTCGATGTCCACGTGGTCGGAGCCGATCCCCGCCGTTACCGCCAGCTTGAGCTTGGGCGCCTGTGCGATCCGCTCCGCGGTCAGGTAGGCGGGCCAGAAGGGCTGCGAGATCACGATCTCGGCCTCAGGAAGCTCGCGATCCAGCACCGAGTCGGGCCCCTCCTTGTCGGACGTGACGATCAGCTTGTGCCCGCGTCCCTCGACGAACTTGCGCAACCCGAGCTCGCCCGACACGCAGCCCAGCAGCTCCCCCGGCGTGAAGTCGATGTCCTCAGGAGACGGTGTGTTCTGGCCGCCGTGGTACTGCTCGATCGTGGGCACGGAGTCGCGCGCATAGGACGGCGGATACCCGCTGACGGGGTCGTCGTAGAGAACGCAGATGATGTTCGTCATGGGGGTCCTTTCGTCAGTCTCGCCTGGGGGGGCTCGTGACGCGTCGGCGCCGCTCCCGATCGCTCAGGGACGCGACGGGGCGCCCGTGCCGTTCCTCGATCGCGTGTGGCCGTTCCCAGCGTCATGCGCCGCCCACCGCTCGGAAGTGGCCCTCCACGGTCTCGCGGTCGAGATGCCGCGACTCCATGATGATCAGCGGGCCAATTGCGTCCTCGGGCACGAACGCCAGGTCGAGCAGTACAGCGCGCGCCTCCTCGGGCGTTTCCGTCCGGACGGCGGCGTCCGGGTCCGCTCGGCGCAGCCGCTCGGCAAGACGCAGCGCGTCCGCCTGCTCCGCGAAGCGGAACGCCTGGCGCGGCGGTGTCGCTAGCTCGACGATCACGAACGATGTGGGCTGGGTCTCGGGGACTTCGCTCACGCTGCTCACCTCCTTGGTCGCTGCCGGATCGTCACCCCACGCCGCCCGGTTCATCACGCGACTCGCCGATCGCTTCGGCCGTCCACGGTCCGGCGCTCGTCGCCCGTTCCTCTCGCGGCGTAGGCGGCTGGCCTAATCGTGCGAAGCCTCGAGGTGCGTGTAGCGGGGATCTGCACCGCCAACCTCGCGGCCGTTTAACCAGGCACGACCAACTCCACGCGTAGCCACGTCGTGCCGGGCCTTGATGGCCTGCCCGACCCGGCGGTCGCCATCGGCGCGGTGCAGTCCACCTCGCCGTCGCGCTGCCCCCTCGGAGGCACCCTGTCGCTCATTGCTCGTCATGGTCTCAACCCTCCAGTCCTCTAGTACAAGCGCGTGCGCGGCTCTCGGCGAGCAGTTCGAAAGGGCCCGCGTTGAGCCCTCGGTAGCCCTCGTCGTCGACCCAGTTGAGCCAGGCCTGCCGCGCTGTGACTTGATCGCCCGCGCCCCGAAGCCGAACGTAGGCTCCGAACTCGGTCGACGTGCCAACGGCGGCGTCAAAGCGCTCGCCCACCCGATCCTCCTCGACCAGCGCCGCCTCGAGCCGCTGCGCGGCGCGGTCGCGTTCCTCGCTTGCCATGGCCCTCCTCCTTAGTCCCTCTGTGGGGGGCCGCACGAAAGGAAGAGAGAGAGTGAGACCTAACGAACGATCAGTCTTTGGAAAAGACTACTCCGATGAGCGGCAGCCCGAAGCGCGAGACCCATCTCGCCGAAATGGCGCGAGTTTCGCCAAGCGTTTCGCTAGACCCTCCGCACCGACACTTCCGCTCCGCGCGTCATGCGAGCGTCTCGGCCGGCACCGAGCTGGCTCCCGCAGTGGACGAGACGCGACAGTCCTGGGAGGCTCCAGGAGTCGCTCCCGCATCCATGGGCGAGGAGCATTCTCGCGGGTCGAGATGCGGTGAGCCGGTGCGGTCGGGAGCCGTCGGCGAGGCGCACAAGTCACACCCCGGGTGCTGGGTCCCTGTGCCCTTCGGCGACCTTCGGCCGGAGGCAAGGTGCAACCATCCACTGCGGTGCTCGACGTCACGCATTTCACCGATCCGGGCTGCCCATGGGCGTACTCCGCTTGGCCGGCCCACACGACTCTGCGGTGGCGCTACGGCGAGCAGCTGCGCTGGACACTAGTGATGGTCGGGCTCACCGAGGACGCCGGTCAGTACGCCGCCCGGGGCTACACGCCGACGCGATCGGCGATCGGCTACGGGCGTTTTCGCCGTTTCGGAATGCCCTTTCAAATCACGCCGAAGGGGCGGTTGAGCGCCACGTCTCCGGCCTGCCGGGCGATCGTGGCTACGCGCCTGGCCGCGCCGGCGCTCGAAGACGCCGCGCTACGGGCACTGCAGTTCACACAGTTCACCACGACTGGGACGCTGGACGATCCCGACACCTTGCGCTCGGCGCTTGCGGGTGTCGAGGGCCTGGACGCCGACGCCGTGGTGAGGCGGATCGACGATCCCGAGGTGGTGGCCGCCTACCAGGCCGACCGCGCTCGTGCGCGCGCGGCGGCGGGATCGCCGACCGAGTTCCAGGGCCGGGCAGCGAACACCGACGGCGCGGTGCGTTACACGGCGCCGTCGCTGGTCTTCGATGGGCCCGACGGGCAACGGCTGGAAGCCGGTGGCTTTCAGCCGATCGAGGCCTACGACGTCGTTATCGCCAACCTGGATCCCACGCTCGAGCGCCGGCCACCCGCCGACGACCCAGTCGAGCTGCTGAGCGCCTTCCCCTACGCCCTGACGACGGCCGAGGTGGCTGCCGTGATGACCGAGCACCTCGGCGTACCTAACCTGGCGGCGGTCGAGGCCGCACTCATCAAGGCCACCGGCGAGGGACACGCCGATCGCCGGCCGGCGGGCGACGGCTCGCTGTGGGCACTGGCCCGGGATCTCAGGGCCTCGCATAAATAGGCCCGGCGGCCGCACGCGACTGGCGACCCGCGAGCGAGTTCGGCACCTGTGCCGAAGTCCAGCGCGACCGCCGAGAGTGCTGCCCGTCCATGGAACGACAGCACCGCTCGCTATCGCTCCTATGGGAACGCGGGCGTGAGCTCGGCACGGAAGCAGACGACTGGGCGTCGTCCCGTGCGGGCGTGTGCCTCGGGGTCGAGGAGACACTCGCTTCTCTCGATTTGCGGGAGCGACGGAGGGTCACCTGAGAATCCCTTGTCCGGTACCAGTGTCTCCCCTCGCGAGCCTGAACCGGGACGCCTTCCTTCACGGAGGCTGGGGGGCGGCGGCCGGCCTGCTGCCCGATGCGATCGCCAGCCTCGCTGAGCCGGCCGAGGTCAAGGGCGACCCGCGCGAGGAGGTGGAGGTCGGCCAGGGCGGTCAGCCATGAGCCGACCCGCGGGTCGGCCCGGCCGGGGCAGCGGAGGTTTAAGCTCTGCGTCAACTCACACGAGAACAGAGGAGGACCCCGTGAGCCACCAAGCCGGGCAGAGCCCCGCCTCTCTCTATAGCTCGCCGCAGGAGGCCCTCCAGGCGCCGCCGGAGGAGCTCGTGTACGTCGCCTGCCTGCACGTAGGGACGGGGGTGGACAAGCCGGACTTCCTTGCCGTCGTGGATGTGAACCCGGACTCGGACGAGTACGGGCGGATCGTGCACGAGACGCCGATGCCGAATACGGGGGACGAGCTGCACCACTACGGCTGGAACCGCTGCAGCTCGGCCTGCCACGGGCCAGACCGCTCGCACCTGATCGTTCCGGGCTTCGGCTCCTCGCGCATCCACGTGATGAACGTGGCCGACGACCCGCGCCAGCCTCGGATCGAGAAGGTGATCGAACCCGAGGAGCTGGTACGCGAGACCGGCTACACGCGCCCGCACACGGTCCACTGCATGCCGGGGGACAACGTGGTCTTGAGCATGCTGGGCGACGCCGACGGCGGCGGGGCGGGCGGCTTCGCGGTGCTCGACGCGAGCACGTTCGACCTCAAGGGGCGCTGGGAGGACGGCGGCGAGACACCGCCGCTCAACTACGACTTCTGGTACCAGCCGCGCAAGGACACCCTGATCTCCTCGGAGTTCGGCGAGCCGAACGCCTACGAGCCAGGCTTCGACATCGACGACGTGGGGGCGGGCCGCTACGGACAGCGGCTCCACTTCTGGAGCCTCTCGGGACGCCGCCTGGAACAGACCGTCGATCTCGGCGAGGCTGGGCTCGTGCCGCTCGAGATCCGCTGGCTGCACGATCCCGACGCCGAGCAGGGCTTCGTCGGCGCCACCCTCGCGAGCAACATCATCCGCTTCTCGCGCGACAACGGGAGCTGGGGCGCCGAGACCGTCGTGGACGTGGAGAACCTGGAGCTCGAGGGCTGGCCGCTGCCCGGCGGGGTCCCGGGCCTGATCACCGACATCGTGCTCTCGATGGACGACCGCTTCCTCTACCAATCGAACTGGCTCCATGGCGACCTGCGCCAATACGACGTCTCGGACCCCCGCCAGCCGAAGCTCACTGGGCAGCTCTGGCTAGGCGGCCTGCTGGGCAACCCGAACGACGCGGGCCGCGACCTAAACGGCGGACCCCAGATGATCCAGCTCTCGTTCGACGGGCGTCGCCTGTACGTCACGAACTCGCTCTACTCGAGCTGGGACAACCAGTTCTATCCGGAGCTGCGCTCCTGGCTCCTGAAGGTGAACTGCAACCCGGAGGGCGGGATGGAGGTCGACCGCGACTTCTTCGTCGATTTCCACGCGCGTCCCGGTGGGCCGGCGCGCGCCCACGAGGTGCGCCTCCAAGGGGGCGACTGCACGACCGAGATCTTCCAATGATTGTCATGGCCCACCGTCTCGCGAGGACCAGCTGATCCAGGCGCTCGTCGGCGCTGGAGCAACCCGGTCGGTCGCCCCGGTTGCGGCGAGAACTCGCGTCCGGAGGCTGATCCCACGCGGGGGAAGGCGCCGCTGACGGCCCGGCGAGCGGCTCGCCTCAGCCCGACACGGGCCGAGGTCGTGCCGGCCGGCGAGGCGAGCATCTCCGCCCGAGCGCCGGAGGCGGCTGCTCTGGACCAGAGGCACCAGCGGCTCCGCTCCCTGCCTCACTGCTGCGTTCGCGTGGTTGCGACAGTCTCGGCAGGCGCCCAGATCACTGTTGCCTCGGACGACGAGCAGTACAACGAGTCGAGAGTGCTGCTCCTCAACGGATCCGAGAGCCGCGCCGTCGCCGATCGCGTGGCTGCGGCGACCTCCCTCTCGTCCCGAGCGAGCGCCTGGCGTAACCGCTGCGGACGCCCGCATCCGTGGGAGAGCGGGCGCCGCGTCCCGTAAGGGATCGGCGGATTCGGGCGGTCAGTGCAACAGTAGCTCCGCGATCTCCTCGGTGGGCTTGGCGAAGCTGAGGCGCTTGCGGGGGCGGTCGTTGAGTTCGTCGGCGACTCGGTCGAGGTCGGCCTCGCTGACCGCGGCGAAGTCGGTGCCCTTGGGGAAGTACTGGCGCAGCAGGCCGTTGGTCTTCTCGTTGGAGCCGCGTTGCCCGGGCGTGTGCGGGTCGCCAAGTAGACGTCGATGTTCGCGTCGACGTGGAGCTGCTTCCAGTCGCGCATCGCGGGGCCCTGGTCCCAGGTCAGCGAGCGGCGCAGCGCCTCGGGCAGCGTTTTGATCTTCGCCGCGAGCGCGGGCGCTACCTGCTCGGGCTTGTAGCCCTCGGGCAGCGCCACGAGCATCGCGAAGCCGGTGGTGCGCTCGACGAGCGTGGCGATCGCGGTGCGGTTGGCCTTGCCGATCATCAGGTCGCCCTCCCAGTGATCGGGCACCGCGCGGTCTGAGGCCTCGGGCGGGCGCTTTGAGATGTTGACCATGTCGGGGATGCGGTTCTTGCGCTGGCCGGTCTTGCGGCCGGGCTGGCGCAGCGCCCGACCGGTTGCGCAGGCACTTGGTCAGCTCGCGCCGCAGCGCCCGCGCGACTGGACGTAGAGCGACTGGTAGATCGTCTCGGCAGACACCCACATCTCCGGCTGGTCGGGGAACTGGCGGCGCAAGCGCCCGGCGATCTGCTCGGGCGAGTAGCGCCGCAGCAGATCGTCCCTCGCGGCGGGCGGGGCCGCCTGCGTGCACGTTAAAGTGCCGCGGGCTCAGGAACCCACCGTGCGAGGAGACCCATGAAGCTGATAGGCGCCGGTTTGCCGCGGACGGCAACCACGACCCAGTTGATCGCGCTCGAGATGCTCGGCTTCCCCTGCTACCACATGCGGGACATGATGTCCGACCTCGCGACGAGCGTCCCGCAGTGGCGCAAGGCGCTGGAGGGCGATGGCGACTGGGAGGAGATCTTCGAGGGCAAGGAGTCGATCGCCGACTGGCCCGGCGGGTACCACTGGCGCGAGCTGATGGACGTCTACCCCGACGCCAAGGTGCTGCTGAGCGTCCGGGACGCCGACAGCTGGGTGCGCAGCATGCACAACACGATCGCCGCGATCTGGTTCGGCGACAACCTGATGCACCACCTCGCCATGGCGCAGTACCACATCGACCCGCTCTACGCCTCGTGGATCGACGTCCTCGGCGACATGTGGACCAAGGCGGACATCATGATGGCCAGCCGAGGCGATGCCGACGCGATGGCCGCCGACATGAACCGCTGGAACCAGGAGATCATCGACGCAGTCCCCTCCGAGCGGCTGCTCGTGTGGTACCCGACGGACGGCTGGGAGCCCCTCTGCGAATTCCTGGAGGTGCCGGTTCCGGACGGGCCGGTCCCGAACGTCAACGACACCGAGAACTTCCAGAAGAACCTCATCATGGGTCCCGCCATCAACGCGATCAACGCCTGGTGGGAGGAGAACAAGCCGCAGGAGCAGCAGCCCGGCCATATGGACTCCGATGACGCGGCTGCGAGGCGCGGGCCGGCCGCCGCTTCGGCCTAGCGCCGCCATAGATCCGCGACGGGACGCGGTCGTAAACGTGGAAGTCATCCGCTGAGCGCTGAGAGTCCGCGCGAGGTTCATGAATCGAGGGGTCACCGGGGCGGCCCCCTCGTCGCAACCGCGGACCGCACTGCTCCCTTGCGGTGAATGCGAGCGTCTCGCTGCAGTCGAAAATCACTGATGCTCCGGACGACGAGCAGGCGCGGGAGATGTTGTCGAATTTGGCATGTCTGGTTCGACGTAGGAGCAGCAGGCGCGGCTGAGGAGCTGCGCCGTCGAAGACAAGGAGCAGGCTGTGCCTCATCAGTGCTCGACATGTCGATGTCCCTCGACGGGTACATCGCTGACGCCAGCGATTTCTCGGCGGCGAGGATGGCGAGCGGCTGCACAAGTGGGCCGACGCGGACGGGGAGTCCGGCCGGCCGTCTGGGCCGACCCGCCAGTTCCAGGACGAATGGAACGCGGCGGGTGCGGTGCTCGCCGGACGGCGGACGGCCGAGCTCATGGATCACTGGGGCGGTGATCATGGCGGTCTGCCGATCTTCGTGCCCAGTCACCGCCCGCCCGGTCCGGCCGCCCGTTGGGGCTATCCGTTGGTGACCTACGTGACCGACGGGATCGAAAACGCGATGGCGCAGGCGAAGGCCGCCGCCGGGGACCGGGACGTGCAGGTGCGTGGCGCGTACACGTCGCAACGGGCGCTCGAGGCCGGCGTGCTGGATGAGGTGCAGATCCATCAGATCCCGGTGCTGCTCGGCCAGGGCCGCCGGTTGTTCGACGTTTTGCAGTCGCTGATCGAGTTGGAGATCGTTCGGGTGATCGACACGCCGGAGGCCACCCACATCCGCTACCGCGTCCGTCGCTGAGCCGGTCGATAACCGTCGTTTTCCGCGACCGCCCGTTCCGTCCGTTGCGAGCGCGGCGCACGCCCCTGGATGCGTTTGCGGCCAGGCGCCTCAGCCGATAACAGCGTCTACTTCGATCTCCAGCACGTACGCAGGCTCGATCAGTGCCGCGCTCTGCACCATCGAGGTGGCAGGACGGATCGCCCCGAAGACCTCCCTATGGGCGCGGGCGATCTCGTCAAAGTCCCCGAAGTCGGTGACGAAGATGCGGGTCCGGACGACGTCGTCGAGACTGCCGCCAGCCTCGCTCAGGGCGGTTCCGATGATCTCCAAGGCCCGCCGGGCCTGGGCATACGGGCCTGGGGCCGCGGAGCCATCAGGGTTGATGCCGACCGTCCCGCCCACGAAGACCTGATCGCCTGCGCGGACCGCCCGTGAGTAGCCAAATGTCGTTTCCCAGGGAGAGCCGGATGAGATCTTCCTCCGCTCAATCGTCATCGCAAGCGTCTCCTCCAGTCCTTGCTCGCCCGGCGCCTGCCCTTCTCGGCGAGCCTCTGATCGAAGTAGCTTCGCCAGTCCTCCGGTAGCACGTCAAGGGCGACGACCCGCTTCGTCACCTCCAGCCGCATCCCCACCAGCTCGCAGCGCGAGATACGCGCTCTCGGTACCTACGTCCGGTAGCGCCGCCGGCTCTGGATCAGCGCGTGGTTGAGGATCGCCTCGTCGTCGTCCTCGCGAGCGACCACCACGATCTTGTTCCAGGCGCCCGGGTGGACCACGCGCTCGCTGTAGATCTGGGTTTGAAAGCGGTCGGCGTAGACAGCTGGAAGGACATCGCCGACGCCATACATGCGTCGCCCTCCGTCACTGCCGCGGATGACTGCGACGAGTTCGCGCGTCTGCTCGTAGTCGTCGGCTGCGACGAACTCGACGAGCGGCTGCTGGGGGGATCCAGCGCTAAGGAAGGCGACGACGTACTTTCGGTCGCGGCCCCACTTGTTCTTGCGGATGGTCTCGCCAAGTCCGACCTGGACCGCGCCTTCGGCGCGCGTTGTGCCGATGAACACGCGGTAGGGCTTGTATTGATCGCGCCCGTTCGGCCACCGATATGACTCGCCCTCTCGGGCTCGGACGAGGCGCCAATCCTCCGGAAGGTCGAGAGGTCCCCCGCGAGCGGGGGCGGCCGTTCCCTCTGAGGCATCATCAGTGCCCAGATGATCAATGTTCGGGTTGTCGAAGCCCGCCTCGGCGAGCTGGGTCAGAAGCGGGCCGAGCTCGCGATCCGGAACGTGCCGCACGGTCACCGAGAATGGACACATCGCCAACCTCACTGCAGGATAACGTAGCGAAACATACCTACGTAAGACACCGTTGTCCAGAAAGCTGCTAGGGTACGGCCTGCGCCAGGACCCACCGCCGACGTCGTCCGAGCCACAGAGCTTCGCTTCGACAGTCCACTATGGGCTTGTAGCGCATCAGGAGGATTCAACCGAGTCCTCCACCCCAGAGAAGAGAGTTGGACCCATCATGTTTGCCACCATTCGTCGCTACGAGTCGATCGACAAGGCCCGCATCAGCGAGCTCGTCAAGAAGTCCGACGAGACCCTCCTGCCGAGCCTGACCGAGCTTCCGGGCTTCAGTGGCTATTCGCTCATCGAGGCCGGCAACGGCGTCATGAGCTCGATCAGCTTCTTCGACACCTCGGAGCAGGCCGACGAGTCGACCCGCCTGGTATCCAACTGGATGCGCGAGCAGAAGCTCGAGACCGTGCTCCCGAACGCGCCGAAGATCACGAGCGGCGAGGTCGTCGTGCACAAGACGCGCGAGCTCGTCCAGGCGTAACAGCCTCGAAACCGCCCGCTGTCGGAGAGAAGGCCCGCGCCTGCGGGCCTTCTTCTTCTGTCCTGACGGACGGCCGATACACGCCGCGCTCAAGCCGCTGAGAGAGTGGCTACCGCGCAGCTCGAGAATTTGGATGGCTTGCGCCCCCGAGTGGGGTGATTCCCGGACATGGCTTGCCAATCCACGACAGTTCGTCGTGTCCTGCGGCCCTATTCGTCTTCCCACAGGGGGCGGCTGCGCGCAGCGGCGTCACGGATAGGAGCGGCGTCCACGTCGGTGCGGGTCAGCGCGATACCGAGCGCCGGCCATTCGCAGACGAAGCTGAAGCGTCCCTCGGGCGGCAGCGGCCATAGCCACTGCGACTCCGACCAGCGGCGCATCCCTCCCCCGCCGCCACGCGGCACCAGCACGGGGCTGTCCGGTACTGGTGGCTCCTCGGGCTCATCGCCCTCGACTACGCCGAAGCTGCCACGCGTGGACTCTTCCACGGCCTGTCCATGGGAGTCAACAACGAATGTGCCGTGAAGGCCCGTGCCGAGCGTGGTCGCCTTGGACCCATCCTGGAACTGGACACCTAAGCGAAACAGCTCGTCGGGCAGTTCGCCGCTCTGGCTCCGACGGTGTTCCCATGGCGCCCCCATCCCCAGCCTCTCCGGAGGGTCATCGCGCAGTCGAAGCTCCACGGTGAAGTCGAGGCCCGTCGGATAAGCGATCGCGGAGCTGATTGCGACCGCCGCCATTTCCGAGCGAGCGAGGAGCAGGTCGAGCGCCACCACCCCGCCCAACATGTTTTCCGGCGGCCCTTCCCAGGCCATCGGTTCCCAGCGCTCGATGGGCGTCGGCTCAGACGGTGGCGGAGGTTCGAAGAAACTCACGGCCTCGATGCTCGAGAACTCGGGCGACCGATTCTCGCACGTGACCATGAGTCTGCGGGAGTAGCGAGGAGCCCCCTACCACAGTCTGGAACGGCATCTCCCCGGAGTACCCTGCATGACCATGGATGATCCGCTCTCTGGGCTTCGCGGGCAGCTGGTGACGCTGTGGGAGAGCGAGGAACTTTTCGCTCGGCAGGTGGAGTTCCAGCGCGAGGCTGTGAGCTTCGACCGGCAGAGCGCACAGTCGATCGCGGACCGGTTGGGCTGGTCGGACACGGTGTACGACCTGATCGCCTCCCGCGCGAAGGCGTTGGCGGCGGCCGAGTCATCGTTGGCAGCTGCCGCGGCGCTCCGTCAGGCCACGGAGCGGCTCATCGCCGAACTCGAGAGCGACGAGGCCTAGTCCAGCTTCACGACGTGCCCAGCGGAGTACCATCCTTCTCGCTGGCCCTGTGGCCAACGATCCCGGCATGAAGAGCGGTGGTACGCCGAAGTTGGCGAACACGACAACACACTCTTGAAGGGCGCGGCGTAGAGACGAGATCGACCGCGGGGCCAGTTCATTCGCGGAACGTGCTGTGCCCCAAGCGCCAAGTTCCAGGGCGTACCGACGTGCCCGGTTGGCGCGACAAGGGGCAGTGCGGCGATGACCCGGGCCATGGGTAGCCGTGGTGGCGCTTTCAGGCAGAAACAGCGGCGTGACCTTGTGCCGGCGGCGCTGTCGCCTTGGACGAAGACCAGGAGCCCAGCCACCTGTGAAGAGAAGCCTCCATTCCGATGCGAGCGGGCACTCTCGGCGGGCGGAAACAGTGTGCCTTCGCGTGAACTCGGCACTCTCGCCGGGACTCGGTCGGCTCCTGGTGTGGACGACGAGCAGGAGCGCAGGGTGAGACTCCTGCTTCTCGGCAAAGGAGCTGTCTTGGCCGCACCGGTTCGGGCGTGCGCTCGCTGCTGAGTTGGACGAAACGGAGCAGTGGCTACCGAGTCGCGCAAAGGGCTGCGACCGAGTTGCTACCGAACGGGCTCCCCGCGCGACCAAAACCCCTGCACGCAAAGTGGTCGGCTCGCCCCGCGCTATCCAGGGACTTCCCCGCGCCACGACAAGAGAAACGGCCCCGGAGGGGCCGCGTCCCGCAATCGGGCTGACTGGATTTGAACCAGCGACCTCTCCGACCCGAACGGAGCGCGCTACCAAGCTGCGCCACAGCCCGAAGGACGCAAGGGTAGCGCGCCAAGACGGCTCGGCGGCCGAGTGGCGTTGCCATACTCGGGTTGCGTGAGCGCCCGCCGGTACGCCGCCTCGCTTGCGCTGATCGTGTGCCTGCTCCTGGCCGTCTCCTGCTCGGATGGAGACGACCAAGCGGGCGCTCCGATGGCGGCCACCGAGGCCACGGGTGAGAGCGGCTCGACCGCGGAGCGCGCCGAGCCCGAGGCGGCCGCCCGCCGCGTGCGGCTGCTGAGGCTCGGTCGCTTCGACCAGCCCACCTACCTCACGGCGCCACGCGGCGATCGCCGGCGCTTCGTGGTCGAGCGCGAGGGACGGATCCGGGTCGTGAAGGGCGGACGCGTGCTCGACACGCCGTTCCTCGACATCTCGGACCTCGTGAGCACGGTCGGCGAGAGCGGACTGCTCTCGATGGCGTTCGCCCCCGACTACCGAGCTCCGGCCTCTTCTACGTCTACTACATCGATCAGCAGGGCTTCATCACGATCGCCCAGTTCAGCCGCTCGGCGAACCCCGACCGCGCCGACCCCGGCTCGCGGCGCACCACCATGCGGGTGCCGCACCCGCGCCCCAACCACAAGGGCGGCCAGCTCCAGTTCGGCCCCGACGGTCTGCTGTACGCGGGCTTCGGCGACGGCGGCGGCGGCGGGGATCCGGACGAGAACGCCCAGAACCTCGGCCGCATCCTCGGCAAGCTCGTCCGCATCGACCCGCGGCGGGGCGGGGGCTACGCGATCCCCGCCGGCAATCCCTACCGCGGCCGCTCGGGCGCGCGCGCCGAGGTGTACGCCTACGGGCTGCGCAATCCCTACCGGTTCTCGTTCGACCGGCGCACGGGCAGCCTGACGATCGGCGACGTGGGCCAGGACGCCGTCGAGGAGATCGACTACCTGCCGAGCCCGGGTGGCGGGCGCCCGCCGCGTGGCGGCCGCAACTTCGGCTGGGACGTGTTCGAGGGTCGGAACCGCTACGAGGGCGGCTCGGCACCCGGCCACGTGCCGCCCGTGATCGCGCATTCCCAGGACCCTGGTGGCTTCTGCTCGATCATCGGGGGCTACGTGATCCGCGACGGCTCTCTGGGACGTGGCTGGAGCGGGCGCTACGTCTACGGCGATCTCTGCAACCCGGTGATCAGGGTCGCCGCGCTGCGCAGCGGCAACGCTCCCAGGCGGGGAACCCGCCTGCGGGTGCCGAACCTGGTCTCGTTCGGCGAGGACGGGCGCGGGCGGGTGTATGCGATCTCGCTGAACGGGCCGGTGTACCGGCTCGCGCGGCGCTGATACCGGCCCGCGGCCCCGGCATGAGAAGCTTTCCGGGTCCCCGATCCGGAGGCCCGGACGTGCATTTCGAAGGCGTGATCCCAGCGGCAATGACCCCGTTCGACGAGGACGGGCAGATCGACACGGCGGCGCTCGCGCGCAACGCCGACTGGCTGATCGAGAACGGCATGAACGGCCTCGTGGGCACGGGGACGATGGGCGAGGCGCAGAGCCTGTCCGCAGCCGAGCGCCGCTTGGTGATCGAGACGCTCGTCGAGGCGGCGGGCGGACGGGTGACCGTGACCGCCGGCGTGTCGAGCGAGACGCCGTCGACCTCGATCGGCTACGCGGCTGACGCGGCCGCCGCCGGCGCCGGCGCGCTGATGCTGCTGCCGTCGCTCGGCTACGAGGGGGACGCTCGCGAGATCGAGGCCTTCTACCGCGCGGTGTCGGAGTCCACGGACCTGCCGATCATGGCCTACAACAACCCCAAGGCGAGCGGCACCGACATGCGGCCCGAGCTGATCGCGCGGCTCGCCGAGATCGACGGCGTGGTCGCGGTCAAGGAGTGCTCGGGGGACGCGCGGCGGATCGCCGAGATCATCGCCGCCACCGACGACGACCTCGAGGTGCTGGTCGGCGGGGACGACTGGGCGCTCGAGGGCTTCTGCGCCGGCGCCACGGGCTGGATCTCCGGTGTGGCGAACGCGGCGCCGCGCGAGTGCGTCGATCTCCAGCGCCTGTGCGCCGAGGGGCGCCTCGACGAGGCGCGCGAGATCTACGAGCGCATCCTGCCGCTGGCTCGGCTCGACATGCGCCCGAAGCTCGTGCAGTTCTTCAAGGCGGCCCAGGACCTCGTCGGACGCGAGGGCGGTCCCTGCCGACCGCCGCGGCTCGAGCTGACGGCGGAGGAGCGGCGCGAGGTCGAGGAGGCGGTGAGAGCGCTCGGCGCCGGCGTCGCCGGGTGAGGTCGAGCCGCGTCTTCCACGCGGTCGACTCCCACACGGAGGGGATGCCGACTCGCGTGATCACGGGCGGCATCGGCCCGATCCCGGGCGACACGATGCTGGCCCGCAAGCTCCACTTCGAGCAACACCTGGACGAACTGCGGCTGCTCTTGATGCGCGAGCCGAGGGGCCATGGCGCGATGTCCGGCGCCATCCTCCAGCCGCCGCTACGCGACGACGCCGACTGGGGCGTGCTCTTCATCGAGGTGTCCGGCTGCCTGCCCATGTGCGGCCACGGCACGATCGGCGTGGCCACCGTGCTGGTCGAGACCGGCATGGTCGAGGTGAGCGAGCCCGAGACCGTCGTGCGGCTCGACGTGCCCGCCGGCCTCGTGGAGGCCCGCGTGCGCGTGGAGGGCGGGCGCGCTCGCGAGGTGGCGCTCCGGAACGTCCCCTCGTTCCTCCTGGCGCGCGACCGCGAGCTGCGGCTGAACGGCCGCTCGCTCAGCTACGACATGGCCTTCGGCGGCAACTTCTACGCGCTCGTGCCGGCCGAGTCGGCCGGGGTCGCCGTCGACCCGGCGTGCGCCGGCCAGCTGGTTCGGCGCGGCCTCGAGCTGATGAGTGCGATCAACGAGACCGAGCGGCCGGTGCACCCTGCCGACGAGCGGATCGCCGGCTGCCGCCACGTGGTGTTCACCGCTCCCGGCGAGGACGGGCCGCACTCGCAGCGGAGCGCCACCTCGATCCATCCCGGCTGGCTCGACCGCTCGCCGTGCGGCACCGGCACCTCCGCGAAGCTCGCGCAGCTCCACGCCCGGGGCGAGCTCCGGGTTGGCGAGGAGTTCGTGAACCGTTCGGTGATCGGGACCCGCTTCGGCGCGCGGATCGTGGCGGAGACGGAGGTGGGAGGCCTGCCGGCGGTCACGCCCGAGATCACCGGACGGGCCTGGATCACCGGCATGGGTCAGTACCTTCTCGATCCCGACGATCCCTTTCCGGCGGGGTTCGCGCTCTGAGCTCCGGCGGCTGCGAGGTCGCCGTCGTGGGCGCCGGCATCGTCGGCTGCGCCGCCACCTACGAGTTCGCCCGGCGCGGCGTGAGCGTCTGCCTGCTGGAGCGCGAGGAGGAGCTCTCGGTGGGCACCACCGGCCTTGGCGAGGGCAACGTGCTCTGCTGCGACAAGGAACCCGGGCCCGAGCTCGGCTTGGCCATCCACGGCCTTGCCGTGTACGACGAGATCGAGGAGCTCCTGGGCGTCGACGCGGGCATCCGGCGCAAGGGCGCGCTCGTCGTGCACGCCGAGGCGGCGAGCTGGCAGGCCGAGTCGGCGCGCCTGGCCGGCCTGCGGGCCGCGGGCGTGGAATGCGAGCTGCTTACCCCCGAGGAGGCGCGGGCGGCGGAGCCCGAGCTGCGCGGCGCGCTCCTCGGCGCATCCTGGTTCCCGCGCGACCTCCAGTGCGCGCCGCAGGCGATCGCCCGCGGTCTGGCGCAGGCCGCGGCGGCGCGCGGAGCCGAGGTCCGCACGGGCTCCGAGGTCGCGGCGATCGCGGTCGCCGGGGGCCGGGTCGAGGGCGTCGAGCTCGCCGGAGGCGCGGGCCGGCTGGCCGCCGACCGCGTGCTAATCGCGGCGGGCACGTGGAGCGCGCCTCTCGCCGCGAGCGCCGGGCTCGAGCTGCCGCTCGAGCCGCGCAAGGGCCAGCTCGTTCGCCTCGAGCGCCGGCCCGGCTTCCTGCGCCACAAGGTGATCGACGGCGCCTACATGGCCAGCGTGGCGAGCGCGGATGCCGGGCTCCAGGTGAGCACCGTGATGGAGACCACCCTGGACGGGCACGTGCTGGTGGGCTCGAGCCGCGAGCGCCGGGGCTTCGACCTGAGCGTCGACCCGGCCGTGAGCGAGCTCTTGATCGAGCGCGCGGCCAGGCTCGCGCCGGGCGTCGCGGCGCTCGAGCGCCAGGCCGCCTGGGCCGGTCTGCGGCCGTGGCTGCCCGGCGGCCTGCCCGCGATCGGCCCGAGCGCGGCCGCGGCGGGGCTCTTCGTCGCCACCGGGCACGAGGGCGCGGGTGTGGCGCACGGACCGCTCAGCGGCCGGCTGCTGGCGCAGGCGATCTGCGGCGAGCAGCCCGAGCTCGACCTGGCGCCCTTCGACCCGGACCGCTTCAGCCGTCCAGGTTGACCCAGACCGTCTTGTTCTCGAGGTACGCCTCGAGCCCCTCGCGACCGTGCTCGCGTCCCACCCCCGAGGCCTTGAACCCGCCGAAGGGCGCGGACGGGTCGCCGGCGCTCCAGGTGTTGATCCAGATGTCGCCGGCGCGCAGCAGCGCGGCGAGCTTGTGCGCCTGGGCGAGGTCGGTGGTCCAGACGCCGGCCGCGAGGCCGTAGTCGGTGTCGTTCGCGCGTCGGGCGACCTCCTCGATCGAGTCGTAGGGCAGCGCCACGAGCACCGGGCCGAAGATCTCCTCGCGCGCGATCGTGAGGTCGTCGCGCGTGGCGCTGAACAGCGTGGGCTCGACGAAGAAGCCGTCGCCGCCGGGTCCGTTGCCGCCGGTCACGAGCTCGGCGCCCTCCGAAATGCCCTTCTCGATGTAGCCGCGCACGCGCTCCTCCTGCTCGGCCGAGATCAGCGGGCCGAGCTGGGTGCCGGGGTCGAGCCCCGGGCCGAGGCGGGCCTTGCCCGCCGCCTCGACCAGGCCGGCCACGACCTGGTCGTACTGGTCGGCGTGCACGAACAGGCGCGAGCCGGCGTTGCAGGCCTGGCCGGTGTTGTAGTAGATGGCCTGGTAGGCCCCCCGGATGGCCTTCTCGAGGTCCGCGTCCGGCAGGATGATGTTCGGGGACTTGCCGCCCAGCTCGAGCGTCACGCGCTTGAGGGCGCGCCCGGCCTTCGAGCCGATCTCGCGACCGACCACCGTCGAGCCCGTGAAGGCGATCTTGTCCACGTGCTCGTGGTCCACGAGCGCGGCGCCCGTCTCGCCGTCGCCGCAGATCACGTTCAGCACGCCCGCGGGCAGACCGGCCTCCAGCGCCAGCTCGCCGAGCCGGAGCGCCGAGAGGGGCGTCTGCTCGGCCGGCTTCAGGACCACCGTGCAACCCGCCGCCAGCGCCGGGCCGATCTTCCAGGCCGACATCAGCAGCGGGAAGTTCCAGGGGATGATCTGCCCGCAGACCCCCACCGGCTCCTTGCGCGTGTAGCAGTGCATGTTGCGCTGGGCCACCGGCAGCAGCTCCCCGGTGATGCGGGTCGGCCAGCCGGCGAAGTAGCGCAGGTGCTCGGCGGCCAGCGCCACGTCGACGCGCCGGGCGAGCTTGAGCGGCTTGCCGTTGTCGAGCGACTCGATCTCGGCCAGCTCGTCGGCGTGCGCGTCGATCGCGTCCGCGAAGGCCAGCAGCGCGCGCGTGCGGGCCGCGGCGGGGATTCCCGTCCAGCGCCCGTCGTCGAACGCCTCGCGCGCCGCCCGCACGGCCCGGTCCACGTCCTCGACGCCGGCATGCGGGACGGCGGCGATCACGCGCCCGGTGGCCGGGTCGAGCGTGTCGAACGTGCGCCCGTCGACGGCCTCCAGGCGCTCGTCCCCGATCAGCAGCCGGTGCGGGCCGGCGACGAACGGGGGATCGGAGACGCCTCGGGCAGGGCTTGAGCGGTGGTCATGGAGCGAAGGCTACGCCGCCCGATCATCGCGCGTGGGTCTGTCCTGCCCGCCACCAGCGGAGGACAGCGACCGACGGCGAGGGCTCCACCCCCTCACCCAGCTCGTCTTCTCGGCACGCGCACCGGCTGAGGGGCGAGCGCTACTCGGAGAACGCCAGCTCCACCGCGCCGACCGCCTCGAGCTCGAGCCGCACGCGGTCGCCGGGCTCCGCTGCGTGCGGCGGACAGAGCACGCCGGTGATGATCCGATCACCGGGGCCGAGGGCCTCTCCCGCCTGGGAGAGCCGGTAGGCCGCCGCGTCGACCATCGCCTCGAGGCTGCCTCCCGCTCGCTCGGCGTCCACCGCGTGCTGCTCGTCGCCGTTCACGAGGATGCGGGCGGCGCCGGGCGAGGCGGTCTCGACGCGCGGGCCGAAGGCCACGGCGCGGTTGAAGATGTCGCCGGCCAGGATCTGCTCGAGGTCGATCGAGAGGTCGGGAGGGTCCGCCAGCTCGAGTGCGGGCAGCAGGGCGACGATCGACCGGGCGTCGTCGCCGAGCTCGACCGCCACCTCCGACTCGACGATCACCTCGCCGTCGCCGCCGATCGACCAGGTGGCACCGTCCTCGAGCAGCCCGTCGCTCGTCAGGAAGCCCGCGAGCGGGCGATCGATCCCGAGCTTGTCCTGCACCTCGGGGAGGTTGAAGCCGATCTTCCAGCCGATCGGCTCGGCGCCCTTTGACAGGATCCGGCGGCGGCGAAGGAGCTGCGCCTTCATGCCGCGTTCGACCTTGTCGGGGCTCATCGGAGGCGCACGCTATACCCTCGCCGCCATGACCAACGCCATCGTCCTGATCAAGGCGGAGCGCAGCGCGATGGGGGGTCTCGGCGGCGAGCTGGCGGATGTCGAGGGGGTGTCCGAGGTCTACTCGGTCACGGGCGAGTGGGACTTCGTGGCGATCCTGCGCGTGCGCCGCCCCGACGACCTCGCCCCGCTCGTGACCGGCAAGCTCTCGGCCGTGGCGGGCGTGCGCGACACCTACACGATGGTCGCGTTCGAGGCGTTCTCCCAGCACGACCTCGAGGCGATGTTCTCGATCGGCGCGTGAGCGAGGCGTTCTACGAGGCGGACGGCCAGCGCCTCGTGCCGAGCGAGCTCACCCGCGGCCCCTGGGATCCCGACGCGCAGCACGCGGGCCCGCCGTCGGCCCTGATCGCTCGCGCGATAGAGCGCTGCGAGCCGCGCGAGCAGATGCGAGTCGGGCGGATCACGATCGAGATCCTGGGCCCGGTGCCGCTCGCGCCGCTGTCGGTGAGCGCCGCCGTGGTACGCCCCGGGCGCAGCGTCGAGCTGCTCGAGGCGTCCCTGTCGGGACCCGAGGGCGAGCTGATGCGGGCGCGCGCCTGGCGACTCACCCCGGGGGAGGTCAGGCTCGACGAGCACGACCCGCCGCCGCGGGGTCCCGACGCGGGCGAGGCGCGCGAGTTCTTCCCCACCGGCGAGCCGCTGGGCTACCACACGGCGATGGAGTACCGCTTCCTCCGCGGCGCGTTCGTGGAGCCCGGCCCTGCAACGGTCTGGATGCGCCCGCGCGTGCCGCTCGTGGCGGGCGAGGAGCCGACGCCGCTCGAGCGCGTGCTGATCGCGGCCGATTCCGGCAACGGGGTGAGCGCCGCGCTGGACTGGCGGCGGTACCTCTTCATCAACACCGACCTGAGCGTGCACCTGCTGCGCGAGCCGGAGGGCGATTGGGTCTGCCTCGACGCGGTGACCCATGCGGACGGGCTCGGTCTGAGCGACACCGCCCTCTACGACGAGCGCGGCCGCATCGGCCGCGCAGCGCAGACGCTGCTCGTCAGGCGGCGCTGACTCCCTACACTTCCCGCGTCGTTTCTGGCCGAAGAGGGGAATCTGAGCGTGGCGTATTTCAAGGACCCGGACGAGGTCTACGCGTACATCGGCCGGCTGTTCGAGCAGCTGGCCGCTGACGACGAGCTCGCACCGAAGTTCCGCAAGGCGAACACCATCGTGCAGTACCGGTATCGCGAGCCCGAGTCGCAGATCACGGTGAAGATGCTCGAAGGCGAGGACGGGCAGGTGGACTGCGGCACGACCACGATGGAGCCGGAGGTCGTGATGACGATGGACGCCGACACCGCCCACCGCTTCTGGCTCGGCCAGGTGAACGTGACCGTCGCGCTCGCGCGCGGCCAGATGAAGGCCAGGGGACCGGTGGCCAAGATCCTCAAGCTCGTGCCGCTCGTGAAGCCGGTCTTCCCCCGCTACCGGCAGATCCTCGAGGACGCGGGACGCCAGGACCTGCTCGAGGCGTCCTGATGGACGAGCTCACCGAGCCCGGCTCCGCGCTCGGGGCGGGGCCGCTGTCCGGCTTCAAGGACTTCTACCAGTACGCCTCGCCGACGCGGGTGATCGCGGGTCGCGACCTGCTCGAGTCGACCGGCTTCGAGTTCAAGAAGGAGGGCGCCGGCCGGGTGTTCGTGGTCACCGACGCCGTGATTCGCTCGACCGGGCTCGTCGACCGCGTCGAGGCGGGCGTGCGGGACGGTGGCCTCGAGCTGGCCGACGTGTTCGACGAGGTGCCGCAGGACTCGTCGACGGAGATCTGCGAGCGCTGCGCGGAAGCGGCCAAGGAGGCGGGTGCGGACTCGTTCCTGGCCGTGGGCGGCGGCTCGGTGATGGACACCGCCAAGGTGGCCGACGCGCTCTTCACCCACGGCGGGACGGCCCGCGAGCAGGAGGGCTTCTTCCTCATGCCGCGCGAGGCCGACGGCATGGGCCGGCCGCTCGACGTCGCGCCGCTGGCCTGCATTCCCACCACGGCGGGTACGGGCAGCGAGGTCTCGATGGCGGCGGTGATCAAGGACCACGAGCACAAGGTGAAGCTCGAGATCGCGGACTTCCCCCTCTTCCCGCGGCTCGCGATCCTCGACCCGGACACCACCCGGACGCTCCCGCCCGCCGTGGCCGCGGCCACCGGGATGGACGCGATGACCCACGCGATCGAGGGGTATGTGTCCGCGGACTGGAGCGCGCACCAGGACGCGCGCTCGCTCCAGGCGCTGCGCATGATCCGCGACAACCTCGAGCGGGCTGTCGAGCGCGGCGAGGAGGACGAGGAGGCGCGCGGCAACATGCTCGTCGCGGCCAATCTCGCGATCACGCTCGCGCTCGGGTCCGTGCACGCGATGTCGCATCCGGCGGGGGCTCACTTCGGGGTGCCTCACGGTGTGGCGAACGCGATCCACCTCCCGCACGTGATCCGCCACAACGCCGCCGGCGGCGAGGAGATCGCGGCCCGCTACCGCGACATCGGTGAGATCTTCGACATCGACGAGCCGGAGATCGGCGACGCCCTGGCGCGCTTCCTGACCGAGCTCAGCGCGAGCATCGGGTTGCCCACGCGGCTCTCGCAGGTGGGCGTGCCGGAGGACGGGATCCCGGCGCTGGTCGAGGGCGCGCTGGGGGACGGGACAACGCTCCTGAACCCGCGTGAGATGGGCGAGGAGGACTACGCCGCGCTCTACCGGGCCGCGCTCTGATCAGCGCGGCGCCAGCTCCGCGCGGTGCGCCTCCACGAGCGCGCGCAGGGTCTGCTTGGACGTGTGCTTCGGCTTCCAGCGCAGCTGCTTGCGGGCTCGGTCGGTCCTCATCAGAACCGGCTTCCTCACCGAGTGGATCCACGCCACGGCGTCGGGCATCAGGGGGACGCGTGTGGCCAGCTCCGCGGTGGCCCCGAAGAGCGGCCTCGGGACGGGTATCGAGTACCAGCCGAGGGCATCGGCCAGATCCGACATGGTGAGCGTGCCCGCCGCCGCGAGGTTGTAGGGGCCGGGCTCGCCGAGGCCCCGCACCCCGGCCGCGAAGGCGCTCGCCACGTCGTCCTCGTGCACGAGCTGGAAGCGCGTGCCGGGATCGGGGATCACCGGCTTGAGCATCGGCAGCGAGCCGAGCAGGCGTACCACGGCGTCTGGCATCGCCTCGCTCAGCCGGTAGTACGGGATCTCCTCGAGCATCGTGCGCGCGTCCGGGCCCGCGACGATGCAGGGGCGAAACGCGTACGCCACGGTGCGCCGACGGCGCATCAGGACCTCGGCCAGCACCTGCTCGACCTCGGCCTTCTGCTGCGAGTAGGGATGCTCGGGCGAGCCGCGCGGCGGAATCTCCTCGGTGAGCCAGTCCGGATTGTCGTCGTGGAAGCCGTAGGCGGCGACGCTCGACGCGTAGCAGATGCGCTCCACGCCGGCCTTGGCCGCCTCCTCGAACACCAGCCGTGAGCCGGCCACGTTGAGCTCGCGCGTGGACTCGCTCGCGCTCAGGATCGCGAACGCGAGGTGCACGACCACGTCGGCCCCCTTCACGAGGTCGCGCACGCTGGCGGCATCGGTCACATCGCCCCGCCGGTACTCGGCCTTCTTCCAGCCGCGCGCGGCGGGATCGAACTCACGGCGGGCCATCCCCACGATCCGCCGCACCGAGCGTGAGCGCTCGAGCGCGTTCACGATCGCGATCCCGAGATCGCCGGTCGGGCCGGTCACGGCAACCGTGAGCCCCGTGGCTCCGCGCTCGGCGGGCATGCGGAGGTTCTACAGGACCGGGCGCGCCGCGGGCCGGTCGACCACCTGCTCGCATCCGCTCAGCACATCGAACGGGTCGGCCTCCACGCTGTCGCCGCCGCCGGCGCCGCAGTCCACGCGGTCGCGGAGACCATCGCGCACGTTCACAACGTCGTCTCCCCCACCGGTGGCGATCCCGTCGGACCCGCGCCCGCCGGTCACGGTGTCGCCGAGGTCGCCCGTGCGGATGCGGTCGTTGCCGCCGCCCCCAGCCACCGTGATCGCGCCGCCCGCCGCCGTCACCACGTCGTCCCCGCGTCCGGCGAGGATCGTGGCGTCGCCGTCGGCGCTCACCTGATCGTCGCCGGACCCCGCGTCCACCACGTCGGCGCCGAGGCTCGCGTAGATGCGGTCGCGCCCCGCGCCGCCGAAGAGCCGGTCGCTGTCGGCCTGCCCGAACAGCGTGTCGTTCCCCTGGCCCCCGAGCACGAGGTCCGCGCCCGCCCCGGCGTAGACCACGTCGCCGCCCGCGCCGGCGTCCACCCGGTCGGTCCCCGTCCCGCCGATCACGAGGTCGAGGCCGTCGCCCCCGTCCACCTGGTCGTCGCCGCTACCCGCCTCCAGGTAGTCGTTCGACTCGGCCCCGGCGATCAGGTCGGCTCCGGCTTCGCCGTAGATCTGGTCGGGCCCCGCCGTCCCGGACAGCTGGTCGGCGGCGTCGGTGCCGATCAGGGTGGCGGCCGTGGCCACGGCGGCGGGCACGGCGAGAACCGCAAGCGCGACCGCGAGGATGGAGATCCTGCGTCTCATCGACTCTCTAACAGTCGGCGCCGCCGCCGGTTGCGGCGCTCACAGGTCGTCGTACCCGGGGTCTCCGGGCAGCAGCACACGGGGCCGCTCGCCCGCCGGCACCACCTTCGGCAGCACCGGCGTTACCGGCCGCGTCCTGGCCGCCGCGAGGGTCGCGGCCACCGTGCTCGTCTCGGCCAGCCGCTCGAGGTGCTTGATCGTGGGGAACACCAGCATCAGCTCGTCGCGCTCGCCCGCCGCGAGGGCGCCCGCGGGCGTGATCCAGCGAAAGTCGACGCACTCGCCGCCGTCGACCTTGACCTCCGCGCCGGGTGGCGCCTCGGCGGCGAAGAACCAGGTGTCGAAGCGGATCTTCACGCCGACGGGGGTGATCCAGCGCGAGAACGGCACCAGCTCGGTGCCCGCTCCGAGAGCGATGCCCGCCTCCTCCTCCAGCTCGCGTCGCGCGGCGGCGCCCTGGTCGGCGTCCTCGGCGTGCACCGCGCCGCCCGGGAACACCCACGCGCCGCCCATGAAGCGCTGCGCCGGGGTGCGCTGGACGAGCAGCACCTCCTGCCCGTGATCGGCATCGCGCAGCAGGATCAGCGAGGCGGCCGGCCGCGGCTCGGTGATCTCCCCGTGGCTCCATTCCTCGCCGGGCGGGGGCCGATCGACTCTCACCGCCGCAGCGTATATTCCGCGCCCCATGAGCACGACCGCGACCAAGCAATGGATGTGCACCTCCTGCGGGTTCATCTACGACCCCGCCGAGGGCGACCCCGACGGCGGCATCCCGCCCGGCACCGACTTCGAGGACATCCCGGACGACTGGTTCTGCCCGGTCTGCGGCGCCCGCAAGAGGGACTTCGAGCCCTACGAGGGATAGCGCCCGCGGCGCCCCGGGCTCAGGCGGCGCGGGGCAGCTCGCCGGCCGCCGTGGCCGAGTCGATGGCCGCGGCCGTGATCTCGACCAGCCGGCGCAGATCGGCCTCCGAGATGGCGAGCGGCGGCATCAGCACCACCACGTCGCCCAGCGGGCGGACGATGGCGCCGCGGCGGCGGGCCTCGAGCGTGACCCGGTGGCCCATACGCGCCGCCAGCGGGAACTCGGCGAGCTCGATCCCGACCATGAACCCCACGCGGCGGATCTCGCGCACCGAGGGATGGCCGGCGAGCGGCTCGAGCAGCTCGCCGAGCAGCTCGACCTTCGGCGCCAGCGCGTCGAGCGTGCGCTCCTCCTCGAACACGTCGAGCGTGGCGATCGCCGCCGCGCAGGCGAGCGGGTTGCCGGTGTAGGTGTGGCCGTGGAAGAAGGTGCGGAACTCCTCGAACTCGCCGAGGAAGCCCTCGTAGATCCGCTCGCTCGCGAGCGTGGCCGCCAGCGGCAGGTAGCCGCCCGTGATCCCCTTCGCGAGGCAGAGCAGGTCCGGCGCCACGCCCTCGTGCTCGCAGGCGAACATGCGCCCGGTGCGGCCGAAGCCGGTGGCCACCTCGTCGGCGATCAGGAGCACGTCGTGGCGGTCGCACAGCTCGCGCAGCTCGCGCAGGTAGCCGGGCGGGTGGACGAGCATGCCCGCGGCTCCCTGCACGAGCGGCTCGACGATCACGGCCGCCACCTCGCCCGGGTGGTTGCGGAGCAGCCGCTCCATGTCGGCGGCGTCGCCCGGCTCGGCCTTGAGCGTTTCGAACAGCAGCGGGCGGTACATCGAGTGGAAGAGATCGATGCCGCCCGCGGACACCGACCCGATCGTGTCCCCGTGGTAGGCCATCTTGAGGCAGGCGAAGCGACGCCGGTCCTCGCCGCGCTGGCGCCAGTACTGGAAGGCCATCTTGAGCGCGATCTCGGTGGCGGTCGAGCCGGAGTCCGAGTAGAAGACGCGCGTGAGGCCGGGCGGCGCCAGCTCGACCAGCCGCCGGGCAAGCTCGATCGCCGGCCGGTGCGTGAGGCCGAGCATCGTCGAGTGCGCGACGCGGTCGAGCTGATCGCGCAGCGCGGCGTCGATCCGCGGGTGTCGGTGCCCGTGGACGTTGCACCACAGCGACGAGACGCCGTCGATGTAGCGTCGCCCGTCGACGTCGAACAGGTCGGTGCCCTCGGCGCGCTCGACGATCAGCGGCTCCTCCTCCGTCCAGCCGCGCTGCTGGGTGAACGGATGCCAGAGGTGGGCGTGGTCGGCGGCGACGAGCTCCATGGCGCTCGACCGTACCCCTCACGGAGGACGCTACAGTCCCGCGCCATGTTTCGAGGACTCGCCGCCGTCGCGCTGCTCGCTGCCCTGTCGATCCCCACCGCCGCCCAGGCACAGGGGGCGAAGCCTTCCAAGCGCTGCGACTTCACCGATCCCGCCGTGTGCCTGCTCCCCTGGCCGAACGACCTGTTCACGAAGGCGGACCGTTCGACTCCCACGGGCAAGCGGCTCAACCTCGCGCGCGCGTCGATGCCGCGCAACAAGGCGGGCAAGCCGCTCGACCCGACCGACGTCAACCGTGCCGACGGCTTCAGCCCCGGCTCCGCCATGCTCACCAAGGTCCCCGGCCTCGACACGCCGCGAGCGGCGAGGCGCACCGGGCTGCCGCCGATCGGCGACCTCTCGAGGAGCCTGGCGCGCCGCTCGCCGGTGGTCGTGATCAACGCCCGCACCGGCAAGCGCCACCCCGTCTGGGCCGAGATCGACTCGAACCCGCCGCGCGCGAAGGACCGCGTGCTGATCATCCGGCCGGGCAAGAACTTCGCCGAGGGCGCCCGCTACATCGTCGCGCTGCGCAACCTGAAGAACGCGCGCGGCCGGACGATCCGGGCCCAGCGAAACTTCCGCATCTACCGCGACAGGGAGCGCAGCTCGAGCAGGCTCGTGAACAGCCGCCGCAAGCACTTCGAGGGACTGTTCCGCACGCTCCGGCGCGCGGGCGTCGCACGCCGCAGCCTCTACCTCGCCTGGGACTTCACGGTCGCCAGCCGCCAGAGCCTGACCGGCCGGGCGCTCCACATCCGCGACCAGGCCTTCGCGGCGCTCGGCGACACCAACCTCGCCGACCTGACGGTGCAGGGCAACTCGCCGCAGTTCACGGTCGACGCCGTGCAGGACTTCGCGGTCGCCGACGACCCGCAGATCGCGCGCCGGATCGAGGGCAGCGTCAGCGTGCCCTGCTTCCTCACGAGCGGCTGCCAGCCCGGCGGGCGCTTCGTGCTCGACCGGCGCGGTCTGCCGACGCAGCAGGGCACCACCAGCTTCAAGTACTGGTGCCAGATCCCGCGCTCGGCGTTCGACCCGGCGGCGCCGCCGAAGGCCCGCCCCGCGCTCGCCGGCCACGGCCTGCTCGGCGAGGCGTCGGACGAGATCGACGACGACGACGTCGAGGCCATGTCGAACGAGCACAACTTCGTGTTCTGCGCCACCGACTGGGCCGGGTTCGCCTCGCAGGACCTGCCGTTCATCGCCAGCTCGGCGATCAACGACCTGTCGAGCTTCCAGGCGCTGACCGACCGCATGCAGCAGGGGTTCCTCCAGCAGCTCTACCTGGGCCGGGCGATGATCCACCCGCAGGGCTTCTCCTCGAACGCCGCGTTCCAGAAGGCGGGCGAGAGCGTGATCGACACGCAGCGGCTGTTCTTCGACGGCAACTCGCAGGGCGGGATCATGGGCGGCGCCCTGACCGCGCTCGCGCCCGACTTCGAGCGCGCCGTGCTCGGCGTGCCGGGGATGAACTACTCGACGCTGCTCCAGCGCAGCGTCGACTTCGACGCGTACGCCCAGCTGCTCTACCCGAACTACCCGAAGCAGATCGAGCGCCAGCTCTGGCTGTCCTACATGCAGCTGCTCTGGGACCGGGGCGAGGCGAACGGCTACGCCCACCACATCACCACCAGGCCGCTGCCGAACACGCCGGCGCACGCGGTGCTGATGCACGTGGCGTTCGGCGATCACCAGGTGTCGGACTTCGCGCCGGCGATCATGGCCCGCACCTTCGGCGCGGGCATCCGTCAGCCCGCCCTCGCGCCCGGCCGCTCGCCCTTCTCGAACCCGTGGTACGGCCTGAAGCAGCTCAGCTTCCCCTCGACCGGGTCGGGCCTCGTCTACTGGGACGCGGGAACGCCGGCGGCACCGCTCACGAACGTGCCGAACCGGGCCGGGCAGGATCCGCACGGCTTCCCCCGCGACGAGGTGGCCGCACGGGTCCAGAAGTCGGAGTTCCTGAAGGTGGGCGGCAGCATCGTGGACGTGTGCGGCGGCGGGCCCTGCTACGCCAGGGGGTACACGGGCCCCTAGCTATCTTCCGGGGCGCAATGCCGCCTCTGCCCCTCCTCGTCTTCGTGGTGGGGACGGGCTCGCTCGGCGCCGAGATCGCCGCCGTGCGGCTGCTCGCTCCCTACTTCGGCGCCTCGACGATCGTCTGGGCGAACACGATCGGGATCGTGCTCGTGGCCCTGTCGATCGGCTACTGGCTCGGCGGGCGGCTCGCCGACCGCAACCCGCAGATGCGCTCGCTCTGCCTGCTGGCGCTGACCGCGGCCGGCCTGCTCGCGCTCGTGCCGTTCGCGGCCGACCCGATGCTCGACCTGGCGGTCGACGCGCTCGACGAGATCTCCGCCGGCGCCTTCCTCGGCTCGCTGGTCGGCGTGCTGGTGCTGGTGGCGATCCCCGTGATGCTGCTGGGGGCGGTGTCGCCCTACGCGATCCGGCTCGCGGTCTCCTCGGTGGAGGAGGCCGGTACCGTGGCCGGGCGCCTGTACGCGCTCTCGACGGCGGGCTCGCTCGTCGGCACCCTGCTGTCGGCGCTGCTCTTCATCCCGCTCGTCGGAACGCGCCGGACGTTCCTCATCTTCGCGCTCGCCATCGCGCTGATCGCGGTCGCGGGCCTGCGGCCGGTCAAGCGCTGGGCGCTCGCCCCGGCGGCGATCGCGGCCCTGATCGCGCTGCCGGTGGGCACGCTCAAGGCCGACACCGAGGGCAGCGGCCGCGTGATCCACGAGACCGACACCGAGTACCAGTACGCGCGCGTGATCGAGTACGACGACGGCACGCGTACGCTCGAGCTGAACGAGGGGCAGGCGCAGCACTCGATCTGCGAGGCGGAGTGCGAGCCCGGGCCGGGCGGCCCGCGCGACCCGCGCTCGGTGCTCACCGGGGACGTTTGGGACGGGCACCTGGTGCTGCACTTCGCGGGCCGGTCCGCTCCGCCGCGGCGGGTGGCGATCCTGGGCAACGCGGCGGGCACCACCGCGCGCGCGTACGAGGAGTTCTTCCCGGACACGCGCGTGGACGGGGTCGAGATCGATCCCGAGCTGTCCGACATCGGGCGCGAGTACTTCGACATGAACAATCCGCGCCTGCACCTCTACCACGAGGACGCCCGCCCGTTCCTGCGGCGGATCGAGGCGGACTACGACGTGATCTCGGTCGACGCCTACCGGCAGCCGTACATCCCCTTCTACCTCACCACGGTGGAGTTCTTCGAGATCGTGCGCGACCGGCTCGCGCCGGGCGGAGTGCTGATCGTGAACGCGGGCCACCCCGAGGGTCAGGACGAGCTGGAGGAGGTGCTCACGGCCACGATCGGCGAGGTCTTCCCGCACGTGATGCGCGACCCGATCGAGGACACCAACACGCTGATCGTGGCGAGCGAGCGCCCGCTCTCGGCCGAACGCCTGCGCGAGGCCGTGCCCGGACTCGCGCCCGCGCTGCGCGGCACGGCGCTCCAGGCCGCCCGGCGCCTGGAGGCGCCGCTCCGCGGCGGCGCCGTGTACACGGACGACAAGGCTCCCGTGGAGTGGCTGATCGACAAGTCGATCGTGGACTACGCCAGCGGCGAGTGAGCCCTGACGTCGCGATCATCGGAGGCGGCATCGTCGGCTGCGCGGCCGCCGCCCTGATGGCCGAGGCGGGCGCGCGGGTGGAGGTATTCGAGCGCGCCGAGGTCGCCAGCGGGGCGAGCGGGCGCAACTCGGGCGTCGTCCAGCATCCCTTCGACGGGGTGCTCGCGGGCCTGCACGCCGAGACGCTGTCCCTCTACCGCGAGCTCGAGGGGTTCGAGCTGCCCGACGACCCGGTGGGCGTGCTGATGCTCGCCCGGCGGCCGGCCGAGCTGGCCGGGCCGGCCCTCGAGATCGGGCGGGACACCCCGGAGCTCGCGCCGCAGCTGCTCGGGCCGGACGAGGTCCACGAGCTCGAGCCGGCGCTGGCGCGCGGCCTCCACGGCTGCCGGCTCGAGACCGGCTACCCCGTCCGGCCCGCCGCCGCCACGCGGGCCTTCGCGCGCCGGGCGCACGCCCTGGGCGCGGTCTTCCGCGAGCACGAGGTGGCGTGGCCCTGGGTCGGGTCAGGGCGCGCCCGCGGGGTGATCGCGGCCGGGGTGCGGCGGCCCGCCGACGCCGTGCTCGTGACCGCCGGCCCGTGGACCCCCGAGGTGGTCGACACCACCGGTGGCTGGCGGCCGATCGTCCCGGTCTGGGGAGTGGTGGTCGAGTTCGAGCTCTCCCAGCCGCCGCGCCACGTGGTGGAGGAGGCCGGCGTCGAGGCGGTGGCCGCGGGGCCCGGCGCGCTGGCCCGGCCCGGCGGCACGGTCTTCAGCGCGGTCACCGCCGACGGCGTGACCTCGGTGGGCTCGACCTTCCTGGACGACGAGCCCGACCCGGACGCCTGGGCGGGCGCGATCCGCCGCGGCGGCGTCCCGTTCCTGCCCGCACTCGCCGACGCCGAGGTCCGCGGCCTGCGCACCTGCGCGCGACCGCAGTCGCTCGACGGCCGCCCGCTGATCGGTGCCGGCATCGACGGCCTCTGGGTCGCGGCCGGCCACGGCCCCTGGGGCATCTCGACCGGGCCCGCCACGGCACGCATCGCTGCCGACGCGATCCTCTCGGGCGCCGAGGTGCCCGCCGCGCTGTCGGTCCGGCGCGCCAGCTAGCCCGTCGCCGCCGGCGCCGGGTCCGGCCGCACGATCACGGTGTCCGCGACCTTCACGATCTCGGTCACCGGCAGGCCGGCGTCGTCGGCATGGCCGCGGATGGCCTCCTCGCTCTCGGCCTCGTAGATGCAGACCGTTCCGAGGCCCTCGCCCTCCTCCAGCACGTAGGAGCGGATCCAGCGGACGTCGCCGCGCCGGTCGCCCTCGGCGGTCGAACGCTTCGCGGCTTCCTCCAGCTCCTCGCCGGAGCCCCAGCCGTCACGACGCAGGATCACGTACAGGTCCATCGGTCCTCCTTTTGGAAACGCTGCGCCGACCGTACCTGACACGATCGGGCGATGCCATTGCACGATCTGAGCCACACCGTCGAGGACGGGATGGTCACCTATCGCGGCCTGCCGGCCCCGGTCGTCTGCGACTTCCTCTCGCGCGAGGCCTCGCGGGAGGTGTACGCGCCCGGCACCGAGTTCCACATCGGGAAGATCGAGATGGTGGCCAACACGGGCACCTATGTCGACGCGCCCTTCCATCGCTATCCCGACGGCAAGGACCTCTCGGAGCTGCCGCTGGAGCCGCTTGCCGGTCGGGAGGCGGTGGTGATCGACGCCGGCGACGCCACGACGATCGGCCCCGAGTTTCTACGCGGGCTCGACCTGCGCGGGCGCGCGGTGCTGTTTCGCACCGGCTGGAGCCGCCACTGGCGCACCGACGGCTACTTCGAGGGCCACCCGCACCTGAGCGCCGGATGCGCCGAGGCGCTGCTCGAGGCCGGCGCGGCCATCGTCGGCATCGACTCGCTCAACATCGACGGTACGCCGCCACGCGAGCGGGCGGTGCCCGCGAGCCTTCGTTCTCATCTCGGCGAGCGACCCGTGCACTCGCTCCTCCTGCGCGAGGAGGTGCCGATCGTGGAGCATCTGACCGGGCTCGAGGCGCTGCCCGCGTCCGGCGCGCGCTTCTATGCGCTGCCGGTCAAGGTGAGAGGGTTCGGGACCTTCCCGGTCCGGGCATTTGCAGAGACATGAGACGTTACGAGCTCGGCAGCTACGAGGAGATGTGCGCGGCGCACCGCTGGGACGTGCCCGAGCGCTACAACATCGCCCAGGACGTGTGCGACAAGCACCCGCGCGACCGTCTCGCGATGGTCTGGGAGGACTGGACCGGCACCGAGCGGCGGGTGGACTTCGGGGAGCTCCAGGATCTGTCGAACCGCTTCGCGAACGTGCTCCGTGCGCACGGGGTGGAGCGCGAGGACAGGGTCGCCACGCTCCTGCCCTCGTTGCCCGAGACCGCGGCGGCCTTCATCGGCACCTATCGAGCGGGGGCAATCTTGCTCTCGCTCTCGGTGCTCTACGGGGACGAGGGCATCGAGCACCGCCTGCGCGACTCTCAGGCGAAGCTGGTCGTGACCAACGCCGCCAACCGCGACCGCATCCCCGACGGGCTCGCCGAGACGGTGCTCGTGCTGGACGACGGCCTGCTCGACGAGATGGCCAACCAGCCGGCCGAGTTCGAGACCGTCGACACCGCCGCGGACGACCCGGCCCAGCTCTACTACTCGTCGGGCACCACCGGGATGGCGAAGGGGATCCTGCACGCACACCGGTACCTGCTTGGGCACGAGGAGTTCGAGTTCTGCCACGACGTGCGCGACGGCGAGTTGTTCCATGGCTCCGGCGAGTGGGCCTGGGCCGCCGGCATCTGTCCGCTGCTCGGGCCGTGGCGCTACGGCGCCGTGGCGCTCGTGCAGGCGCGCAAGGGCGGCTACGACCCCGAGGAGCACCTGCGCTTCCTCTCGGAGCACGGGGTCGAGAACATGTTCACCACGCCCACCGCCCTGCGGGCGATGACCGGCGTCGAGGACGCCGGCAAGCGCTATCCGCTCGACAAGCTGCGCGTGACCTGCTCGGCCGGCGAGCCGCTCAACCCCGAGGTGATCCGCTGGTTCCGCAACCAGTTCGGCATCACGGTGCTCGACTACTACGGGCTCACCGAGAGCTATCCGCTGTGCGGCAACTTCCCCTCGGTCGAGGTGCGCGAGGGGTCGATGGGGCGGCCGATGCCCGGCTGGGAGGTGGCCATCCTCGACGAGGACGAGCAGCCGCTGCCCATCGGCGAGCGCGGGGAGATCTGCCTGCGCGCCCGCTCGAATCCGCACTACCCGCTCGGCTACTGGAACCGGCCCGAGGACACGGAGGAGGTGTTCGGGGGCGACTGGTTCCACACGAAGGACGCCGCCACCGTCGACGAGGACGGCTACATCTGGTACGCGGGCCGCGCCGACGACGTGATCATCTCCGCCGGCTACCGGATCGGACCGTTCGAGGTGGAGTCCGCCTGCGTCGAGCACCCGGCGGTGAAGGAGGCCGCCGCGGTAGCCTCGCCCGACCCGCGCCGCGGCGACATCGTGAAGGCGTTCATCGTGCTCGCCGGCGACTACAGCGCGAACGACGAGCTGGCCGACGAGATCAAGCAGCACGTGCGCGAGCGCCACTCGGCGTACGCGTACCCGCGCGAGATCGAGTTCGTGGACGACCTGCCGAAGACTCTCACCGGCAAGATCCGCCGGGTGGAACTGCGCGAGCAGGAGCGCGAGCGCAAGCAGGCGGACACGCCGGCGTAGGGCTCAGAGGATCGGCACGAGCGGGATGTCCCACAGGATCGCCGCCGTGACGAAGGCGGCCAGCGCGAGCGCGGCCAGCACGCCCGCGAGCACCCGCTGCTTCGTGGTGGTGTTCTCCGCGCGCTCGGCCGCCCGCTCGGCCCAGATCACCGCACGGTGAAGGAGCCGCTCGGCGCGATCGAACTCGAGCGCGAGGAAGCCGAGCCCGACGAGGATCACGGCGATGCCGGGCCCGGGCACCCCCGGCCCGGACATCACGATCCCGACGCAGACGATCAGGAAGCCGACCACCACCACGCCCGCCCGATGGACGGGGTGGCGCTGCTTGTGCCGCACCTTGCGCTCCTGAAGCTTGCGGATCAGCTCCGGGATGTCCTCCCGGTCGGGCCCGGGCCTCGATCCCAGGTGGTGCGGGCGCTCCTGTTCCGCCATCCGTCCCACGGTACACGCGCCCGCTCCTACAGCCAGTCGTCGAGGGGGAGCGCGCCCCCGGCTCGGGCGAGCGAGCCCGGATCGCAGCGCGAGAGGCCGCTCACCGGTACGCTCGCGAGCCGCTCCACCGTCGCCCGATTCGAGCGCTCGATCGCGCTCGGCTCGTCCGGCCAGGGCGTCATCACCACCCCGCGGACGTCGAGGCTCACGGCGCGGGCGGCCTCGACGGTGAGCAGCGTGTGGTTGATCGTGCCGAGCCCCGTGTGGGCCGCCACCACGAGCGGCAGGGCGAGGTCGCGGGCCAGATCGCGTACGAGGTAGCCGGTCGTGATCGGCACCAGCAGGCCGCCCACGCCCTCGGCGACGAGCGCGTCGGCCGGCTCCCCGCTCGAGCGCGCGATCGCCACGAGCCGCGCCGGCTCGATCGGCTCGCCGGCCAGCTCGGCGGCGTAGTGGGGTGACACCGGCGGCCCGAAGCGGTAGGGCGCCACCTGCTCGGGCGCCTGCCGGCCGCCGGCCGCGGCCGCGAGCAGCTCGTGGTCGGGCGGGAACTCACCCGGCGGCTCGTCGGTGCCGGTCACCACCGGCTTGAAGGCGGCCACGCGCTCGCCGCGCGCGGCGAGCGCCGCGCACACCGCCGCCGCCAGCACGGACTTGCCGACCTCGGTGCCGGTGCCGGTGACGAAGAGGCCGCGCACGCGCCCGGGTCAGACGCGCAGCAGCGAGAGCCGCCAGCGCCGCACGGCCCAGCAGTCGCCGCGCCGCCGGCGGCGCGGTTCGACGACGGCGCGCCCGAGCGCCGGCGGGCGTCGGACTGCGAAGCGGCCCGACCGCACGCTACGCGGCGTCGCGCAGGCCGTCGAACACGCGCCCGCGGGCCGCCTCGGGCTCGGCGGCCGGGACGCGCAGCGCGGCTTCCTCGCGGGCCGACGCGGGCGCGCAGGCGGCCAGCACCTTCGCGGCCTCGCGCAGCTCGGACTTCGTGTGGGAGGCCATCACCGCCAGTCGCAGCCGGGAGGTGCCGGCAGGCACGGTGGGCGGGCGGATCGCCTGGGCGAAGATGCCGCGCTCGAGCGCCCGCTCGCCGGCGGCGAGCGCGGCCTCGGCCTCGCCGATGACGAGCGGCACGATCGGCGTCTCGTCGTCCGTGGCCGGCAGCCCCTCCTCGCGGAGCGCCTGGCGCAGCACCCGGGCGTTTCGCTGCAGCTTCTCGACGCGCCGGGGCTGCTCGCGCAGCAGCTCCAGGGCGGCCATCGCCGCCGACACGGAGGGTGGCGGGAGCGCGGTCGAGTAGATCAGCGTGCGCGCCGCGTTGATCAGGTACTTGGCCATGGTCGCGTCGCAGAGCACGTAGGCGCCGTACGAGCCGAGCGCCTTGCCGAGCGTGCCCACCACTACGTCGACCTCGTGCTCGAGCCCCGCGGCCGCCACGGCCCCGCGCCCATCCGGGCCGATCGTGCCCGTGCCGTGGGCCTCGTCGACCATCACCCGGGCGTCGTAGCGCTGAGCGAGGTCCACGATCCGCTCGAGCGGCGCGACGTCGCCGTCCATCGAGAAGACGCCGTCGGTGACGATCAGCGACCCGCGTCCGGCGGCCTGGCGCAGGCCCCACTCGAGGTGGTCGGTGTCGCAGTGGTCGTAGACGAACGTCTCCGCGCGGGCGAGCCGGCAGCCGTCGATGATCGACGCGTGGTTCAACGCGTCGGAGAAGATCACGTCGCCCTCCTGCGCGAGCGCCGACACGACGCCCGAGTTGGCGAGGTAGCCGGAGCCGAACAGCAGGCACGCCTCCGCGCCCTTGAAGCCCGCCAGCTGCTCCTCGAGGCGGCGGTGGATCGTCATGTTGCCCGAGATCAGGCGCGAGGCGCCCGCCCCGGCGCCGTAGCGCATGGCCGCCTCGGCGGCGGCCTCGCGCACGCGCGGGTGGTCGGCCAGGCCGAGGTAGTTGTTCGAGCACAGGAGCAGCACCGGCTTGCCGTCGAGGAGCACGCGCGGCCCCTGCGGGCCGGACACGCAGCGCAGCTTGCGATAGAGGCCGCGGTCGCGCAGCTCCTGGAGCCGGCCCTCGATCTCGGTGCTCATGCGGCCTCCGCGCGCGGATCGACGGTGACGATCTCGGGGAACGTGTTCGGGGCCCCGTCGGGCCTGCTCGGCACCGAGCTCTTCTTGGCGTGCCGCAGCTGCGTGGCCGGGTTCCAGAAGTTGGCCTCGTCCTGCGAGTCCACCAGCTCGTCGAGCGGCGTCCGGGGCGTCTCGCCCTCGAGCCAGCCGGAGCGGTTGTCGGGCCTCGGGTTCGAGCCGTTGTCGTCCTGGCGCGTGACGTTCAGGCCGAGCTCCTCGAACAGCTCTCGGTCCCAGTCCGGCTCGGAGCCGAGCGTCGTCAGGAAGTTCCCCATCATCACGCCGTTGAGTCCCGCCTTCACGGCGAGCTTCTGGAACTCGCCCGGGCCGAGGTTCTCGTTGCGCCCGCCGCAGAGCCGGAACAGCGCCCCGGGGATGATCAGGCGGAAGATCGCGACCCACTTGACGGCCTCCCACGGATCCATCAGCCGGCGGTCGCCGAACTTCGTACCGGGCCGCGGGTTCAGCAGGTTGATCGGCACAGACGTGGGTTCGAGCTCCGACAGCTGAAAGGCCATCTCGACGCGCTGAGCGGGCGACTCGCCGAGGTTGAGGATGCCGCCCACGCAGGTCTCGAGGCCCGCGTCGCGGACCGCCTCGATCGTGCGAATGCGACCCTCGTAGCGGACGGTGCTGGACACCTCGGGGTAGTAGCTCTCCGCGGTCTCGACGTTGTGGTGCACGCGCTGGACGCCGGCCTCCCTGAGCGCGCTCGCGCGCGCCGCCGACATGTGGCCGATCGAGACGCAGCGCTTGAGGTTGGTGTGCTCGGCCACGAGCCGGGCGCCGTCGAGGATGTTCTGGAAGTCCCGCTTGGAGAGGCCCTGCCCCTGCGTGACCATGCAGAAGCGGTGCGCTCCGGCGGCCTCGGCCGCGCGCGCGTGCTCGAGGATCTGATCCGGCTCCATCATCGCGTGCATCGGCGTGTCCGCCTCGGCGAAGCGCGACTGCGCGCAGAAGCCGCAGTCCTCCGCGCAGCCGCCGGACTTGGCGTTCACGAGCGAGCAGAGGTCGGTGGAGTCGCCGAAGCGCTCGAGCCGGACCTTCCAGGCCCGGTCGACCAATGCCTCGATCTCGGCACGATCCTCGATCTCGCCGAGCCTGAGCGCCTCTTCACGGGAGATGAGGGGCGGCACGCTGCGGTCACCGTACGCGCCCCTCCGGACGTCACCTGGCGGCCGCGGGCGCGAACGTCGAGATGGTGACCGACACTGTCGCGCCGACCGGCTCGGGCAGCTCGGCGAGCCGCCGCGCGAGCGTTCCGGGGCTCAGGTGCCACTCGCTCGGGCCCATGCGGACGAGCGCGGCGGCGTCCGCACGCGACAGCCGCAGGCCGTGCTCGAGGTCCCGCCGTGCCACCGGCACGAGTCCCGGCGCGAGCTGGGCGTCGAGCCGCTCCTCCTTGCGCGAGGGCACGCTCAGCAGGCCGAGCGCCGCCACGAGCTCCGCGAGATGGGCCGGGGTCGGGGTCACGGTCAGCAGCGCGCCGTCGGGAGCGATCACGCGAGCGAGCTCGGTCGCCGTTGCGCGGAGCGAACACGTTGAGGGCGAGCGCGACGGCGCCGTCCCGCAGCGGCAGCGGGCCCCACACGTCGCAGCCGACCGCCGCCAGCGCCGGATGGGCCGCGGCCGCCCGCTTGAGCGCGGCCGGCGAGCTGTCCAGGGCGAGGCCGTGCGCGTCCGGCAGCGCTTCAAGGAGCCGCGCGAGGTGGTGCCCGGGCCCGGCGCCCACGTCGACCACGGGGCCGCGCGTGGTCCAGCGGCGCGCCTCGCCTGCGAGCGCCGAGCTGAGCGGCTCGAAGTGGCCCGCGCCCAGGAACCTCGCGCGCGCCTCGACCATCGCCGCGCTGTCGCCGCGGGCCCGCGCGCCCGAGCCCGCGAACAGGCTGACGTAGCCCTGCCGCGCCACGTCGTAGGCGTGGCCCGAGGCGCAGCGCAGAGCGCTCTCCCGCAGCTCGAGTGGCGCGTGACAGGCCGGGCAGCGGAGCAAGCGGACGGCGTCGCGCAGCATGACCCGGCTGCGCCCGGCTCAGCGCCCGCGCCAGACGGGCGGGCGCTTCTCCGCGAACGCGCGCACCCCCTCGCGGAAGTCCTCCGAGCGGAAGCACGACTCGCGCAGCTCGATCAGCTCGCGTTCGAGCTCCTCCGGCAGGGGCTGCGAGCGCAGCGCCCGCATCACGCGCTTGTTGCCCGCGAGGGCGAGCGGGGCGTTGCCGGCGATCTCGCGGGCCAGCGCGAGCACGCGCTCGCCGAGCTCGGCGGGATCCACCACCTGGTTCACCAGCCCCATGCCCTCGGCCCGCTCGGCGTCCACGGTGGCGCCCACGTGGAAGAGCTCCGCGGTGTTCGCCACGCCGCACACGTCGATGAACTTGCGCAGGCCCGTGTGCGAGTAGATCAAACCGAGCTTCGCCGGCGGCATTCCGAGCTTGATCCCGCGCGCGGCGATCCTGATGTCACAGGTGAGCGCCAGCTCGAGCCCGCCGCCGATCGCGTGGCCGCCGAGCTCACCGATCACGGGATAGGGATAGGCCTCGAGCGCCTCGATCGCGTCGTGGAAGGGGTGGGCCACGAGCCGCTCGGCCGACTCCTCGAAGCTCTGCCCCTCGAGGTTGCCGATGTCGTAGCCCGCCGAGAACATCGATCCCGAGCCGCGGATGATCAGGCAGCGGGCGTCGAGCCCTCGGGCGTAGCGGGCGAGCGCGTCGAGGATCTCGTGGTCGAGGGCGCCGCGCCGCTCCGGGTTGTCGATGGTGAGTCTGGCGATCCCCCCGTCGGGCTCGTCAAGTCGCAGTCGCTCGGTCATTCACTCCAGGACGACGAGCGTGTCGCCCTCGGAGACGGACTGGCCCTCGGCGCAGACGATCTGCGCGACGGTGCCGTCGTCCTCGGCCTCGACCGGCATCTCCATCTTCATCGACTCGAGGATCACGAGCGTGTCGCCCTCCTCGACCTCCTGACCGACCTCACACTCGACCTTCCACACCGTTCCCGTGATGTGGGCCTCGACGTTCGGCACGCGGTTCCTCCTGGTTCTCGCGACGGGTGCGGGCACGATAGCGGCGCGCCAGGCGCTAGAGCTCGCGCGGCTCGACAACGCCGTTCAACAGGACCGTGGCGGCCAGGCGGGCGCGCTTCTTGTTCTGGGGCAGCTCCTCGAGCCCGAACCGCGCGAACAGCACCCGCAGGTGGCCCTTCACGGCGTCCACGCTCAGGTGCACCTCCGCGGCGATCTCCTGGTTGCTTGCCGGGGGATCGAAGGCGGACGCCGCGACGGGCCGGCACAGTGCCACGAGCACCTCCCGCTGCGCGGGGGTCAGGTGCACGGCCGCGGCCGACGCCCGGCCGATCTCCGTGGACTGCGACTCCGCGGCGAGCGGGTCGCGGAAGACGACGGGCGTGGCGCCGAAGCAGAGCCGGTCGCCATCCCGCAGCCGCGTGCGCCCGGACAGGTGCCGTCCGTTCACCCACGAGCCGTTGCGGGAGAGTCCGTCGTCGATGAGCGTCCACGCGCCGCCGGCGCGCTCCAGCTGCGCATGCAGGCGCGACACCTCCCGGTCCCACGCGAGCACGACGTGGCAGTTCTCGCGCCGCCCGATCGTCACACGCTCGAGCTCGGGCTCGAGCTCGAAGAGGATCTGCCGTCCACCGGTGCTTCGGAAGACGAGAAACGGCAGTCCGCGACGCTCGGCCTCGATCCGTTCCTTGAGCTCGGCGGCCGTGGAGGAGTGGGGTGGGATCGTCACTCGCTCATCCATGGGTAGCTCAGACCGTCCTTCCTCGCGGCGGCCAGACCGTCACCGACGTCGGCGATCTCCTTGCGAAGGTCGCGCATCTCCTCCATCAGCGCGGTGCGGTCATGCGAGCCGTGCAGCTCCACCCGCATGCGCTCCAGCTCGGCGAGCATGTGCCCCATCTGATCGTAGAACTGCTCGAGCTGCTCCGCCATCCGCCGGCGGGCAGTGTCGCCGTCGCCCGATCCGTCGTCGAGGTCCTGATGGAGAATCTCGGCTCGGGTCGCGGTGCGCCGCACGACCTTGCGGAACCGGTCGAGCTCGCGGGACACGTCGTCCTCGGCGTCGGACTGGTCGAACTCCTCGCGGATGTCGGCCTCCCGCTCGAGGACCTCCTCGACGAGCTCGGCGACAGGAGAGGCGGACGGGTCGTCCTCCGGCTCCTCCAGCGCATGGCGTCGCAGGTCGGTGTAGGTGAGTGAGACCGAGGCGCCGTACGCCACGAGGGCGACCCCCGCCACGAGCGGCAGCCTGCCTATCAGGACGCCGGCCGTGAGCGTGGCGAGGAGCAGGATGAGGCTGAACGGATTCAGGAGCGCCCGGCGCAGACTGCCCCCGGTCGGCGCCTCGAGTGGGCGCGGCCGTGCCGAGACCGCCGCACGCGCCGCTTGTGCCAGCTCCCCCGCGGAGGCGAAGCGCTCCTCGGGGTGCTTGCTCATCGCCCGCTGGACCACGTCGTCGAATGCCGCCGGGACCTCCGCGCAGACGTTGCTCGGGCTGGGTGGCGGCGTCGACAGGTGCGCCCACAGCTTCCCCTCCTCCGTGTCGATCGGAAACGGCACCCTCCCCGTGAGGAGCTGGAAGAGCACGCACCCGAGCGCGTAGATGTCGGTGGCCGGTCCCAGCTCGGCGCCGCGTATCTGCTCCGGTGCGACGTAGTTGAGGGTGCCGAGGAGCCTGCCGCTGTGCGTGGCGTCGTCGTCCGCCAGGGAGCGCTTGCTCAGCCCGAAGTCGGTCAGGTAGACGTGCTCGCTCGTGGAGAGCAGGACGTTTGCCGGCTTCACGTCGCGGTGCACGAGCCCGGCGGCATGGGCGGAGTCGAGCGCCGAGGCGATCTGCCCGACGATGCTCGCTGCGTGTGCCGGGGGCAGCCTCCCACCTTCGGAGATCAGGCCGCGCAGGTCGCGGCCGTCGACGTAGCGCATCACGAGGAACAGCTCGCCCTCATGCTCACCCGCGTGATAGATCGGGATGACGTTGGGGTGGTCGAGCGACGCGGCCGTCTTCGATTCGCTCGTGAAGCGGCGCCGGAACTCATCGTCGCCGGCCAGCCACGGTGCGATGACCTTCAGCGCCACGGAACGCTCGAGAGCCGGGTCCGTTGCCCGGTACACGACTCCCATGCCTCCGCGTCCCGCCACCTGCTCGATGCGGTATCCGGCGAAGGTCGAGCCGGTGGCCAGTCCCGGCATACAACAGTTGTAGAAGCAGGGAGCCTAAAGAGCAAGGGCCACGAGCGCGTCCCCCAGGCGGGTGACCCCGCCCAGGGGACGCCGACGGGGGCCTAGCGACGCGCGCTGAAGCGCACGGCGCCCGAGTCGCAATGGTCCGTCTCGCCGGTCGCGATGTCGCGGCTGTCGATCGTAAGCCGCCACGTCCCGGTGATGCGGGTACGGTGGCGGTTGATCCGCGCCCGCAGCGAGTCCGCAATGGCGAACTCCGTGCCTTCCTCCACACTCGAGTCCTGGAAAGACGCCGTGATTCGCGAGCCGCCCCTCACCCGAAGCTGCATCCAGGAGTCGGTGAAGGTGAATCCTCCTCCGGCGGAGCATTCGAGCCAGAGCGAGGCGGTGATGCGCTTCACCATCCGACCGTCGGGCGAGAGCCGGACCACCACCGGACCGCCGCCCGCAACTTGGCCTGTGAGCACGAGATCGCGCGAGGCCTTCGCCTCGGCCCCGAGGGCGAGAGGCGTGGCCGGAGAGGCGAGAAGCAGGCAGACAACCGGACCGAGCGTCGCTGCCCGGGCCAGGAGCCAGCTCCTACGTCGGAGAGTGATGATGAGGTCTGTGAGTCGCATGCTGACACCTCCTTGGGATGTCCGCGTTGGCTTGGTCGGCCACACTGTGCGGTCAGGCAGCGCGCGCGGGAAGGTGTCCTTGGTGCAGGCCGCGTCCCCTAGGTGTGCGCCTCGGCACCTAGGTGCGAGTAACGAAGCGCAGCGCGCCGGGTAGGAGGCGAGGGTGAAGGAGCAGGTCTACAAGGATCCGCGCCCGGCGGAGCACTTCGAGCGCTTCCACCGCCGCACGCGGGCGAAGCGCCCGAACTGGATGTACGAGCTGGTGCGGATCGTGCTGACGCCGTACCTGTTGCTCTTCTACCGCGCGCGCTGCATCGACTCCCACCTGATCCCGGCAGACGGTCCGGTGATCATCGCCCCCAACCACTTCTCCTTCCTCGATCACTTCTTCGTGGCGGTCTACATGCGCCGGAAGGTGCACTTCATGGCGAAGTCGCAGCTCTTCAAGCTGCCGCTCGAGATCATCTTCAACAACGGGGGCGTGTTCCCGGTGCGGCGCGGCCACCACGACGAGGAGGCGTTCATCACCGCCCACGCGGTTCTCGAGCGCGGCGGGATCGTGGTCATGTACGCCGAGGCGGGCCGCTCGCGCAGCGGCGAGCTCGGCAAGCCACGCCACGGCATCGGCAGGCTGGCGCTCGAGTCGGGCGTGCCGGTGGTGCCGACCGCGATCGCCGGCACCGACCGGGTGCGCAACTGGAAGCGGCTCCAGTTCCCCAAGGTCACCGTGCAGTTCGGCGAGCCGCTCCGCTTCGAGCGCGTGCCCACGCCCGCCAAGGAGCAGGCGCAGGCGGCGTCCGAGATCGTGTTCGACCGGGTTCGCACCCTCCACACCCGCCTGCGCGGCGAGGGCAGGCGCGGCGCCGTCAAGGCTGCCCGCGCGGCGCGGCGCACCGCGCGCGAGGGCGGCCGGCCGCCGCGCCGATCGACGCCTGAGTCCCTCGCGCGCCTGACACCCTTGCTCCGGTGCGCACCTGGCTGATCGCCTGCCTCGTCATCGTGCTCGCCGCCGGCGGGGCGCTCGCGCTGCTCGCGGCCACCGGCCCCGAGGAGCGCGCGATTCCGGACGTCCCCGAGGTCACCGTCGAGAAGGACGAGCCCGACCCACTGGCGTTCGAGCCCGGCAGCGAGCAGGACCTCGCCGCGCGCGCGGCGGCCGGCCACAGCCACATCGTCTACGCGCTCAGCCCGGGCGGGGTGAGCGCCACCGCGCGCCGGGTCGTGCGCTATCGCGACAAGATCGAGGCGGTGGCCGCCGACGCGGGGGTGGATCCCGACCTCGTCGAGGCGATGGTCTTCCTCGAAAGCGCCGGCCGTCCCGAGGTCTCGGCGAGCGCCGACCTCGAGGGCGCCGTGGGGCTCGGCCAGATCCTCGCCGGAACCGCCAGCGGGCTGCTCGGGATGCGCGTCGACGTGCGGGAGAGCGAGCGCCTCACGCGCAGGATCCGGCGGGCCGACCTGCGCGGCCAGTCCGCCCGCGCGGAGCGGCTGCGGGCGCGGCGCCGGCGGGTCGACGAGCGCTTCGATCCGACCAAGTCGCTGGAGGGCACCGGGCGCTACCTGCGCACCGCGATGGAGAGCTTCGGCCGCGAGGACCTCGCGGTCGTCTCCTACCACATGGGGATCGGCAATCTCGGGGACGTGCTCGCGGCCTACGGCGATCCCGGCGCGAGCTGGACGCGCGTGTACTTCGACGCCACCCCCGACCGCCATCCGCGGACCTTCCGGTTGCTGTCGGAGTTCAGTGACGACTCCGCCACCTACCTGTGGCGGGTGCGCGCCTCGCAGGAGATCATGCGCCTCTGGCGCGAGGACCCTGCGGAGCTCGCGCGGCTGGACGCGCTGCACGCGGCCAAGGCCTCCGGCGAGGAGGTGCTCCACCCGCGCGCGGAGACCACGGTGTACGGAGGCCCCGATGAGCTCGCCGCGGCCTACGAGCAGGGCGAGCTCGAGCGCTTCCCGAACGATCCGCGCGCGCTCGGCCTGCGCCGCGACCCCGACATGGGAGAGCTCGCGCGCGGGGACCGCTGGCTCTATCGAGGCCTGCGCCCCGAGGCGTTCGCGCTGGCCGTCTACATCGGCGCGAACGTGCGCGAGCTCTCCGGCTCGCGGCGGCCGCTCGTGGTGACCAGCACGGTGCGCGACGAGCGCTACCAGCGCCGCCTCGTCCGCCGCAACCCCGAGGCCACGCGCGCCTACTCGCTCCACACCACCGGCTTTGCCTTCGACGTGCGCCGCCGCTACGCGAGCAGGCGCCAGGCGGCGGCCTTCCAGACGATGCTCGACCGCCTCCAGTCGCTCAACCTGATCTCGTGGGTGCGCGAGCCGGGGGCGATCCACATCACCGTGTCGAGCGACGCGCGGCGGCTCCTGCCGCTGCTCGACTAGGAGGGATCCCCGGTCGGCCCTCCCGGCATCTACTGCGTCCTGACTTTGTACGCCAGGAGCGACCAAAGTCAGGACGGCTCCGCCCTGCCAACCGGGAGCGGCCCGACCCGGCAAGCAGTCGCGTCGATTCTATGCCGGAGAAGGCCTACGCCGCGAAGGAGAGCTCGTCAATAGCTCGGCTCGAGCTCCTGCCAGGCGGCCCAGTCGTGCCCGGGGATGATCAGGGCGTCCGGGGTCTCCTTGCGGTACTGCTGGATCTCGCGCAGCGAGCGGCGGAACAGGTGCTCGTCCTCCGTGCGGTAGGGCAGGTGGCTTTCGTCGAGGCTCTTGCGCATGTAGATGGCGTCGGAGGCAACGAGCACCTCGCGCTTCCGGGTCCGGAGCACGACCGACATGTGCCCGAGCGTGTGCCCCGGGGTGTAGACGCAGCGCACGCTGCCGTCGCCGAACAGGTCGAACGCCCGCGCGAACCCCGCGAAGGACGCCACCGGCGGGAGGTCGAAGTCGAGCAGCCGGTACTCGAACGCGTGGTCGAACTGGCGCCGGACGTAGCCGTGAAGCGGCCCGTCGCCGGTCGCCGCCTCCCACTCTGCCTTGGACACCACGAACGTCGCTCCGGGGAACTCGGAGATGGCGCTGGCATGGTCCGTGTGCAGGTGCGTCATGACGACGACCTTCACCGCGGCGGGCTCCATCCCCCGTGCGCGCAGCTGCGCCGAGACCGCCTGCTCGGGCTCCATCTGCAGGTCCTTGAAGGCCATCAGCGAGATCCGGCCGAGGTTCTGGCTGGGGTTGACCGCCACCGAGGGGTGGAACCCCGTGTCGATCAGGATCGGTCCGACCTTCGGGTGCTCGACCAGGAAGGCGGGCACCGGGACCTGGAGCCATTGCCGCCTCGGAACGCCGAAGCCGAGCGCCTTGCGCCAGGAGAGCCGGCCCTCCTCGCGCAGGAACCATCCCGGTGGAGCGATCATCTGGCCGGTGAGGAGCGGGGTGAGCTTGACCGAAGCGCGCGCGCGGCCGCCGGGCAGCGGCAGCTCGGCGGGGCGCGGTTCAGCCGCTGTCGCCATCGCCCGGCACCATAACCTGCCTCCACCACGCGATCTGCTGGCGCTCGTGCGCGATGCCGGCGTCGAGCGCGAGCCGCACGCCCGTGGGCACGTCGTCGGCGAGCGAGGCGCGGATCTGCTCGTACTCCGCGAGCTTGGCGCTGTGCGCCTCGATCTGGGGAGGGCCGAGCCCGGCCGGGTCGGCGCCGAAGAACAGCTTGAGGATCGCCCGGTCGCGCAGCTCGGCGATCTCGCGGGTGGGCTCCGCCCGCCAGAGCCGGAGCGCCTCCCGGCCGCGGTCGGTGATCGAGTAGAGCTTGCGCCTGCGCCCGCCGCGCTCGCGCTGCTCGCTCACGTAGCCGGCCGCGGCGAGACGCTCGGGTTCCGTGTAGAGCTGGGCGTGCTGGAGCGTCCAGAAGTTGCCGACCGAGGTGGCCACGACCTGCTTGAGGCCGTAGGGCGTCGACTCGCCGAACCAGGCGAGGAGGCCGAGCACGATGTACGAGGTGGGCGTGAGCCGGGGCCCGTCGTCTTGCATTAGTCCAGAATAGACGGTACAGTCTTGACCATGAGCACCGCAATATCGCATGCGAAGGGGACGGACCGGCGGCTCGGCTTCACGAGCCAGGAGGAGGAGGTCGCGGTCGACTCGCTGCCGGTCGAGGGCGAGCTCCCCGCCTGGCTGACCGGCGCCCTGATCCGCGTGACCCCCGCGAAGCTCGACGTGGGCGAGCGCCGCGTCGACCACTGGTTCGACGGCCTCGCGACGCTCAACCGCTTCGGCTTCGGGGACGGCCGCGTGTCGTACCGCAGCCGCCTCGTCCAGAGCAGGGCGCTCGCCGCGGCGCGCGAGGGGCGCGTGCGTGCCGGGCTTCGCCACCGATCCCTGCCGGTCGATCTTCAAGCGGGTCCAGTCGATCTTCTCGCCCGAGCCAGACGGACAACCCGAACGTCAACCTGGCGCGCATCGGGGAGCGCTACATCGCGATGACCGAGACCCCGCTGCCGGTCGAGTTCGACCCCGAGACGCTCGAGACGCTCGGGCAGGTCGAGTACGCCGACTCCCTGGGGAAGGCGCACGTGACCACGGCGCACCCGCACCACGACGCCGAGCGCGACGAGCTCGTGAACTACGTCGCGCGCTTCTCGAAGACGAGCGAGTACGTGCTCTACGGACTGCCGGCGGGCGCCTCAGGCCGCCGCGTGATCGCTCGCCTGCCGGTGCGCGAGCCGGCCTACATGCACGCGTTCGGGATGAGCGGCCGCCACCTGATCCTGGCCGAGTACCCGCTGCGGGTGAACCCGCTGCGGCTCGCCTTCTCCGGCAGGCCGTTCATCCAGAACTACCGCTGGCGCCCCGAGCAGGGCACGAGGTTCCAGGTCTTCGACCGCACGAGCGGGGAGCTGCGCGGGACCTACGAGACGGACGCCTTCTTCTGCTTCCACCACGTGAACGCCTTCGAGCGCGACGGCGGCCGCGAGCTGGTCGTCGACCTGATCGCCTACGACGACCCCGGGATCATCGACGCGCTCTACCTCGACGCCGACGGCACGCGCGGGGCGATCCCCGGCACGGAGCTGCGCCGCTACACGATCGACCTCGACTCGGGCTCGGTCGGCCACGAGGTCCTTGGCGAGAACGTGGAGCTGCCGCGGATCGACTACGCGCGCCGCAACACGCGCGAGTACCGCTACGGCTGGTTCACCGGCCACGGGGCCGAATGGATCGACCGGCTCGTGAAGATCGACGTGAGCGACGGCTCGCGCCGCGAGTGGAGTGCCGATGGCTGCTACCCCGGCGAGCCGATCTTCGTTCGCGAGCCGGACGAGGAGGCCGAGGACGGCGGGGTGGTGCTGTCCGTCGTGCTCGACGCCGCAGCCGGGCGCTCGTTCCTGCTCGTCCTCGACGCCCGCACGATGGAGGAGCTGGCGCGCGCCGAGGCGCCGCACCACATCCCCTTCGGCTTCCACGGGATGTACACGCAATGAGCGAGCTCGATCTCAGGGCCTCGGACGCCGACCGGGAGCGAGCCGCCGAGCGGCTGCGTGGGGCCACGGCGGAGGGACGGCTGAGCGCCGAGGAGCTCGAGGAGCGGCTCGAGCGGGCGCTCGCAGCGCGCACCGAGGGCGAGCTGTCGGTGCTGGTGGCGGACCTGCCGCCCGCCGAGCCTTCGCCCGCGCCGCGCCCCGCCCGCGGCTTCGCCTTGCAGGGTCGCGGCAGGTTCATTGCCGTGAGCATCCTCCTCGTGGCGATCTGGGCGCTCACGGGTGCCGGCTACTTCTGGCCGGTCTGGCCGATCCTCGGCTGGGGTCTGTTCGCGTTCGGCCCGGGCTCGTGGATGCCGGGTACGCTGGCGCGGCCATGCCATCGCGGATCTTCCAGCCGGGCCTACTCGACGGCCAGGTCGCGATCGTAAGCGGCGGCGGCTCGGGCCTCGGGCGCGCGAGCGCGCTCGAGCTCGCCGCGCTCGGAGCCGAGGTGGTCGTGTGCGGGCGCAGGGCGGAGCCGCTCGCGGAGACCGCGGCGGCCGCCGAGGGCGGACGCTGCACGGCGATCGCCTGCGACATCCGGGAGGAGGAGCAGGTCGATGCGCTCGTTGGCGAGGTGCTCGAACGTCACGGACGCGTGGACCTGCTCGTCAACAACGCCGGCGGCCAGTACCTCACCCCGGCCGAGGACATCACGCCGAAGGGCTTCCGGGCGGTGCTGCGGCTGAACGTCGAGGGCACCTGGCTGATGACCCACGCCGTGGCAACCCGGGCGATGATGGGCGGGCGGGATGGGAGTCCTCGTGGCGGCAGGATCGTGAACGTCACGCTCTCGCCGCACCACGGCCTGCCCGGGATGGCGCATTCCTCGGCTGCCCGCGCCGCGGTGGAGAACCTCACCCGCGTGCTCTCGATCGAGTGGGCGCGCTTCGGCATCCGGCTCACCGCGCTGGCGGCGGGGCCCTTCGCGACCGACGCGCTCCGCACGAAGTACCCGAAGCCGGTGGTGGAGGGCGTGGCGGGCACGGTCCCGCTCGGACGGCTCGGCAGCGAGGAGGAATTCGCCTGGCTCGTGGCCTACCTCGCCTCCCCGGCGGGCGACTACTTCTCCGGCGCCGTGCTCACGATCGACGGCGCCCGCGACAACTGGTTCGGCGCCTGGCCGCCCGGCGGGCTCTCGGACGAGGGCGGAAAGCCGCTCGCGGAGGAGCGCAGGCCGCAGTCGTGAGCGTGCCCGAGCTGCGCACCGAGCGGCTGCTGCTGCGAGGCTGGCGCGACGGGCTCGAGCTGTAGCCGGCGGGCTCAGGCGTCGGGCCCCGGCTCGGCGTCGTCGGCCTCGCCGTACTCGGCCGTCGACTCGTCGGAGCGCTCCTCGGGCGGGAACTCCTCGTCGCTGGGACTGTGACGGCGCTCGCCGTGCTCGGCGGCCTCCACGAGCTCAGCCTCGGCCTGCTCGAAGCCCTCGGCCTCGCCGCCGCCGCCCTCCTCGACCGCCCGCTCGTCGTCGGCGCCCTCGTACTCGGGTCCCGGCCCGCCGATCTTCCCCGCCTCGGCCGCGGCCGCCTCCTCCTCGTGGCGCTCGAACTCCCGATTCGTGTCCATGGAGGCGCCTGTACCCGGGCACGTCAGCGGTCGAACAGCGTCGAGAGCACGACCTCCGTGACGGTGCGGCTGATCCCCTCGGTCGCGCGGATGCGCTCGAGGCAGAGCTCGAGGTCCTGCGTGTTCGTGGCCATCACGTGCAGGAGCGCGCTGGCCTCGCCGGCGACGGTGTGGGCCGACTTCACGCCGGGCTCGCCCTCGACCGCGCGCCGGATCGCGTCGGCCGGCATGCCGCCCTCGCAGTAGAGGTCGACGAAGGCCTCCGCCTGCCAGCCGAAGGCGCGCGGGTCGACCGCCGCGCTGTAGCCGCGGATCACCCCGTCCGCCTCGAGCCGGTCCACGCGGCGCTTCACGGCCGGAGCCGAGAGGTGCACCCGGTCGCCGATGTCCTTGAACGAGCGGCGGGCGTTCTCCTGGAGCAGCGCAACGATTCTCCGGTCGGTATCGTCCATTTGCGCCGGAACTTTTGCAGTTCTGCAACGAATTGGCGTTGAAGCGTCACCCGAACCGGGCAATCATTTCGTTGAACCCGTGAGAGAGGAAACAGATGGCCACTGAGCAGCTCGCTCCAGGCACCGTCAGCCCGCCCGTACCCGAGAACGACCGCATGCCGGTGCATGGCATCGACCACGTCGAGCTGTTCGTTGGCAACGCCGCGCAGGCGGCCTACTACTACACCCACGCCTTCGGGTTCACCGAGACCGCCTATCGCGGGCTCGAGACCGGCAGCCGTGAGCGCGTCTCCCATGTGCTGCAGCAGGGCCGGATCCGGCTCGTGCTCACCGGCACGCTGAGCGGCGGGGACGAGATCGCCGACCACCATGCGCGCCACGGCGACGGCGTGCAGAAGATCGCGCTGAGCGTGCCCGACGCGGCCGCCGCCTACGAGCACGCGGTCTCGCACGGGGCGCGCGGCGTGACCACCCCCCGCTGGGAGGAGGACGAGCACGGGCGCGTGCAGCTCTCCGCGATCGAGACCTACGGGGACACGCTTCACCTGTTCGTCCAGCGCGAGGACTATCGCGGCCCGTTCCTGCCCGGCTACGAGCGCCGCGCGGACGCGCCTAAGGATCCGGACGCCATGCGGCTGATGGCGATCGACCACATCGTCGGCAACGTCGAGCTCGGCCACATGGAGGAGTGGGTCCACTACTACGAGCGGGTCTTCGGGATGACCGAGATGATCCACTTCTCGGACGAGGCGATCTCGACCGAGTACTCGGCCCTGATGTCGAAGGTGGTCACCGACGGCAGCGGGCGCATCAAGTTCCCGATCAACGAGCCGGCCCAGGGCAAGCGCAAGTCGCAGATCGAGGAGTACATCGACTTCTACAACGGCGCCGGCGCCCAGCACATCGCGATGGCCACGCGCGACATCGTGCGCTGCGTGGCGGACCTGCGTGAGCGCGGCGTCGAGTTCCTCACGATCCCCGAGTCGTACTACGAGGAGGTGCCGGGCCGGATCGGGGAGATCTCGGAGGACATCGAGGACCTGAAGCGGCTCGGGATCCTGGTCGACCGCGACGACGAGGGCTACCTGCTTCAGATCTTCACGAAGCCGGTGGGCGACCGGCCGACGGTCTTCTTCGAGATCATCGAGCGCCACGGCGCCCGCGGCTTCGGGGAGGGCAACTTCAAGGCCCTGTTCGAGGCGATCGAGCGGGAGCAGGAGCGGAGAGGAAACTTGTAGTCATGCGCTACGCCAGCCTCGGAAAGGTTCCCCCCAAGCGTCACGTCCAGGTGCGTTCGGACGGCGCGTCCTCGCCGCTGCTCGTCGAGGAGGTGATGGGCTATGAGGGCTTCTCGGGCAACGAGTCGATCCTGCTCCACCTCCAGTCGCCCTGCCGGCTCGACCAGGTCGGCGGGTTCCGGCCGATCGAGCGCGAGGAGTGGGTGCCGGACGCCCACGTGCACCGGCTCGCCGACACGAACCCGGTGAGCGCCGGGGGCGACCCGGTGTCCTCCCGCAGCCTGTTGATGTGGAACGGCGACATCGAGGTGTCGGTGGCCAAGCCCACCGAGGCGCTCGACGGCTTCTATCGCAACGGCGAGGGCGACGAGGTGCTCTACATCCACCGCGGCAGCGGCGTGCTGCAGACGGTGTTCGGGCGCGTGCCCTTCCGTGAGCGCGACTACGTCGTGATCCCGCGCGGCACCACGCACACCTGGGAGCTGCCCGAGGGCGAGGAGCAGTACTGGCTCTGCTTCCACACGCCGGGCGAGATCGAGACTCCCAACCGCTACCGCAACCGCTACGGCCAGCTGCTCGAGCACTCGCCGTTCTCGCAGCGAGACTTCCACCCGCCCGAGGAGCTCGAGACCGTGGAGGAGGTGGGCCAGTACCAGGTCACCGTGCGCGTGCGCGACGGCTACCAGGACTACGTGCTCGACCGGCACCCGTTCGACGTGGTCGGCTGGGACGGCTACGTCTGGCCGTACACGTTCAACGCGGACGACTTCGAGCCGCGCGCCGGCCGCTTCCACCTGCCGCCGCCCGCGCACCAGACCTTCCAGGGCCCGAACTTCGTGATCTGCACGTTCGCGCCGCGGATGCTCGACTGGGACCCGGAGGCGGTCACGCTTCCGTACCACCACTCGAACATCCAGTCCGAGGAGGTCATGTTCTACGCGGCCGGCAACTACGCGGCGCGCAAGGGCGTCGACGTGGGCTGCATCACCCTGCACCCCTCGGGCCTGCCGCACGGCCCGCAGCCGGGCGCGGTCGAGAAGGCGCTCGGCAAGACCTCGACCGACGAGCTGGCCGTGATGTGGGACACGTTCCGCCCGCTCAAGCTGGCGGCCCGCTGGCAGGAGCTCGACAAGCCGGAGTACGCCTACAGCTGGAACCCGGACCGCGACCCCACGCCGGCGCCGGCCTCGAGCGACGGCGACGGCGTGCACGAGACGTCGGACTCGGTGATCACGGGCCCGTCGGCCTGAGGAGCTGCACGGCCGACGGCCGTGGTGATGGGCCCGTGGCGTACGACGAGGACCTCGCCGAGCGGATCCGGGAGCAGCTCGCGGACGAGCCGGACCTCACCGAGCAGCGGATGTTCGGCGGCCTCGCCTTCCTCGTCGCGGGGAACATGGCAGTTGCGGCGAGCGGTCAGGGCGGCCTGCTCGCGAGGGTGGATCCCGACTCGGGTGAGAGCCTCCTGCGAAAGCCGCACGTGTCGCCGATGGAGATGCGAGGCCGCGAGCTGTCGGGCTGGCTGCGGGTCGGCCCCGAGGCGCTGCGAACGAAGCGCCAGCTCGAGCCCTGGGTGCGACGAAGCGTGGCCTACGCCCGTTCGCTCCCGGCAAAGCGTTGAGGCTCCCGCGGGGCAGGCAGACGCGCTCGCGAGCGATTTCGGCCGGGCGATGAACCTCGCGGGCTGGTGGCGCGTATCACGGGCCAGTCGAACGAGAGGGGAGACGGACCATGAAGATGCGCTGGCTGGCGCTCGCGGCGGCGATCGGAGTCGCCTGCACGGTTGCCGTCACGGCGGCGGTGGGGCAGGGCTCCGACCCGGGGACGCTCCACGCGACGATGCTCGGGAGCAAGGAGGTCTCGAGCGAGGGCTCCAGGGGCGCGGGCGACCAGGACGGTCGCGGCGGCGCGACCGCGGTGCTCGACGGCCGCAGGATGTGCATAGCCGTGGCGGTCAAGAACATCGCCAGGCCCCTGCAGGCGCACATCCATCGGGGCGGGGCGGACGTCGCCGGCCCCGTGGCGGTCACCATTGCCACGCCGAGTGGGGGCGACCCCGGCGCGGGGAGCGGCTGCGTGACGCTCAGCCGCGCGGACGCCCGAGCGATCGCCGCCAACCCGGGCAGGTTCTACGTGAACGTCCACACGGGTGCCTTCCCAGGCGGCGCTGTGCGCGGCCAGCTCTTCGCCCGGAGCCGGTAGCGCGCCGGCCGGACGGGCATCCGGGGGCCTTGCCCCGGATGCCCCCGGCTCAGGTGTACATCCCGCCGAACTGGCCGCCGGTCACGTTCAGCACCTGGCCGTGCACGTAGTCCGACCACGGCGAGCAGAGGAAGAACACCGGTCCGGCCGCCTCCTCCGGTGACGCCGGGCGGCCGATCGGGATGATCATCGCCGCCATCGCCCGCATCTGCTCAGGGATGCCGAGCTGGATCTCCTCGCCGTCCTTGACCATCGTGTTGCCCGACTCCTTGGCGGCCGTGAGGCGCGTCTCGACGAAGCCAAAGGCCACGGCGTTCACGTTGATCTTGAACTGGCCCCACTCCTTGGCGAGCGTCTTCGTCATGCCGACGACGGCCGCCTTGCCCGCCGAGTAGTTGATCTGGCCGGCGTTGCCCATCGTGCCCGAGATCGAGCTCACGTTCACGATCTTGCGGAAGACCTCGCGGCCCTCGTCGCGCTCCTGCTTGGCGGGCTCGCGCATATGGGGAGCGGCGGCGCGGACGATCCGGAACGGGACGACGGTGTGGATGTCGAGCATCGCCTGGAACTCGGCGTCGCTCATCTTGTGCGCCACGTTGTCGCGGGTGTAGCCCGCGTTGTTGACGATGATGTCGATCTTGCCGAACTCGTCGATCGCCTTCTGAACGAGCTGGTCGGGCACGCCGTCGGAGGTCAGGTCGCCGCCGAAGACGGCGGTCTCGCCGGCGATCTCGGACGAGGCCTGCTCGGCCACGTCGGCGTCGAGGTCGTTGATCAGGACCTGCGCGCCCTGCTCGGCGAGCAGCTCGGCCGTGGCCCGGCCGATGCCCCGGGCCGACCCGGTGACGATCGCCGACTTTCCATCGAGGACTCCCACGTGACGGTCTCCTTGCTTCAGTTCTCGTTGACGGCCTGAGCGGGGGGATCATGACGATCGGGGGCGCCCGGATGCGCGTTTGGCGCCGGAAGGGCGGTTATGGTGCCGGTTAGATGGGACGCATCGGTCGCGGCTGGCAGCTCACCAAGCGGAGTTGGTCCGTCGTCCGGCAGGACCGCTCGCTCGCGGCCTTTCCGATCGTCGCGACCATCGCCGGGCTGGGCGTGATCGCGATCTTCGGGGCCGGCGGCGCTGCGCTCTACAGCGACACCGACAGCGAGCCCGCGGCGATCGTCGTGCTCGTGATCGGCGCCTACGTGCTGATCACGGTGTCGATCTTCTGCAACGTCGCCGTGAGCGCGTGCGCGGCGCGCGCGCTCGAGGGTCACGACACCACCGTCGGCGAGGGGTTCGCGGCAGCCCGGAGCCGCTTCGGCGTGATTCTCGGATGGGCCGGGCTCCAGCTCGTGATCGGCGCGCTGATCAGCATCATCCAGGCGCTGCTGCGTGAGGGCGCGGGACAGCTGCTGGCGGCACTCGTGGGCGGCCTCGCCAACCTGGCCTGGCAGGTCGCCACGTTCTTCGTGGTGCCCGTGATCGCGCTCGAGGGGCTCGGACCGAAGGATGCGTTGAAGCGCTCCCTGACCGTGATCCGGGAGCGCTGGGGCGAGGGCGTGACGGGCACGTTCGCCATCGGCGGCCTCGTCTTCCTGCTGGCGTTCCTCCCCGGTGCCGGGCTGGTGGTCCTCGGGTTCCTGGCGAGCTCCCCCGAGGAGGCCGTCGGCGCGGTGCTGATCGCCCTCGGCGTCATCGTGTTCGTGCTCGGCGCGCTCGTCCAGACGCTCTTGATGGCGGTCTTCCGGGTCGCGCTGTACCGCTTCGCCACCGAGGACCGCGTGCTCGGCGCCTTCGAGCGCGAGGAGCTCGAGACCGCCTTCAGGCCGCGCGGACGCCGGGCGGCGCTCTGAAGTAGCCTCGCCGGCGATGGCCCTGAACGCGGTCCGCTACGGGCTGCCGCTCGCGCTGCTGCTCGCCGGGATCGTCGTATGGGCGACCTCCGGCCGGGTCGGCATCGTCGTCGGGGCGATGTTCATCAGCGCCGCGACGGCCGTGCTGCTCCTGAACCTCCTCTACCGGATCGGGGTCGAGGGCGACAAGGAGCGCGACCGCGAGGAGGCCGCTCGCCGCTACTTCGACGAGCACGGGCGCTGGCCGGACGACTGAGTCGCCGCCGGGCTCAGAGGCCGAGCTGGCGCCCCAGGATCTCCTTCATCACCTCGTCGGTGCCGCCGCCGATCGGCCCCAGGCGGGTGTCCCGCAGCGCCCGGCCGATCTCGGGATCGTCGCCCACGACGCGGAAGGCGGCCTCCGCGACCTCGACGGCGCTCCGCTGCGAGAGCAGCTTGGCCTCGGTCACCTCCCGGAGCGCGTTCTGCTCGTCCGCGAACAGCCGCAGCGCGTGGTAGGTGAGGCAGCGCGAGGCCTCGTGCTTGACCGCCATCTCGGCCACCAGCTGACGGAAGAGCGGGTTGCCCTGGGCCTCGGCCACCGTCCGTTCGAGCACCCGCTTCATCGACGCGACCGCCCCGAGCGCCATCACGAGCCGCTCCCACTGGAAGTTGGCCATGATCAGGTAGAAGCCCTTGTTCTCCTCGCCGAGCAGGTTCTCGTCGGGCACGAACACGTCGTCGAAGGCGAGCTCGCCGGTGTCGGAGGCGTGCCAGCCGAGCTTCTCGAGCTTGCCCGCGACCGAGAAGCCCTCCATTCCCTTCTCGATGACAGGAATGAGAGCCCGTGATGTCGAGGGCTCGCACGCACCGCGTGCTCGCGGTCCGGCCCCCCTCCTCGGTCGTCCTGACCGCCGTCACCACGAAGTCCGCGCGCACGCCGTTGGTGATGAAGGTCTTCGAGCCGTTGACCAGGTAGCCGCCGTCCACCTTGCGGGCGAACGTACGCAGGCCGGCCACGTCCGAGCCCGCGCCGGGCTCGGTGATGCCGAGTGCCGCAATGCGCTCGCCCCGGATGGCGGGCGCCAGCAGGCGCTCCTTCTGCTCGTGCGTCCCGAACCTCCAGATCGGCGGGGTGGCGATCCCCACGTGGGCCCCGATGCCGGCGGCGAGCCCGCCCGACCCACAGCGGGCGAGCTCCTCGGTGAGCACGGCGTCGGCGAGGTAGCCGCCGCCGCGGCCGCCGTACTCGGCCGGGTACTTGAGCCCGAGCAGCCCGCGCTCGCCCATGAGGCGGAACACCTCGTCCGGGAACCAGCGCGCAGCCTCCCACCCGGCGGCGTGCGGGCGCAGCTCCTCCGCCACGAACGCGCGGATCTCCCGCCGCAACGGCTCGTGCTCCTCGCCGAGCGGCGGTAGCGGGCGCCGGGGCGCACCTGCGCTCACAGGCGCTCCCCGTCGAAGACGTCGAGCGGGAGCGCGGCCGACACGAGCGCGTTCGGGGCGTCCACGAGCTCGGAGACGCGCAGCTCGGCGGCCACGCTCATCAGCACGTAGGCGGGCTCGCGCGCCAGCCCGCGCTCGTGCACGAGCCAGTCGAGCAGCTCGATGAGCGCCCGCCGCGTGGCGAGCCCGAGGTCGAGGTCGCCCTGCGTGCCGTCGTCGGCGAGCGGGATGCCCGTGGTGGCGAACATCGGCCGCGGCGGCCGCGGCGGCGCCTCGTAGGCCGGGAAGGTGGGGCGCCAGCCCTCACGGCGCAGCCCGACTCGCACGGTGGCCGAGCCGCCGGTCTCGATCGCCGAGATGCAGACCTCGCCGTCGCCCTGCGCGAAGTGCAGGTCGCCGACCGACAGCAGCGCCCCCGGCACGTGCACGGGCAGGAACAGGCGGGCTCCCGGGCCGAGGTCGCGAATGTCCATGTTGCCGCCGTTCTCGCGCGGCGGATAGGTACGCAGCCCGTCGGCCGCCTCGGGCGGCCAGGCGTGCGACGGATCGGGGAGCGGCACCCGCCCTCCCCGCGCGTCGAGCTCACGCTCGCGTGCGAGCGCGCGCTCGAACAACGCGCGCGAGGGCGCTACCCCGATCGTGCCCGCGTGGGTGCAGGCGGGAACCGCGACGCCCGGGATCTCCTCGGAGCGGGCCATCCCGCCGGCCAGCTCCCAGCGCACGAGATACGGCCGCTCGAAGAGATCGCCGAGGAAGCCGGAGCCCGGCCAGATCGCGGTCCAGGCGAAGTCGTCGGTCTCGTAGCCGATGACCTCGACCTCGAGCACGTCTCCGGGCTGCGCGCCGCGGACCTCGAGCGGGCCCGTCAGCGGGTGGGCGAGCGAGGGCACCGCCAGAAGGTCCTCGTGCCCCGAGGTCCGCGTGATCTCGCCGTCGCGCGAGTCGCGGATCTCGAACGTCACCTCGTCGCCCGGCGCGCACGAGGCCACGGCCGCGATGTCCGGATGCCAGCGGTTGTGGCCGCACGCGGCGCCGCGGTCCAGTCGCAGCCCGCGGTCGATCTCGATCCTCACGGGCACGCGTGAAGCGTGACGGATCGCACAGAGGAGAGCTCGTAAGGAAGCGGCCGCTCCTTTCTCTCTTGAGCAAGTCCCGAAACTGAGATCGAAAGGATTTGCGTGTCCCCACAGGCTCTCCACGCCGTCCCGAACGAGTTGCCCGCGGCAGACCCGGCTGCCGCTGCGCTGCTCGACCTCCTCGACCATTACCTGCCGGGAGTGACCGCCCACATGGAGCGCACCGCCGGCCTGACTCGCCGGGTGGGTGCGCGAATGCGGCTGTCCGAGCCGATGATCCAGCTCGCCGTCCGCACCGCCTGGCTGCACGACGTCGGCAAGCTCAAGGTGCCCACCTGGGTGCTCGAGAAGCCGGGCGAGCTCAGCACGCTCGAGTGGAGCATGCTGCGCGAGCACGCCGTGCTGGGCGAGCGATTGCTCGAGCGCACACCCGGCCTGCTCCAGCTCGCGCCGCTCGTCCGCTCCACCCACGAGCGCTGGGACGGGTCCGGCTACCCCGACGGGCTGGCCGGTACCAAGATCCCGCTGCCCTCCCGGCTGGTCACGGTCTGCGACGCCTTCGACGCCATGACCCAGGACCGGATCTACAGCCCCGCCCTGCCGCTGAACCGGGCGATCTGGGAGCTGCACAAGGGAGCGGGCACGCAATTCGACCCCGAGATCGTCGACGCGCTGTGCGACGAGCTCGCCGAGGGGTTTGACCTTCCCAGCTGGCAGGCGTAGCGTGATCCCCGATCGTGAGCATCGTCTCGGTCCCCCGAAAGCGGGCGACGGGCGCCCCGGATGGAGTGCTGGTCCAAGAGGCCGCCGCGGGCAGCGGCGCCGCTTTTGCGACGCTCTACGACCGCTACGAGACGCCGGTCTACAACTACTGCCTGCGACTCCTGAACTCGGCGGACGACGCCGCCGACGCAACGCAGGAGGCGTTCGTGGGAGTGCTGCGGCGTCTGCAGGCCGACGACGCGCCCGTGCTCGACTTCGCGGCCTACCTCTATACGGCTGCGCGAAATGAGAGCTACGCCGTCATGAGACGCCGCGACCGCAGCCGCCCGACGGACAGCGTGCCGGAGGAGCCGGGCCGCGCCGTGGCCGTTGAGACCGACCCCGAGCGCTCGGCGCTCCTGCGCGATGCCCAGGAGGAGGTGCGCGCCGCGAACGCGCGACTGGCCCCGCGGCACCGCGAGGTGCTCGCGCTGCGCGAGGTCGGCGGCCGCTCGTACGCGGAGATCGGAGCGATCCTCGGCATCTCGGCCAACGCAGCCGCCCAGCTCCTGTGGCGCGCGAGGTCGAATCTCCGCGACGAGCTGAAGATCGGGGCGGTGGCCTCGGTCACCGCCACGACCGAGGACTGCGAGCGCGCGCAGCTCCTGATCGGCATGCGCGAGGACGGGGAGACGCTCGAGGAGGTGGACGAGCGCTGGCTCGACGAGCACCTCGAGGAGTGCGGCTCGTGCCGCGCCTCGCGCGCGATGCTGCTCGAGCTGGGCGCGATCTACGGCGCCTGGGTGCCGGTCGCGGCGCTGGCGTCGCTGCGGGCCGACGTGCTCACGAGCGCCGGCGGGGTGATCGGGGCCGACTGGAGCAGCGTGGCGGCCGCCCCGCGCCACGCGTCGAAGCTGAGCTCGAACACGGGCGCCGCCGCGGCGGCCGGCGGGGTCGCGACGATCGCCGCGGTCGGTCTCGCGCTTGGGATGTTCCAGAACGACTCGCCGTCCGGGGAGCGCTCGTCGACCGTCACGCCCGAGCAGGAGAATCCGCCGGCTGCGCGCAGCGCCGCCCCGGCGGCCAAGGCCAAGGCCAAGGCACCCCGGCCCGAGCGAGCCGCCCGCGCGGCTAGCGCCGCGGGACCGGCAGCCACGGAAGCCACGCCGCCGGCCGCGGTCCCCGAGGCCGAGCGCACCGCGCCCCAGGGAGACGCCCCGCTCGACCCGGCCCCGCGCGACAGGCCCCGCGAGCGCTCGCCCGGCCCGCCAGGCAGACCCGCCCCCGAGACGCCTCCGAGCGAGGTGCCTCAGCAGCCGCCCGAGGCGGTGTCCGAGCCGCCGGCCGCCGCGCCGCTTGGGCTCCCGCCCCCGGCCGCGCAGACGCCCGCGGCCGACTGCAGCCATCCGAGCGGCGTGACCGCGGGCTGCCCGCCCGGCCACGGCGGCACCCCTCCCGGCCAGGGCGGCGTGCCGCCCGGTCTCGGGGCGCCCCCGCCGGGGCACCGGCCGTAGCGGTCCCCCTGTCGCATCTCGCTGGGCGATCTCGGTTTCGACCGGATCTGGGCTGGGTGAGGACGGTCCACCCAGGATGACCGGCCCTCGCGGCCAAGCGTCCTGACTTTGGTGGCCAGGAGCCACCAAACCCAGGACGGATTGCGCCCTGCCGACCGGAGCTCCGGACCTGACCCCACCCAGCCCCCTGACCCGCGACACAACAGCGGCGCGTGGACTACCCAACAAGAAGCGACAGGGCAGCGGTTCCTACAGCCCGTACGAGCGGCCGATCACGTCGAGCATCACCTCGTCGGTGCCCGCGCCGATCCGGTTCAGGCGCATGTCGCGCCAGGCGCGCTCGATGCCGTACTCCTTCATGTAGCCGGCGCCGCCGTGGATCTGCAGGCACTCGTCCACGACCTCGCACGCCATGCGAGCGGTGTACAGCTTGGCCATCGAGATCTCGCGCACGGGGTACTCGCCGCCCGCAAAGCGCCAGGCGGTGGTGTAGACCATCTGCCGTCCCGCCTCGATCTTCGTCGCCATGTCGGCGAACTTGTGGCGGATCGCCTGGAAGCGGCCGATCGGGCGCCCGAAGGCGGTGCGCTCGGTGGCGTACCGGAGCGTGCGGTCGAAGCACTTCTGGGCACCCGCCACGCAGCCCGCGGCGCCGATCAGGCGCTCGCCCTGGAGCTCCCACATGATGTGGTAGAAGCCCTTGCCCTCCTCGCCGAGCAGGGCGTCGTCCGGCACGCGCACGTCCTGGAACGCGAGCAGCGCGGTGTCCGAGGAGTGCATGCCGAGCTTCTCGAGGCGCTTCTCTCGGATCACCCCGGGCGCGTCCATGTCCACGAGGAAGAGCGAGAATCCGTCGTACCCCGCGTCCGGGTCGGTCTTCGTCACGAGCACGATGAAGTCGGCCCGGTGGCCGTTCGTGATGTAGGTCTTCGAGCCGTTGATCACCCAGCCGTCCTCGTCCCGCACCGCTCGGGTCTTGATGCCGGAGACGTCGGAGCCGGCGTCCGGCTCGGTGATGCCGAGGCAGGAGATCTTCTCGCCGCGGATCGCCGGCACGAGGTAGTCCCGCTTCTGCTCCTCGGTGCCGAACAGGTGCACGGGCGGCGTGGCCATGTCGGTGTGCACGGCCACGCCCATCGCGAGGCCGCCGCTGTTCGCGTGGGTCATCTCCTCGGCCAGCACGATGTTGCAGAAGTAGTCGCCGCCCTGGCCGCCGTACTCCTCGGGATACGACAGGCCGAGGAAGCCGAGCTCGCCCATGCGCCGGAAGACGGAGTCCGGGAAGGTGGTCTCCTCCCACTCCTCCGCGTGCGGTGCGAGCTCCTTCGTCACGAACGCGTGGATCGACTCGCGGAGCTGCTCGTGCTCGTCGGTGAAGATGAAGTGCCTGCGGTGCGCGGCGTGGTCCGGCTTGAGGAGCGTGTCTGCGGAGGCCATGGGAGCACGCTAGCGCGAGGCTTTCCAAAAGTAAACAGTGGCACTTCCTACTTCTCGCTCAAGCTGGGGCGTAACGACGCGTCGCCTGCCGGTACCGTGCCTTCATGAGCGAGCGGGAGTTCGATGTGATCGTGTTGGGTGCCGGCCCGGCGGGCGAGGTCTGCGCGGGGCGTCTGGGCGAGCGCGGCCTCTCGGTCGCGGTCGTGGAGGAGCACCTCGTGGGGGGCGAGTGCTCGTTCTACGCCTGCATGCCCTCGAAGAGCCTGCTGCGCCCCGGCGAGCTGCTGGCCGAGGTCCGCCGCATCCCGGGCGCCCGCGAGGCTGTGAGCGGCGAGCTCGACGTCGCGGCGGTGCTCTCCCGGCGCGACGAGATCATCCACGACCTTGACGACTCCGGCATGGAGCCGTGGCTCACCGAGCGCGGCGTCGAGATCGTGCGCGGGCGCGGGCGTCTCGACGGCGAGCGCCGCGTGCGCGCCGGCGACGACGTGCTGGTGGCGCGCCGGGCGGTGGTCGTGGCCACCGGTACCTCGGCGCTCGTGCCGCCGATCGAGGGGCTGCGGGAGGCGGAGCCCTGGACCAACCGCGAGGCCACGACGGCGAAGGCGGCCCCCGAGCGGCTCGTGATCCTGGGCGGGGGCGTGGTCGGCGTGGAGATGGCGCAGGCCTGGCGCGTGCTCGGCTCGCAGGTCACGCTTATCGAGGCGGCCGACCGGCTGATCGCCCGCGAGGAGCCGTTCGCCGGCGAGCAGGTGGCGGAGGCGCTCGGCGAGCTGGGCGTGGACGTGCGCATCGGCGTCAAGGCCGGCGCCGCGCGCGCCGGCGACGGCGAGGTCACGGTCGAGCTGGAGGACGGCACGCAGGCGGTGGGCGACGAGCTGCTCGTGGCCATCGGCCGGCGACAGAACACGGACGACCTCGGGCTGGAGACCGTGGGGCTCGAGCCCGGCGGGCCGATCGAGGTGGACGACCGGATGGCGGTGAACGACTGGCTCTACGCGATCGGCGACGTGAACGGCCGCGTGCTGCTCACCCACATGGGCAAGTACCAGGGCCGGATCGCGGCCGACGTGATCCTCGGCAAGGACGCTCGCGCCATGCACGACGACGGGCGCTCGCCGCGCGTGATCTTCACGGACCCGCAGGTGGCGGCCGTCGGGCACACGCTCGACTCGGCCCAGCAGGCGGGTCTGAACGTTCGCTCCGTCGACGTGCCCACCCAGGGCAACGCGGGCGCGAGCTTCTACGGGCGCGACAGCGCCGCCGGCACCGCCCGCCTGGTGGTGGACGAGGAGCGCGGGGTGATCGCCGGCGCGACGTTCACCGGCCCCGAGGTCCAGGACTTCCTGCACGCGGCCACCATCGCCGTGATCGGCGAGGTCCCACTCGAGCGGCTCGCCCATGCGGTGCCGTCGTTCCCGACGCGCAGTGAGGTCTGGCTCTACCTGCTCGAGGCGCTCGAGGCGTAGGGGTTACGGCTCCCTTACACCGCTCGCCCGCGAGCCGTGCCGCTGCCAGACTGGGAGGGGTGGAGAACGGCTCGCGCGGCTCGATATTGGTCGTCGACGACGAACCCACGATCACCGAGGTGGTGTCCCGCTACCTCGAGCGGGCCGGCTACGCCACGCGCGTCGCGGCGGACGGGCCGGACGCGCTCCGGCTCGCCGGCGAGGCGAGTCCCGACCTGGTGGTGCTCGACTTGATGCTCCCCGGGATGGACGGCCTCGAGGTGATGCGGCGGCTGCGCGAGCGCGAGCGGGTGTCGGTGATCCTGCTGACCGCCAAGGGCGAGCACAGCGACCGGATCATCGGGCTGCGCCTGGGCGCGGACGACTACGTCGTCAAGCCCTTCTCCCCGGCAGAGCTGGTCGCCCGCGTCGACGCGGTGCTGCGCCGCGTCGAGCACTCGCCCGCGCTCGAGGAGCCGATCGTGTTCGACGACCTCGAGCTCGATCCCGTCGGCCGCCGGGTGATCGTTCGCGGGGAGGAGGCGCAGCTCACGATGCGCGAGTACGAGCTGCTGCTGCACCTGATGCGGCACCCGGGTCAGGCCTTCTCGCGCGACCAGCTGATGGACGCCGTCTGGCAGTACAGCTTCTACACCGACACATCGACGGTCACCGTCCACGTGCGGCGACTGCGGGCGAAGATCGAGCTGGACCCCTCGGACCCGCGCTGGCTGCAGACCGTCTGGGGCGTCGGCTACCGGTTCCAGCCGTGAGGATCGAGCCGGGCATCGGGCGGCCGCTCGCGGTGCTCGCGCTCGCCTCGCTGCTCGGCGGGGTCGCCTTCGCCCTGGTCTACGCGCCTCGGGACGGCCTGCTCATGGCGGCTTTCATGGCGGCCGTCGGCGCGCTGGTGATCGCGGCTGCGCATGTGCTGGTTGCGCGCCGGAGGGCGACCGGCTCCCTCGGGCGCCAGTTCGCCTCGGCGGTGGCGGTCACGGTCGGCCTCGTGACGCTCGGCGTCGGCGTGGTGGCAGCGCTGATGTTCATCTCGCCCCACGACGCCCTCGTGATGGCGGTGCTGCTCGTGCTCGCCGGCGGGCTCACCGCGTACTCGACCTGGCTCCTCTCGCGCGACGTGATCGCACAACGCGACGCGGCCGAGGAGGCGCGGCGCGCGCTGGTGGCGGCCGTCTCGCACGACCTGCGCACGCCGCTCACCTCGCTGCGACTGCTCGCCGAGGCGACCCGCGACGACGTGGTCGATCCCGACACGCGGCGCCGCTACCTCGAGCAGATGTCGGTGCACATCCGCTCGCTCTCCGCGCTGATCGAGGACCTCTTCGAGCTCTCGCGCCTCGAGGCGGGCGACATCCAGTGGTCGCTCTCGCAGGTGCACCTCGACGCGCTCGTGGAGGAGACCGTCGAGGCGATGCGCCCGCAGGCCGCTGCGAAGCGGGTGGCGGTGGAGGCCGCCGTCCCAGATGGGCTCGCGCCCGCCCGCGCGAACCCCGAGAAGCTCCAGCGCGTGCTGTTCAACCTGATCCAGAACGCGATCCGGCACACGCCGGCCGACGGCAGCGTGACCGTGCTCGCCGAACCGAACGGGTCGAGCGTGGAGGTCGAGGTCGCGGACACGGGAGGCGGGCTCGACACCGGCGAGCGAGAGCGTGCCTTCGAGCCCTTCTACCGCGGAGGGACCGGCGCCGCACGAGCTTCGGGGGAGGGGACCGGCCTCGGGCTCACCATCTGCCGGGCGATTGTCGAGGCCCACGGTGGGGAGATCTGGTTCGCGGATTCGCCGACCGGCGCACGGGTACGGTTCCGGCTGCCGCTCGCCGGGTAGCCTCTCGCCACGATGGATGTCGTCGTCGCCGGTGGCCACGGCCAGATCGCGCTGCACCTGCTGCGGCTGCTCGCCGAGCGCGGTGACCGCGCTCGCGGGCTGATCCGCAACCCCGACCACGCCGCCGACCTCGAGGCGGTGGGGGCCGAGCCCGTGCTCTGCGACCTCGAGGCCGAGGACGACATCGCGCGCTTCGTGGAGGGCGCCGACGCGGCGGTGTTCGCCGCCGGGGCGGGCCCGGGCAGCGGCGCGGCCCGCAAGCAGACGGTCGACCTGGGCGCCGCGGTCAAGCTGATCGAGGCCGCTCAGGCGAACGGGATCCGCCGCTACGTGATGGTGAGCGCGATCGGCGTCGGCAACCTGGCCGCCGTCTCCGAGGAGATGCGGCCCTACTACGACGCCAAGGCGGCCGCCGACCGGCGCCTCGAGGAGAGCGGGCTCGACTACACGACCGTCAGGCCCGGACGGCTGACCAACGACATGCCGAGCGGCCGCATCCTGGCCGGGCTCGAGATCGGCTCGGGCTCGGTGCCACGGGCCGACGTGGCGGCCACCTTGCTGGCGGTGCTCGACACGCCGGAGACGATCGGCGTGACGTTCGACCTGATCTCGGGCGACACGCCGATCGACGAGGCCGTGCGCTCGCTGGGGTGAACGAGAAGCCAATCGCTCCGGTCCGGGCCGAGCCCGGCCCCTCGCGCACGACGGCCGCCGAGGTGCTCGCTCGCGTCCGGACGATCCCCGAGGGCTTCGTGACCACCTACGGCGACCTCTGCCCGGGGGCGCCGCGCTACGCCGGCGCCGTGCTGAGCGAGTGCGACGATCCGGAGGTGCCGTGGCAGCGCGTGGTGCGCGCCGACGGCTCGCTCGCGAAGGGCGAACGGCAGCGCCGTCTCCTCGAGCGCGAGGGCGTCCCCTTCAGGGGCGCGCGCGTGGACATGCGCGAGGCCTGGGCGCCGCCGCAGCGCTGACGTGCGCGAGGGGCCGGGCTTGGCCCGGACCGGAGCGATCGGCTTCCGCGAGGGCGCGGCTGGCCCGGTGCTCAGACCGTGTTCACGATCAGCACGTCGCAGGGGGCGTGGTGGGAGACCTTGTTCGGCACGCTGCCGAGCACGCGCCGGGCTCCCTGCATCCCCTTGCTGCCGACCACGATCAGGTCGGCCCGCTCCTCGACCGCGACCGCCACGATCGAGTCGGCGGCGGCGCCGCTCGGGGTGTGCTGCACGATCTCCACGCCCTCGCCGCCGACGCGCTCGAGCGTCTGCTCGAGTGCGACGTCGGCCTGGAAGTGAGGGCTGCCCGCCGCCGCGGCTCCAGTCACGCTCACCGGTGCGGCGGTGCCCTCGTCGACGCTCACCACGTGCAGGCGCGCGCCGGTCAGGCGGGCGAGCTCGACAGCGCGGGCCACCGCGAGCTCCGCCGTCCCGGACCAGTTCGTGCCGACGACGATGCTCGTGAACATCAGTCGCGGATCGGAGCGTTGGTATTTACGATCATCAGATCGCAGGGGGCGCGGTGGGAGACCTTGTTCGGCACGCTGCCAAGCATTCGACGCGCGCCCTGCATGCCCCTGCTGCCGAGCACGATCAGATCGGCCTGCTCGCGGGTGGCCACCTCGATGATGCCGTCGGCGGGGTCGCCCTTGGGTGCGTGCTGCGCGATCTCGATGCCCTCGCCGCTCAGGCGGGCGATCGTCGCCTGGAGCACGGAGTCGGCCTTGTAGTCGGAGCCGATGGCCCAGTCGGAGACCTCCGGCGCCGAGGCGGCGGCCACGCGCACGGGCGCCGGCGAGTACGCGCTCACGATGTGGAGGCGCGCGCCAGAGAGCCGCGCCAGGCCGGCTGCCCGGCTGACGGCGCGGTCGGCCGTGTCCGAGCCGTCGGTTCCCACGACGATGGCGCTGAACATGAGAGGACCGTAGCCGCCCGGCGGGTCGTAGTACAACTCGCCGGGTGCCCTACGAGACCCTGAAGCTCGACGTGCGCGACGACGGCGTCGCCACCATCACCCTCGACCAGCCCGATACCCGCAACGCGCTCTCGAACGAGCTGCTCTCAGAGCTGATCGAGGCCTTCGAGTCCGCGCGCGACGACGAGCGCGTGCGCTGCGTGGTGCTCACGTCATCGCACGAGACGGTCTTCTCCTCCGGCGGCAGCCTCGACCAGTTCGCCGGAGAGGTCGCGCCCGTCCACAAGCACTTCGGCACCGAGCGCTTCCCGCGCCTGTTCAGAACCATCATGCAGCTCGGCAAGCCCACCATCTGCGCCGCCAACGGGCACGTGCTCGCCGGCGCGCTCGGCGTGGCGCTGGCCTGCGACCTGATCGTGGCCAAGGACACGGCCAGCTTCGGCACGCCCGAGATCAACGTGGGCGTGTTCCCGTTCATGATCATGGCGCTGATCTACCGCAACGTGCCGCGCAAGAAGACGAACGAGCTGCTGCTGCTGGGAGAGCGGATCTCGGCGGACGAGGCGCGCGAAGCCGGGATCGTCAACCGCGTGGCGTCGGCGGAGGAGTTCGACGGCGCCGTCGACGAGTGGGCGCGCTCGCTCGCCGGCAAGTCTCCGGTGCTGATGAAGCTCGGCAAGGACGCGATGTACCGGCAGCTCGACATGCCCTTCGAGGACGCCCTCGACTTCCTGCGCTCGCAGCTCTCGATCGCGTTCACCACCGAGGACATCCAGGAGGGCGTGAAGGCGTTCTTCGAGAAGCGCGAGCCGCGCTGGACCGGTCGTTGAGCGTGAGCGTCTCACTGATAGCCATGCGCTGCCGCACGGCGGACCGCTTCCCGGGCGCCCCGCGCGGCGTGGAGACGCTCGCGCCGCTCGTGGGGGAGGTCCTCGACGTCGAGCCGCGCTACATCGGCAGCGGCGGCGGGGTCCGCGAGACCCGCTTCGACGACGACCTGCGCGAGTCGCGCGGCTGCCTGCTCGAGGCGGGCGGGCAGATCGACGACGCGCTGGCCGCCGGCGACGCCCCGCTGCTCCTGGCCGCCGACTGCGCCGTCTCGCTGACCACGCTGCCGGCGGTCCTTCGCAACCGTCCGGAGGCGCGCCTGCTCTGGCTCGACGCCCACGGCGACTACAACACGCCCGACACCACCGGGAGCGGCTACCTGGGCGGGATGTGCCTGGCGGGCGCCTGCGGCGAGTGGGACGCCGGGCTGACCGACACGGTGCCGCCCGAGCGCGTGGTGCTCGCCGGGATTCGCGACCTCGATCCGGGCGAGCGCGAGCTGCTCGAGGGCAGCCCGGCGGCCGTGATCGGGGCGAGCACGGTCGAGACGCTCGTGGCCGTGAAGAACGCGCTCGACGGCGCGCCCGTGTTCATGCATCTCGACCTCGACGTGATCGATCCCGAGCACTTCCCGGCCGCAGTGCCGGCGCCCGGCGGCCTCCATCCGGACAAGCTCTACGACCTGCTCGACTCGGTGATCGAGGACTGCGAGCTGGTGGGGCTCGAGGTCACCGCGTTCGAGGCGCCCGAGCCCGAGCAGGAGCGGATCGCGGCAAGCGAGACGGCCATGCACGTGCTGGAGCCCCTGCTTGACCATCTGGCGGGCGATCGGTCAAAGTAGGAAGTAGGACTTCCTACTGTCGTGTTGCACAAGCACCCGGCTCGGCCGGGTGCGCAGTGATTGCGTCTTGCACAAGCTCCCGGCTCGGCCGGGTGCGCAGTGATTGTTTCTCACAGATGACTACGCGCGCAGCGCCAGACACCCTCATCGAGCGACCCTCGCTGCGCTCGCTCGTCGACGACCTCCACGAGCGCCGCGAGCGCGCCAAGCTCGGCGGCGGCGAGGAGCGGATCGCCCGCCAGCACGAGCAGGACAAGCTGACCGCACGGGAGCGGCTGGCGCTGCTGATCGACGAGGGGACGTTCACCGAGCTCGGCATCCATGGCCGCCCGCACTTCTCGCAGCGCGCCATGGAGGGCAAGGAGGCGCCCGCCGACGGCGTGATCACGGGCTACGGCAAGGTCGACGGTCGCCTGGTGGCCGTGGCCGCCTACGACTTCACGGTCATGGCCGGCTCGATGGGCATGACCGGCGAGCTGAAGGTCGCGCGCCTGCGCGAGCTCGCGCTCGGCAAGCGCATCCCGCTGATCTGGCTGCTCGACTCGGCGGGCGCACGCATCCAGGAGGCGGCGGGCTCGCTGTTCGCGGGCTCGGGGCACCTGTTCCGCGAGGAGGTCACGATGAGCGGCGTCGTGCCGCAGATCGCGGCCCTGATGGGTCCCTGCGCGGCCGGCACGGCCTACATCCCCGGCCTCGCCGACTTCGTGCCGATGGTCAAGGGGCGCGGCTCGATGGCCCTTGCCGGGCCGCACCTGACCAGAGCGGTCACGGGTGAGGACGTGACGCAGGAGGAGCTCGGCGGCTCGCGCGTGCACACGCGCGTATCGGGGGTGGGGGACCTCGAGGTGGAGTCCGACGAGGACTGCATCCAGGCGATCAAGGACTACCTCGCCTACTTCCCGCAGAACTGCGAGCAGCCGCCGCCGCGCCACGCGAGCGCCGACCCCGCCGAGCGCATGGACGACGAGCTGCTCGACGTCCTGCCCGACTCGCCCCGCCACCCGTACGACATGTACGACGTCATCCGGCGGATCGTGGACGACGGCCGCTGGTTCGACCTGAAGCCGCGCTGGGCGCGCACGATCATCACCTGCCTCGCCCGGATGGGCGGGCGGCCGGTGGGCATCGTGGCCAACCAGCCCAGGCACCTCGGCGGCATCCTCGAGAACAACTCGGCCGACAAGGCGGCGCGCTTCATCAACCTCTGCGACGCCTACGGCATCCCGCTGCTGTTCCTGATGGACGTGCCGGGCTTCATGGTCGGCACCAAGGTCGAGCAGGCGGGGATCATCAGGCACGGCGCCAAGATGCTCTACGCCGTCGCGCGCGCGACCGTCCCGAAGGTCACGGTGGTCGTGCGCAAGGCCTACGGCGCCGGCTACTACGTGATGTGCGGCAAGGCTTACGAGCCCGACCTGATCGTGGCCTGGCCGAGCGCCGAGATCTCCGTGATGGGCCCCGAGGGCGCCGTCAACATCATCTTCCGCAAGCAGATCGAGGCGTCCGAGGACCCGGACGCCACGCGCGCCGAGATGATCGAGGGGATCCGCCGCTCGATCGACCCCTACATCGCCGCGGGCAACGCCATGATCGACGACGTCATCGACCCGCGCGAGACCCGGCCGACCGTGATCCGGGCACTCGAGATGGCGGAGACGAAGCGGGTCGACCGGCCCTGGCGCAAGCACGGTGTGATGCCGGTGTGAGCGAGCCGATCTTCTTCGAGAGCCCCGAGGCCTTCTACGCCTGGCTCGGGGAGCATCACGAGACCGAGACCGAGGTGTCGGTGGGCTACTGGAAGAAGGGCACGGGCAGGCCGAGCCTGACCTGGTCGGAGGCGGTCGACCAGGCGCTCTGCTTCGGCTGGATCGACAGCCGCGCGAACACCATCGACGAGGAGCGCTACCGGCAGCGCTTCACGCCGCGCAAGCCGGGCAGCAACTGGAGCAAGGTGAACATCGCCAAGGTGGCCAGGCTGACGGAGGCCGGCAAGATGCGCCCGGCGGGCCTGGCCGCCTTCGAGGCGCGCACGGAGGCGAAGTCCGGCGTCTACTCGTTCGAGCAGGAGAAGCCCGCCCAGCTGCCGCGCGCCTACGAGAAGCGCCTGCGCGCCGACGCCGCGGCCTGGGAGTACTGGAAGGCGCGCCCGCCGAGCTACCGCCGGACGGCGACCCACTGGGTGGTGAGCGCCAAGCGCGAGGAGACCCGCGAGCGCCGGCTCGCGCAGCTGGTCGAGTGCTCGGCTGCGGGCCGCCACGTGCCGCCGTTCGTGCCCCGGCGCCGCGAGCGATGAGAGGAGCCGGATGAGCCGTTTCGAGGATCCCTGCATCGTCACCTGCTCGATCTCGGGGGCGGTGGCGAGCCGCGAGCAGTGTCCGGCGATCCCCTACACGCCGGAGGAGTACGCGGCGGAGGCGGCCCGCGCGGTGGACGAGGGCTGCTCGATGATCCACATCCACGCCCGCACGCCGGACGGCGTGCCGAGCTACGAGGTCGAGGACTTCCGCGCCATCACCGAGGCGATCTCGGGCGCCGTCGACGACGTGATCGTCAACTACTCGACCGGCGCGATCGGGGTGCCGGTCGAGAAGCGGATCGAGTACCTGCGCGCGCTCCGCCCCGACGTGGCCGCGCTGAACATGAGCTCGATGAACTACGCGAAGTACTCGCGCTCGCGCAAGGACTTCGTCTTCAAGGCGGTGTTCGAGAACTCGTTCGACACGATCATCGAGTTCCTCCGGGCCATGAACGAGCTCGGCATACGGCCCGAGCACGAGTGCTTCGACACGGGCCACGTGGCGAACCTCGACCCGCTGATCGACATGGAGCTGCTGTCCGAGCCACTCCAGATCTCCTGCGTGATGGGCGTGACCGGGGGCGTGCGTGCGACCCCCCGGAACCTCGCGCACATGGCCGATCAGATTCCGGGCGGCGCCGAGGGGCCGAACAACTGGGGCGTGATCGGCATCTCGCGGGACCAGTGGCGGCTGGTGGCGGCCGCGGCGGCGCTGGGTGGCAACGTGCGCGTCGGGCTCGAGGACAACTTCTACCTGCCCGACGGGGAGATGGCGCGCTCGAACGGCGATCTGATCGCCCGGGCGCGCCGCATCGTCGAGGACACCGGCCGGCGAGTCGCCGGCGTCGACGAGGCGCGCGAGCTGCTCGGCGCACCGCGCCGCGAGCCGCTCACCCGTCGCGACCTGCTGGCGCACCCGATCGACGCGAGCGAGCGCGTATGAGCGGCGCGCTCTCGGATATCCGCGTGCTCGACCTCTCGAGGCTGCTGCCGGGCGGCTTCTGCTCCCTGCTCCTCGCGGACTTCGGCGCCGACGTGCTGAAGGTCGAGGACACCGGGATGGGCGACTACGTGCGCTGGTCGGCGCCCGCGTACGAGGGTGCCGAGGAGTCGGCCAAGTCCGCGCTCTTCCTCTCGCTCAACCGCGGCAAGCGCTCGATTCGGCTGAACCTCAAGGAGGAGGCCGGGCGCGAGGTGCTGATCCGTCTCGCCCGCGAGTCCGACGTCGTGCTCGAGTCGTTCCGGCCGGGCGTGATGGACCGCCTCGGAGTCGGCTACGAGCGCCTGCGCGAGGAGAACCCCCGCCTCGTGTACTGCGCGATCACCGGCTACGGGCAGGACGGCCCCTACACCGCGCGCTCCGGCCACGACATGAACTACCTGGGCCTGAACGGGCTGCTCGGACTGACCGGCGACGCCGGCGGCCCGCCCGTGCAGTCGGCCGGCCAGATCGCCGATCTCGGCGGCGGAGCGCTGATGGCGGCGTTCGGCATCCTCGCCGCGCTTCGCGAGCGGGAGCGGAGCGGCGAGGGGCAGCTCGTCGACGTGTCGATGTTCGACGGCTCGCTGGCGTGGCTCGCGATGGTGGCGGCCAAGTACCTGTGCGACGGCGCGTCACCCGCGCGCGGCGACGGCGAGCTCGCCGGGCGGCTGATCTGCTACCGCCCGTACGCCTGCCGCGACGGCTGGGTCACGCTCGGCGCCCTCGAGCCCAAGTTCTGGCAGGCCTGGTGCCGGGGAGTCGGGCGCGAGGACCTGATCGAGAGGCAGTTCGACCCGCCGGGCTCGGATGCCCACGCGGAGGTGGAGCGGGTATTCGCGGAGCGCAGCCGCGACGAGTGGCACGCGTTCGCGGAGCAGCACGACTGCTGCCTCGAGCCGGTGCTCGGCCTGGACGAGGCGCTCGACTCGGAGCTGGTGCGGGCGCGTGAGATGGTGGTGGAGCTCGATCAGCCCGGCGCCGGCGGCGTGCGACTGCTGGGGGTGCCGATCAAGCTCTCGCGAACGCCCGGCGCGCCGGCGGGCCCCGGACCCGCCCTCGGCGAGCACACGCGCGAGGTGCTCGCCGGCCTCGGCTACTCGCCCGGCGAGGTCGAGGCGATGGAGGCGAAGGGGGCGGTCGCATGAGCGAGAACGGCCTGCTCAAGATGAAGGAGCTGGCCGAGGCGAGCGGCGTGAGCGCGGGCACGATCAAGCACTACCTGCGCGAGGGGCTCCTGCCGGAGCCGGTCAAGACCTCGCGCAACATGGCCTACTACCCGCCCGAGTTCGTCGAGCGGATCCGCCTGATCAAGCAGCTCCAGGAGGAGCGCTTCATGCCGCTGAAGGTGATCAAGTCGATGCTCGACGACGATCCGGAGCGCGCTCGGGCGCTCGTGGAGCTCGAGGACCGCATCCTCGAGCGGGCGCTCGCGGGCGATCAGGCGCGCGTGTCGGCCGCCGAGCTGCGCCGGCGCTACGAGGTGCCCCAGGAGGTGCTCGACCGGCTCGGCGAGCTCGAGGTGCTGTCGCCGAGCTCACGCGGCTACGGGCAGCGCGACGTGGAGATCGTGGAGGCGATCAGCCGCTTCCGGGCGGGCGGGTACGACGAGCGGATCGGCTTCACGGTCTACGACACGCTGCGCTACAAGCGGGCGCTCGAGGAGCTCGTGAAGGAGGAGGTCCAGGTGCTGATGGACCGGCTCGCCGGCGAGCTCGATCCCGACCGCGCGGCCGAGCTGATCGCGTCCGGCGCGGAGCCGCTCAACGAGCTGATCGCGGCGCTGCACCAGAAGGCGCTGGTGGCGGAGCTGCGCCGCAAGCGGGCCGCGCGCGGCTGAGTCGCAGGCGGCCCAGCAACGCTCGCGTGGTTTTTCATGACTGTCATGAAGAACCACGCGACCGATGCACTCGACTGGTTCAGTACGTGATCACCGAGCGGATGCCCTCCTGGCGCTCCATCGCCTCGAAGGCGTCGTTGACCTCGTCAAGCGGCAGCCGGCGGGTCACCAGCGCGCCGAGGTCGAGATCGCCGGCGAGGTAGCGGTCCACGAGCTCCGGCACGCGGTCGCGGCCCTTGGCGCCGCCGAAGGAGGCGCCCGCGACGCGGCGGCCTGTGATCAGGAAGCGCGGCACCACCTCGAGCACCTCGCCCTTGCCGGCCACCCCGGCGATCGTGCACAGGCCCCAGCCCATACGCGCCGCCTCGACCGCCTGGCGCATCACGCCGACGTTGCCGGTGGCCTCGAAGGTGTAGTCGGCGCCGAAGCCGCCGGTCATCTCGAGGATCTCGTTCACCGCGTCGGGGCCGCCGACGAGCGTGTCGGTGGCGCCCTGGGCGCGCGCGTGGGCGAGACGCTCCTCGGAGAGGTCGACCGCCACGATCCGCTCGGCGCCCGCCAGCCGGCAGCCCGCCACCGCGCCCAGGCCGACGAGGCCCGCGCCGAAGACCGCGCAGGTCGAGCCCGGCTCCACCTTCGCGATGTAGAGCGCCGCGCCGATGCCCGTGGTCGCGCCGCAGGCGAGCGTGCACACCACGTCGAGCGGCGCGTCGGGGCTCACCTTCGCGAGCGCGATCTCGGGCATCACGGTCGCCTCGGCGAACGTGCTCGTGCCCATGAAGTGGCGGATGCGCTCGCCGTCGCGCGACAGCCGCGTCGTGCCGTCCGGCAGGTGGCCCTGGTTCTGCTCGTCCCGGATCGCGAGGCAGATGTTGGTTTTGTCCGAGCGGCAGTGCACGCACTCGCGGCACTGGGGTGAGAAGAGCGTGACCACGTGGTCGCCCGGGGCGACGCTCGTCACGCCCTCGCCCACCTCCTCCACCACCCCGGCGCCCTCGTGGCCGAGGACCGTCGGGGCGTAGCCGGATGGGTCCGCGCCGCTGGCGGTGTAGAGGTCGGTGTGGCACACGCCGCAGGCGGCCAGTCGCACGAGCACCTCGCCGGCCCCTGGACCGTCGAGCTCGATGTCCTGCAGGACGAGCGGCTTGGCGAACTCCTCGAGCACGGCTGCGCGGATCTTCATGGCGCGGGAATCTATCCCCCGCGCAGCGGGCCGATTCCGGGGCGCCGCCCCGCCACGCTCACCGTGCGGTTCCACGACGCCGTGCCGGGCGCCGCCGGCACCACGGTGTAGTCCGGGTGGCGCACCCAGGTGGGCACGTAGCGGATCCGGGTCGCGCGCACGCGCCGGCCGGGCTCGACGGCGAAGTCGAGCAGGGCGATCAGGCCGTCCTGGGCGGCCGCGGGGCAGCAGCCGGCCGTCTGGTTCGAGACCAGGTTGCCCTCGCCGAACACCACCGGCTTGCCGTTCACACGCCTAATCGGCTGCACCACGTGGGCGTGCTGTCCCACGATCGCGTCGATCGCGGGCGAACGCGTGAGGCGGCGCGCCAGCGCTCGCTGCTCCGGGGTGACCCCGTGCACGTACTCGGTACCCCAGTGCAGGTTGGCGATCACGAGCTGTGCGCCGCGGCCGCGCGCCCGGCGCGCGTCGGCCAGGATCCGGCCGGCGGAGGCCCAGTTCACCGACCACGGGTGCGGCACCGCCTGGCCGTTCGAGATCGCGGTGTAGGCGAGCAGCGCGACCTTCACGCCCTTCACGTCGATCATCGTCGTGCGCCCGCGCTCCGCCGGCGAGCGTGCGGTGCCGGCGTGGGGGACACGCGCGCGGTCGAGCGCCGCCAGCGTGGTGCCGATCCCGAACTGCCCGGCGTCGAGCGAGTGGTTCGAGGCCGTGCTGCACGCGTCCCAGCCGACGCGCTTGATCGCGCCCGCCAGCGCCGGCGGCGTGCGGAAGCTCGGGTAGCCCTGTACCGGGCCGGGCACGAGCGGCGTCTCGACGTGGCAGATGGCGAAGTCGGCGCCGGCGATGTGACGACGTACGGGCTCGAACAGCGGGGCGAACTCGTAGCGGCGCCCGCCCCCGAGCGCGAACGCGCGCGCGGCGACCGGCGTGTGGATCAGGAAGTCACCAGAGGCCGCCACGCGCACGCGCACCGGGTCCTGGGAGGCCGTGGGCGCCGGCAGGAGGCCAAACGCCGTCAGCCAGAGGACGAACAGCTTGCTCACCAGCGCACATCATGCTCCTCCATCACGCCGTAGGCCCCCGCGACGCGAATGCCGCCGGGGAGCTCGCCGCCGAACTCGCCGAACGGCTGCCGGTACCAGCTGCGCGCGTAGCCGCGGAACATGCGCTGCTCGCGCACCGACCACGCGCGGAACGAGAGCCCGCCGACGGCGCTCAGGTCGGGCGCGAACGCCTGCGGCTCCACCTCGCGCGGCTCGCCGTCGAGCCACACCGTGCGCTCGCTTCCCACGTCCGAGTCGTGCACGCCGTCGACGAGGTTCCAGGCCACGCGGCGCCCGTCGGCGGCTCGGCCGACGCCCGCCGACCAGCGCCACACGGTGTGGCGCGCGTGATAGCCGGCCGACTCGTCGATGAAGCCGTCCTCGCCGTCGAGGTCGAAGCTCCCGCGCTGGGTCTCGACGCGCCCGCGCACGAGCACGGGGGCGCGCTTGGCGGTCCAGATCCACGAGCGGCCGTGCGGCGAGGCCACCTCCACCGGCGCGGGCTCCTCGAGCTCGAGCTCGATCGACACGCCCCGAGCGCGCACCCGCACGACTCCCGGCTCGAGCAGGACGCCGCCCCGGCCGTGCGTCGTCCGCTCGAGCAGCGTGCCGTCCGGCAGCGCCACGGCCCACCAGCGCTGGGGCACGCCGCCGACGCGTGCGTCGCCGACGCAGAGCATCACGTCGGGCCGGTACACCCCCACGTAGCGCCAGCGCTTCAGCGGCCGCCCGCGGCTGAACGCCGGCATGGGCAGCGGCGGCAGGGGCAGGCCGAGCCGGCGCGCCGCGGGGCCACGCGTGGGGAGATCCCGCATCCCGGCGCAGTACACTCCAGATTGACTGGTCAGTCAATCGCTGGGAGGAGCGATGAGGGTCGCCGCCGTCCAACTCGAGTCGACCGACAGCAAGGAGCGCAACCTCCAAGCCGCGGAGCGGCTGGTGCGTGAGGCCGCGGCGGACGGCTGCGAGCTGGTGGTGCTTCCCGAGCGGCTCGACATCCGCGGCACGGCGGCGGACTACGCCGCGGGCGCCGAGGATCTCGACGGCCGGCCGGTGCGCTGGGCGCGGGCGCTCGCCGCCGAGCTCGGCATCGACCTCGTTGCCGGCTCGGTGGCCGAGCGGCGCGAGGGGCGCGAGCGGGTGTCGAACACGTCCGTGCACGCCGGTCCGGACGGCGAGCTCAAGGCCGTCTACCGCAAGATCCACATGTTCGACGTGGAGGTGGGCGGGGTCGAGTACCGCGAGTCCGAGCACTCGGAGCCTGCCGACGAGATCGTGCTGTCCGAGACCGCCGACGGCACCCGGCTCGGCCTCTCGATCTGCTACGACCTGCGCTTTCCCGAGCTGTACCGGATCCTGGCGCTCCGCGGCGCGCGCATCGTGACCATCCCGGCCAACTTCACGCGCGTGACCGGCGAGGCCCACTGGGAGGTGCTCGTCCGCGCTCGGGCGATCGAGAACCAGGTGTTCGTGGTGGCGCCGGGCCAGGGTCGCAGGCCCGGCCCCGAGGGCGACAGCTACGGCAACTCGATGATCGTGGACCCGTGGGGCGAGGTGCTCGCCCGCGCGCCGGGCGAGGGCGAGCGCGTGATCGCGGCGGACCTCGACCTGGCCCGCCAGGACGAGCTGCGCGAGAAGCTGCCGAGCCTGGCCAACCGCGTGAGCGAGGCATACCGATGGCCGGGCGATCGAGGGCTCGCGGGCACCGCCCGCTCGCCAAAGGCGGAGGTCAGGGCCCACTGATGGCCACCGCCCCCAAAGCCAGCGCGGTCGACAAGCGGCGCCTGATCCTCGACGCGGGCGTGCGGGTGTTCGCGCGGCGCGGCTTCCACCACTGCCGGGTCTCCGACGTGGCCGACGAGGCGGGCGTCGCCTACGGCCTCGTGTACCACTACTTCGACTCCAAGGAGGAGATCCTCAATACGCTCTTCCTCGAGCGCTGGCAGGTGATGCTCGACGCGATCGCGGAGATCGACGCCCGCGACCTTCCCGCCAGGGAGAAGCTCCACGGCGTGGCCGGCTTCATCATCGACTCCTACCGCCATGACCCCGACCTGATGAAGGTGATCATCGTCGAGGTCACGCGCGCGGCCAACTCGTTCGGGCGCCTTCACCTCGAGAAGATCCGCGAGGCCTACGGCGGGATCGCCCGCATCGTCGAGACCGCGCGCGACGAGGGCGCGTTCAAGTCGGACATCCCGGCCGAGTTCGCGGCGATGTGCTTCTACGGCGCGATCGAACAGCTGCTGACCGGCTGGATCTTCGAGGTGCTCCCGAAGACCGACGAGGAGTACGAGCGCGCGAAGGGCCTTGTCGTCGAGGCCATCTGCGGCGGCCTCGAGTCGTCTGCTTGAATCCGCCGCTCATGCACAGCGATCTCTCGAAGCGACTGATGTGGAGCGGGCTGCTCGCCGGGGTGGGCGCGCTCAGCTCGCTCGTCGCCACCAAGATCGCAACCCAGATCTGGCTGCGGGTGTTCAAGGAAGACCCGCCGATCGACTGATGGCCGACCAGACCGGGGTCGACGAGGCGGCCGATTCCGCCGGGGCGCAGCCCAACCAGGGCGCCACCGGCGACCGTCCGCTCGGCGAGTCCCCCCTCAGCGTGGAGACCGAGAGCGACCCGTTCGCCGAGCGTCCGGAGCTGTTCGTCGGCGCGGCGTTCGCCGGCGGCCTCGTGCTGGCCGTGATCCTGCGACGATTCGCCGCATGAGCCCCGGCGACGGCACTCCCCCGCCCGACACAGCCGAGAAGTCGATCGGCGAGATCGTCTCGGATGTCTCCGAGAAGGCGTCGCTGCTCGTCCGGCAGGAGATCGACCTCGCCAAGGCCGAGGTCACCGACAAGTTCTCGAAGCTCGGCAAGGGCGCCGGGGTAGGCGCGGCGGCGGGCGTCTTCCTCGTCTTCGGCATCACGATGTTCTTCCACTTCTTCGCGCTCTTCCTCAACGACCTGTTCGACTGGAACACCGGCTGGCCGGGCTATCTCGTCGTGACGCTGCTCCTGTTCCTCGCGGCCGCCATCGCGGCGTTCGTCGCGTACCGCTTCTTCCAGAGCGGCGCGCCGCCCACGCCGGATCTCGCGATCGAGCAGGCGAAGAAGACGCGCGAGGACCTCGAGGCGCAGCGCATCCATCACGACCAGGTGCCGCGGACGCTCGAGAGGGGCGAGGAGGTGAAGGCCTAGTGGCCGGTGGCACGACCAGCCCCGAGATGATCCGGGCCTCGATCGAGGAGACCAGGCGGGAGCTCGCGTTCTCCGTCAACGACCTGCGCTCGAAGGTGAACGAGCTCACCGACTGGCGCCGCCAGCTGTCCGAGAACCGCAAGACGGCGCTGATCGGCGCGGCCGTTGCCGGCTTCGTCGTCGGTGGCGGCGTGGCCGCCACCATCTCGCTGATCACCCGCCGGCGGCGCTGACCGCTCCGCGGGTCAAGCTTCGCCACGCACGGCCGGCCGACGGCCCGGAGTACACCGCGCTCATGCGCGCGAGCCGCCACCACCTACGGCCCTGGTTCTTCGCGGCGGAGACCCCCGAGGCCTGGGAGGAGCTGATCGAGCGCTCGCGCGACGAGTCGAATGAGGTGCTGCTGGCGGTGCTCAGGGAGGGCGGCGCCATCGTCGGCTCATTCCACCTCTCGCAGATCGTCCGCGGTGGCTTCCAGAACGCCTACCTCGGTTTCGCCGTGGCTGCGCCCTATGCCGGCCGGGGCTACATGACCGAGGGGCTCCAGCTGACAATGCGTCATGTCTTCACGGCCCTGCGCCTGCACCGCGTGGAAGCTAATGTGCAGCCAGCTAACGAGCGCTCGAAACGACTCGTGCAGCGCTGCGGCTTCCGCCTCGAAGGCTTCTCACCTCGCTACCTGAAGATCGGCGGCCGCTGGCGGGACCACGAGCGCTATGCGCTCACTGTCGAAGAACATAGGGGGACCAACTGATGAAACTGGTCGGAGTCGGTTTCGGCCGCAGTGGCACGATGTCGCTCAAGGGCGCGCTCGAGGAGCTCGGGCTGCCGACCTTCCACATGATCGACCTGATCATTGGGGAGAACCGCGACCGCGACCTGCCGTACTGGATCAAGATCGCGAACAACGAGCCCGTGAACTGGGACGAGGTGTTCGAGCCCTGGGAGGCGACCGTCGACTGGCCGGCCTGCTCGCGCTGGGAGCAGCTCGTCGAGGCGTTCCCGGACGCCCCCGTGCTGCTCAACTATCGCGACTTCGACGGCTTCTACAAGAGCTGCCAGAACACGATCCTCGCCGTCAAGGAGGCGGCGATGGCCGGGGAGCTCAAGGAGGACGCCAACCGCGAGGGCCCGTCGCCCGAGCTCTGGGGCGCGATCGAGAAGCTGATCTGGCAGGGCGACTTCCAGGGCAACTTCAAGGACAAGGAGTGGGTCCGGTCGATGTACTGGGACCGGATCGAGACGATCAAGCGGACGGTACCGGCCGACCGCCTGATCGTCTGGGAGCTGGGGGTAGACGGCTGGGAGCCGATCTGCGAGAAGCTCGGCCTCGAGGTGCCGGACAAGCCCTTCCCGCACCTGCACGACACCAACGAGTTCCGGACGGAGTTCGGGCTCGAACCGCTGCCGGCCTAGGTTCCCGGCGGCTCTGTGACCGGCGCGCTCGCTCCCTCGCCCGGGGGCGAGCGGCGCGGTCGCAGGTTCGAGATGATCAGCGCCACGACGGTCACGAGATACACCTGGCCGGTCAGCGCCTGTACGACCGCAAACATGCGCGTGAGGTCGGACGCCGGCGTGATGTCGCCGTAGCCGACGGTCGCCTGGGTGATGTAGCTGAAGTAGAGGAAGTCGGAGCGCTCTGGCACGATCGCCCCGTTGAACGTCACGTTGTCTGACAGGCCGTCGACGGCGCCGTAGAGGAACGAGAAGAACATGCCGAGCAGCAGGTAGATCGCGAGTACGCCGGAGAGCGCGTGCACCGTGACCGCGCCCTCCCGGCGCATGTCACGCAGGATCCCGCGGACGATCAGGACAGGGGCGAACGCCACCAGCAGGCCGTTCGCGATCGCGGCCTCGCCCTTGGGGATCGAGCCGCTCACGAGCCAGAAGACGCCGGAGATCGCCGCGAGGCCGAGCGCCGCCGTGGCCACGGCCCTGCCGACGCCGTGCCGGGTCTCGGTCGCGACCATGGCGGCGAGCAGCGTCGCCGCGCCCAGCACGATCGTGATGAACCGCGACCAGCTCGCCGAGGGAGCGGCGACCTGGAAGCAAGCCGAGGCGAGCACGAGCAGGAGGACCAGCCCGTAGCCGTGCCGATGGTCCCGTCCGCGCAGGCGGTCAAGTGGTCGGGCCACTCCGATCAATTCGACGGCAGCGGGTGCGTGCCTGCCGGGCGCTGAACAGGTCATCTAGCATGCGCGCACCGATGCCCGACGCTCCAGCGCCGCCGCCGTCGAGCGCTCCCGCGATCGAGCCGCGGGACTACCTGCGGCTCGTCGGGCTTGGCGCCCTGATCGGCGTCCCGGCCGGCCTGCTCGCGGCCGGCTTCATCGCGCTCGTGCACGTCGTCGAGGACCTGCTCTGGACGGACCTGCCGGACTGGCTTGGGCACTCGTCGCCCCCGTGGTACCTCGTGATCGCCCTGCCGGCTGTGGGAGCCCTGCTCGTGCGGCCTGGTGACCGCGCTCGTGATCGTGCTCGTTCGCCTGCTCGCCAGACGCACGGACGGCCTCCGCGAGCGGGGCGTCGGGATGGGGCCCCTGCTGGTGGCGGGCGGCCTCGCTGTCGGCGTCCTCGCCTGGAGCGCCGAGCTGCTCGGCGCCGACTCGCAGGACGTGCTCTTCTCGGGCCAGGCGGCGGTGCCGGATCTGATCGCCGAGGGGTCGCTCGGCATCGTGCTCGTGCTCGTTGTCGCCAAGGGGCTCGGCTACGCGATCAGCCTCGGCTCCGGCTTCCGTGGCGGCCCCGTGTTCCCAGCCGTGTTCCTTGGCATCGGCGTGGCCATGGTCGCGGTTGAGCTCTTCGACCTTTCGGTCACAGCCGCGGTCGCGATCGGCACCGCGGCGGGCGTGGCGGCGATGACGAAGCTGCTCTTCTCCTCGGTGCTGCTGGCCCTCCTCCTGGTCGGAACGCCGGGCCTCGACGCCATTCCGGCGGCGGTGCTCGCCGCGGCCACGGCCTGGCTCGCGCGCACGGCGCTCGACCGGCGCACGGGGGAGGCCGTCAGTCCTGCCGCCGGCTCGCCGTCACCGAGCGGGCCCGGCTGATCCCCGACTCGGGGGCCGCCCCGATCGCCGCGGGCTCCGACTCGCCGTACCTGCGCCGGTGGACGACCGCGGCCACGGCGCCGGCGGGGATCGGCAGCCAGAACGACACGAGGCGGTACGCGAGCGTCGCCACCAACGCGGCGCCGGCGCCGACGCCCGCGAGCGCGAGCGTTCCCGTGAGGCCCGCCTCCACGAAGCCGAGGCCGCCGGGGGTGAGCGGCAGCGTGCCCAGGAACTGGGCGGCGCAGAAGGCGAGCAGCACGGTGGACGGCCGCGGATCGGCGTTCACGGCCGTAAGTGCGGCGAGCAGGGTCAGGTAGTCGAGCACCCAGCGGCCGGCCGCGAACAGCAGCGCCTCCCACCAGCGCTGCCCCAGCACCTCACGCACCTCGTTGCGCTCGCGAACGAGGCGCCCGGGCAGCCCCACGAGCGGGGGCCGCTTGCGCAGCACGCGGTTCCGCACCGCCTGGGCGGCCCGGCCGATCACGACGAGCGGCTCGTCCCAGACGATCGCGGCCGCCCCGAGCGCCACCGTCGCCACGAACACCACGGCGCCGATCACAGCCGCCCGGCCGAGCCCCGGGTCCACGGGTGCGCCGAACAGGATCGCCGGCAGGGCCAGCAGCGGCAGTGCCAGCAGGATCCCGAACACGAGCACGGAGGCGGCCGTAAGGCCCGAGGCCGTGGCCGCGGCCGGCACGCCCGCGCGGGTGAGCATCGCGTACTGCATGGCTCCCGCCGCGGCCACGCCGCCCGGCACCACCCGGCCGAACGCCGTCGACGCCAGCTGTGAGGTCGCGACCGGTCCCAGCTCCTCGGCGCGCACGGAGAGCTTCTGCACGGCCCACATGCAGGCGAAGCTGCCCAGCTGCAGCGCGATCATTGCCCCCCACCAGAGCGGGTTGAAGTCGTCGAGGCGGTCGAACCCGCCGAAGACCTGGAGCAGGGCCGGCGCGAGGAGGTACAGCGAGATCGCTGTCACCGCGAGCAGCAGTCCACGCTTGGCAAGGCCGCCGGCGCTCATGTGGGGAGAGGCTACGCGGGCGCTGGGTCGGGGTGCGGCGGCGCCATCGGGGGCGGCTCGTCCTCCGGCTCTTCGGGCTTGATCGACAGCGTGCGCAGGTCCACGTACTCGCGCAGCAGGATCTGGATCGAGGCCGCCACGGGGATCGCCACGAGCGCCCCGATCACGCCGAGCAGCGCGGCGCCGAACAGCACGGCCACGATCGTGATGAACGGGTGGACGTGCACCGTCCGCTTCTGGATCTGCGGCTGGATCACGTGGTTCTCGAACTGCTGGTAGACGATCGCCCAGATCACCCAGATGATCGTCGCGGTCGGGAAGTTCTCGAACAGCGTCACGATCCCGATCAGGAACGCCGCGATCGTCGCTCCGATCAGCGGGATCAGGGAGAACAATCCGGCGATCACGGCGAGCGGCGCCCTGAACGGCACGCCGAGGATCGTGAGCACGATGTAGGTGGCCACCCCGGCGATCACCGCGATCGCGAGCGCGCCGGCCACGTAGCCACCCACCGCCCCGGCCATGTGGTCGAGCGAGCGCCGCAGGCGCCTTCGCTCCTCGTCCGGCCGGCTGGCGATCATGGTGTCGGTCCAGTTGCGCCCGTTGGAGAGCAGGAAGGCGGTGAGCACGAGGATCGTGACGAGCGCGAACAGCGAGTTCACCACGCCGAAGCCGACGTCCCGCAACGTGCCGGCCGCCCCGCCGAGCTTGTCGGGCAGCTTGGCCGCCTCCTTCTCGAGCTGCCCGGTGATGTCGTAGTCCTCGTTCAGCTTGCGCAGCTGGTCGTTGTCCTGCACGAATCTGGTCACGTCCTCGGCGTACTCCGGAACGTTGCCCGCGAAGTTGTTCGCCTCGGTGATGAGCGGTGGCACGATCAGCGCGACCAGCAGCAGCGGCACGGCCAAGCAGCACCAGGTAGACGACCGTGATCGCGAGCCCTCGCCTCATCCGGCGCGCCACCCAGTTCACCGGCGGCGACAGCGCCACGGCCAGGAAGATGGAGATCAGCAGCCAGCCGATCGGCCTGCGCAGCAGGTAGAGCAGGTAGAGGGCGATCGCCACGCAGACGACGATCAGCACGATCCGAACCACGCTCCTGGCCGTGGGCATCGGGCGAGCCTTCGCCCTCGCGCTGAGCGCTCCTGCTAGTGCACGAAATGCGCCGGGAGCGCGCCCATCCCGAGCAGTCCCGGGCCGGTGTGCGCGGACAGCACCGGGCCGATCTCGCTCACGATCGTGGGGGGTGTCTGGAACACCTCGGTGCAGCGCTCGATCAGCGCGGCACACTGGTCGGGAGCGTTGATGTGCTGCGCCGACCAGGCGTTGGCGCCGGAGTCGTGGCGCTGGCGGGCGTAGTCGACCATGCGCTCGAACGCGCGCGAGGCGGTGCGCACCCGTTCGATCGGGGTCATCTCGTTCTCGACCGTCAGGATCGGCTTCACGCGCAGCGTGGAGCCGATCCAGGCGCTGGCCGCCCCGATGCGCCCGCCGCGCTTGAGGAACTCGAGCGTGTCGAGGGCGAACCAGAGCTTGAGCTCGGCCCGCGCCTGCGCCACCCGGTCGACGATCTCCCTGGCGCTCGCGCCCTCGCCGGCCGCCTTGGCGGCGGCGAGCACCATGATCCCGAGTCCCCCGGCCGCGGTGGTCGAGTCGATCACGTGAACGCGCTCGCCGCCCTTGCCGTCTCGCTCGAGCGCGTCGCGTGCCTGACGGGCGGCGTCGGGCGTGCCCGACAGCCCGCCCGAGATGTGAACCGAGACGACCTCCCGGCCCTCGGCCAGGAGCGGCTCGAAGACGGCGCTGAAGTCCCCGATCGAGGGCTGCGAGGTGGTGGGGAGCGTCTCGGCGCTGCGCAGCTCCTCGAAGAAGGCCTCGTAATCGGTGATCTCGACCTCCGGCACCGTGCGATCGCCCCCGAAGACCACGTAGAGGGGGACGACCTGTATCCCGTGCCGCTCGATCAGCTCCGGCGGCAGGTAGGAGGTGCTGTCGGTCACGATCGCGACGTCCGCCATGCGCGGGCCAGCCTACTCAGCCGGCGGCGTAGACTCGCCCGTGGCTTGGGCAAGGTGCTCGTAACCGGCGCCACCGGATTCATCGGCTCCCACGTGGCGCGCCTCTGTGCCGAACGTGGCGACGACGTGCGCCTGGCGGTCGAGGAGGGCTCCCCCGACGCCGCGATCGCCGACCTCGGCGAGCTCCAGCGGGTGCGCTGCGAGGTGCGCGACCGGCGCTCGGTCCGGCGTGCGCTCAAGGGGGTCGAGCGCGTGTTCCACTGCGCCGGCGTGACCTCGGTGCGCCCGGCGGACTCCGAGCGCGTCTTCGACGTGAACGTGGGCGGCACCAAGGTCGTGATGCAGGAGTGCCTGCGCGCGCAGGTGGAGCGGGTCGTCTACACCTCGAGCGCCGCGGTGGTCGGCCCCGCCGCGGCGGGCAAGACGGCCGACGAAAGCCAGCTGTTCACGGCCGGCCGGCTCGGCATCCCGTACGTCAACGCGGTCCACGAGGCGGAGGTGGAGGCGATGCGGGTGGCGGCGCGCGGGCTGCCGCTCGTGTGCGTGAACCCGGCGGTGTGCTTCGGCGCCGGGGACCACCTGCTGACCTCGACTCGGCTCGTCCGGAGCTTCCTGCTCGGCCGCATTCCCGTCTACACCGACGGCGCGGCCGGGATCGTGGACGTGCGCGACGTGGCCGAGGGGCATCTGCTCGCCGACGCCGGTGGCGGGATCGGCGAGCGCTACCTGCTGTGCGCGCGCAACTTCACCTTCGACCGCCTGTTCGCCGACCTCGGGCGGCTCTCGGGCATCGACCCGCCCGTGAAGCTCGCGCCGGCCGCGGCGGCGCTGGCGGCCTCGCTCCTCGCGGCGCGCGGGCGCTCCTGGCCGCTGACCCCGCTCGAGGTGCGCGCCGCCTCCGAGCGCTGGACCTACCGGGCGACCAAGGCGCGGCGCGAGCTCGGCTGGCGCCCACGGCCCCACGAGGAGACGCTCGAGGCGACCGTGGCCTGGCATCTCGAGCGCGAGCACGACCGCATCGCTCGCACCCGCCGCTCGCAGCAGGTCCAGTACCGGCTCGCCGGTGCGGCGCTCGGCGCCGCCGAGGAGGCCGTCGGGCTGTTGCGCCGAGCGGCCGGGCGAGGCGTAGGGCGACCGGACGGTCGTCGACTACCCTGCGCCGTTACGCTTCGCGCGATGGCTCGATCGCACCAGAAGCGCATAGGTCCCGGGCGTGGCACCAAGGCCGTGTCGAACGTCAAGCGGCTGTGGCCATTCGTCCTGATGGCGTGGGAGCGCTGGCAGTCGCTCCCGCCCGAGCAGCGGGAGCGCTACCTGCGCCAGGCGCGCACGTACGCCGAGCGCGGCAAGAAGAGCTTCGACGAGCGCCGCGGCCGCAAGCGCTGAGCTCAGTTCAACCGGTTCTCGAGCCCGATCGGCGCCTGGCGCTGCTGGACCTCGGGCTTCGGCACCTGCACGTCCTCCGGCTGCTCGACGCCGAGCAGCGCCGCCAGCTCACCCGACTCGTACATCTCGAGGACGATGTCCGAGCCGCCCACCAGCTCGCCGTTCACGAACAGCTGAGGGATCGTGGGCCAGCCGGACACGGCCGACAGCTCCTCACGGATTCTCGGGTCGGGCAGGATGTCGAGCGCGGCGTACTGGACGCCGAGCTCGTTGAGCGCGCCCGAGGCCCTCAGGGAGAACCCGCAGGCGGGCTGCTGCGGCGTGCCCTTCATGAAGAGCATCACCTTGTTCTCCTTGATGGCGTCCTCGATGAAGGTGCGGATCTCGTCGTTGGTCATCGTCCGTCTCCAGGGGTCTGGGTCTTGATGGAGAGCGCGTGGATGGCGCCGCCGACCTCGTCGCCGAAGACGTCGTAGATCAGCTTGTGCTGCTGGATGCGGTTGAGGCCCTCGAAGCGCTCCGACACGACTTCCGCCCGGAAGTGGTCGCCGCCGCCGGTGAGGTCCTCGACCGCCACCTGGGCGCCCGGCATGGCCTCCTCGATGCGTAGCTTGAGTTCGTTCGCGCTTGGCATCCGAGTATTGAGAGTACCGACGAAAGCGCCGATACAATGTGGGGCAGCACATGGTCACTCTCACCGACATCGCCGCGCAGAAGGTTCATGAGTTCGTGAACGGGCAGAGCGCCGAGGGCGACGTGGGCCTGCGGGTCGGCGTCCGCGGCGGCGGCTGCTCGGGCTTCCAGTACGCGCTGGCGCTCGACGAGCAGCGCGACGACGACCACGTCTTCGACGCGTCCGGGATCCGCGTGCTCGTGGACCCGGCGAGCCTCCAGTACGTCGACGGCTCGACCGTCGACTTCACCGAGAGCTTCCAGGGCTCGGGCTTCGAGGTCTCGAACCCCAATGTGGTCGCCTCATGTGGCTGCGGCTCCTCCTTCCGGGTTGCGGACGAAGAGCCGTCCTGCGGCAGCGCCGTCTAGTTCGGCCTGTTGTCGAGCGAGCTCCAGAGGAACAGGCAGGCCAGCGTCCTGTAGGGGCGCCACGGCCGGGCGAGCTTCTCGAGCCGCTTCGCGTCGGGCAGCTTGCGCAGCCGGTACTCGACCTTCGCCGCGTTGCGGATTCCCTGGTCGCCCACGGGCAGCACGTCCGGCCGGCCCAGGTGGAACATGAGGAACATGTCGGCCGTCCAGGGGCCGAGTCCCTTGATGGCCGTGAGCTGCGCGCTCACCTCCTCGTCCGGCAGCTCGGGCAGCCGCTCCAGCTCGAGCGTGCCCTCCTCGACGTGCAGCGCGAGGTCGCGCAGGTAGGCGATCTTCGGCCGTGACAGGCCGGCCGCCCGGATCGCCTCCGGGTCGGCCTCGAGCAGCTGGCGCGGGGTGGGCGCGTGGCCGCCGAAGATGTCCAGCATGCGGCCGTAGATCGTCGCCGCGGCCTTGGTCGAGAGCTGCTGCCCGACGATCGAGCGCAGCAGCGCGCCGTAGGCGTCGCCCCGCCGCTCGTCCCTCAGCTCGCGCCTGACGATTGCGCCGTGCTCCTCGATCAGCCGGGCCATCACCGGGTCGCCCTCGCGCAGCGTCGCGAGCGCCTTGGGGGTGGCCCGCACCGGCTTCGTGCGCGATCCCGCGCTCGGGCGTGGCATGGCCGGGCCAGCCTACGCGGCGGCCCGGGTGTGGAAGGGCTCCTCGAGCGCGCCCAGCTCGGTGCTGGGCGGATCACCGAACAGCCACTCGCGCGCGATTCGGTGCCAGTTGGCGGTCGCCGCGAGCTGGCCGAGAACGCCGAGGGTGAGCGCCTCCATGCGCCGCGCCAGCATCGCCTGCGGCGGCATGGTCTCGCGCTTCATCAGCTGCCAATGGCGGGAGCGCGGATCACCGAAGTCGATCAGCACCTGCGACACGAGCTCGCGGTCGATCGTGACCTCGCCGTCCTCGATGTACCAGGCGGTGACGTCGTGGAAGTGATCGAACACCGCCTCCGGTGTGACCTGGTCGTCGTTCGGATCGAAGAATCCCATCGCCCCGAGGCGCTGGTGCAGGGCCTCGGCGTCGCCGTCCATCGCCGCCCGGATCGCGTCGACCTCCTCGTCGATGTCCGCGCGCTCCACCCGCTTGGTCATCCCGAAGTCGATGAACGCCACCCGCCCGTCCGGCATCAGCCGGTAGTTGCCGGGGTGGGGGTCGCCGGAGAAGTGGCCGTTGCGGTAGAGCGAGCCGAAGAAGAAGCGGAAGACGATCTCGCCGAAGCGGTCGCGCGTTGGGGCGTCGTGCTCCTTGACCTCCTCGAAGCCGATGCCGTCCACCCACTCGGTCACGAGCACGTGCTCCGAGCAGAGCTCCGTGACGACCGGCGGGACGTAGATGAACGGGTGGCCGCGCCAGGTGCGGGCGAAGGCGCGGTGCTGCTGGGCCTCGTGCTCGTAGTCGAGCTCGTCCGTGAGCCGCTCGCGGATCTCGGCGGTCATCGCCTTGGCGTCCATCCCGGGCGCGATCCGCTTGGCCACCCGCATGATCAGCCCGAGGTTCTGGAGGTCGGCACGAACGGCGCTGTCCACGCCCGGATACTGGACCTTGACCGCCACGTCGCGGCCGTCCTCACGCACGCGCGCCCGGTAGACCTGACCGATCGACGCGGCGGCCACGGCCTCCTCGCCGAACTCGGAGAAGACGTCGTCGAGCTTCTCGCCGAGGCCATCCTCCACGACCTTCTTCATGCGCTCGAAGGGCACGCGCGGGGCGGCGTCACGCAGCTCGGCCAGCTTGCTCTGGATGCGCTCCTGGAACTCAGGGGGAAACCCGCCCGTGTCGATGAACGAGGCCACCTGGCCAACCTTCATCGCCGCGCCCTTCATCTGGCCGAGCACGTCGAAGATCTGTTCGGCGGCCTCCATCTGACGGCGCTCGGCGGCGGCGCGCCGGCCCTCCTCGCCGCGGGTCAGGTTGGCGGCCTTCGTGGCGTAGCCGCGCGCCGTCTGGGTGCCGGCCAACCGACCGACCTTGGCGGCCCTGCGCACCCTGCTCGTCGGAAGGTCCTTGGCCATCGTGTTCAGGGTAGTTGCGGAAGCCGCCGGCTCGGCCGGCGGCGCCCCGACCAGGATCACCCATAGGCTTGAGAGCGGGATGAGGCTGGTCACGATCCAGGGGAGCGCCGGACCCTGCGCCGCGCTCCTGCGAGACGGGCGGGTCTACGACATCTGGGGCGAGGCCTTTCTGCCGCGGCCGCGCCGACGACCGCACCCTCGAGGCGATCCTCGAGGGTGGGCTGCTGCACGAGGTGGAGGCGATCGAGGACGACGGCGTGCCGGTCGAGGGGGTGACGCTCCTCCCGCCCGTCACCAGGCCCGGCAAGATCGTCTGCATCGGCCTGAACTACCACGCTCACGCCGACGAGCAGGGCGCCGAGGCGCCCGCGATGCCCACCTTCTTCGCCAAGTTCCGCAACGCGCTTGCGCGAACGGGCGAGACCGTCAGGCTGCCGGACTGGAGCCGGGTCGACTACGAGGCCGAGGTGGCGTTCGTGATCGGGGACCGCTGCAAGGACGTCGCCGAGGAGGACGCCCTGCGGCACGTGGCCGGCTACACCCTGCTGAACGACCTGTCCGCGCGGGACTACCAGTTCAAGACCCCGCAGTGGATGCCCGGCAAGGTGTTCGACGGCTCGGCGCCCTGCGGGCCGGCGCTCGTGACCCCGGACGAGGCCGGACCCCACGACGCGATCGAGCTCGAGCTGACGCTGAACGGCGAGCTCATGCAGCGGAGCAGCACCGCCGACCTCGTGCACTCGGTGCCCGCGCTCGTGGCCTACCTGTCGAAGCTGATGACCCTGGTGCCGGGCGACGTGGTGTCCACCGGCACCCCCGCGGGTGTCGGGAGCCTGCGCGACCCGCGGGTGTGGCTGAAGGCGGGCGACGAGGTGCTGATCAGCTCGCCGCAGCTCGGCGAGCTGCGCACGCGCCTGGCCTGAGCCTTAGCCGCTCAGAGATGGAAGTGGCGGTGGTGCCGGGGCCGCTCGCGCGGCGCGGAGCGGATGAAGATCGCCGTCAACAACGTGCCCAGCGCCAGCACGGCGGCAACCACGACCATCCCCCCCGACAGCGCGTGTGAGAGCGCCTCCGGGAGGGTGTCCCCGTCGGCGCGGCTCTCGATCTCGACGTGCTGGAAGACGGCTCCACACACCGCGAGCAGGAGGGCGCCCCCGATCGTCCGGACCATTGCGAGCACGCCGGCGGCCACGCCGGCCTTGTCCACCGGCAGGGCCGACATCGCGGCCGCGGACAGCGGCGCGTACACCAGGCCGAGCGCCAACCCGAACAGCAGCAGGCCGGGGAGCAGGTCGATGTATTCGCCGGAGTCGTCGGCGACGGCGATCAGCAGGGCGCCGAGCGCCGCGAGCGCCATGCCCGCGGTCATCAGCACGCGAGCGCCGAGACGGCCGACAAGCCTCCCCGCCAGGGGGGAGATCACCACCATCGGCGCCGTGACCGGGAGGATCAGCAGACCGCTCGCCAAGGTGGAGTAGTCGAGCCCGAGCTCGAAGTACTGCGGGATGAAGAACATGATCGTCCAGTAGGAGCCGACCAGGGCGAAGGCCGCGGCGGTGGCGCCGAAGTAGGGCCCGCTGCGGAACAGGTGCAGATCGACGATCGGCTCCGGCACCCGCAGCTCGACGTACGCGAACGCCGCGAGGAAGGCGACCCCGGCGGCGAGGACGCCGAGGGTGGTCGGCGACTCCCAGCCCCACTGCTTGCCCTGCACGAGCGCCAGCACGATCGCGGTCAGGCCGACGGTGATCGTGACCAGACCTGGGATGTCGAGCTTGTGCCCCGCCGTCTCGTCACGCGACTCGGGGGTGGCGGCGGCCACGATCGCGACGGCGAGGGCTGAGCAGCGGCACGTTCAGCCAGAAGATCCAGCGCCAGCTCGCAAGCTCGATGACCGTCCCTCCCACGAGCGGCCCGATCGCCAGTGCGATGCTCGACACCGCCGCCCAGATTCCCAGTGCCCGGTCGCGCTCATCGGGTGGGAACGCGACCGTCGCGATCGCGAGCGAGAGGCCGAGCAGCGAGGCGCCGCCGATCCCCTGAAGCGCCCGGCCGGCGATCAGCTGCTCGATCTCGCCGGCCGTGGCCGACACGACCGAGCCCACGCCGAAGATCACGAGCCCCGCCAGGAAGATACGCCGCCTCCCGAACAGATCGCCGCTGCGGGCGAGGGTCACGACGAGCGCAGCCATCGCGAGCAGATAGACGTTCTGGACCCACTGGAGCTCCGAGGTCGACGCCCCGAGATCCACCCGGATCGAGGGCAGCGCCAGCGCCACCACGGTCGAGTCGAGCATGAGGACGAAGAGGCCGGTGGAGGCGCCGGTAAGGACCCACCAGCGGCGGTTGGCCTCGGTGATCAACACGGGGCGGCATCTTCCCCGAACCGTCTCGTCCATCGCGCCGCGCCCGGCGGTAAAGCCGACCCGCGGGATGCCGATGTTGTTCCAATGAACGCGATCGCCCAGGCCTCGTCCCTCCCTGTCGCGGGGCCGCGGCTGGACTTCCGCCGCGTCCTCGCCGGCGTCATCGATGTCGTGATCGTCGCTGCCGGCGCCCTTGCGATCCTCGCGGTCGCGCGAGCGCTCGGGTCGGAGCGGCCGACGGAGATGCCCGGCTTCAACTTCCTGATCCTCGGCTGGGCGCTCTACTACTACTTCGCCTGCGAGTCGAGCGGCGGTCAGACGCTCGGCAAGCGGCTGCTGAAGCTACGCGTGGTGCGCGTCGACGGCACCCCTGCCGGGATGGGCGAGGTGGCCGTGAGGACGCTGCTGCGTGTGATCGACGGCATCGCGCTGTACCTCGTCGGGCTCATCGTGATGCTGGTGACCGGGGAGCGGCGCGGACGCCTCGGCGACCTCGCCGGCGGCACGATGATCGTGGACGCCTCGGCGCCCGCGCCGGCGCCCGCCGCCGCAGCGGTCGACGCGGAGCAGGTGGCCCCGCCGGTCGAGCCGCTCCGCGACGATCACACTGCCGCCGCGGCCCGCGGCGGCGCCGGTCGCCGCGCCCGAGCTGCGGCCCTTCGAGCCGGAGCTCGCCGGCGAGCCGGTGGTCGAGCCCGAGCCCGTGGTGGTCGAGCCCGAGCCCGTGGTCGAGCCCGAGCCCGTGCTGGTCGAGCCCGAGCCGCCGCTCGCGGACATGGCGTCGCCCTCGCTTCAGGAGCTGGCCCAGGACGTGGCTGAGCTGCGCGGTGCGGACCCCGCGCTCGAGCCCGAGCCGGTGCCCGAGCCCGTCGACAACCAGCCCGTCGACGACGAGCCCGTCGACGACGAGCCGGTGAGCGTCAGGTCCGTCGAGACCGTCTCCGCGATCGACCTCGTAATGGGCGAGGACGAGGACGACGACAACTCGGATTCGTCCGACTCGCCGCAGCACTGAGTCCGCGCCGGCCGCGCCGGGAGGCGCACGCCGCTCGATAGCCTTGCCTGCCCGCTTGGCTCCGATCGGCACATCCGAGAACCCCCTGCGCATCGCCATCATCGGCTCGGGCCCGGCCGGCTTCTACGCCGCCGGTCAGCTCCAGAAGGCGAAGTCGCATCCCGATCTCGACGTCCAGGTCGACGTGTTCGACCGCCTGCCCACGCCCTGGGGACTGGTGCGCGCAGGGGTGGCCCCCGACCATCCCAACATCAAGGCGGTCAGCCGGGTCTACGAGAAGACGGCCGAGCATCCGGGCTTCCGCTTCTTCGGCAACGTCGAGCTCGGTCGCGACATCACCCATGACGAGCTGCTCGAGCGCTACCACGCCGTCCTGTACGCGGTCGGCGCGCAGACAGACAAGCGCATGGGGATCCCGGGCGAGGACCTGCCCGGCAGCTGGGCCGCCACCGAGTTCGTGGCCTGGTACAACGGCCACCCGGACTACCGCCACCTCGAGTTCGACCTGTCGGTCGAGACGGCTGTGGTCGTCGGCAACGGGAACGTCGCCGCCGACGTGGCCCGGATGCTCGCACTCACCCGCGACGAGCTGGCCGAGACGGACGTGGCGGACCACGCGCTGACGGTGCTCGCCGAGTCGAATGTCCGCGAGATCGTGGTGCTCGGCCGCCGCGGCCCCGCGCAGGCCGCCTTCACGAACCCCGAGCTGCTCGAGCTGGGCGACATGACGGACGCCGACGTGTTCGTGGATCCCGGCGACGCCGAGCTCGACCCGCTCTCCCGGGCGTTCATCGAGAGCGAGGCCGCGCACGCCACGGCGAAGAAGAACGTGACGATCGTGCACGGCTACGCCGGGCGCGAGCCGGAGGGGAAGCCGCGCCAGATCGTCCTGCGCTTCCTCGCCTCGCCGGTGGAGATCGTCGGCAGCGAGCGCGTTGAGGGGGTCCGTATCGCGCGCAACGAGCTGGTGGCCGACGAGTCGGGCGCCATTCGCGCCCGCGCCACCGACGCCGAGGAGCTGATCCCCTGCGGGCTCGTGTTCCGCTCGATCGGCTACCGCGGGACCGCGCTCGCCGGCGTTCCCTTCGACGAGGCCGGCGCGGTGATCCCGAACGACCGCGGCCGCGTGCTCGCCGACGGCGAGCCCGTACGCGGCGAGTACGTCGTCGGCTGGATCAAGCGCGGCCCGACCGGGATCATCGGCACCAACAAGCGCGATGCGCAGGAAACCGTCGACCTCCTGCTCGAGGACCTCGACGCCGGCCGGCTGCTCGATCCCGCCGATCCGGACCGCGAGTCGCTCGACGCGCTGATCGCCGAGCGCCGGCCCGACGCCGTGTCCTATGCGGGCTGGCAGGCGATCGACGAGGCCGAGCGTACGGCGGGCGAGCCGCAAGGGCGGCCGCGCGTCAAGCTCTGCAGCTTCGAGGAGCTGCTCGAGGCCGCTCGCGGCTCGGCGCCGATCGGTCGCTGACGCTGGCTGTCGGCCTTGACGCTAGCCGTCGGCCTTCGAGGGAGGCTCGAGCGCGGTGGGGGCGCCTGCGATCTGGTCCTGGAAGCGCTGATAGCGGCGCGTGTGCCGCTCGTAGCGGGCCTCCGCCTTCGCAAGCTTCTTGCTGCCCTCGGCGTAGAAGCGCCGCGCCCAGGGTGAGTGTGGCTTCGCGGTCCTGATCGAACCGATCAGTCCGACGATCGGCACCAGCACGCCCACCAACCCCATCACGACCTTCCCCTTGGTGATGGCGATCGCGCTGATGGTGAGGTTCACCAGCACGGTCAGGAGGATCACGGGCACGCTCTCGCCGGTCGAGACGGGCAGGAAGCCGATCAGCACGAGGCCGCCGAGGAGAAACGCGATCACGACGGCGTCCACCGACCGGCGGCCCTCCTCGGACCAGTAGACGTCCTCCAGGTGGAGCCAGAGGGCGAACTCGTCGAGCGTGAGGCCGGCTCCGATGCCGAACAGGCCGGCCACGATCTCGTTGCCCGGGCTGCCCGGCTGGAGCGCGAGCACGAAGCCCGCGATCAGCATCAGCACGATCCCGAACACGAGGTGGTGGACGTGCAGGTCCCCGGTCGTGACGCTCCCCGGCCACCACGGGACCTTGGGGCTGCGCATCAGCCGGGCGCTGGTCCTGATGAACAGGAACGAGAGCAACATCGTGCTGAGCAGGATCAGCCCCGCGCGCACGCCGTCGTGCGAGAGGAACTGCTCGCCGCCGTCGAGCTCCAGCTCCAGCACGAGTTGGGCGAGCAGCCAGTCCACTATCACGTACCGTACCTGCGGCGATGAAGATTCTCTACGGCGTCAACGGCGAGGGGATGGGGCACGCGACCCGGTCGGAGGTCGTGATCACGCACCTCCTCGAGCGTCATGACGTGCGAGTGGTCGCCTCGGGCAGGGCTCTCGAGCACCTGAGCGGGCGGCTGCCGCGCGTGGAGGAGGTCTTCGGCCCGACCTTCGCGATGAAGGACGGGCAGATCGACCGCTGGAACACCGTGCAGCAAAGTCTCCGCCTCGCGCGCCGCCAGCTGCCCGAGACGCTCAATCACTGGGTCGGCCTGGTCGACGACTGGCGGCCCGACGTGGTGATCACGGACTTCGAGCCGCTCTGCGCCGCCTACGCGCGCTGGAGCCGAACGCCCCTCGTGGCCGTCGACAACATCAACATGATCGACCGCTGCCGGCACGACCGCGAGATCGTCGGCCCGCAGCGCGACGACTATCGGCTCGCGCGCACGATTGTGCGGGCGATGGTGCCGAACGCGGGTGAGTACATGGTCACGACCTTCTTCCGCCCCCCGCTCGCCCGCCGCCGCACGACGCTGATCCCGCCGATCGTGCGTCCCGAGATCGCGGGGGCGACCTGCGAGCAGGGCGACCACCTCGTGGTCTACTCGAACGGCGCCAAGCGGCAGATCGAGGCGCTCAAGGCCACGGGCGTGCCCTGCCTCGTCTACGGGATGCGCGGGGGGCCGGACGAGCCCGTGAAGGACGGCAACCTCGAGCTGCGGCCGCCCTCGAACGAGGGCTTCGTCGAGGCGCTCCGGACCTGCCGGGGAGTGGTGGCCGGGGGCGGCTTCTCGCTGATGAGCGAGGCGGTGTACCTCGGCAAGCCGCTGCTGGCGATCCCTCTGCGCGGCCAGTTCGAGCAGCTCATGAACGCCCGTTACCTCCACCGCACCGGGTACGGCATGTATGTCGAGCGGACCTCGAAGGCCGCGCTGCGTCTCTTCCTCGAGGGCATGGGCGGGTTCGAGGAGAAGCTCGCGCGCTACGAGCAGGTTGGCAACTCGGTGGCGCTGCGCGCGGTCGAGCAGACGGCCGAGGCGGCCGCCGCGGAGGGACCGCGCGGGCGCCGGCGCGCGAAGCGCCAGGCGCATCGGGCGGTGCACCGATGAGGGGCGCGGCGATCGCCGGCACCGCCGCCGCCGCCGGCTTCGGCTACTACCACGCCCAGGCGCCCACCTCCCAGCTCTACGGGACGACGATCGCGCGCGCCCCGGACGCGCCGGCGGGGAGCCGGATCGCGCTCACCTACGACGACGGGCCGAACCCGATCTACACGCCCAAGCTGCTCGAGCTGTTCGAGCGCCACGGCGCGAAGGCCACCTTCTTCCAGGTCGGGCGCTGGATCGAGCGGGAGCCCGCGCTCGCGCGCGAGGTGCAGGCGGCGGGCCACGCGCTCGGCAACCACACCTACACGCACCCGACGCTCCCGCTGCGATCGACGGCCCGCGTGAAGGACGAGCTGCGCCGCTGCCGCGCGGCCGCCGAGGCCGCGGAGCTCCGCTTCGACGAGGTCGACGGCCGGGAGCTCATGCGCTGCCCCTGGGGCCGCCGGCGTCCGGGCACGCTCCGCGCCGTCCGCGACCAGGGCTACGTGGCCGTCCAGTGGTCGATCACCTGCTGGGACTGGCGCACCCGTGAGGACTGGCAGGACTTCGCCCGCCGCGGCCTGAAGGCGAAGGGGGGCGACGTGATCCTGCTGCACGACGGCATCCACACCGAGCCCGCGGGCGATCGCTCGAACTCGGTCCGCGCGACGCAGGAGATCCTCGAGCGGCTTGGAGCGGAGGGTTACGAGTTCGTGACGATCCCGGAGCTCGTCAGGCCGGCTGCCTGACGCTCACCCGCTCCCCATCCAATGCATCCAGGGCCCGCTCCACGCTGGTGCGGATGCAGGTGAAGATCGGCGTCTCCGACTCGGTGTAGGCGCTCGACTCGGTGGAGCGGAGCTCCTGCACGAGGTCGAGGAACTGCGCGGGGTCGTCGGCGTCGAAGGCCACCACGAACTCCTGGTCATCCAGCCCGAACGAGTAGGCGGTGTTCGTCTCGATGCCGGGAAAGCGGCGCGCCACCGCGATGTGGTCACGCATGACGCGCATGCGCTCTTCCGGCGAGAGCCCGTACCAGGAGCGCTTCTTCCACATCGGGTAGACGATCAGGTACTTGGCGTCGGCTCCCTCGCGCGGCGCCAGCGGCTGGTCGGGCTGGTCGGAGTAGGGCGACTCCTTGGTCATCGCGAGGTAGGAGTGGGAGATCTCCGCGAAGCGCAGCAGGCCGCTCTGGTTGAGCAGCACGTGCAGCTCGTGGATCGGCTCGAGCGTGCGTGCGATCGCGCGGATCATCAGGTCGCAGTCCCCGCGGGTGCCGACGAGCGAGTAGGCGCGCAGGTAGTGGCCCTCGGCGAAGTCGCGGCAGGCGGCGGCGAACTCCTCCTTGTCGGCAGCGCGTTCCTCGGCGGACCGCCGGCGCCAGGCCGGATCGACCTTGAGAAAGGTGTATTTCACGTAGCTGCGCGCGTCGCTCACACGTCTAGTGTGGCCGATAGGATGGGCCGGGTGCGACTAGCCCTCGTATCGCCCTACTCGTACACATATCCGGGCGGTGTCGGGCGCCACGTGGAGGCTCTGGCCGAGGAGCTGCTCGAGCAGGGCCACGACGTGCGCCTGCTGGCTCCCTACGACCCCGACGACCGGATCTCGCGAGCGATGCATCGCGGCGCCCCGCCGCAGCCCCGGGCCGCTGCCCGAGTACGGCATCTCCCTCGGCAGGACGGTCGGCCTCCCGATGAACGGCGCGGTCTCCAACCTGAGCCCCTTCCCCGAGGCGGTGGGCATCCTCGGGCGCGAGCTGCGAGGCGGCGGCTACGACCTCGTGCACGTCCACGAGCCGAACGCCCCCATGGTCTCCTGGTACGCCGCCGAGACGACCCGCGTCCCGACCGTCGCGACCTTCCACACCTACTCCACGAGCCGGATCGTCGGCGGGCTCACGGCCAACCTCTTCGGCGCACGCCGCCTCTACTCGAAGCTGAGCGCCCGGATTGCGGTCTCCGAGGCTGCGCGCTGGACCGCCCAGCGCTTCTACGGCGGGCGCTACAGGATCGTGCCCAACGGGGTCGACCTGGGCGCCGCCGTGCCGGACCCGGAGCGTCCCCACGACGAGCTTCGCATCCTGTTCGTCGGCCGAGCCGAGGAGCGCAAGGGACTGCCCGTGCTGCTGCGCGCGTTCGAGGCGCTGCGCGGCGCCGAGGTCAAGGCGCGCCTGATCGTGGCCGGCCCCGAGCCCGGCGAGGTCGAGCCGCTGCTGCTCGAGCCCGACGGGGTGGAGCTCGCCGGGCGCGTCGATGACGCCGACAAGTGGCGCCTGCTCGGCCAGGCCGACCTGCTCTGCGCCCCGTCGCTCGGCGGCGAGAGCTTCGGGATGGTGCTCACCGAGGCGTTCGCCTCCGGCACGCCGGTCGTGGCGTCGGACATCGCCGGCTACCGCGAGGTGGTGCGCGAGGGGCGCGACGGGCTGCTGGTGCCGGTCGGCGACCCGGTGGAGCTCGGCGAGGCGCTGCGAGCGCTCGCCTTCGATCCCGCCAGGCGCCAGGCGATGGCCGCCTCGGCGCGCGAGCGGGCGGAGCGCTTCGCGTGGCCGAACGTGGCGGCGGAGGTCACCGATGTCTACGAGCAGGCGCTCGCGCTACCGGAACCCGAGGGCCGGGTCGCGCGCATGGCACGCCGGACGGGAGCGCTCCCGGCCGAGCCGGGCCCGCGGATCCGCCCCCAGCGGCTGCCTTCGCTCGAGCCCAAGACCGCCCCGACGGGACGGCGCCGGGCCGCGCGCGTGGCGCGCCGCGCGATCCTCGCCGTGGGGATCCTGCTCGGCGCGGGTCTCACGGCGCTCGCCCTGCAGCGGCTCGGGGCGGAGTCGATCGCTCGCGCGATGCTGGCGGCCACGCCCGTCTGGGTGCTGGCGGCGTTCGCGCTGATGTGCGCCTCGATGCTCCTGCGCGCAGAGGCGTGGCACGCGATCCTGCGTGCTGCGCTTCCGGGCACGCGCGTCCGCCGCCGCGACACCGCCCGCGGGACGATGATCGGGGTGCTCATGTCGGCGACGCTGCCGGCGCGTCTCGGCGAGCCGTCGAGGGCGTTGATCGTCGCGCGCCGGACCGGGCGCGTGCGCGACCGCTTCCCGGTCGTACTCGGCACCCTCGTTTCCCAGACGCTGCTCAACATCCTCGCCCTGGTGATCCTCGGCGGGGTGATGTTCGCCACCGTCGGGCTCTTCCAGGGCAACGAGGACGCGCTCGTGATCGCGACGCTCGTGCCGGTCGTGCTGCTGGTGCTGGTGCTCTGCGCGCCCTGGATCCTGCGTCGCGGCACCCCGTCGCGCTTCCAGCGCGTGCAGCAGGCCGCCGCCCACGCCAGGCGCGCCATGGTCCAGGTGCGCCGGGGGCTCGAGGTCTTCCGCAAGCCGAAGCTCGGCGGCTGGGCGGCCCTCATGCAGCTCAGCGCCTGGGGGATCCAGTGGCTCGCCTGCTACGTGCTGCTCGTGGCACTCGGGCTCGACGAGCGCGCCGGCCTCGGCGCCGCCGCGGCCGTGCTGTTCGCCGTGAACGTGACCGCGGCTCTGCCCGCCACCCCGTCGAACCTGGGCGTCTTCCAGGCGGCGTGCGTGGCGGTGCTCTCCGCGTACGGGGTGGGCAAGACGAACGCGTTCGCCTACGGGGTCATCCTGCAGGCGGTGGAGATCGCCACCGCGCTCGCGATGGGCATGCCGGCGCTGGTGCGCGAGGGCATGACCTGGCGCGACCTGCGCATGCGGGCCCTACACGCCGCGCCCGTCGAGCTGAGCGCGATGGGCAGCCGGCGCCGCGGCGAGGCCGCCGAAGCCGAGGCCTAATGGGTCGCGGGGCGGGGGCGCTGGCTCTTGCTCTGCTCGCGGCGACCGTTCTGGCGGGGCCGGCGAGCGCGTATCGGATCGCGGGGCCGCGCTGGCCCAACCACGAGATCTCGGTTGCGAATACGGCGCCGCGCTACGCGCTCGCCGTGCGCCAGGCGATCAGGGCCTGGAACCGCGCGGACGTGGGCGTCCGGTTCACGCGCGCGCCCGCCCGCCGCGCGCGCGTGGTGTTCAGCTACTCGCGCTCCGGGGGCTTCGGGCGCTATGGCTGCGAGGGGGTCGCGGGGGCTGCCGGGGCCGGCTACCCGTCGCCGTTCGTGACCGCCACCGTGCGGGTGATCCGCAACTGCCTCGACCCGGCGCTTCGCCGCCTGACGGCGATGCACGAGCTCGGCCACGTGCTCGGCCTCGGCCACGAAGCGCGGCGTTGCGCGCTGATGAACCCCACCGGCGACGTGGACACGCGCCTCCCCTCGCTGTGCCCGCGGAGGACCCGCGTGCCAACCCGGGACGACGTGCGCGGGGTGCGCTCGCTCTACCGCGGGAGGCCGCCCCGCGTGAGCGCCGCCATCGGGCTGTTCAACCCGGGACACGGCTCGCGCCTGCCGTTCAACGGGGGCCTCCTGCGGCTCTCCGCCGCCGCGCGCAATCGCGGCGCTCGAGTACCGCTGGGACTTCGGCGAGCCGGCGTCCGGCGCCGACAACCTCGCCACCGGACTCGACGCCATCCACACCTACGCGATGCCCGGCGTGTACACGATCACGCTGACCGTCTTCGACGGCGGGGCGCTGATCGCCACGACCCGCAACCGGGTCGAGCTGTTCTAGAACGTGACCGGGCGGCCGTCGCGGAAGAAGCCGCCGCTCGGGCCGTCGTCCGGCAGGGTGGCGAGCCAGACGATGCCGGCGGCGCCGTCCTCGACGGACTTGGCGGCCCCCATCGGCGTGCCCATGTCGGTGGCGACGAAGCCGGGGCAGGCCGAGTTGACCTTGATCCCGGCGTCGGCGAGCTCGGTCGAGAGCATGCGCGTCATCGCGTTCAGCGCGGCCTTCGAGACGCGGTAGCCGGGCGACCAGCCACCCATCTCGGCCACCCCGCCCATCCCGCTCGATACGTTCACCACGCGCGGTGCTCCGACGCTCGAAGCAGCGGCAGCAGCGCGATCGTGAGCCGGTAGGCGCCGAAGAAGTTCGTGTCGAGGGCGCGCTGAATCGCGGCAAGTCGGGTTCGGCGGCGGCCACGCCGAAGTCCGACCCGATCCCCGCGTTGTTCACGAGTACGTCGAGCGCGCCCGGGTCGTCGCGCACCGCGGCCGCCGCGCGCTCGATCGAGGCGCTGTCGGCCACGTCGAGGTGGAGCGCCCGCGCCGCGCCGATCGCTTGCGCCGCCTCGCGCGCCTTGGCCTCGTCGCGGGCCGTGACGATCACCTCGTAGTCGCGTTGGGCGAGCTGGCGGGCCGTCTCCCGGCCAAGGCCGCGGTTGGCTCCGGTCACGAGTGCGATCGGCATGCGGCGAGCGTAGCGCGGCACTCGTGGGGCAACCGGCGCGAACTCGGGAGACGGGAGCTACCTTTAGGAGAGCGCATGCGACGGCTCCGTGCACTGGCCCTGGGTGCTTCCGCCACCGCCCTCCTCGCCGCGGCGGCCCCCGCACCGGCCGCTCCTCCGAGAGCCGTGGCCGAGAGCACCGATGCGACGTACGCCTCCAGCGAGGCAATCGTCCGCTTCGAGCCCGGCACGTCCGCCTCCGATCGGGACGCCGCGCGACGCGCTGCCGATGTCACCTTCGAGCGCTCGCTGTCGGTTGCGCGAGCGCAGCTCGTGAGCTTCGAGGGGTCCGTGCAGAGCGCCGCGGCCCGGCTCGAGCGCCAGCCGAGGGTTGCATATGCCCAACCGAACTACCGCTACCGCGCGCAGGCGGCGCCGCCGCCGAACGACACCTGGTTCACGCAGCTGTGGGGCCTTGGCGCAACGCCTGGGGTCGGCGTCCTCAACGCCTGGGACGTCACCCGCGGCGCAGGTCAGGTGATCGCGGTGGTCGACACGGGGATCGACCTCACGCACGACGATCTGGCCGCCAACCTATGGACGAACGCCGACGAGTTGGGCGGCAACGTCGGGGTCGACGACGACGGCAACGGCAGGATCGACGACGTGCGCGGCTACGACTTCGTGGACGACGACGGCGTGCCCGACGACTTCGAGTTCCACGGCACGCACGTGGCCGGTACGGCGGCGGGCAGGGCGAACAACGCGCGCGGGGTGGCCGGGGTGGCACCCGAGGCGCAGGTGATGGCCGTGCGCGTCCTCGACAGCGAGGGCTTTGGCTCCAGCGAGGACATCGGCGAGGGCATCGCCTATGCGGCACGTCGAAGGTGCGAGCGTGATCAACCTGAGCCTTGGCGGCCTGGCTGATGCGGACGACCATTTCATGGCGGATGCCGTGAACGAGGCGAGGACCTTCAACGCGGTCGTGGTCGCCGCGGCAGGGAACGACGGCACGAACAACGACACCACGCCGGTCACGCCCTGCGCGCTGCCCGCCGACAACCTGATCTGCGTGACCGCTGTCAACCAGTCGGGTGGCATGCCGAGCTTCGCGAACATCGGCGCCGACCACCGTCGACGTCGGCGCGCCCGGGGTCGGCGTGCTCAGCACCAAGACCGACTACGCGCGGCTGTTCGAGGACGACTTCGACGGCGGGCTCGGGAAGTGGACGCACTTCGAGCAGGGCAACGCGGTCGCCTGGGGAATCGAGGCCGGCAGGGCGAGCGACAGCCCGGGCAGATGTCAACTACGCGAAGAACGCGCTACTCGGAGCTGCACGCGGCCGCGAACGTCAACCTCTCCGGCGAGCGCGGCTGCCGGCTCCACTTCGACGCCTCCTTCGCGATGGCGGCGACGGACTGGTTCCTCGCCGGCGCCTTCGACCAGAGCAACCAGTCCGTCGTCGACGGCCTGAAGTTCACGGGCAGCTCGGCGGCTTCGGCCCGTTCGAGGTGGGGGTGAACGCCCTCGACGGGCGCGAGGACGTGCGCCCCTTCATCGGCGTCGACGCCGACGCGAACAACCGTCGTGGCCGACGGCGCGAAGGTCGACAACCTGCGCCTCCTCTGCCGCGACGCCACCTACGTCAACGCCATCACATCGGTCGCGAACCTCGACGCGACGGGCGCCGGCAACTACGTCGAGTTCAGCGGCACCTCGATGGCAACGCCGCACGTCGCGGGCATCGCCGCGCTCGTGAGGGCCGCCGCGCCCGGCCGCGCCGCCGCGCAGGTGATCGCGGACATCAAGGCGGGCGCGAAGCCGCTGCCTTCACTCGCGGGACGGACGGTCACGGGCGGCACCGCGGACGCCGCGGGAGCGCTTGCCGCGGCCCTGGGCCGGCCGAGTCGGTTCGCTCGGCACGAGCTCGCCGCCCGCGCCCGGTGGGACCGCGCCGCCCGGAGGCACGACGACCACCACCACCACGACCGCCGGCCGCCCCGGACCCGCGGGCTTCGGCCGGCGCTTCGTCGTCGACCGCCTCGGACGGCTGCGGATGCGGATCGCCGGCGAGGCGCGGCTCGCCGGCGTCGTGAGCCTCAGCGCGACCGGGAAGGCGCTCGCGGCGCGGCGCGTGCGCATCGCGCGCGCCCGCTTCAGCCTCGACGCACGTGGTCGCGCCACCGTGCGCCTGCGCCTCACGCGCCGGGCACGGCGCGCGCTGCGGCGCGACGGCAAGCTGCGCGCGCGGGCGGCGGTCGAGCTACGGAACGCCGCCGGTCTGCGGAGCATGACCTTCGGAAGGATCGTGCTCGTACGTAAGCGCTGAAGTACGGGGGCCAACCTTCACACGATCGTGTCAAGGTTTGCTATCCTGGCGCCCTTGGCCGCTCGTGACTACATCGAGGCCGCCCGCTCCCGCGTCGTCGTCTTCGACGGCGGCATGGGCGCCACCCTCGAGCAGTTCGACCTGACCTCCGAGGACTACGGCGGGCTGCCCGGCAAGTGCCACGAGGCGCTCGTGCTCAACCGCCCCGACGTGATCCAGGGCGTGCACGAGTCGATGCTCGCGGCGGGCGCGGAGGTGCTCGAGACCGACACCTTCCAGGCCAGCCGCCTCAAGCTCGAGGAGTGGGGCCTCGGCGAGCACACGCTCGAGATCAACAGGCGGGCGGCCGAGATCGCCCGCGCCGCCGCGGGCGAGGACCGCTTCGTGGCGGGCTCGATCGGGCCCACCGGCCACCTCCCCGCAAGCGATGACCCGACGCTCGGCAAGATCAGCTTCCGCGAGCTGGTCGAGGTCTTCACCGAGCAGGCGGGCGGGCTCGTGGACGGCGGCGTGGACCTCATCATCGTCGAGACCGCGCAGGACATCCTCGAGGTCAAGGCGGCGATCTTCGGCGCCCGCGAGGCCTTCAAGCTGAGCGGCAGGAGCGTGCCGATCCAGGCCAGCGTGTCGCTGCTGCCGAATGGCGGCAAGATGCTGCTCGGCACCGACATCGAGGCTGTGCTCACGACCCTGATCGCGCTCGACGTGGACGCGATCGGCCTCAACTGCTCGACCGGGCCCGAGGACATGCGCGACGCGATCCGCTACCTGGGCGAGTTCAGCCCGGTGCCGGTGCACTGCATCCCGAACGCCGGCCTGCCGCTTCAGGGCCCGGACGGCGAGACCATCTTCCCAGAGGAGCCCGACCCGCTCGCCGCGACGCTCCAGGAGTTCGTCGAGCGCCACGGCGTGTCGGTCGTGGGCGGCTGCTGCGGCACGACGCCGGACCACATCGCGGCGATCGTCGAGCGCGTGGGCGGCCGCGATGCGGCGGGACGCCCGGACACGCGGCGGGCGCTCGTCTCCTCGATGATGACCGCGACCCCGCTCGTGCAGGAGCCGCGCCCCACGCTGGTGGGCGAGCGCGTGAACTCGCAGGGCTCGCGCAAGGCCAAGGAGCTGCTGCTCGCGGACGACTACGACGGCATCCTGCGGATCGCCGAGGACCAGGTCACCGGCGGGGCGCACGTGCTCGACGTCTGCGTCGCGCTCACCGAGCGCCAGGACGAGGACGAGCAGATGCGGCAGGTGGTCAAGCGCATCTCGCTCAGCCAGCCGGCGCCGATCCAGGTCGACTCCACCGAGCCGGAGGTGATCCAGGCGGCGCTCGAGGCGATCCCCGGCCGCGCGATCGTGAACTCGGTGAACCTCGAGGCCGGCCGCGACAAGCTCGACGTGGTGGCCCCGCTCGCCAAGGCCCACGGCGCGGCGCTGATCGCGCTCACGATCGACGAGGTCGGGATGGCGAAGACGGCGGAGCGCAAGCTCGAGGTGGCCAAGCGGATCGTCGAGTTGGCCTGTGACGAGAACGGGCTCGAGCGCGAGGCACTGATCTTCGACGCGCTCACCTTCACGCTCACCACCGGCGACGAGGAGTGGAAGCCGAGCGCCGTCGAGACGATCAAGGGCATCAAGCTGATCAAGGCCGAGCTGCACGGCGTGAAGACCTCGCTGGGCGTGTCGAACGTTTCGTTCGGCGTCTCGCCCGGCGCCCGGGCCGTGCTCAACTCCGTCTTCCTCCACCACTGCGTGGAGGCCGGGCTCGACCTGGCGATGGTCAACCCCAACCACATCACGCCCTACGGCGAGATCCCGGAGGACGAGCGCGAGCTCGCCGACGACCTCGTGCTCAACCGGCGCGAGGACGCGCTCGAGCGCTTCATCGCCCACTTCGAGCAGAAGGGCGAGTCCGAGGAGGACACCGGCGGCGCCGACCCGACCGAGGGCATGGAGCCCGAGGAGGCGCTCCACTTCAAAATCCTGAGGCGCAAGAAGGATGGCGTGGAGGACTGGATCGACCGCTCCGTCGAGAAGATCGGCGCGGTGCCGACGCTCAACGAGGTGCTGCTGCCCGCCATGAAGGAGGTGGGCGACAAGTTCGGCGCCGGCGAGCTGATCCTGCCGTTCGTGCTCCAGTCGGCCGAGGTGATGAAGCGCGCCGTGGCGCAGCTCGAGAACTACCTCGACCGCATCGAGGGCCACACCAAGGGCAAGGTCGTGATCGCCACCGTGTTCGGCGACGTGCACGACATCGGCAAGTCGCTCGTGAACACGATCCTCACGAACAACGGCTACACGGTGATCGACCTCGGCAAGCAGGTGCCGGTGGACACCATCATCAACGCGGCCGTCGAGCACGAGGCGGACGCGATCGGCCTGTCGGCGCTGCTCGTGTCCACCTCGAAGCAGATGCCGACCTGCGTGCAGGAGCTGCACGAGCGCGGGCTCGAGTTCCCGGTGCTGGTGGGCGGCGCCGCGATCAACCGCGACTTCGGCCGGCGCATCCTCTACCCGAAGGGCAAGGAGTCCGACGAGGTCTACGAGCCCGGCGTCTACTACTGCAAGGACGCCTTCGCGGGGCTCGCGACGGTCGACCAGCTGGTGGACGAGGAGTCGCGCGGCCCGCTCGTGGAGCGCATCCGCTCCGAGGCGAAGGCGCTGCGAGAGAAGCCCGTGGTGGACGACGACGCGCCGCCGGTCACGGACAGCTCGGTACGTTCGAGCGCGAGCACCGACGTCGCGATCCCCGAGCCGCCCTTCTGGGGCGCGCGCGAGATCGACGTCGACCTCGACGACGTGTTCCCCTACCTGGATCGTCACGTGCTGTTCAAGCTCCACTGGGGCGGGCGCGGCGTGAAGGGGGAGGAGTGGGAGCGGCTCGTGCACGGCGACGGCGACGAGGAGGGCTTCGCCGCGAAGCTCGAGCGCATGTGGCGCGAGCAGGACTACCTGCGCCCGCGCGCGAAGCTCGGCTACTTCCCGTGCGCCGCCGACGGCAACGAGCTCGTGGTCTTCGACCCGGCCGACCCGTCGCAGGAGCTCGAGCGTCTGACCTTCCCGCGGCAGCCGAAGCACGACCGCATCTGCCTGACCGACTTCTTCCGCCCGATCGACTCCGGCGAGCGCGACGTGGTCGCGCTCCAGGGCGTGACCGTCGGCCCCGAGGTGACCGAGCTGATGGCGCAGCTCGAGCGCGACGGCGAGTTCGCCGAGCAGCTCTTCACCCACGGCCTCGGCGTGCAGGCGGCCGAGGGCCTCGCCGAGTGGCTGCACTCGGAGGTGCGGCGCGGGCTCGGCGTCGACCTCGACCAGGGCCGGCGCTACTCCTGGGGCTACCCGGCCTGCCCGGACCAGTCAGAGCACGAGAAGGTCTGGCGCCTGCTCGGGCTCGACGGCATCGGGATGTACCTCTCGGACGGGTTCGCGGTGATGCCCGAGCAGTCCACCGTGGCGATCGTGGCCCACCATCCGCAGGCGGTGTACTTCGGCATGAAGTCGGGCTTCATCCCGGCCGAGCGCTCGCCCGACGAGCTGATCGCCGGCACCGAGCGCGGCGGCGAGCTCGAGCCAAAGGGCAGGGCCGGCATCCCGGCGTAGTCCGGAGCACCGGCGCTCTGGGCGGCGGCGCCCGCCCGCGAGCGGGCGGCCAGTAAGGTCGGCGTCGATGCCGGATCGCCCGCCGCCCGTCCCCGACCTCGACTGGGATCCCGCTCGGGCCCGTGAGCTGGGCGAGGAGCTCGTCGAGATCTGGACGGAGCTGCTGGAGCGCATGCCCGAGCTACCCGTGGGCGGCGAGTTCCGTGCCGCTGAGGTGCGAGAGCGAATCGTCCCCGATGTGCCGGACGAGGGCATGGGGAACGCGGCGCTCATCGCCTATCTGCGCGAGCTCGTTTTCGAGAACTCGATCTATCCGGGTCATCCGGGCTTCTCGGCGTACATCTCGGGCGCCGGCACCGTGCCCGGAGCGGGGGCCGACCTGATCGCCTCGGCGCTCAACCAGAACCTCGGTGGCTATCGACTCAGCCCCGGGCCCAACCAGATCGAGACGGCGCTGATCGCGTGGCTCGCGAGCCGCTTCGGCCTTCCGGCCGGCGCCGGCGGCCAGGTGGTGGCGGGCGGCGCGATGGCGAATTTCGTCGGGCTGAAGATCGCGCGCGACGCCGCGCTCGGGACGGATGCCCGCACCCGCGGCCTGGCCGCCGGCCCGCCGCTCGCCTTCTACGTGTCGAGCGAGGCGCACGTCGTGCAGGCGCGCGCGGCTGACATGCTCGGGATGGGCACCGACGCCGTCCGGGCGATCCCGGTGGACCGCGAGCAGCGGATGCGCGCCGACGCGCTCGACGATGCGCTCGAGCGCGACCGCGCCGCGGGCGTCGTGCCTGCTGCGGTGATCGCCACGGCCGGGACGACGAGCACCGGCGCGATCGACCCGCTCGACGAGATCGCGGACCGCTGTGAGCGGCACGCCACGTGGTTCCACGTGGATGCCTGCTACGGCGGTCCGGCCGTGCTGGCGGAGGACCTGCGGCCGCTGCTCGCGGGGGTCGAGCGCGCCGACTCGATCGCCGTCGATGCGCACAAGTGGCTGTACACCCCGCTGCTCGGCGGCTGCGTCCTCGTCCGGGAGGCCGCGCTGCTGCCGGCGTCGTTCGCGGCGGACGCGAGCTTCATCTGGCTGGACGAGGCGACGCTCGAGATCCAGGGCAAGGACTACGTGCACCACGGTCCCGACTTCAGCCGTGGCTTCGCGGCGCTGCGGATCTGGCTGTCGCTCTTGGCCCACGGCAGCGAGGGGTACGGGCGGCGCATCTCGCACGACGCCAGGCTCGCTCGCTACCTCGGAGAGCTCGTCGAGGAGCGCGACGACTTCGAGCTGATGACGCCGGTGAAGCTCTCGATCTGCTGCTTCCGCTACGCGCCCGCCGAGCTGCGCGGCGACGAGGAAGCGCTCGACCGGCTGAACGAGCAGATCATGACCGCGATCCAGGCGGACGGCCGCGTCTTCTGCTCGAACGCCGTTGTCGACGGGCGCTTCGGCCTGCGGGCCTGCATCGTCAACTTCCGCACCGAGGCGGAGCACGTGGAGCTGCTGCTCGACGTGGCGGCGGAGCACGGGCGGCGCCTGGCGGGCGGGTGATGCTGTTCATGGTCGTGGAGCGCTTCACCCCTGGCGGCGCCGCCGAGATCTACCGGCGAGTGCGCGAGGAGGGGCGGTCCTTGCCGGAGGGCCTGCGCTACCTCGACAGCTGGGTGCGGGCAGACCTGCGCGGCGCCTTTCAGCTGATGGAGTGCGACGACGCCGCGCTGCTCCAGGAGTGGATCGCCGGCTGGGGCGAGCTCGCCGACTTCGAGATCGTGCCGGTCACGAGCTCGTCCGCGACGCAGGAGCTCATGCGGCGGCTCGCCGACGAGCGCGACTGAGGGCTCGACTTCCGGGCGAATTGCGCCCCCTGAATCTTCGACAGCTGGACAAAGACCCCGGGCGGGCGCGCTCGTACCGTGGCCTCAGAACCCACGAGAGGAGGCCTCAGCCCGATGTCCACGCTGCTCGCAACCGCCGACGACCTGGCCCAGGCCGTCGACGGCACGCTCGCGGAGACGGTTCCGCTCAACACGCTCTGGATCGTCGTGGCGGCGGTCCTCGTGCTGTTCATGCAGGCCGGCTTCGCGATGCTCGAGATCGGCTTCTCGCGCGCGAAGAACGCCGGGACGGGGGTCGCCAAGATCCTCACCAACCTGTCGATCGCGGCCGTCTGCTACTGGGCGGTCGGCTTCGCGTTCGCCTTCGGCTCCGCCGACGTGCTGGGCATCTCGAGCGCGATCTTGGGCTCGAACGGCTTCTTCCTGCAGTGGTCCGGCAACGGCGCCGAGGCCTTCCCGGTGATGGGCGTCTCGGACGCGACGGTGGAGGCCAAGTGGCTCTTCCAGTTCGCGTTCTGCGCGGTGTCGCTGGCGATCGTCTGGGGCTCCACGCTCGAGCGGATCAAGTACGGCGCCTACGTGATCTACGCGATCGTGTTCGCGGCCATCATCTACCCGATCGGCTCGCACTGGGTGTTCGGCGGCGGCTGGCTGCAGAACGGCGACACCGGCCTGCTGCCCACCGGCATGCAGGACTTTGCCGGCTCGACCGCCGTCCACCTGATCGGGGCGACGGGCGCCCTCGCCGCGCTGCTCCTGCTCGGCCCGCGCAAGGGCAAGTACGGGCGCGACGGCAGGCCGCGGGCGATCCCGGGCCACTCCATGCCGCTGGTCGGGCTCGGCACGCTGATCCTCTTCATCGGCTGGTTCGGGTTCAACCCGGGCTCGACGCTCGGGATCGGCGACACCCGCATGGCCGAGGTGGCGATCGTGACCCTGCTCGGCTGCGCCGGCGGCGTGATCGGCGCCTTCATCGCGACCCAGCTGAAGCAGCGCACGATCGACATCGGCATGGTCTGCAACGGCGCGATCGCCGGCCTCGTGGCGATCACCGCGCCCTCCGGCTATGTCGAGATCTGGGCCGGGCCGATGATCGGCGTGGTGGCCGGGTTCATCGTCGTGCTTGGAGTGATCTGGATCGACAAGCGGCTCGACGACCCGGTGGGCGCCCTCTCGGCGCACGGGCTGGCGGGCATCTGGGGCACGCTCGCGTGCGGGATCTTCACGGCGCCGCGGCTGGCCCAGTACAACGCCTTCGGCGATCCGGACGGTGGCCTCCTCTACTCCGGAGAACTCACCCAGCTGGTGGCGCAGGCGGTGGGCCTGACGGTCGCCTTCGCCTTCGTGTTCGGGATGAGCTTCGCCACCTTCTGGCTCATCAGGAAGACGATCGGCCTGCGCGTGTCCGAGGAGCAGGAGGTCGCGGGGCTCGACATCGTCGAGCACGGGATGTACGGCTACCCCGAGCAGTTCATCCCGGAGTCCGAGATCGGAGCGCGGCACCACGATGCCGGCGCCGGCGCGCGCGTCCCAGCCGGTCACGGCGACGGTACGCGCTGGGGAGGCGACGGCATGAAGATGGTCGTCGCCTACATCCGTCACGAGGCCTTCGAGCCGATCCGCGCGGACCTGCTCGAGGCCGGCTTTCCCAGCCTCTCGATCACCGAGGTGAAGGGCTCGGGCCGCCAGAAGGCGATCACCGAGCACTACCGCGGCTCGGAGCTGGCGGTGCACCTGCGGCCGAAGCTCAAGCTCGAGTGCGTGGTCGAGACGAAGGACGTCGGCGTGATCAAGGAGGTGATCCTCAGGCACGCCCGGACCGGCTCCGTCGGCGACGGCAAGCTCTTCGTGCTCCCAGTCGAGGACGCCATCCGCATTCGCACCGGCGAGGAGGGTGAGGCCGTCCTCCAGGCGCACGACGCCGAGGGGGCGAGTGTGAACGGAGCGGGCGCGTGAGCCCCGTGTCACGGAGGACGGAGCGCTGGCCGCCCGCGATCTGAGTGCCGTGGCCCCTCCCCCCAGCCCGCGCGGTGCCCACCTGGAGATGGTGGGCGCCGTGCTGGCGGGAGACGGCCTCGAGCGAGTGGCGGAGATCGCCTCCTCGCACGCGGGCGCCCCCGTGGCTGTGATCGTGCCGCGGCTCGGGGTGGTGCTCGAGAAGTGGGGTCGGCTCGAGCGCTACGTGAGCGCCCGGCTCGCCGGTGCGCGCCCCGAGCCCCCCGGCGAGATCCACTCAGAGGTTCCGATCGCGTCGGGCGGGCGCGAGCTCGGGGCCGTGCTGCTGCTCGGCCGCGGCCGCCCCGACTCGGCGGACTACCTGCACATGGCGGCGATCGCAGCGCTCACCGAGGTGGCCGTGGCAGAGGCGCGCGACGAGACCGAGCAGTCGCTGCGCGGCTCGTTCCTCGAGGAGGTGTTGTCGCGCGCCGAGCTCGAGCCGGCGGAGCTGCTGCGCCGCGCAGTGAGGCTCGGTTGTGACCTCGATGCCGGGTACGTGGCGCTCTGCGTCGATCCGAACGGGCGCGGCCCTGGCCGGCTCACGGCCTCGATCCTCGCGGAGGCGCCAGGCGCGCTCGCGCAGACCGTGGACGGCAAGGTCTACGCCCTGCTGCCCGGAGAGCCCGAGCTCGCGCGCCGCGCCGCCGCCAGGCTGAGCCGCCACGCCGGGGTGGGGGTCTCCTCTCACCGCAGCGGCGCCGCCGAGTTGCGACGCGCCCTCGAGGAGGCGGAGCTCGTGCTCGGCGTCACGGCCGCGGGCGGGGGACCGCCCGGCGGCGAGATCGGAGAGGGCACCTACCGGCTCCTGTTCCGGGTGCTCGCAAGCCACCCGCACGAGGTGCGCAGCTTCTACGAGGACACCGTCGCGGCGCTCGTCCGCTACGACGAGCAGTACGCCACCGACCTGGTGGGCACGCTCGCCGCCTACCTCGACAACAACTGCAACATGGCCGCCACCGCCCAGGCGATCCACGCCCACCGGCACACGGTCGGCTACCGGCTCGACCGGGTCAAGGAGCTGAGCGGCCTCGACCCGCTGCGCAGCGAGGACCGCGAGCGCCTCGGGCTCGGCCTCAAGGCGTACCGCATCATCGCCCCGTCGCTGCCGCGCTGAGATGGAGCCGCGCCGCTACACGCTCGTGCCGGTTCCGAGGCCCGGGGAGGCGCCGGCTCGCCCCGGCGCGGTGCGACGGCGCTACGCGCTCGCCCGGGTGGCGCCGGCCTCGCGCTCGGCGCTCGGCGCCGACAGGCTCGAGCGGCTCGAGGAGGTCGCGGCGCGCGACCGCGAGCCCGGGGGCGGCCGGCCTGGACCGCCCGGGACGGCCGGACCGCCTCGGACGCCCTAGGGGCCGCTGCCGAGGGCGTCGAGGACGGCGTCGAGCACCCGCTCGGGGCCGAAGCGCACCACGTCGTCGGCGGTGAGACCCGTGTCGCGCTCGGCGGCGGCGATGGCGTTCCGGGCGGCCACGTCGTCGAGGTCGCTCGTGTTGAGCGCGATCGCGGCGACCTTCGCGGGCCTCACCCTCGCGGTCACCGCCTCGTAGGCGGCGATCAGCTCCGGGAGCGGTGGGATCGGGAGGTAGGGGTAGTTGCGGATGCCGGTGGCGCCCGCCTTGTGCACCAGCACCAGCAGGTCCGGCGCCGAGCCGTGGAGCAGCCCGAGGGTGACCCCCGAGTAGGCGGGGTGGAAGAGCCCGCCCTGACCCTCCACGAACAGCAGGTCGCCGTGCTCCGAGCCCTCGTGCACGAGCCGCTCGGCGGCGCCCGCCACGTAGTCCGAGATCACGTGGTCCACCGCGATCCCCCAGCCCGCGATCGCCACCCCCGTCTGCCCGGTCGGGACGTAGACCGAGCGCAGGCCGCGCTCGCGAGCCACGCGGTCGAGCTCGAGCGTCACGACCTTCTTCCCGATCACCGTGTCCGAGCCGACGCTGTGCACCACGCGGACGCCCGGCGGGCGGCTCTCCGGGCCCTGCGGGACCGTCAGGTCGAGCGGCGCCGCGCGCAGGTCGCGCAGCTCGACGCCCGCGAGCTCGGCGGCAGCGGCCAGCTCGGGATCGTTCCCCAGCTGGGTGTGGAGACCCGCCTCGAGGTCGAGGCCGGCGTCGATCGCCTCGAGCAGCGCGGGCCGCCAGGCAGGGTCGAGCTTGCCGCCGGACGGCGCCACCCCGATCAGGAGCGCATCCGCGCCCCGCGCGATCGCCTCGCTCACGCTCGCCACGATCGGGACCGGGCGCATGCAGAACGGCTCCACCTCGTCCGCGGTGCGTCCCGCCTCGGTGGAGTCGATCACCGCCACCACCTCGCGCGTGCCGTAGCGGATCACGCCGTGGGCGGTCTTGCCCGTGTGCCTGCGGAAGAGCCCCTCCGCGAAGACCGCGAGCCTGACCTTGCTCATGCGGGCGCCTGCGTCGCGGCCGGTGCGGGCGCCGGCGCGACCCCGAGACCGGCGGCCGGGCCCGGCAGCACGCGCCCCGCCTCGAGCCGGAGTCCCGTGAACGGCTCGTCCGCCAGCAGCAGGTGGCCGTCCAGATCGACCCAGTCGGCGAGCGAGGCGATCGCGGCCGCAGGCGCGATCCCGAGCTGCGACTCGACCATGCAGCCCAGCATCACCCCGAGCCCGAGCGCGCGCGCGGCGGCGATCATCCTGAGCGCCTCGCGCAGGCCCCCCGACTTGGCGAGCTTGATGTTGATGCCGTCGGCGTAGCCCGCCACGGCCGCCACGTCGCCGAGGTCATGGCAGCCCTCGTCGACGACCACGGGCGGTCGCCGGTCGAGCTCGCGCAGGGCGCGGAACGAATCGAGGTCGTCCGCCGGGAACGGCTGTTCCACCAGCTCGACCCCGAGCTCGAGCAGCGCGGGCATCAGCTCGCGCGCCGACTCGAGCGTCCAGCCCTCGTTGGCGTCGACGCGCAGGGCCGCCCCGGACTCGGCTCGGACGGCCTCGAGGCGCGCCAGGTCCTCGGTGCCGCCCACCTTCACCTTGAGCGCCCGCCACGCGCGCGCCCGCCGGGCCCGGTCGCGAGTGCCCTCGACCGTGTCGATCCCGATCGTGTACGAGGTGGGAGGGGCCTCGGGCGAGAGGCCGAGCAGCCGCCACACCGGCACGCCGAGCCGCTTGCCGACCCAGTCGTGGAGCGCGGCGTCGAGGGCCGCCCTGGCGGCGGCCTCGCCCCCCACGCCGGCGAGCCGCGCGCCGATCGCCTCGAGCGCGAACGGGTCGTCGCCGAGCAGCGGTGGCGCCGCGGCCGCGAGGAACTCCGCGGCGGAGTCGATCGTCTCGCCCCGGTAGTAGACCGGCGCGGCCTCGCCCAGTCCCACCGTCCCCTCATGCTCGAGCTCCACCTGGACGACCGACTGGGTGGTGCGCGAGCCGCGCGCGATGCCGAACTCCTCGGCGAGATTCAGGCTGGCTCTGCGTGCGCGGACCTCCACGGAGGCGCAAGCATGACGGTTCTGGGACGCTGACCCGACCATGCGCGCCGGTCTCTGTGACAGCTGCCGCCACCAGAAGCTCGTCCGCAACACGCGCGGCAGCACGTTCAGCATGTGCCTGCGCTCGAGACATGACGAGCGCTATCCGAAGTACCCGCGCCTGCCCGTCGAGCGCTGCGCCGGCCACGAGCCGGTCACGGGTCCTCCAGGTCGACGATGAGCGCCACCGATCGCTGGTGCCAGACGCAGACAACACCGCCGTCCTCGTGGGGCCGAAGCTCGTCGGGCTCGGGCAGCTGGTTGTCGTGCAGGTGCTGGCGCAGGGTCCGGTCGGAGTCGCCGGCGACGGCGTGAAGCGTGGTCATGGCGAGAGCGTGCCGGGCGCCGGCGCACCTGTGGGCACCGGCCTGTGACAACTCTGCAACAAAGGCCGTGCCGGGGCGGCACCCCCTTAGGGGTGAGGGCCGGCCGGCTAGGGCGTGCCCTCGACGACCGTCTCCCCGTCGTCCGCCACCCGGACGTCGGGGGTCTCGTCGGAGATCGTGCCGCTGAATCGCCCGCGCGGCGCCTCGTCGCCGCCGGGGACCACGGCGCGGGCGTTGCCGTCCAGGCCGGCGGCCACGCGCCAGGTGACCCTGTAGGGCCCGGCCTTCACGGCCGTGACGGACCACTCGAAGGTCTTCTCGCGGCCCGGCCGCAGCGGCCCGCAGGCCCACGTGTTGACGTAAGCGGTGTCGCAGCCGCGCGGCGCCGCGTCCTTGGCCTCGGGGAAGCCGCCGATCTCGACCTGCACGCCGTCGATGGCGAACACGGGCCGTGAGGCGTCGGCGAGCTCGGGGTCGTCGCCCTTGCGGTAGTTGAAGCCATCGACGGTGACGGCCGCGTTCGGTATCACCCGATCGCCCGCGTTGCGCACGGTGATGACGAGCTTGGAGCTCTTCGCGAGCTTCTGATCGGCCGGGAAGGTGGCCTCGACGACCTCGACCGGGAAGTCGCCCTCGGGCTCGTTCGCGTCCTGTGGGTCACCCCCGCCACAGCCCGCGAACGCGAGCACGCAGATCAGGACGGCCGCGCAGGCTCGGTACTCCTCCTTGCCAGGCAAAGCTGGGCGAACATACCACCGAGCAGCCATATTGCGCGCCGGTTAAGAGGCCCTTCGAGAGCCCAGGAACGGGCGCGGTTCCCTCTGGCGGCGTGCGGATACATGCCATAGGCTTCGCTGGCGTTGTGTGTTGCGGGGGAGCGCGGCGTTTCCCCGGGGAGGAGATTTCTCAGAACAGTGATCCGCGCTGCAGCCGATCGGGTCTTCCTGCCGACCAAGAGCCTGCTCGAGCAGGTTGGCGACATGATGATCCTGACCGGCAAGACGCTCGTCTCGGCACTTCGGCCGCCGTATCCGTACGGCACGGAGTTCGTGCAGCAGTTCCTGTTCATGCTGCGCCTCTGTTGGCTGCCGCTGACGATCTCGACGATCGCCTTCGGCTACGGCGCGCCGGGCCTCCAGGCGGGCAACTTCCTCGTGCTGTTCGGCGCCATCGACCGCCTCGGCGGCTTCTTCGTGCTCGCCTCGATCCGGGAGTTCGCCCCGTTCGTGACGGCGATCATCCTCGCCGGCGTGGGCGGCACCGCCATCACGGCCGACCTGGGCGCGCGCAAGATCCGCGAGGAGCTCGACGCCCTCCAGGTGCTCGGCGTCGACCCCATCAAGAACCTCGTCGTGCCGCGCTTCCTGGCGCTGATGGTCGTGACCGGCCTCTTCAACATCTACGCGCTGATCTTCGGCATCTTCGGCGGGGTGCTCGCCACGCTCACCTTCGACGCGCCGTTAGGGCCCTTCTTCGCCACGCTGCTCAATAACGCGTCCACCACCGACCTCTGGGGCTCGGTGGTCAAGACGACGCTGTTCGGCGCCATCATCGCGATCGTCTCGTGTTACAAGGGGATGACTGCGTCCGGAGGCGCGGAAGGGGTGGGCAGAGCCGTGAACCAGGGCGTGGTGATCGAGTTCCTCGGCATCTTCGCCTTCAACTACGTCTTCACCCAGACGCTGCTCGCCACCCATCCCGAGATCTCGGTGATCAAGTGATGGGCAAGACCTGGCTCGACGTCCCCAAGGACTGGATCGCGTCGTTCGGCGAGATCGCGAAGTTCTGCGCGCGCGTGGTCGTGAACGTCTTCAACGGGCGCGTGTTCCACTTCTTCGGCGAGGCGCTGCGTCAGGCGGGGATCCTGATCCTCGGCTCGGCGCTCGTGATCTGGGGCCTGGCGTTCATCCTCGGCCTCCAGTGCGGGATCGAGGGCGCCTACTTCAACCGCTCAACGGGCGCGCCCGCCTATGCCGGCACCTTCACGGCCTGGTGCAACCTGCGCGAGATCATGCCCTACGCCTTCGGCTACATGATGAGCGCGAAGGTCGGCACCGGCCTCGTGGCCGAGATCGGCGCCATGCGGATCTCCGACGAGATCGACGCGCTCGAGGTGATGGGCATCAACTCGCTCGTCTTCCTGTGTGCCACGCGCCTGCTTGCCGCCTGGATGGTGCTGCCGTTCCTGTACATCGCGGCGGTGGGCGCCGGCTACTTCGCCTCCTACCTGGCAGTCGTCCAGCAGATCGGGGAGGTGAGCTCCGGCGGCTACTTCCTGATCTTCTGGATGTTCCAGAACCCTCCGGATCTCATATACAGCTCGATCAAGGGCATGGCGATGGCCACGGTGATCGTGCTCGTGGGGTGCTACTACGGCTACAACGCGGGCGGCGGCCCGGTGGGAGTGGGGACGGCGACGGCGAAGTCGATGGTGCTGAACACGGTGATGGTGCACCTGGTCGGGATGGTGGGGACGCAGATCTTCTGGGGCTCCAATCCACGAGCGCCGATAGGCGGCTGACGGGGGGACATGTGAGCGAGGAGCGCAGAGACGAAGGCGGGGAACCGCTCGATCCGCAGGAGTGGGAGGAGACGCGTGGCGAGGCGCAGCAGGAGCCGCACGAGGAACCGGTGGCGCAGGAGCAGCCGGCCGCGGCGCCCGCCACCGCGCCGCCGCGCGTGACCGGCGAGCACGTGCCGGACAACATCCGCGCCCAGACCCGCCACGGCGAGGACCCTTACCAGTGGCACTCGGGCCGGACGCGCGAGCACGGCGCGGAGGACGCCGTCGAGTTCATCGACGTCAAGAAAGCATTCGGCCGCAACACGATCCTGAACGGCCTCAACCTCGGCCTGCCCGACGGGCAGATATCGATGATCCTCGGCCCCTCGGGCACGGGCAAGTCGGTGTGCATCAAGCACATGGTCGGCCTGCTCTATCCCGACGAGGGCGACGTGCTCGTGCACGGCGAGTCGGTGCCGAACATGGCGGACGACGAGCTGTTCGAGATGCGCAAGAAATTTGGCGTGCTGTTCCAGGACGGCGCACTGTTCGGCTCGATGAACGTGTTCGACAACACCGCGTTCCCGCTGCGCCAGCACACCGACAAGGGCGATGACGAGATCAAGGAGATCGTGATGCGCCGCCTGACCGAGGTGGGGCTCGGCGGCGCGCTCGACAAGATGCCGAACGAGCTTTCCGGGGGGATGCGCAAGCGCGCCGGCTTCGCGCGGGCGCTCGTGCTCGACCCGGACATCGTGCTCTTCGACGAGCCCGACTCGGGGCTCGATCCGGTTCGCACGGCGCTGCTGTGCGAGCTGATCATGGAGGTGCACGAGGAGAACGGCGGCGCGTACTGCGTGATCACGCACGACATCATGTCGGCGCGCCGCGTGGCGGACTACATCGCGATCCTCTGGAAGGGCAGGATCGTCGAATCAGGCCCGGCATCGGAGCTCTTCAACAGCGACAACCAGTTCGTACGGCAGTTTCTCTCCGGGGAGGCTCAGGGACCCCTCGGGATGGAGTGACAGACCGCGCCAGGAAGGCGCGCGGCTGCGGGTTCCGCTGACGGCGGGCCCATCGGGAGGCGTCGGTCGACAGACCGCGCTTGGATTCCAAGACAAGAGAACGTAGGACTCGCGAACCCCTCGATTCGGAGCGGGGGTCTACCGCTGCGCGCGTGATCGCGGGAGCGGCGCTGGTCGTCGCGATCGCGTTGATCGCGTTCGCGATGTTCGGCGGCTCGGAGTCCTACCGGGTCAAGGCGGTGTTCCAGAACGCCGGCCAGCTCGTTCCCGGCAACGAGGTCCGGGTCGGCGGCCAGCCCGTCGGCGACATCTCGGACATCGAGCTGGACGACCAGGCGCAGGCCGTGGTCACGCTCGAGGTGACCGACGGTGATCTGACGCCGCTTCACGAGGGCACGACGGCCACGATCCGAGCCACGTCGCTGTCCGGCATCGCCAACCGCTACGTATCGCTCCAGCCGGGGCCCAACGACGCGAGCGAGATCGACGACGGCGGCCTCATCGACGCCGACGACACCGCCGCGCCGGTCGACTTGGACGTGCTCTTCAACTCGCTCGACGCGAAGACGCGCAAGGGCCTGATGAACGTCGTGCGCGGCTCCGGCACGCAGTACGACGGCCGCGCCCAGGACGCGGGCGAGAGCATCGAGTACTTCGCGCCCTTCCTGTCGAGCACGACGCGCCTGACGGAGGAGCTGGCGCTCGACCAGCGGCTGCTCGAGCGCTTCATCAGCGACGGCGCGACCACGGTCTCGGCCATCGCCGAGCGCCGCGACGATCTCGCCGAGCTCGTTGGCAACACCAACGTTGCCTTCCGGGCGATCGCCGACGAGAACGTGTCGCTCGAGCAGGCGCTCGAGCTGCTCCCCGACACGCTGCGCAGTGCGAACACGACGTTTGTGAACCTGCGCGCCACCCTCGATGACCTCGAGCTGCTGGTGGATGAGTCGATCCCGGCCACCAAGGAACTGGCGCCCTTCTTCCGCGAGTTGCGCCCGCTCGTGGCCGACGCCCGCCCGACGATCAAGGACCTGAGCGAGCTGATCCGCTCGCCCGGCCCGAACAACGACCTGATCGACCTGACGGCGAAGCAGCCGCGGCTGGCGGAGCTGACCGCGACGGTCTTCCCGCGGGCGATCCGCACGCTCGACCGCGCGCAGCCGGTGGTCGAGTACGCGCGCGGCTACACGCCCGACCTGGTGGGCTGGATCACCAAGTTCGCCGAGGCCGCCGGCTACTACGACGCCAACGGGCACTACGCGCGCGTGATGCCGGTGTTCAGCCCCACCAACTTCGACCCGGCCTCCTACACGCTCAACGGCGTCGACCCGACCCAGCGGCTGAACGGCTTCCAGACCGGCCAGAAGAACCGCTGTCCCGGTGGCTCGGTGCAGGCCGCGCCCGACGGCAGCTCGCCGCTCGCCTTCATGGGCTGTGACACCTCGACCGTCCCACCCGGCCCATGAGGCGGCTCGTCTACATCGCGCTGCTCGTGGCGATCGTGCCCTGGATCGTGATCGGGATCGTGCGCGAGGGCGGCGACGACGACACGAACGACTTCTACTTCGTGCGCGCGGAGTTCGACAACGCCTCGACGATCGTCGCGGGCGAGGACGTGAAGATCGCCGGCGTGCCGGTCGGCGTCGTGAGCGACATGAACGTGACCGACGACAACAAGGCGGCGGTCACGCTCCGGATCGACAACACCGACTTCACCCCCTGGAAGCAGGACGCGAGCTGCACGATCCGCTCCCAGGGCCTGATCGGCGAGAAGTTCGTGGAGTGCCAGCCCGGCAGCGCGGATGCGGAGCCGCTCGAGCGCATCGAGGAGGGCGACGGCGAGGGCGAGCGCCTCCTGTCGGTGGAGAACACGAGCTCGCCGGTCGACCTCGACCTGCTGAACAACATCATGCGGCGGCCCTATCGCGAGCGCTTCTCGATTCTCCTGAGCGAGTTCGGCACCGGCCTCGCCGGCCGCGGCGAGGAGCTGAACGAGGTCATCCATCGCGCCAATCCGGCGCTGCGCGAGACCGACGAGGTGCTGAAGATCCTCGCCGACCAGAACCGCGACCTCGCGCGGCTGGCGGAGAACTCGGACACGGTGCTCGGCCCGCTCGCGCGCGAGCGCGAGCGCTTCGCCAACTGGGTCGTGAAGGCCAACGAGACGGGCGAGGCGTCGGCCGAGCGGCGCACGGACATCCGCCGCGGGATCGAGCTGCTGCCCGAGTTCCTCGCCGAGCTCGAGCCCCTGATGGCCGACCTCGAGGGGTTCGCGGACCAGGGCACGCCGCTGCTGCGCGACCTCGGCGACGCCGCGCCCGCGCTCGGCCGGCTGATCGAGGCGCAGGGCACGCTCGCCGACGCCGGGCGCGAGAGCTTCCCGAGCCTCGGCGACGCGCTCGAGCGCGGCCGTCCGGCGCTGATCCAGGCGCGCCCGCTGATCCAGGACCTGAACAAGCTCGGCAAGCAGTTCGACCCCGTCTCGCAGAACCTCGACCTGCTCACCAAGAGCCTCGACGAGACCGGCGCGGTCAACCGCATCAACGACTTCCTCTACTACCTCACGCTTTCGATCAACGGCTTCGACGCTGTGGGCCACTACCTGCGCGCCGGGCTCGTGACCAACCTCTGCACCACCTACGCGACCTCGCCGGGCAGCGGCTGCAACGCGAACTTCTACGACCCGTCCGAGGCCGCGAGCGCCGGGACGTCGCTCGCCCCGCGCAGCGCGACGGCCACCGCCACGCCCACCGGGAGCGCGGGCCAGGCCGGCGTGCTGCCCGGCGGCGCGCTCCTGAACGGCCTGCTGGGCGCGCCGGTGGACCCGAGGAGCGAGGCCGAGCGCGAGCGCAACCTCGGCACGCTTCGTGAGCGCGCCCGCGGCCAGTCGCCCGCCCTGGAGGGCGCCGAGCCGGCGCTCGACTACCTGCTCGGAGGCGAGGGATGAGCCGGCGCACGGGAGGGGCGGCCCTGACCGCGAGCCCGGTGCTGGTGGGCGCGGTGACCGTGCTGGTCACGATCGTCGCGGTCTTCCTCTCCTACAACGCCAACTCGGGCCTGCCGTTCGTGCCCACCTACGACCTGAAGGCGAACCTGCCGAACGCCGCCCAGCTCGTGGAGGGCTTCGACGTGCGGATCGGCGGGGCGCGGGTCGGCTTCATCTCGAAGATCGAGCCCAAGGAGCAGGAGGACGGCACGACCTACGCACAGGTCACGATGAAGCTCGACAAGGAGATCGAGCCCCTGCCGGCCGACTCCACGCTGTTCGTGCGCCCTCGCTCCTCGATCGGGCTGAAGTACATCGAGATCAGCCCGGGCAGCGGCCGCGCCGGCCTCAAGCCGGGAGCGACGATCCCCGTGCGCCAGGCACGGCCCGAGGTCGTGGAGCTCGACGACCTGTTCGCGATGTTCGACGACAAGACGCGCGTCGGCTCGCAGAACGCACTTGAGGGCTTCGGCGGTGGCCTGGCCGGGCGCGGGCAGGACATCAACACGGCCATCGGGGCGTTCGTGCCGCTGCTGCGCAACCTCGAGCCGGTGGCCCGCAACCTCTCCGATCCGGACACGCGACTCGATCGCTTCTTCCGCTCGCTCGGGCGCGCCGCCGAGGAGATCGCCCCGGTGGCCGAGGAGCAGGCGGAGCTGTTCGTGAACCTCGACATCACGTTCACCGCCCTCGCGTCGATCGCGCGGCCCTACCTGCAGGAGACGATCACCGAGGGCCCGCTGACCGAGGCGGTGGCGATCGCGGACTTCCCGAAGCAGCGGCCCTTCATCCGCAACAACACGGCGCTTTTCCGTGAGCTGCGCCCGGGCGTGGCGGTGCTCCCCGCCGCCGCGCCGATCCTGGCCGACGCCTTCGAGGCCGGCACGGAGGTGCTGCCGAAGACGATCCAGATGAACGAGGACCTGGCCGACGTCTTCGACGCGCTGGCCGACTTCTCGGACGACCCGCTCGTGCGTGGCGGCATCGACCAGCTCACGCGGCTCGGCTCCTCGCTGCGCCCGACGCTGCGCTTCCTGACGCCCACCCAGACGGTCTGCAACTACGCGACGCTCTGGTTCCGCAACGCGGGCAACCTCCTCTCCGAGGGCGACCCGAACGGCAACTGGCAGCGCTTCATGATCGTCGCCGCGCCGCTCGACCCGATCACGCTCGCGGAGGGCCCGAACAGCGAGGGCGGTCCGTCGAGCGCGCCGGCCAACGGCCCCGGGGTCGAGAACCACCTCCACTACGACCCCTACCCGAATACCGCGGCGCCCGGCCAGACGCGCGAGTGCGAGGCCGGCAACGAGCGCTACGCCGCCGGCCGGACGATCCTCACCAACCCCGCGGGCAACCAGGGCACGCGCACCTCGGGACAGAAGGGGATTAACGCGCCATGAGGACCGCGCGCCACGCCGGCCGCTTCACGCCGCTCCAGGTCGGCCTGATCGCGCTGGTCGTGATCGTGATCGCGGTCTTCTTCGCCTTCACCAAGGACATCCCGTTCACGCGTCCGTTCGAGCTCAAGGCGGTGTTCGAGAACGCGCCGCCGATCCAGCGCAAGCAGGTCGTGCGCATCGCCGGCGTGGACGTGGGCCAGGTCTCGAACGTCGAGCCGGTTGGCGGCGACTCGCCGGCGATCGTGGTCACCATGAAGCTCGACGAGGATGCTCTGCCGCTGCACGAGGACGCCACGATCAAGGTCCGGCCGAGGATCTTCTTCGAGGGCAACCTGTTCTTCGACCTGAAGCCCGGCACGCCCGACTCGCCGCGGCTGGACAGCGGCGACACGCTTCCCCCCTCGCAGACCTCGGCGCCGGTCCAGATCGACCAGGTGCTCGGCACCCTCACGACCTCGACGCGCGAGGACCTGCAGAAGCTCCTGATCGGCTACGGCGAGGCCCTGAACGGCGAGCCCGAGCCGGGCGAGGACGACGACCAGGATCCAGAGGTGCAGGGCGAGACAGGCGCCGAGGCGCTCAACGACTCGCTCGAGTACTCCGCCGACTCGCTGCGCGGCGGCGCGATCGTGAACGACGCGCTGCTCGGGAGCGAGCTGCACGACCTCTCGAAGCTGATCGGCGCCCAGCAGAAGATCCTCGCCGCGCTGGGCACGAACGAGGAGCAGCTCAAGGAGCTGATCACGAACTTCAACGTGACCACCGGCGCGCTGGCCTCGGAGGAGACGAACCTGAGCGCCACGATCCGCGAGCTGCCGCAGGTGCTCGAGGCGGCGCAGCCCGCGCTCGACAACCTGAACGCGGCGTTCCCGCCCACGCGCGCCTGGGCGCTCGAGATGATCCCGGGCGTCCGGGAGACGCCCGCCACGATCGACGCCGGCTTCCCCTGGATCCGGCAGACCACCGCGCTGCTCTCGCCGGACGAGCTCCAGGCCCTCGTCGACGACCTGCGCCCGGCGGTCGACGACCTCGCCGCGGTGGTGAACGGCCAGGTCCAGCTGCTGCCGCGGCTCGACGACTTCAACCGCTGCCAGCTGAAGGTCGTGCTGCCCACCGGGGAGGAGCGCATCGAGGACGGCAACCTCTCCACGGGCCTGCGCAACTACGAGGAGTTCTTCCAGACCCTCGTCTCGCTCACGGGCGAGTCGCAGAACTTCGACGGCAACGGCATCTACGTGCGCTTCCAGGCGGGCGGCGGCGGCTACCCGATCCAGACGCCGAGCGCCGGCCCGAACGGTCCGCTGCACTCGACGGCGAGCTACCCGCCGGTGGGCACGCGCCCGGCCAAGACCCGGAAGCCTCCGTACAAGCCGAACGTGAAGTGCCACACGCAGCCGGTGCCGAACCTGAGCGCCGCGAGGACGGGGCCGGCTCCGTGAGGCGCCAGATCAAGAAGCAGGCGCCGGTGTTCGTGGCGATCCTGATCCTGCTCGTGATGGCGGTCGGGATCGGCGGCTACATCCTGTCGAACCAGCGCTTCTACCTGCCCGCCTGGGTGCCCGTGCTCGGCACCGACTTCTACACCGTCGAGGCCGAGCTGCCGACCGGCCAGGCGGTGGTGCCCGGTCAGGGCCAGACGGTGAACATCGCGGGCGTCAAGATCGGCGAGGTCGGCGAGGTGAACCTCGAGGACGGGAAGGCCGTCGTCGAGATGCAGATCAAGGACGAGTACCGGCCGCTCTACAAGGACGCCACGATCCTGCTGCGGCCGAAGACGGGCCTCAAGGACATGTACCTGGCCGTCGACCCCGGCACGGAGAGCGCGGGCGAGATCGACGAGGGCGACCGGGTGTCGGTCGCGAACACGCTGCCGGACGTGAACGCCGACGAGGTGCTCGCGCAGCTCGACAACGACACGCGCGCCTACCTGCGCGTGCTGCTGAACGCGGGCGGCCAGGCCTTCGACGACGAGGCCACGGGCGGCTCGGAGCTCTCCGAGCAGAGCGCTGCGCAGGACCTGCGCGAGACCTTCAAGCGCTTCGAGCCGACGGCGCGCGACGGCGAGCGGCTCACGCGCCTCCTGAGTGCCCGGCGCCAGAACATCAAGCGGGTCGTGCACAACTTCCAGGAGTTCTCGACCTCGCTCGCCCGGCGCGACCGGCAGCTGGCGGCGCTGGTGGACTCGGCGAACGCCAACTTCGAGGCCTTCGCCGCGGAGGAGGCGTCGCTGCGCGAGGCGCTCGAGCTGTTCCCCGGTGCGCTCGACCAGACCGAGCAGACGCTCGTCAAGACAAGCTCCCTGGCCGCTGAGCTCGGGCCGACGCTCGAGGGGCTGCGGCCGTTCGCGCGTCAGCTGGCCCCGGCGCTCGTCAAGACGCGTCCCTTCTTCAAGGAGACGACGCCGATCATCCGCGACCAGATCCGCCCGTTCGCGCGCGACGTGCAGCCCACGGTCCGCGACCTGCGCTCGGCCGCCGAGAAGCTCGGGCCCGTGGGACCGCGCCTGGCCCGCAGCTTCGGGGTGCTCAACAAGTTCTTCAACACGCTCGCCTACGAGCCCCCCGGCGACAGCTCCTCGTTCCTGTTCTGGAGCGCCTGGAGCGCCCACGCGGGCGCCACCCTCTACACGCTGCAGGACAGCCACGGCCCGGTCCGCCGCGGCATGGTCCTGATCTCCTGCCAGGGCTACAACGTGCTCGAGCAGGTGGTGCAGGGCAACCCGCAGCTCGGCACCCTGGCCCGGCTCACGAACTTCCCGCCGGAGCAGCAGGCCTGCCCGCAGAACATCCCGCCGGACGAGGTGCCGCCGTGATCAAGGAAGCCCCGAGCTTCGGCCGGATCTTCGCGATGGTGGCGTTCACGCTGTCGTGCTTCGGCATCCTCGTGTTCCTGTGGCTGAACTTCGGCGGCTCGGTGCCGCTGCAGCCCAAGGGCTACCGGGTGAACGTCTCGTTCCCGGAGGCCACCCAGCTCGTGCAGGAGGCGGAGGTGCGCATCTCGGGCGTGCGCGTCGGCCAGGTGAAGAAGAAGGAGCCGAACGCGGAGACCGGGCTGACCGAGACCGAGCTCCAGATCGACGCGCGCTACGCGCCGATTCCGAAGGACACGCGCGCGATCCTGCGCCAGAAGACGCTGCTCGGGGAGACCTACGTCGAGCTCTCGCCCGGCACCAAGAGCAGCGGGATGGCCGCCGACGGCGGGGAGCTCCCGCCCGGGCAGGTGTCCGAGACGGTCGAGCTCGACGAGATCCTGCGGACCTTCGACCCGGTGACGCGGCAGAAGTTCTCGATCTGGTTCGACCAGGCCGGCCTGGCGGCGCGCGGGCGCGCCGAGCCGCTGAACGACGCGCTCGGCCAGCTCACGCCGTTCGCCGAGGAGACCGACGACGTGCTCGAGGTCCTGCGCGTGCAGTCGGACTCGACCAAGCGCTTCATCCGCGACACCGGCGTCGTGTTCGACGCGCTCACCGAGCGGAACGGCCAGCTCCGCGACCTGATCAGGAACTCGAACCGGGCCTGGAGCGCGGTGGCGTCGCGCGACGAGGAGCTGGCCGAGACCTTCCGGGTGCTCCCGACCTTCCTGCGCGAGAGCCGCGTGACCACGCGGCGCGTGACGGAGTTCGCCGAGAAGACCGATCCGCTCACCACGCAGCTGCGGCCGGCGGCGCGCCAACTGTCGCCGCTCCTGATCGACGCCGACAAGCTCGCGCCCGACCTCAAGGCGCTTTTCGGTGACCTGACGCCGCTCGTGCGCGTCTCGAGGAAGGGGCTGCCGGCCACCGAGCAGGTGCTCGAGAACACCGAGCCGATCCTGGCCCGGATCGACCCCTTCCTGCGTCAGCTCACCCCGATCGTCGACTACCTCGGGCTCTACGACCGCGAGATCGCGGCGTTCTTCGCCAACGACTCGGCCGCCACCCAGGGCATCGATCGCGGCATCGGGAACTCCGCCGACCTGATCCACTACCTGCGCACCTCGCAGCCGCTCAACCCGGAGATGGTGGCCGGCTGGCCGTTCCGGCTCGGCACGAACCGCTCGAACCCCTACACCGAGCCCGGCGGCTTCGACAAGCTGCGCACCGAGGGCCACCTCGAGGTCTACGGGTCCTACCTGTGCACGTCGAACGCCACGCCGGCACCGCCCGAGCCGAACGAGTACCTGAACGAGTCGCTGGTCGCCCAGATCCGCGAGTTCGTCTTCGGCGAGCCTCTCAACGTCGGCAAGGCGCCGCCCTGCGACCCGCAGGCGCCGCTCGGCCGCCTCGTCGGGCAGAACGGCCTCTACCCGAGGCTCGAGCCGCTCGGCGAGTGACCGTCCTCGCGTAGTGGAAGCCGGCCGGCGCGTTCTGGCTCGCGCGCTGCTCTGCTCCGTTCGACGAGCGCTACGTTTGCCGCGCTATCCGCGGTCAACGTAGCGCTCGCGGTTTCCGCTCGCCGATCTGCGCCCGGCCGAGGCGGATCGCCGGCACGAGGATCTGCGACGGCCGATCGCCGTGCAGCTGGATGACCTGCCTCTCCGCCTGACGCCATCCGCTGCGCGGCCGGCCGAGCCGGCTGCTTCGCCTCAACCATCCCCTGCGCAGCCGGCCGAGGCGGCTGCTTCGGGCCTCCTCCTCTCCTAAGCTCAAGCCGATGGGGGGTCTCGTCAATGCCGTGACCCGACGGCCGCTCCTAGTGCTGGCCGTCACGGCGTTGCTGGCGCTCGCGGGCGCGGCGCTCGCGCTGCGCCTCGAGCCGAGCGCCGCCACGGACACCCTGGTTGACCGCGGCTCCGAGAGCTTCGAGGCGACCGAGCGCTTCAAGCGGGACTTCGGCGACGAGGCGGTGCTGGTGCTCGTCAGGGGCGAGCTCACCCGGACCGTGCTCACGAGCGATCTCAACCGCCTGCTGCGGCTCGAGGGCTGCCTCTCGGGCAACGTCCCGGACACCAAGGAGGGGCTCGGGAGCCTGCCGCCGGTCTGCCGCGAGATCGCGGCGCTCGATCCGGCCAAGGTCGTCTACGGGCCCGCCACCTTCGTCAACACGGCAGCGGGGCAGATCCAGGACGAGTTCGCCAAGCGCCAGCGGGCCGCGACCGCTCAGGCGCGCGAGGCCGCCGAGGCCGCGCGCAGGCTGTCGCGGTCGCGCGGCGACCCGCGCTCGGAGCAGGAGCGGCTCGCCGGCGCCGCGGCCGACGCCGTGCAGGCCCAGTTCGTGAACGAGGCCTTCCGGCTGGCGCTGCGCTACGGGCTCACGGGCATCCCGCGCATCAACGACCCGAACTTCGTGTCCACGCTCGTGTTCGACTCGAGCTCGGCGGGGCAGCCCAAGTCGCGCTTCGCCTACCTGTTCCCGTCGAGGAACGCCGCCCTGATCCAGATCCGGATGCGGCCCGGCCTGACCGACGCCGAGCGCCGCAAGGCGATCGAGCTGATCCGCACGGCCACCGAGCAGCGGACGTTCCGGCCGCGCGAGGGCGCCCGCTACATCGTCACCGGGGTCCCCGTGGTCACCGAGGGCCTCGCGGACGCGGTAGAGCGCTCGATCTTCGTGCTGCTCGGGGCGGCGCTGCTCGTGATGGCGGCCACGCTCGCGCTCGTCTTCCGCAGCCGACTGCGCCTGCTCCCGCTGGCGCTCGCCGGGGCCGCGGCCGCCATGACCTTCGGCGCGCTCTCGCTGGCCGGCGGGAGCCTCACGATGGCCTCGATCGCGGTGCTGCCGGTGCTGATCGGCCTGGCGGTGGACTACGCGATCCAATTCCAGGCGCGCTTCGACGAGGCGGTGCTGGCGGGGGCCGAGCGGCCGGCGCAGGCGGCCGCCGCGGCCGGAGGACCGACGATCGTCACGGCCGGCATCGCGACCGCCGTGGGCTTCCTCGTGCTGCTGCTCTCACCCGTGCCGATGGTGCGCGGCTTCGGCCTCCTGCTGGTGGTGGGGATCGCGATCGCGCTGCTCTGCGCGATCTGCGCGGGATTCGCCGCGCTCGTTCGCTTCTCCGGGCCGGCGCGCGAGCCCGATCCCGACTCGCTGGGCCGCCGGATCGGCCGCCACCCGCGCGTGCACGGCGGGCGCGAGTGGCTCGCCGACCGCTCCTGGCGCACGCTCGGCGTGGCGCTCTCGCGCCCGCGCCGCGTGCTCGCGGTGGGGTTGGCGGTGGCGCTGCTGGGGCTGGCGCTCGACACCCAGAGCGAGGTGGTGTCGGACGTGCGCGAGCTCGTGCCGGAGGACCTCCAGGCGCTCGAGGACGTGAACGCGCTCCAGGAGGAGACGGGCGTGTCCGGCGAGATCGACGTGACCGTGCGCGCCGAGGACATCACCGCCCCGGCCGTGATCCGCTGGATGAGCCGCTTCCAGGCCGGTGTGCTGCGCGAGCACGGCTACGAGCCGGGCAAGCGCTGCGGCCAGGCGCGGGACGCACCCGAGCTCTGCCCGGCGCTCTCCCTGCCCGACCTGTTCCAGACCGCGGGCGGGGGGCAGGAGCAGGCGGCGCAGCTCCTCGACGCGGTGCCGCCCTACTTCTCGCAGGGAGTGGTCACGGCCGACCGGACCACGGCCAACCTCGCCTTCGGCATCCGCCTGATGCCGCTCGAGCGCCAGAAGGAGGTGGTGGACGACATCAAGCGCCGGCTCGACCCGCCCGCTGGCGTGGAGGCGTCGGTGGTCGGGCTGCCGGTGCTGGCGGCCGAGGCGAACGGCTCGCTGTCGTCGCCCTGGCGGCGCGCGCTCACACTGGCGGTGGCCCTGCTCGGCGTGTTCCTCGTGTTGCTGCTGGCCCGCAGCCTCGCAGCGCGACGGGCCGGCCGCGGTGGCAGCGGCGTGCTGCGCGAGGCGGCCGTGCCGCTGATCCCGATCGCGCTCGCCTCGGGCTGGTCGGCCCTCGTGGTGTTCCTGCTCGGGCTGCTGCCCGGCCCGTTCGAGGTCGACCTGAACCCCATGTCCGTGACGCTGGGCGCCCTCGTGATCGCGATCTCGACCGAGTTCAGCGTCCTGCTGTCGGCCCGCTACCGGCAGGAGCGCGAGGCCGGTGCCGGCCCCGCGCGCGCGATCGAGCTCACCTACGCCTCGACGGGCGCGGCCGTGCTCGCGTCCGGCGCCACCGCCATCGCGGGCTTCGCGGCGCTGATCGCCTCGGACATCCGCATGCTGCGCGACTTCGGCATCGTGACGGTGGTGGATCTGAGCGTGTCGCTGCTCGGCGTGATGGTGGTGCTGCCGGCGGCCCTGATCTGGGCGGAGGAGCACGGCCCGTTCCGGGTGCGTGACCTGCTGGCGCTTCGCCCGCGGCGCGCGCAGGCGGACTCGCCGTGACGGGCGACAACGGGCACGACCGCCTCGATGACCTGTCCGTCGGCGAGCGCCTGGCCGAGCGCGACCGGACCCATCCCGAGCCGGTCGAACGCCCCGAGGTGCCGCGCCCGTCGAACAAGTACGCCTGGGCGGTCGGCATCGTCGCGCTGATGCTGCTCGGGGTCCTGCTGTTCGCCCAGACGATCCCCAACTCGGGCGAGGGACTGCGCGGGCCCGAGCCGGGCAGTCGCCTCAAGGCGTTCGCGGCGCCGTCCGCGCTCGGGCCGCTCGAGGGGGACGCCAACGTCTGCCAGCGCGAGCCCTGCCCCGAGCAGGCCGGCGCCGAGCCCGCCTGCGAGCTCGTCTCGGAGCAGGTGGTGAACCTCTGCGAGCTGCGCAAGGGGCCGCTCGTGCTCACCTTCATCTTCGACCGGGGCGCCGACTGCTACCCGCAGGTGGACCGCACCGAGCGCCTGAAGGACGACCTGCCGGGGGTCCAGTTCGCCACGGTGTTCTTCTCGCGCAAGGACCGTGACGAGATCCGCCGGCTGGTCCAGGGGCGCCGCTGGACGCAACCGGTGGGGGTCGACGAGGACGGCGCCATCGCCAACCTCTACGGCGTCGGGGGCTGCCCGACGACGATCTTCGCCCGCCCGGGCGGGCGCGTGCTCGACACCGAGCTGGGCAACGTCACCGAGGACGAGCTGCGACGGAAGGCCGAGCGGCTGACGGAGTGACCGGCGAGCTCGATCTCCGCGAGGGCTGGGTGGACCCCGAGCTGGCCGCCGAGTTCCCCGAGCTCGGTCTGACCACCGCGCTGGTGGAGACCCGGCCGCGGCGCTCGCCCCGCGCGGTGAAGGACCAGCTGCGGGCGCTGGCCGACCGCTACACCGGCGGCAAGGTGGTCCACATGCGCCAGGATCTGGTGCCCTGGGCCTACCGGGTCTTCTCGCGCCAGGTCGGTATCGACCCGGACAGCTCGCGCACGCCGGTCGAGGCGATCGCCCTGGAGCGCTTGCGGCACGGCGGGCTGAAGAGCGAGAACATCGTCGACGACGCGCTCACGCTCGCGATCGCGGAGACCGGCGTGCCGCTGATCGCGCTCGACGGCGACCGTCTGCGCGGCGAGCTCGGTCTGCGCCTGTCGGCGCCCGGTGAGCGGCTGACCGAGCTGCGGCCGCTGTCGAGGCGCCAGATCGTGGTCGCCGACGAGACCCGTCCGGTGGCCGTCGTGCTGGGGGACGTGTCCGCCGAGGCCGGCGTGACGCGCCGCACCGAGCACATGGTCCTGGCGGCCCTCACGGTCAAGGGAGTGCCCCGGATCAGCGTTGAGGAGGCGCTGTGGCTGTGTGCGGAGACGCTTTACACTGAGGGCCGTGCCTGAGCTCGTCCTCGACACGCCGGCACGCTCGACCGAGGCCCTGCGCACGGACTCGGAGCGCGCCGCCCGCCTCACCATGCTCGATCAGGTGGCCCGGCTCGAGGCGGAGCTCTCGCAGCTCTTCTGCTCCACCTGGCCGCGCAAGGCGCTCCGCTTCGAGGTGCGCGGGCGGGGCGGCCCGCGGCTGCTCTCGCTGGCCGAGCTCGAGGAGCTGCGCGACGACCTCGCCGACCGCGTGGCGGGAGCGCGCCGCTCGCTCTCGGACCGGACCTGGCTGGAGGAGGAGAACCGCCGCCTGATCGAGGAGATGCTCGCTGCGCCCGAGCGGCACAAGTGGAGGCGGGTGTCGGCCGAGGACATCGGGGAGCCGGGCTGCCGTCACTGGCACGTGCGGCCGCGCTACGGCGTGCTCGGGATGCTGATGGGCTGGTGGCGGGTGGTCATCAGCTCGGGCTGTCCGTTAGCCCCCTGAAATGGGGAGGCGCAGCCGCAAGCGCGGGGGTCCGCTGACGGACCGCGCGGACACGCCGACCACGCGTGCCGAGCGCGATGCGGCGCGGCAGCGAGCGCGCCTCTCGCACGGGGCCTCCCCCGAGGCCCGGCCGGCCCTCGTCCGACCAGCGGCCGCGAGCGCCCTGGGGGAGCTTCCCGCTGTCCGAGCTCGTGATCCTGCTCGGCATCGTGCTGATCCTGTGGGGCGCGGTGAGCGGCAAGGACGGCGAGCAGCGGCTGTTCGCCGGGCTCGTGATCGCCTCGCTCGGCGGCGGCGAGCTCGCCCTGCGCGAGCACATGGCGGGCTACCGCTCGCACTCGGCGCTGCTGGCGGGCGTGTCCGCCTTCGTGGCGGTGACCGTCGTGGCCCTGGGCCTCGGACCGGTGAAGGTGTGGGTGCTGATCGTGCTCGGCGCGAGCGTGTTCGCCGGAGCGTTCTACGGGATGCGCGAGCTCTTCAAGCGCCGCTCGGGCGGCCTCGGCTTCAGGTAGTAGCGTGCCCGGCCAATGAACGAGCGGCGCCTGCGGATTGCGGGCATTCACCACATCACGCTGATCTGCGCGGACGTCGAGCGCTCGCTCGCCTTCTACCGCAACCTGCTCGGCATGCGCCTCGTGAAGCAGACCGTGAACGAGGACGACCGTGCCGCCCGCCATCTCTTCTTCGGGGACGAGGAGGGCAGGCCGGGCACGCTCGTCACCTGCCTCGAGTACCCCGAGCTGGACGAGGGCAGCGTGGGACGCGGCTCCACGCACCACTTCGCGCTGACGGTCGGAAGCGAGGAGGAGCTCGCCGGCTGGCGCGAGTACCTCGCCGGTCAGGGCGTGCCGGTCACGGACGTGCTCGATCGCGTCTACTTCAAGTCGGTCTACCTGCGCGATCCCGACGGCCACATCGTCGAGCTCGCCACGGTCGGCCCCGGCCTCGCGGCCGACGAGCCGCTGGAGGAGCTGGGCCGAAGGCCCGTCGGCGAGCGCTCAGGCCGCTGACAGCGCCCGCTCGTGCGCCGCGCGGGCCGCCGGCTGGCCGCCGGAGCGCCCCTCGCGTTCAGGACGGCCGCCAGCGCGCTGCGCTGACGCTCGGTGAGGGTGCCCACCGGCTTGTTCTCCGGCACGGCCAGCGACACGAGCAGTCTCCTGCAGCGCGTCCGGCCCCAGCGCTTCTGGCTCATCAGCAGGTCGGAGATCGACATGCTGTGCGCCTGCCAGGGGCAGCTGAGCACGACGTCGGCGGCGGGCAGCTCGCCCGCCGCGATCCGACGCTTCATCTCCGCTCGCGCGAGCCGCACGCGGTTCGCGTACTGCAGCGCGCGCAGATGCTGCTCTTGCCCAGCGTCGATCGTCGCCGACTTGCCCATCAGACCTCCCCGCACCTCGTGCGTTCTCCGTATGCAGTTCCCCGGTCGGCCTAGGATCCAGCGACGGGGATCTGCTCGAGGCGAGGCACGAGCCACGCAGCGCGGGGATCCATCCCACCTGCCGGCGCTCCTTCTCTTGCACTGTCCCCGGCCGCCGACGGCCGGGGACCATCAAAGCCTCTCTGTCCAAGACCGTCAACCGGTAACCGTGCCGACTCTCGCTAAGAGCGGCCTTTTCCTTCGGGGTCGCATTTGTGCACGTTTGGACAAGACCGAGGGTGGGAAAGGCGACGGCCGCGTCCCGAGTATCTTGGGTGCCGATGCGTTCCACCAAGATCGTCGCGACCATCGGGCCTGCCTCCAGCGAGCGCGAGGTGCTCGAGCGCATGATCGCCGCGGGCGTCGACGTGGCCCGCCTGAACTTCGCCCACGGGACCGCCGAGCAGCACGCCGAGACCGTCGAGACGATCCGCGCGGCCAGCGAGGCGGTGGGACGCGAGGTGGCCGTGCTGGGCGACCTTCCGGGGCCCAAGCTCCGCATCGGCCCGGTCAGGGACGGGGTGGCCGAGCTGACGCGGGACGCGCGGGTGGTGCTCACCCCGGAGGAGGTCGAGGGCACCTCCGAGCGCCTGCCGGTCGCCTGGCAGGGCTTCGCCGAGCTGGTCGACCCCGGTGACGTCTGCTACCTCGCGGACGGCGCTGTGCGCCTGCGGGTGCAGGAGGTCGTGGACGGCCAGGTCGTGACGCTGGTGGAGGTCCCCGGCAGCGTGGCCTCGCGGCAGGGCCTCAACCTCCCGAACGTGACGGTCTCGCTGCCCGCGGTCAGCGACGAGGACATCTCGCTGCTCGACTCCGGCCTCGAGATGGGGCTCGACTTCTTCGCCCTCTCGTTCGTGCGCCGGCGCGAGGACCTCGACCCCGTTCGCGCGCACCTGCACGAGCTCGGCGCCGACGTGCCGCTGATCGCGAAGGTCGAGAAGCCGCAGGCCGCGGTGAACGGCGAGGAGATCATCGACGCCGCGGACGGCATCATGATCGCCCGCGGCGACCTCGGCATCGAGCTGCCGATCGAGGAGGTGCCGCTCGTCCAGAAGCGCCTGCTCGCCCTGGCCGGCCGGCGCGCCAAGGTCACCATCACGGCCACTCAGATGCTCGAGTCGATGGTTCACTCAACGCGCCCCACGCGCGCCGAGGTGACCGACGTGGCGAACGCGATCTTCGACGGCACGGACGCCGTGATGCTCTCCCAGGAGACGGCGGTGGGCCGCTACCCGGTGCTCGCCGTGGAGATGATGGCCTCGATCGCCGAGACCACCGAGCGCGAGCTGCCCTACGGGCGCTGGCTCGCGGAGCGCGGCCCGCAGGCCAACAACCAGTACCACGCGATCGCGTTCGGGGCCGTGGGCGCCGTGTACCAGCTCGGGCTCACCTGCATCGTCTCGCCGACCAACACCGGCCACACCGCCGCCCTGATCTCGGCCTACCGGCCGCGCGCGCCGGTGCTGGCGCTGTCGCCGAACCAGCCCGTCGTGCGACGCTGCCAGCTGCTCTGGGGCGTGCTCGCCCAGCACAACGAGGAGCCGCTCGACACGCTCGCGCTGCTCGAGCGCTGCGCTGAGGCCGCCGTCAAGGCCGGGCTCGCGAAGGCCGGCGACAAGATCGGCATCACCGCCGGCCTGCCGGCCGGCACCGCCGGCGGCACGAACCTGTTCAAGGTGCACACGGTCGAGTAGTGCGCAAGCAGCCGGCTCGGCCGGCTGCGCAGCCCAGATCGGATCGACGCGCCGAACTCGTCCAACAAAAAACGACAGCGGCGGCGCAGCCTAGGTATGCCACCAGGGCGGCCTGGCGAGCGCCTCCGCGAGCCGCTCGCGGCCGTCCCCGATCGCGGGCGGGCCGTGCGTCACGAGCACGTGCTCCGGGTCGAGCTCGAGCAGCGGCTCGAGGGTGGGGAGGAAGCGCCCCCGGTACCAGTCCGGGCTCTTGCCGTCGAGGGTGTCCCAGATGCGCAGGCCGTCCTCCACGCCCACCACCGCGTCGCCGAAGGCGAGCGCTCGCTGCGACGGGAACCAGAGTGGCATCTCGCGCCGCCGCGGCTTGCCGATCGCCTGTGCCACGGCGCCTCCCGGCAGCTCCGCGCCCGGCTCGATCGGCTCGAATGGGACATCGCCGCCGAGCAGGCCGCCGACGCTCGCGTGGCCGTGCACGCTGACCGGCACGCCTGAGCGATAGCGGCGCGCGGCCTCGGCCGCGCTGCGCACGTGGTAGTGGATCGTGGTGAGCACGGCGAGGCGCGTCGGGCGCCTCCCGTTCCACGAGCGCGTCGAGCTCGGTCCAGAGCGGCTCCGGATCGTCCGGCGGGGCCTGGGGATCGACGAGCACGAGGTCGCCGTCAACGGCGAGCGCGAAGCAGGCGCAGTCGCGCACCCATTCGTTCGCGGGACGCCACTCCGGGTGCGGGCTCGTCCAGCGCCAGATCGAGCTCGTCAGCCGCTCGATCACGTACGCTCCCGCCCGCTTTCGTTCGCGAAAGGCGCGCGCCTTCTCGACGTTGCCGCACTCCTCCATCCGGCACCAGCGGCCCGAGCGGTTCTTGGAATGGTCGTAGAAGGCCCACTCGCACTCCTCGCGCGGGCACGCCTTGAGCCGTCGCCAGGTGCCGTTCTGGGCGGCCGTGGCGGCGATCGCGAGCAGCCGGCCGATCGCGCCGTCCACGCCGTCGGAGCTGGGCTCGAGGCGGGGCTCCTCGCCGTCGCGGAAGCGCACGCGGACACCGGCGCGGCCGGCCGCGGCGTCCAGCCGCTCGACCTTGCTCGCGTCCAGCTCGAGCCCGTTGTTCTGGAGCATCAGCGCGCGCAGGCCCTCGCGCACGTCGACCGCGCGGCGCAGGTCGGCCGCCGTCACGCGCGCACCCGGGACGAGCAGGTCGCGCTCCGCCAGCCAGCGCCCGAGCGCGGCCGGGCTGTCGAGCTCGTCCTCGCCGGTCTCGACGTCGATCGAGTTCACGAACCGCTGCACGTGGCGAAGCGGCTCGGGCGCGCTCTTCTCAGGTGTGCTCTCGCCGGGCGGCACGACACCGAGACTAGCACCAACGTAACCATCAAAAACGTTTAGAAGGTGCTAGTGTCCGGCATAATGTGTTTGACGGTTATCAGGAGGACGACATGACCGAGCCGATCACCATCACCCATGCGACCAGCGCCGACCGCGCCGAGCTCGAGCGGCTCGCCGAGCTCGACAGCGGCCATGTGCCGGCGGCGCCCGCGCTCCTCGCGCGCGTGGACGGAGAGCTGCGCGCGGCGGTCGGCGCGGACGGCGAGACGCTGGCCGACCCGTTTCACCCCACGGCGGAGATCGTGACCCTGCTGCGGCTCGCCGCCGAGCAGGAGGGCGAGCTCAATCGAGCGGCGTGAGTCCCGATCCCTCGATGCGCGCGAACACGAGCGAGCTCTGGATCCGTGCGACCTCGGGTCGCTCGGTCAGGCCCCAGACCAGATCGCGCAGGTGTTGCATGTCGCGGACGGCCACGTGCACGATGAAGTCGGTGGTGCCGGTCAGCGCCATCACCCGCACCGTCTCGGGCAGCGACGCGGCGTGATCGAGGATCGACTCGATGTGCCCGCGCTGGGAGGCCCGCTGCTGGAGCGAGAGGATCGCCTCCATCGGCCGGCCCACCGCGACCGGGTCCACCTCGGCCCGGAAGCCCCGGATCACGCCGCGCGTGCGCAGCTCGCGCACGCGCTCGAGGCACGTCGACGGCGCGACGCCGACCTTCTCGGCGAGCGCCTTGTTCGTCTGCCGCGCATCGTTCTGCAGCTCGCGGACGAGCGCCCTGTCGACCGAATCAAGTTCACCATAGGCCATAGATCTCAGGAGATTATCCGGTGAGAGCCGTAGTTCTCCATACCGCAAATACCGTGCTCGGTTCCTCGATGAGCGAGCGCGACCGACACCGAGCGAGGCGCAGCCGCGGACGCCCGAGCCGGCCGCCGCGCCGCGGCGCGGGCCTCCTATCGCGCGGGCGCCCGGGCGATGCTGCCGCTGGCGCCGGCGGTGGTGCTGTTCGCCGCCTCCTTCGGCGTGCTCGCCCGCTCGGCCGGCTTCGACCCGGCGGCCACGGTCGCGATGAGCGCCACGACGTTCGCCGGCTCGGCGCAGTTCGCCGCCGTGTCGGTGCTCGCGGCGGGCGGCACGGCGATCGCCGCCGTGGTCGCCGCGGTGCTGCTGAACGCGCGCTACGCGCCGATGGGGCTGGCGGCTGCGCGTGCCTTCAAGGGCGGGCGCCTGCGCCGGCTGCTCGAGTCGCAGCTGCTCGTCGACGAGAGCTGGGCGTTCGCGCAGGAGAACGGCCGCTTCGACCGCCGCCGGCTGATCGGCGCCGGCCTCGTGCTGTACGTGGGCTGGGTCGGCGGCACGGCGCTCGGCGTGGTCGCCGGCGGCAGCCTCGGCGATCCTGCGACCCTTGGTCTCGACGCCGCCTTCCCCGCACTCTTCCTCGCACTCATGGTTCCGCTGATCCGCACCCGCAACGCCCTGGCCGCCGCGCTCGGCGGCGCCGGGCTCGCGCTGCTCCTGACCCCGATCAGCCCCGCGGGCGTGCCGGTGATCGCCGCGACCTTCGCGGCGCTCGCGGGGCTCGCGCCGAGGCGTCCGCTCCACCGACGGGAGGTAGCGTGACCACCGCCTGGATCGCGGTGCTCGTGATCGGCGCGGCCACGATCGCCATCAAGGCGGCCGGGCCGGTGCTGGCCGGCGACCGCGAGCTGCCCGTTCGCGCGGGTCGTGTGGTCGAGCTGGTCGGCCCGGCCCTGCTCGCGGCGCTCGTCGCGAGTCAGGCGTTCGCCTCGGAGGAGCAGCTGGTGCTCGACGAGCGCGGCGCCGGCCTCCTTGCGGCGGCCGTGGCGCTCCTGCTGCGCGCCCCCATCCTCGTCGTGATCCTGGCCGCCGCCCTCACGGCGGCGCTCCTGAGGGCCGTCTCGTGAGCGCTCGCGGCTGGACGCTGTTCGCCGCGGTCTCCGTGGTCTGGGGCATGCCCTACCTGTTCATCAAGATCGCCGTCGACGAGATGTCGCCGGGCTTCGTGGCCTGGTCGCGGCTCGCGCTCGCCGCCGCCGTGCTGCTGCCGGTGGCGATCAAGCTCGGCGCGTTCCGCGGCCTGCGGCTGTGGCCCCTGGTCGTCTTCGCGATCGTGGAGATGGCCATTCCCTGGCCGCTGATCGGCTTCGGCGAGCAGCGCATCTCCTCCTCGCTCACGGCGATCCTGATCGCCACGGTGCCGATGTTCGTGGCGCTGCTGGCGCTCCGCTTCGACCACTCCGAGCGGCCGACGCCCACGCGCTTCGTGGGCCTGCTCGTGGGCTTGGCCGGCGTGGTGGCGCTCGTTGGCATCGACATCGGCGGCAAGTCCAGCGAGCTGTTCGGCGCACTGGCCGTCCTCGTCGCCGCCTTCGGCTACGCGATCGGGCCGATGATGGTCAAGCGCTACTTCCGCGACGCCGATCCGCTCGGACCGATCGCGGCGGCGGTGACGCTCGCAACGCTCATCCTGCTCCCGTTCGGCGTGGCCGACATGCCCACGGAGCTCCCCTCCGGCGAGGCGCTGGCCTCGGTGGCCGTGCTCGGGCTGATCTGCTCGGCGTTCGCCTTCCTGCTCTTCTTCCGCCTGATCACGGAGATCGGGCCGAGCCGCGCCACGGTGATCACCTACGTCAACCCGATCGTCGCGCTCGCGCTCGGCGTGGCGATCCTCGGGGAGCACGTGACGGCGGGCGCGGTCGCCGGGCTGCTCCTCATCCTCGCCGGCTCCTGGCTCTCGACCGACGGCCGCGTGCCCCCCGGTCTTGCCGCCATCGCGACGAGGCTCGGGCGCCGCCGCCGCGGGCCGGCTGCGGGCCGCGCCGTCAGCCGGCCCCAGGAGCTGCACGGCTGAGCGGCCCGCGATGCCTAGTTTCGGTCATTTGGTGGGAAGACTCACTCGACGGTCGTAACGCATGACACCAACCAGGGGAGGGGAGCGTGAAGCGCTCGGTCCTGATCGTGGTTGGACTCGCACTGATCGTCGGGACACTGGCAGTCCCGGCGGCCGCCAAGGGACGCGACTCCCTCAACGTCTACACGGCCAAGGTGAGCGTGGAACGCGCCGCCAAGCTCGCGGCTCGCTACGACGTGACCGCGCAGCGCCGTGCCCGAGGGGGCATCCGACTCGACTTCGTGCTCACCCGCGCGCAACGCGGACAGCTCGCGCGCGAGGGCGTGCGCACGAAGCTCCGGCGGGTGAGAGGCGGGCTCACGGTGAAGCAGTTCGCCGCCCGCCAGGCCCAGAACGGCTTCAACGTCTGGCGCGACTACGACGGGCCCGGAGGCTTCGTCGAGCACATGCGCACGCTTGCGCGCCGGAACCCGCAGCTGTTGAAGCTCGAGACGATCGGGGAGACGCTCCAGGGGCGCCCGATCCTCGCGCTGAAGCTGACGCAGGGCGCGCGCGGGACGCGCGACGGCTCCCGCCCGTCGGTGCTCTACAGCTCGACCCAGCACGCGCGCGAGTGGATCGCGGCGGAGACGAATCGCCGGCTCCTGAACTGGTACATCGAGCGCTGGCGGGACAACGACAAGGAGATCAGGAACCTGCTCAAGGAGAACGAGCTCTGGTTCGTCCTGGTCGCGAACCCGGACGGCTACCAGTACACGTTCGAGGAGGAGCGCCTCTGGCGCAAGAACCTGCGCAACAACGACGGCGATCCCGCGACCACTATCGCGGACGGGGTCGACCCGAACCGAAACTACCCCAACCACTTCATGTACGACGAGGAGGGCTCGTCGTCGATCTTCTCGAGCCAGACCTATCGCGGCCCGTCGGCCGTCTCCGAGGAGGAGACGCAGGCGATGAAGGGCCTGCTCGACCGGATCGACTTCTCCTTCCAGGTGAACTACCACTCCGCGGGTGAGTGGCTGCTCTACGCGGAGGGCTGGCAGACGGGCACGCCGACGGCGGACGACCCGATCTACTTCGCGCTCTCCGGCAACCTCGACGAGCCCGCGATCGACGGTTTCCATCCGGGGCTCAGTCCCGACGTGCTCTACGTGACGAACGGCGAGACGACGGACTACGCCCACGCGAGTGCCGGAACCCTCGCGTGGACGCCGGAGCTCGGCGAGGGTTGCCCGGGCTGCGGCTTCGTGTTCCCGGACAACGACGCGCTCGTGCAGGCGGAGTTCGAGAAGAACCTCGACTTCGCGCTGTCCGTGGCTCGCTCGGCGTCGGATCCCGATGACCCGGAGTCGGCGCTCGGCATCGAGACGAAGCCGTTCTACCTCGAGAGCGACGACCCGTACAAGGAGGGGCTGCCGGGGGCGAACTACTCGTTCGAGTACTCCTACGGCGACCCCCAGCCGGTGGCGGTGCTGGCGAAGCGGAGCCTCGGCGACGTGATGGTGAAGTACCGGATCAACGGCGGGGCGGTGCAGAGCGCCTCGACGTCGGAGTGGGCGGGCGGCCAGCGGTACACGCCGGCGAGCGTCTACTACCACGAGCTGCGAGGGGTGGTCACGGGCACGTCGCCCGGTGACAGCGTGGAGGTCTGGTTCGAGGGCGGCGGAGAGGTGAGCGACTCGTTCACCTACGAGGCCGTCTCCGAAACGGGCAACCGCGTCCTGGTGGTGTCGGCCGAGGACTACTCGGGCGCCTCGCCGAACCAGGCGGCGGGCCCGCACTACCTGCAGTTCTACCTGCAGGCCCTCGCGAACAACCAGACTCCGGCGGACGTCTACGACGTCGACGACCGAGGCCGCATCGCTCCGGACCACCTCGGCGTGCTCAGCCATTACGACGCCGTGCTCTGGTACACGGGCGACGACATCGTGACCCGCAAGCTGGGTTGGCCGGGTGGCAACGCCGACCGGCTCGCGCTGGACGAGATGTACGAGGCGCGTGCCTTCATGAACGAGGGCGGCCGCGTGCTCTATACCGGCAAGCGGGCCGGCCAGCAGTTCACGGGCGCGAGCGTGGGGAACCAGCTCTACGACCCGAAGAACGAGGACGCGTGCAGCCTGCACGGCGCCGGGTCGGCCGACCCGTGGGATCCCCGCCGGTGTCTCCTGCTGCGTGGCTCGGTCTTCGGCGGTGACCTCGTGAACGACGTCCTCGAGTACTGGTTCGGGGGCTTCACGCAGGTCGCCGGAGACGGCACCAACCCGAACGGCGGGCTGTTCGACATGGTGGGCGTGGACGACCCGTTCACCGGCATGTCGTGGAGCTTCGGCCCCGATGGTGCGGCCAACCAGGATTCCAATTCCTCGTTCGTCTCGACGAGCGGGATCCTGCCGCCGGACAGGTTCCCGCAGTTCCGCAGCTGGCCCTCGACGCGCTGGGACAAGCCCGGCGGACCGTTCGCGCCGCATACGGGCAACCAGTACGTGTACTCGCAGATCGCGGACGTCAGCTACAAGCGACTCAGCCGCGAGACCGGCGTCCCGGGCGGCGGCGGCAACCTGACGTTCTGGGCGTCGTACGACACGGAGGAGCACTGGGACTTCCTGACCGTCGAGGCCCGCGTGGCGGGCAGCGACGAATGGACGACCCTGCCGGATCCCCAGCACACGTCGAACGACACCGGCGAGAGCTGTCCGGCAGGCTGGTTCGAGCTCCATCCGTTCCTCGAGCGCTACCAGACGTTCAACGCGGGCCCGCCGCCGTCGTGCACGGGCGTCGGGACCACCGGCGAGGGCGTCTGGAACGCGGCGTCCGGCAACTCGCAGGGCTGGCAGCAGTGGACGATCGACCTGAGCGCCTACGCCGGCCAGACCGTCGAGGTGTCGATCTCGTACATCAGCGACTGGGCGACCCAGAACCTCGGCGTGTTCATCGACGACGTGACCCTGCCTGACGGCACGAGCACGTCGTTCGAGTCCGGGCTCGAGGGCTGGGAGGTCAACGGCCCACCGCCGGGGAGTGGCACCAACGCCAACGACTGGACGGTCACGGATGCCAGTGGCTTCCCGGTCGGCGCGACCATCTCGACCCCGAACTCGCTGCTCATGGGGTACGGGTTCGAGGGGATCGCAACCCAGGCGAAACGGGACGAGGTGATGGCCGCGGCCCTCGGCCACCTGCTGGAGTAGGCCGCGGATTGCCGTGAGTCAGCGACGGGCCGCCTCCGGGCGGCCCGTCGCGTTGCACCGCCCCGCGAAAGGCGACGGAGCGCGCTCAGACCGGCGGCACCGCGCGCTCGACCTCGTCGCGCACGCGGTCGAACATCTCGAGGGCACGGTCGAGGTGCTCGCGCTCGTGGGTGGCCATCAGGCTGGTGCGCAGCAGCGCGCCGCCGCGCTGCACGGCCGGGTAGAGCGCCACGTTCACGAACACGCCGGCGTCGTAGAGCGCCTTCCAGGTGAGCACGGCCTTCCAGTCGTCGCCGATCAGCACCGGCACGATCGGCGTGATCACCTCGCCGCCGTCCGGCAGCGCCTGGGGCTCCATCACGTGGTAGCCGAGGTCGGCCAGGCCGTCGTGCAGGTAGCGCGCGTTCGCGAGCACCTTGGCCATCAGCGCGGGGCCCTCCGGCGAGCGGATGATCCGCAGCGCGCCGAGCGCGGCGCCCACGGCCGCCGGCACGGCCGCCGCGGTGAACATGAACGAGCGCGACTGGACGCGCAGGAAGTCGATCACGTCGTGGGGACCGGCGATGAAGCCGCCGCACGAGGCGAGCGACTTCGAGAAGGTGCCCATGCGCAGGTCGACCTCGTCCTCGCAGGCGAACAGCTCGCAGGCGCCCGCGCCGCGCTCGCCGAGCACGCCGACGCCGTGCGCCTCGTCGACCATCAGGCGCGCCCCGTGCTCGCGGCAGAGCGCGACCACGTCCGGGACCGGCGCCAGGTCGCCCTCCATCGAGAACACGCCGTCCACCACCACGAGCACGCCGCCGCCGTCGGCCTCTGCGCGCCCGAGCATCGTCTCGAGCTTGTCGAGGCGGTTGTGCCGGAAGGGGCGGATGCGCGCGCGTGAGAGCGACACCGCGTCGAGGATCGATGCGTGGTCGCCGGAGTCGCAGATCACGGTGTCGCCGGGCTCGAGCAGGGTGCCGATCGCGCCCGTGTTGGCGAGGTAGCCGGTGGTGTAGACGAGGGCGTCCTCGGTGCCCATCCAGTCGGCCAGCTCGCGCTCGAGCACGAGGTGCAGGTCGAGCGTCCCGTTCAGGAAGCGCGACCCGGTGAGTCCGGTGCCGTAGCGCTCGAGCGCGTCGCGGGCCGCCTGCTTCACGCGCTCGTCGCCCGTGAGCCCGAGGTAGTTGTTCGAGCCGAGCATGATCCGCTCGGCGCCCTCCATCTCGACCACGGGGCCGGCCGGGCCCTCCAGCACCCGGAAGTAGGGCATCAGGTCGTGCTCGCGCGCCGCCCGAAGCTGCTCGAGCCGCTCGTGGCTGCGTGCCTTCTCGAAGAGATCGATCGCCGTCGGCATATAGTCCCGCGCCGTGTCCGTGGAGGTGTCGCCCGTGGTCTCGCGCCAGGATCGGCGCGCCTTCATCGAGCTCCCGTACCGGCTGCACTCTACCCGCAAGGAGTGGGTGCCCCCGCTCCGCATCGAGCGGCGCCTGTTCCTCGATCCGCGCTTCAACGCGTACTTCACGCACGGCGAGGCCGAGCTGTTCCTGGCCCGTCGCGACGGGCGGGTCGTGGGTCGCGTGAGCGCGCAGATCGACATCGCCTTCAACGAGTTCCACGACAACGCCTGGGGCATGTTCGGGTTCCTCGAGCTGGAGGAGGACCCCGAGGTGCTCGCGGCCCTGCTCGACGCCGCCGCGAGCTGGCTTCGCGAGCGCGGCCGCGACCGCATGGTGGGCCCGATGGACTTCACGATGAACGACGAGAGCGGCGTGCTGATCGAGGGCTACGAGCGCCCGCCGATGATCCGCCAGCCCTGGCACCCGCCCTACTACCGCGAGCTGTGCGAGGGCGCCGACCTCGAGAAGGCGATGGACCTCTTCATGTGGGAGCTCCACATCTCGGACCGCGAGAAGGTGATGCCGATCATCTGGGAGCTGGCTGACGCCCTCGAGCCCAAGCACGGCATCACGATCCGCAAGATGAGCCGGCGCCACCTGCGCCGCGAGCTCGATGCATTCGCCGAGATCTACAACGAGGCCTGGTCGCGCAACTGGGGCTTCGTCCCCTACTCGAAGGCGGATCTCGACGCCTACGGCCAGGAGCTCCAGCTCGTGTACGACCGCAACTGGTTCATGGTCGCCGAGGACGCCGAGGGGAAGACCGTGGGGATCGCGATCAGCGTGCCGGACATCAACCAGGTGCTGCGCAAGATGGGTGGCCGCCTGCTGCCGTTCGGCTGGTGGCACTACCTGAACCGGCGGCGCACGGTGAATCTCGTGCGGGTGGGCTTTCTCGGCGTGAGACCGGCCTACCAGCACACCGGGGTGGCCGCCGGGCTGTACGCCGAGCACTTCCACATGGCCGCCACGACGCGTGTCACGGGCGGCGAGATGGGCTGGATCCTCGAGAGCAACAAGGCGATGAACCGCGCCATGAAGGCGATGGGCGGGACGATCGTCAAGAAGTTCCGCGTCTACGAGCGGGTGCTGTAGGTGGGTGCCGGGGACGGGCGGTACACTCCGCCGCTCGTGCCCGACCACGCCGCACTCCCGGACCGCGAGCAGCAGGGGGACGTCCGCCCGCTGCCGGTGCTGGCCGAGCCGCGGCCGATCGAGCCGAGGCGCGAGGTGTCGCTCCCCGCCGCGGTGGCTGCGGCAACGGGCGGCTTCCTGCTTGGCGTCGCCACGTTCGTGCTCGTGCGCGTGCTGCGCCGGCCCCGGCCGGCCACGGCGCTGCGGCTCGGGCGCGGGCGCAAGCGGTCGGAGATCGCGGCTTCGCGCTCGTTCCTCGTCGACATCCACCTCCTCAAGGACCGATAGCCACCCGTCTCCAGGACGTCGTGCCCGCGGAGCCCTACCGGCTCCCGACCGCGGGCCGGGACGGCGTGCTGGTGCGCCGAGGGGAGACGCTCGTGCGGGCGCTGTGGGTCGGCGAGGAGCAGGTGGTGGTGCGCGCCTGGCGCGCGGCCGGCGTCGTTCGCTTCCACGCCGAGGCCGACACGGAGGCCGCCGCGGCCACGGGGATCGAGCGCATGCGCTTCGCGCTCGGCACCGACCACGAGCTCTCCGAGTTCCACCGCCGCTTCCGCGGGGACCCGCTGATCGGCCCGGCGATTCGGGCCCGCCCCTGGGTCCGGCCGCGCCGGCGACCGGAGCCCTTCGAGGCGCTCGCCTGGGCGGTCTGCGAGCAGCTGATCGACGGGCGCCGGGCCGCGGCGATCCAGCGCTCGATCGTGCGCCGCCACGGGCGCAGGAGCGCCTGCGGCACGCTGCGCGCCCCGCCCTCGGCGAGCTGGGTGGCCGGACGCTCGCCGGCCGAGCTCGACGCCTGCGGGCTGGCGCCCGAGCGCTCGATGGCCCTCGTGCGAGCCGCGAGGGAGGTCGCCTCGGGGCGGGCCGACCTGACGCGTCACGAGCCCTCCTGGAAGCGCCTCCTGACGATTCCCGGCATCGGCAGCTGGACGATCGAGATGCTCGCCTTCGAGGGCCAGGGCCGCGACGACATGCTGCCGGCGCTCGATCTCGCCTATGTCAAGCTGGTCGGCGATCTGACCGGGCTCGGACGGCGGGCAACCGAGGACGAGGTGCGAGCATTCTTCGCGCCCTACGAGGAGTGGGCGGGGCTGGCCGGTCTCTACGCTCTTCAGAGGAGGTACACGCTGTAACGCACGCGGCTCGCCGCACGACCGAGAGAGACGATGGAGAAACTCGAGAAGACAGAAAACCAGTGGCGCGAGGAGCTCAGCCCGGAGCGCTACCACGTGCTGCGCCAGAGGGGCACGGAGCCGCCCTTCACTGGCGCCTACACCCATTCCAAGCTCGACGGCATCTACCGCTGCGGCGCCTGCGGTAACGAGCTGTTCAGCTCGGATACGAAGTTCGACTCCGGCAGCGGCTGGCCCAGCTTCACCGAGCCGGCCGTGGCCGAGGCGGTCGAGCTCCATCCCGACAACTCGCTCGGGATGATCCGCACGGAGGTGACCTGCGCGCGCTGCGGCAGCCACCTCGGCCACCTGTTCCCCGATGGGCCCGGACCGACGGGCGAGCGCTACTGCATCAACTCGGTCGCGCTCGACCTGGACGAGAACGGGGCGGGCGAGAAGGGAACGGACTAGAGGCCCGCTCCCGGCAGCAGCGCGTTGTCGTGCGAGCCGGCCGGGTCGGGTGCCTGCTCGAGCAGGTTCGAGTCCCTCATCCAGGCGGAGAAGGCGTCCCACTGCGCGGGGTCCTGCCAGCCGTAGGGTCTGCCCTCGGGCGGGAAGAACAGCGGCAGCGTCACCTTCACGACGGCGCGCTGCAGCTCGGGGTCGAGGTCCGGGTTGGCCTCCAGCAGCCCCTCGATTGCGGCGTCCGGGTCCCGGCGCAGATCCCGCGTGCCGCGTGAGACCGCGCCGATGAAGGCGCGCAGCTTGTCGGCGTCGCCCTTCAGGGCGTCCTCGTTCGCCACCAGCACCAGCTCGTTGTAGGTGGGCACGCCGGCGTCCTCCATCCGAATGATGCGCGGGTGCTTGCCACGCAGCCGCAGGTCCGTCCCCTCGTAGTTCCAGAAGGCCCCGAGCACGGCGTCGACCTTCCCGGTCAAGAGCGCCGGGGTGAGCCCGAAGCCGACGTTGCGGACCTTCACGTCGTCCGTGTTCACGCCGGCCTCGGCGAGGATCGTCTCGAGGTAGGCCGTCTGGTAGTCGATCCCGGCGGTGCCCACGGTCTTGCCCTTGAGATCGGCCGGCCTGCGGATCTTCGCCTTTGGCAGCGAGATGATCGAGGTGAGCGGCTCCTGCACGATCGCGCCGACGCTCACCACCGGCAGGCCCTGGTCGCGCGCCCGCAGCACCTCCGGCTCGTAGGAGATGGCGAGGTCGACTCGGCCGGCGGCCACCTGCTTGATCGGCGCCGCCGGGTCCGGCGGCTGGCGGATCGTCACGTCGAGACCCGCCTGCTCGAAGTGCCCCTCGGCCTGGGCGGCGTAGATGCCGGCGTGGTCGGCGTTCGGGAAGTAGTCGAGCATCAGCTCGACCTGCTTGGACCCGCTCGGCTCGAGCACGTCCTCCTTCTCGCCGCACGCCGCCGGCGCGAGGCCGGCGACAGCGAGTGCGAGGACGAGGGCGAGGCGGGTCATGCGGGTCGTTCCTTTCGGTTCCATGGGCAGATGGCTCGTTCGGCGAGGGCGACGAGCGCGAACAGCGCCACCGCCATCACGGTCAGGATCACGATCCCGGCGTACACGCGCGGGGTCTGGAGCTGGTTGTTGCCGAGCAGCACGAGCCGGCCGAGTCCCTCGTCGGCCCCTGCCCACTCGCCGAACACGGCTCCGATGACCGACACCGTAGCTGCCACCTTCAATCCACTGAACAGGAACGGCAGCGACGAGGGCAGCTCGACCGAGCGCAGCGTGCGCAGGCGCGAGGCGCCCATGCTCCGCATGAGCTTGATGAGCTCGGGCTCCACGGCGCGCAGGCCGTCGAGCAGGTTGACGGTGATCGGGAAGAAGCAGATCAGCGCGACGATCGCCAGCTTGGGCCCCATCCCGTAGTCGAAGGCGAGCACGAAGATCGGCGCGAGCACCACGATCGGGATCGCCTGGGATCCCACGAGCAGGGGGTAGGCGGCATCGCGCAGCGGCCGCACGAGGTGCATGCCGACGGCCAGCAGCACGCCCGCGGCGACGGCGATGGCCAGGCCGAGCAGCACCTCCACGAGCGTGACCCAGGCGTTGTCGAGCAGCAGCGAGCGGTCGTCCGAGAGCGCCTGCCAGGTCTCGACCGGCGAGGCGAGCGTGAGGTCGTCGACGGATTCGAGCGACGCCGACGCCCTGCCAGGCGAGCACGAACAGCACCAGCAGCAGCGCGGCGAGCAGCACCCTCATGTGCGCAGCGCCTCCAGCGCGCGGGCCTTCAGCTCGACGAGCGCGGGATCGGTGACCGACCGCGGCCGCGCGAGCTCGACCTCGAACTCGTCCACCACCCGCCCCGGACGCGGGGAGAGCACCGCCACGCGGTCGGCGAGGTAGACCGCCTCGTCCACGTCGTGCGTCACGAGCAGCACCGTGCGCGGCTCGTCGAGAAGCGCGCCGGCCAGCCACTCCTGCATGTCGAGCCGCGTGATCGCGTCGAGCGCGCCGAAGGGCTCGTCGAGCAGGAGCACGGGCCGGCCGGGCAGGAGCGTGCGCAGGAAGGACACCCGCTGGCGCATCCCGCCGGACAGCTCGTCCGGCCGCGAGCGCTCGAACTCGGCGAGCCCGAAGCGCTCGAAGAGCGGCTCGGCGCGCCGCCGGGCCTCGCGTCGCGGCACGCCCTCGCACTCGAGCGCGAGGGCGGCGTTGCCGAGGGCGTCCCGCCACGGCAGCAACAGGTCGCGCTGCGGCATGTAGGCGCAGGCGGCGCGCCGGGCGGCTGCGCCGCGAGCGCCCGCCACGCTCACCGCGCCGGCGTCCGGCTCCTGGAGGCCGGCCACCAGCTCGAGCAGGGTCGACTTGCCGCAGCCCGACGGGCCCACGATTGCCATCACCTCGTGCGCGTGCACGTGCAGGCCGACGCCGGCGAGCGCCGTGACGGCGCCGAAGCGGCGGGTCACGCCATCCAACGAAAGAGGCTCCACCGTGGGAGCCTCGGCCTCGGTCTGCATCGCTCCCTCCGCGGGCATTACCCCACAGGTTCGAAGGGTCGACGCCGGGTGGTCTGTGCCGATGGGCGCCCTCTCAGCCCGCCTTCCCGCGAGCCCCCCTGATCTCCAGTGCAGCGGCGCAGTCTATCGGCCGCCCGCCGGCCGCAGCTCGGCGATCGCGTTCACGAACGCCTCGAGCTGCTTCGTGGTCCAGCACTCGAACACCCCGTCGCAGTAGGGCTCGTAGGCGGACATCACGCTGTCGCCGTAGTTCCAGTACAGCCGCGGCTCCGGGTTGATCCAGAAGGTGTGGCCGGCCCGCTCCGCCACGTGGCCGAACACCGGCGCGTGCGGCTCGCGGCCGTTGGTGCGGGCGTCGCCGAGCACGATCACCGTGGAGCGCGGGTCGAGGTCGTCCATCACGTTGTCGAGGAACTCGAGCCAGACGCGGCCGTAGTCGGTGTAGCCGGAGACGTCGGCCACGCCGGCGTCGGTCGCGATCCGGCGCGACACGTTCTCGAACGAGCGCTCGCGCTCGAACACGTCCGTGACCTCGGAGATCCGCTCCACGAACACGAACGAGCGCAGCTTGCGGAACTGGTCGTGAAGCGCGTGCAGCACGCTGAGGAAGAACACGCTCGCGCTCGTGACGCTGGTCGAGACGTCGCAGAGCACGTAGAGCTCGGGTCGCCGTGGGCGGCGCGGGCGGTACTTGAGCTCGAGCGGCACCCCGCCCGTCTGCAGCGACGCGCGCATGGTGCGGCGCACGTCGACCTGCCAGGAGCGGTGGCGGCCGCGGTGCTCGCGACCGTGCGAGGCGAGCCGCTTCTTCAGTTGGGCCACCACGCGGTGGACCTGCGAGAGGTCCTGGGCCGGATTGGTGGGCAGCGCGCGGTCGAGCTCCCGCAGCGGCTTGGCGGGCGGAAGGGCCTGGGTGCGCTCGATCATCTGCCGCTCGAGCTCGCGCCGGACGTGGCGCTCGAACTCCTGGAGGCGCTCGCGCGGCACCGAATCCGGATCGCCCGGCTCGGCCTGCTGGCGCTCGCCTCGGAGACCGAGGGTCCGACGGATGCGCTGCACGTCCACGCCGATCACCCCGGAGCCCTCGCCCTGGCGCCCGAAGGCGGCGATGGCAAGCCGGGCGAGGTCGCGCATCTCCCCGTCGGTGCCGGCGCGGATCGCCTCCCGGATGCGCTCCCGCAGCGCGTCGAGGTCGAGGTCCTCGGCGCCCTGGAAGCGCTCCTCGCGAAGCTCCTGGGCGATCGCCTCGCGCTCGACGGCGCGGAAGAAGAAGCGCTCGAAGAGCACGTCGAGCACGTGCCGGTCCTCCTGGGACTTGGCGAGCGTGGCGCCCATCGCCTCGCGGAAGTCCTCCCGCGAGGACCAGCTCACGGCGTCGAGCGCCTCGAAGGCGTCGAGCAGCTCGCTGGTGCCCACCGCCACGCCCTCGCGGCGCAGCTCGTCCGCGAACTCGAGGAGCCGCGGCGCCATGCCGGCCGGACCGGGTGCGGGCACCCCGCCGTAGAGGCCGGGATTAGCTCGTCTGGGCCTGTCCGAGGACCCCATCGCCCAGCTTCACCCCGACCCGCTCCGCCACGAGGTCGAGGTCCGTGCGGTGCTTGACGATGATCGACATCGTGCGCTCGAGCACCGCGCGGTCGACGTCGTCGGCGCCCAGCAGCAGCAGCGCGCGCGCCCAGTCGATCGACTCGGCGATCGAGGGAGGCTTCTTGAGGTCGAGCGCCCGCACCATGTGGATCACCTCGACCAGCTTGCGCGCGATCCGCTCGTCGAGCTCGGGCGCGTGCAGGCGGACGATCTCGAGCTCGCGCTCGACGCTCGGATAGTCCAGCCAGAGGTAGAGGCAGCGGCGCTTGAGCGCCTCCGTCAGCTCGCGCGAGTTGTTCGAGGTGAGCACCACGAGCGGCCGCGTGCGCGCCTCCACCACGCCGAGCTCGGGGATCGAGATCTGGAAGTCGGACAGGACCTCGAGCAGCATCGCCTCGAACTCCTGGTCGGTCTTGTCGATCTCGTCGATCAGGAGCACCACCGGCCGCTCCTCGGAGATCGCGGTGAGCAGGGGGCGCGAGAGCAGGAACTCCTCGCCGAAGATGTCGTCGCGGACCTGGTCCCAGCCGGCCTCGCGCGCCTCCGTCTGGATGCGCAGCAGCTGCTTGCGGTAGTTCCACTCGTACAGCGCCTTGGCCTCGTCGAGGCCCTCGTAGCACTGAAGCCGGATCAGGTCGCGCTCGCCGGCCCGCGAGAGCGCCTTGGCCAGCTCGGTCTTGCCCACGCCCGCGGGACCCTCCACGAGCACCGGCTTGCCGAGCCGGCTCGCGAGGAACGACACGAGCGCGGCCGGCTCGTCGGCCAGGTAGCCCACCTCGGCGAGTCGGCTCCTGGTCTGGGCGATCGTTTCGAACTCTCGGCTCATCCGCTGGCGCAAGGATACTTTTGCCTCCGTGCTGGCCGCGCTCGTGCTCGCGATGTCGGACTTCCTCGACCCCGGGGGCGGGCCCGATCAGGGCGGGGACTTCCGCGTCTCGCCCTCGTTCTTCCTCGCCCTGCTCGCCTTCGGATTCCTGATCGGGATCGCCGGTCACATCGTCAAGTCGCGCACGCTCGTGGCGATCGGCGTGATCCTGATCTTCGGCGCGACCGTGTTCCTGCCGATCGCGTACACGCTGTCGCGCTAGTCGGGCACCCGCCGCTCCACGTTCAGCATCCAGGCGAGCAGGATCGTGGTCAGCACGAGCGAGATGAGGTTGGCCGGTCCGAGCCAGGACGGATCGGCCTCGCCCACGTCGATCAGGTGGTTGAGCGAGTGGAGCGCGTACTGGATGAAGGCCAGTCCGAGCACCGGCACCCGCCAGGAGGGCTTCGAAACGGCGATCAGGGCCGCGGCGCCGAGGGCGAGGTACCAGCTGGCGACGTCGCCCATGTAGTGGTCGTTGCGGGTGCCGTACGGCCCGATCTCCTCGAAGAAGAAGCCGGGCGCGGCCCACAGCAGGATCCCGATCACGAGCTGAGCGACGGCGAACACCACGAGCAGGGCTTTCATGCGGCCGGATCTTCCTCCCGCTCGGCCCGGAGCGCGTGCGCGGTACCCTCCGGGCCATGCCGGGTCAGGTCGAGGCGATCCACATCTCCCCCGAGAAGTCCGAGCTCCCGCACGCGGTCGAGAGCGTGAACGTGACCGCGAGGGGGTCGAGGGCGACCGCTACTTCGGCGCCCGCGACCTGACGCTGGTCGAGGCGGAGGCGCTCGAGGGCCTGACCGGGGACACGGGGATCGAGCTGTCACCCGCCGAGGTTCGCCGCCAGGTGCTCACGCGCGGCATCCCGCTCAATGACCTGGTCGGCAAGACCTTCACGGTCGGCGGCGTGGAGTGCATCGGTCAGGAGTGGTGCGAGCCCTGCGACCACCTCCAGAGGCTCACCTACCCGGGCGTGCTGCGCGGGCTCGTGCACCGCGGTGGCCTGCGCGCCGACATCGTGAGCGGCGGCCGGATCGCCGTGGGCGACGAGGTCAGAGCCGCACCCGCATGAAGATGTCGGTCCCGCCGTCCGGCCCGCGGCCGCTCGAGAAGCCGACCGACTCGTAGAGCGCCACGGCCGCCGTGTTGGTGTCCCGCGTGTCGAGCACCACTCGTGCGCAGCCGCGCTCGCGTGCCCGCTCGAGGGCGGCCTCGACGAGCGCCCTGCCGAAGCCGGAGCCGCGAGCGCCCGGCTCGACGTAGAGGTCCTCGAGCGTGCAGTCGCCGGCGCCGAGCCAGACGCAGTGGCGGTAGCGCAGCTGGCAGATGCCCTCGGCCGGCGACCCCGCCAGCAGGTAGTCCGTGTCGGGGTCGCCGAGCAGCCGGTCCACGCTCGCCGCGAGGCCCTCGTCCGAGGGGTGGTCGCGGCGCAGGTGGTCGCGGAAGGCGCCGAGCAGGCGCGTGACCTCGGCGGCGTCGTCGGCGGCGGCAAGGCGGACCATGGCCCGTAAGTATCCTCGGAGCCTCCGTCCCGTCGACGCGTGAAGGAGGACGAAGTGGCGCTGATCGAGGTTCCCTCGGGACTCGAGGGAGTAGTCGCCTTCGACACCTCCATCGCCGAGCCCGACAGGGAGGGCGGCGCGCTGCGCTACCGCGGGGTCGACATCGAGGACCTGGTCGGCAAGGTGCCCTTCGAGAAGGTCTGGGGCCTGCTCGTCGACGGGGCCTACGAGCCCGGGCTCCCTCCGGCCGAGCCGCATCCGCTCGTGGTGCGCACCAGCGATCCACGCGTCGACCTCCAGGCCGCGCTCGCGATGCTCGCACCCGAATGGGGCCTCGGCCAGCTGATCGACATCTCCGACGAGCAGGCGCGCCAGGACCTCGCCCGTGTGTCGGTGATGGCGCTGTCGTTCGTGGCCCAATCGGCCCGCGGCCCGGGCCGCCCGCCGATCCCGCAGCGCGACATCGACCAGGCCACCTCGATCCCCGAGCGCTTCCTGATCCGCTGGCGCGGCACGGCCAATCCCCGCCACGTGAAGGCGATCGACGCCTACTGGATCTCGGCCGCCGAGCACGGCATGAACGCATCGACGTTCACGGCGCGCGTGATCGCGTCGACCGGGGCCGACGTGGCGGCCGCGCTGTCCGGCGCCGTGGGCGCGCTCTCGGGTCCCCTGCACGGCGGCGCGCCCTCGCGCGTGCTCACGCATGCTCGACGGCGTGCAGCGGATGGGCGACGCCGAGCGCTGGGTCAAGCAGGCGCTCGACCGCGGTGAGCGGCTGATGGGCTTCGGCCACCGCGTCTACCGCGCCGAGGACCCGCGCGCGCGGGTGCTGCGCAGGACGGCGCGCGAGGTCGGCGCGCCGCTCCTCGAGGTCGCCGAGCGCCTCGAGGAGGCGGCGCTCGCCGAGCTCAGGGCACGTAAGCCCGACCGCGTGCTGGCCACCAACGTCGAGTTCTGGTCGGCCGTGCTGCTCGACTTCGCCGACGTGCCGCCGCGCCTGTTCACGCCGCTCTTCTCCTGCGCGCGCGTCGGCGGCTGGGCCGCCCACATCATGGAGCAGAAGCGCGAGGGCAGGCTGATCCGGCCGAGCGCCAAGTACGTTGGGCCGGGGCCGCGCCCCGCCGACGCCGTGAACGGCGCAGCGCCGGCCTGAGGGCATGACCGAGGCACGCAAGCGGCTGGTGCTGATAGCCGCGATCCTCGGCACCACGGTGGTGACCGTGGACTCCACGGTCGTGAACGTGGCGCTGCCGGCGATCGCGGACGACCTCGGCGGCGGCCTCGCCGGGCAGCAGTGGACCTCGAACGCGTACCTCGTCACGCTCGGCTCGCTGCTGCTGATCGGCGGCTCGCTCGGGGACCTGTTCGGCGAGCGGCGCATGTTCGCGCTCGGCGTCCTCGGCTTCGGCGTGACCTCGCTGTTCTGCGCGGTGGCGCCCACGATCGAGCTGCTGGTGCTGGCGCGCGCGCTCCAGGGAGTGGCCGGGGCGCTGCTCACTCCGGCCGCGCTCGCGGTGATCGTGACCGCCTTCCCGCCGGACGAGCGCGGCAAGGCCGTGGGCGCGTGGACCGCCTGGGGCGGGATCGGCACGGTGCTCGGCCCGCTGATCGGCGGCCAGCTCGTGGACGCCGCCTCCTGGCGCTGGATCTTCGCGATCAACATCCCGATCGTGATCGTCACGCTGGTGCTCGTGTTCCGGGCCGTCCCCGAGGGCCGGGAGCGCCCGGCCGACGCGCGCGTGGACGTCGTGGGCGCGCTCCTGTGCGCGCTCGGACTGGCGGCGATGACCTTCGGCCTGATCGAGCAGCCGCTGCGCGGCTGGGCCGACCCGGCGGTCGCCCTACCGCTCGCGATCGGGGCGCTGCTGTTCGCCGGCTTCCTCGTGTGGGAGGCGCGCAGCGAGCACCCGATGCTGCCGCTGGCGCTCTTCCGCCGGCGCAACTTCGCGATCGGCAACGTCGAGACCTTCTCGATGTACGCCGGCCTCGGGCTGCTGTTCTTCTTCCTCGTGCTGTTCCTCCAGCAGGTCGCCGGCTGGAGCGCGCTCGCGGCCGGCACGGCCTCGCTGCCCGTGACCGTCGTGATGTTCCTGCTCTCGATGCGATTCGGCATGCTCGCCGACCGTCACGGGCCGCGCTTCTTCATGGGGGTCGGCCCGCTCGTGGCGGCGCTCGGCCTGGCCTGGTTCCTGCGCCTGGACGCCGACGTGGACTACCTCACCGACCTGCTTCCCGGGCCTGCTGGTGTTCGCGCTCGGGCTGTCGATGACCGTCGCCCCGCTGACCGCCACCGTGCTCGCCGACGCCGACGAGCGCAACGCCGGCATCGCGTCCGGGGTGAACAACGCGATCGCGCGCGTGGCCAGCCTCGTGGCGATCGCCGCCGTGGGCGCGCTCGTGGCGGCCTCGTTCGGGTCGTCGATCGACGACGAGCTCGGCGACACCGCGAACCGGCCCGACGTCGCGCCGGCGGTCGAGCAGGCGAAGCAGCAGCCGCTCGCCGAGGTCGTGGTCGAGGGAGCCCCGGAGGGGGTGGAGGAGGAGGTGGCCGACGCCGCCGAGGACGCGTCCGTTGAGCGCCTTCCGCGTGGGCATCGTGATCGCGACGCTGTTGGTGGCGCTCGGCGGGCTGCTCGGCCTGGTCGGGATCGTGAACCCGCGCCGCCGCGTCGAGGCGGTGGAGTGCAGGGGCGGCCAGCTGGTGGGCGCGACCGTCGAGGGCAGTCGCCAGTCCCCGTGCGACTGGCAGCGCCAGGCGCAGGAGTGCGGCACGCCGCCGCCCGCGCCTCGTCCGCCCCGGCGGCATAGCATTGGGCGATGGCGGCTCTCGATCGGCGTGAGTTCATCGCGGCCGCCGGGCTCGCTCTGGCGTTCCCGGCGGAGGCGCTGCCCGCCTTGCCGAACCGTGCCGCACGCGCGCTGCGCGCCGCGGTGAAGGGCAAGGTGTTCTTCCCGCGCACGCCGGGCTACAACGCCGCCCGGCTCGTCTACAACCTGCGCTACGACGGCATCCGGCCCGACGCCGTGGTGCGGGCCGAGAGCACCGCGGACGTCGCCGCGGTCGTGAAGTGGGCGAACCGCTTCGACGTGCCGATCGTCGCCCGCTCGGGCGGACACAGCTACGCGGGCTACTCGACGGTCGGGAACGGCGTGGTGATCGACCTCTCGCGCCTGCGCGGGCTGCGGCTCGCGAACGGGCGCGCGACGGTGGGGGCGGGCGTCCAGCTGATCGACATGCAGCGCTTCCTCACCGGACGCGGGGTGTCGGTGCCGTCGGGATCCTGTCCGTCGGTCGGCGTGGCCGGGCTCACGCTCGGCGGCGGCCACGGCCTGGCGGGCCGGCGCTTCGGGCTCACGACGGACAACCTGCGCGCGGCCACGATCGTCACGGCCGACGGCCAGGTGAGGCAGGTCGCGCCGAATCGCAACGAGGACCTCTACTGGGCCTGCCGCGGCGGCGGGGGCGGCAACTTCGGCATCGTCACCTCGTTCACGTTCCAGACGCACCGCGCTCCCGGCGCCGCCTGGTTCTTCATCTCCTGGCCCTGGGCTCAGGCCGGCGAGGCGCTGGCGGCCTGGCAGCGCTTCGCGCCCGACGCCCCGGCGGCGCTCACCTCGATCTTCTCGCTCGGGACCTCGGGGGGCAGCGGCCCGCCGCGCGTGACCGCGCTCGGCCAGTTCTTCGGCTCGGCGGGCGCCCTGCGCAACCTGATCCGGCCGCTCGCGCGCGTGGGCGGCGCCAGCGTGAGCGTGGGCAGCTCGAGCTACTTCTCGCTCGTGCTGCGCTGGGCCGGCTGCCTCGACGAGGGCTTCCGCGCCTGCCACACGCGCGGCACGAGCCCGGGCGGCACGATGCCGCGCGCCTCCTTCTTCGCCAAGTCCGACTACTTCGACGAGCCGCTGCCGGCGCGCGGGCGCCAGACGATGATCGACTGGGTCGAGCGCCGCCAGCGCAACCCGTCGCAGGGCTCGGGCGCGCTGCTGCTGGACGCCTATGGCGGCGCCTACAACCGGCCCGCCGCGGACGCAACGGCGTTCGTCCATCGGGACATGCTGTTCTCGCTCCAGTACGGCGCCTACTTCACCGGCTCCGGTCGGGCGTCGAATCGCTGGATCAACGGCGTCTGGCGCGCCCTGCGGCCGTTCGTTTCGGGCCAGGCCTACCAGAACTACATCGACCCGCAGCTCGCCGGCTGGCAGCGGGCCTACTACGCCGGGAACCTGCCGCGCCTGCGCGAGATCAAGAAGCAGGTCGATCCCGACTTCCGCTTCCGCTTCAAGCAGGCGATTCCGCCTGCCGCGTAGTCTCGGGCTCAGCCCTCGGGCCGACGTCCCTCCGGGCCCAGCCGCAGCTGCTGGCCCTCCTCGGCCCGGTAGGGCTCGAACTCGGGCGGGGGCAGGGGCTCCGTCTCGTCGTCGACGACCGACGAGGCCGGGCGGGGCCGGCGCCGCGGGCGGGGCTTCGGCGGCTCCGGGGGGAGGTCGTCCGGAGGCCGCCGGGCGCGCTCGCGGGCCCCCGCGAGGAACAGCAGCGCGGCGCACACGAGCGCGAGCAGGTTCTGGCCGAGCGGCCTGTCGAAGAGCCGGATCACGATCAGCGCCGCGGCCCAGATCCCGGCCGCGGCGATCACGGTGCCGTCGCCGAAGGGGAGGTGGAAGCGCCGCCCCTCGGCGCGCGCGAAGAGCAGCACCAGCACGCCGAGCGCCACCAGGATCTCGGCCAGCTCCACGAACGAGAAGGGCCCGAACGTGCTCACGATCAGCAGCAGCGCCGCCACGGCGGCCACGCGCTGCTCGAAGTTCAGGCGCCGGAAGGCGGCCACCAGGCGCGCGCCGAGCTCAGCCATCGCCGAGGGTCCGCACGGCCTCGAGCCGCCGCGCCACGAGCTGACGGAGCTCCTCCGGTACCGCCGGGTCACGTGCCACCGTGGCGGCCTCCTCGAAGGCCTCGACCGCGCGCGGCAGCCGCTCCGGGCGGCCGCTCTTCAGCAGGTTGTCCCCGCGCAGCAGCAGGGTGCGGATGCGGTCCTGGGGAGCGCTCACGCCGCGACGCGCGCGCTCTCCCGGATGCGGCGCTCGAGCAGCTCGGCGTCCGCCTCCGGGACCGCGCGCAGCTGTCCCTGGAAGGCGAGCTGCCAGTGCTCGAGCGGCCACTTGCGCACGTGCTCGAGCTCGCCCGCGAGCTCCACCGCGGGCACGAACGCATCCTCGTCGAGCACGATCTCCGGCTCGGTCTCGAAGCGCCAGGGGTAGGGGTCCACCTTGCCCGGCTTGCCGGGCCAGATCTTCTCGCGGTCCTCGTACATCTCGCCTGTCACGCGCACGATCCCGGCGAACGCCTGCACGACCGTCACGTAGAAGACGATCCGGTCGCCCGGCTCGATCGCCTCGGCCATCCGGCGGCGCCGCTCCTTGGCCCCGATCACACGGAAGCCGCGCTCGCGCGTGGCGCGGAAGTTGTCGAGCGAGCCGGTCATGACCCAGGTCGTGCCCACGGCCCGAAGCCTAGCCCTGCCAAGCCCCTTGTACCCTTCGACCGCCATGGCCGACGAGAACCTCGACCTGATCGGGCCGGACGAGATCGCCTACCACCTGGACCTCACCCCGGCTCAGCTGAAGATCACCTGGACCGCCCTGCGGTCGTTCCTCGACGATTTCGGGCACGACGAGCGCGATGTCCAGGCGATCGCCCGTGAGGTGCTCGACAAGCTTCCCGACGAGCACGCCATCCGCGGGATCGACATCGGCAAGGGCCGGCGCTAGCGAGAGCCAGGTGGGGAGCGAGTTCACCCGACGCGAGGTGATCCGCGCCGGCGGCGCCGGCGCGGCCGGTTTCGCGCTGCTCGGAGCGAGCGCCTGCAACAGCGACGACGAGCCGGCCGCGAGGACCACCGCCGCTCCACCTGCGAACCCGATGAACGTGGTGGTGGTCGTGATGGACAGCCTGCGGGTCGACCACATCTACGGCTCGAGGGCCCGCACGCCCAGCTGGGACAAGGTCGCCCGCGAGGGGCTGCGCTTCGCGAACGCCTATCCGGAGGGCATGCCCACGATCCCCGCCCGGCGCGCGATCATGGCCGGCCGGCGCACCTTCCCCTTCCGCGGCTGGTCGCCGCGCTGGGACGGCCTGCCGCCGCAGCCGGGCTGGTCGCCGGTCGGCGGCGACGGCGAGATGTGGACCCAGGTGCTCCAGCGAAACGGCTGGACCACCGGCTACGTGACCGACAACCCGCACCTCCTGCTGGGCGTGCACAAGCGCTTTCGCGCCAAGTTCGACCGGGTGGAGCTCGTGGACGGCCAGGTGCCGGTGCGTCGCAAGCCGAAGCGCAGGGTGAGCCAGCGCCAGGTGGACCATCACCTGCCGCGCTCGGTGCGCGACAGCCGGGCCGAGCCGCGCATGGCCGCCTACCTCGCCGTCAACCCGCGCGACCGCGACGAGAAGGACTACGCCGCCGCCAAGGTCTTTCGCGACGCGATGGGTTGGATCGACTGGGCCAGGGTCAAGCAGCCGTTCGCGCTCGTCGTCGACTCCTTCGACGCCCACGAGCCCTGGGACGCCCCGCGACGGCTGGTCGACCTCTACGGGCCGCCGAGCCCGAGCGGCGTGGAGCCGATCCAGCCGTTCGCCACGCCCGCCGGCGAGTGGCGCGAGCTCGGGCTCTCTCAGGGCCTCCTGCGCCGCATGCGTCAGCTCTACGCCGCCGAGGTCACCCTGGTGGACGTCTGGCTGGGCCGCTTCCTCGACCACCTGGCGAACCTGGGGCTCGCCGAGAACACGCTCGTGGTGCTGCTCTCGGACCACGGCGTGCTGCTCGGCGAGTACGGCTGGGTCGGCAAGCGCTACTCCGAGATGCACCAGGAGCTCACCCACATCCCGTACGTGATCCGGCATCCCGAGGGCAAGGCCAGGGGCAGGACGAGTCGCTACTACGCCTCCACGCACGATGTCGGCCCCACGGTGCTGTCGATCCTCGGCGTCGATCCCGCCGAGGGCATGGACGGAGCAGACCTCTCACCGCTCCTCGACGGCAAGCCACCACGTCGCAAGCGCGGCTACCGCACCGCCTCCTACAACACCTTCGTGAGCGCCGGGGACGACCGCTGGCTCCTGATCGCCGGCAGCCGCCGCCAGGAGCTTCGCCTCTACGACCGCAGGAGCGACCCGCACGAGCGGCGCAACGTTGCGGCGGCCAACCCGGCACAGGTCCGGCGCATGTGGAGCATGATCAGGCGCGACGCCGGCCCGAAGGGGCTGCCGCGCTTCAAGGACTAGGGACGCCCTCGCCGCTGATGCCATCCCCTGCGCAGCCGGCCAAGCCGGCTGCTTCGGGCCTCAGTCGATCTTGATCTCCTCGACCTCCGGCTCGCGCCGAGGCGCGTCGAGGCGCTCGAGGTACCAGTCGATCAGCGAGCGCAGCGTGAGCAGGAACTCGCGGATGATCTTGGTGAGCTGATCCTCGAGCTCGCGCTCACCCGCCACCTGTGCCTCCTCTCTCGAACACGATCTCGAGCGCGCCGTCCTCGAAGCGCGCGCCGCTGGTCGCGTAGCCGGCCAGCGCCGGCGGCAGCATGATCGTGCGCTTCTGCGTGCCCGCCCGCACGATCACCTCGAGCCCGATCTTCTTCAGCGAGAGCTCGTCCCGCTCGGCGAACGGGACGGCCACCCGCAGAGTGGCTCGCCCGTTGTCGGTCACGAGCTCCTGGGTCAGCTCGTCGTGGAGGATCGCCGCCGGATCGCGGCCGTCGAAGACCTCGGAGCCCAGCCGGTCGAGCATCTCGGCGCCCATCACCTCGCGCTCGTAGTAGGCCGCGGTGAGCACGGGCACGGGGTCGAAGGCCGAGCGCGCGAGCGCGAGCTGCTCCTCCTGCACCTCGCGCCAGGCCGCGAAGTAGCCGTCGGACGGCAGCAGCCGGTTGACCACCACGGCGTCGGTCAGGTAGCCGTAGAGGTTGAGGTAGGTGAAGGTGCGCATGGCCTCCTTGACCACCATCCGGTCGGGGTTCGTGACCAGCCGGATCGAGGTGCGCGCCCGGTCGCGCAGGATGCCGTTCATCGCCACCAGGTTGCGCGCCAGGCGCTCGAGGTCCGCGAACACGGCATCGCCGGGCAGCGGCATGTCGAAGAGCGTGCGCGCGAAGGGGGCGAGCTTGCGCTGCGAGGGCAGGAGGCGCTCGAGCCACCAGGTCACGACATCCGGGAACGACAGCAGCCGCAGCGTCTCGCCGGTGGGCGCGCAGTCCACGATCACGCAGTCGAACTCGCCCTCCTCGTGGTGGCGCTTGATCCACAGCAGCGAGAACAGCTCGTCCATCCCCGGCGGCACGGTGAGCTCCTCGGCCGAGATGCGGTCGATGCCGCGCTCGGCCAGCAGGTCGCCGAGCCAGGCCTGCACGCTGCTGCCAGTTGCGCTCCATCTCCTCCTGGGCCTGGACCTCCTGGGCGAAGAGGTTCGCCTCGACCTGCGTGGGTTCGGGCCCGAGCGGCGACTCGAGCGAGTCGGAGAGCGAGTGGGCGGGGTCCGTCGACAGCACGACCGTGCGCAGCCCCGCCGCGGCGCAGGCGCGTGCGCTCGCGGCGGCGACGCTCGTCTTGCCCACGCCGCCCTTGCCCGTATACAGGATGGTCCTCGGCGCCATGAGCGCCGGATACTAGTGGCGCACCCGCCAACGTTCGGCCGGTTTCTGGCGGCTGCAGACCTTCGCCTGGCGGCGTCCTCGGTCGCGGCATTAGCTCACTGCCATTGCCGCTCCCCGCGTCCTGGCCAGACTCGACTTTCGCTCGCCAGAAGCCCGGCAACGTTGCCGGGCGCACCACTAGATCGGCGGCGTGACTTCGATCTCGCCGCGGGTGCGGTCCCTCTTGCCGAGACCGGTCCGCAGCTCCTTCGCCGCCAGCTCGACCCGGAAGACGCCGGCGGCGCCCGGGGTCCACGCGAACGAGCCGGCGCCGCGGCGGAAGGTGGCCACGCGGGTGAAGGCGAGCCTCCCGTCCCTGAACACCTTGACCTCCACGGCCGACAGCTTCGACACGGTGAAGCGGATCAGCGCGGGCTCGCCGCGCACGGCGCGCGCGGGTCCCTCGAGGGTGAGGGTGGGCGGGTCGACCTGGTACCCGCGGTAGCGCCGGGCGTACTCGCAGTACAGCGCGCCGAGCCGCCGGGAGCACATCGACTGGAGGAACTCGCGCATCAGCTCGTGGTAGTCCGCGGTCGCCTCCGCGCCGGCGTAGGAGTAGCGCGACCAGTCGCCCACGTCGCTCAGCGGCACCTCCTCGCGAGCCTCCGGCTCCGCCTCGCGGAACAGCCGGGTCGCGCGCTCGTCGCCCGCGAGCTTGCCGAAGTCGTGCAGCCCGATCAGCGACTGCAGGAAGGCGTTGAAGATGAACAGCCGGGGCGCGAACGAGTACTGGAGGTAATGCACCCCGCCGCCCGGGCCGGTGGTGCGCACGCCGGTGGGCGGCGCGGCCTCGAACGCGCCCAGCCCCTTGCGCGCCGTCTCGACGTAGCCCGGCTCGCCGAGCAGGGCCGCCGCGCGCGCGTAGGCCTGGATGGCGGTTGCCTGCGCCATGCCGCTCATCCACGGGGGCGAGCCGCCGCCGAAGTGGAACAGGTACTCCCAGGCGATGAAGCGCCGCGAGCGGCGTACCGCGAGCGCCGTGGTCTCGTCGAGCAGCAGCTTCAGAGCGGCGCGGTCGCAGCCGGGCTCGCCGCGCTCGCAGAGCCCGTGCAGGGCGTTGGCCTTCTTGAAGGTCGAGAGTGGGTGGAACTGGAGCCCGTAGCCGGGGAAGTAGGTGAAGATGATCTGGCTGCCGCGGAAGCTCACCTGATCGCGCGAGGCCGGGAACGGGAGCTTTCGCCAGTACTGCCGGTTGCGCTCGAGCTGGATGAACACGGACGGCATGCGGGTAGCGGTCAGCCGCCCCTGCAGCGCGAGCGACTCGACCGAGCCGAGCACGTAGCGAAGCTGCGCGTCGCGGGCTCCACCGAGCCTCCGGAGCGCGCCGACCGAGAGCGCGTAGTAGCGCCGCCAGCGGCGCAGCTCGGACGCGGTGATCCGCTTCCGGCCCAGCTCGCGGGCGAGCGACCGGAGCACCGCCCGCCTGCCACGGGCCGTGGCGGCCCTTGCCCGCGACGGCGCGGCCACGGCACGCGGTGCGCGGAGCGCCACCTCGTGCGGCTCGGGGACGGAGGGATCGAACGTGCGTACGGCGCGGTCGCCGTCGACCACGATCAACTCGCCCGCTCGAGCGGGCACCGCCGCGGCCCCCAGAAGGAGCGCCGGCAGCGCGACGGCCAGTATGCGTCTTGCGTACCCCATTCAGCTAGTCCCAACGCCCGCGATCGTTCCGAGTTGCGGTTCCTTCCAGCTAGGCTGCGGCGGGTGCGCCGCCTGCTGCTTCTTCTGCTCTTCGCCGGGCTGGCGCTCGCTTCCTGCGGCGGAGGTGACGATCAGGAGGATGTCGAGGACCTGCTCGACCGCGCCTTCAGCCAGTCCATGTCGAGCGCCGATCTCGAGCTCGACGCGGAGCTCGAGCTGAACGGTAGCGCCTCCCTCGAGCGCCCCGTGCGCCTCGTGGCTAGCGGGCCGTTTCGCACCAACGAGGGCAAGCTGCCCTCGGTCGACATCGAGCTCGAGGTGGGCACCGACGGGGCCGGCCAGACGGTGAGGACCGGGTTCCTGTCGACCGGCGACCGCGCCTTCGTCAAGTTCCAGGACGTCTACTACGAGCAGCCGGCCGCCGAGGTCCGCCGCGCCAACCGGACCATCCGGCGCAGCAAGGAGCGCGAGGGCTCGCTCGGCGCGCTGGGCCTCGACCCGCGCAGCTGGCTGGCGGACGGCGAGGACGAGGGCGAGGAGGAGGTGGCCGGCGTGCAGACCCGCCACGTGTCGGGCGCGCTCGAGGTCGAGGCGCTGATGCGGAACATCAACGAGTTCGTCCGCACCTCGGGTCGCGCGCTCGGCGGCGCCACCGGCCGGTCCGCGCCGGAGCCGCTGAGCGCGGAGGACATCGCTCGCATAGGCGAGGTCGTGCGGGATCCGACCTTCGACGTCTACGTGGGCGTCGACGACGACATCATCCGCCGCGTCTCGGGCCGCGTCGAGTTCTCCGTCCCGGAGGGGAGCCGTCAGGAGCTTGGCGGCATCGAGTCGGGGTCGCTCGAGTTCACGGTCGAGTTCGCGAACGTGAACGGTGACCAGGAGATCGAGGCGCCCAGCGACGCCCGGCCGTTGTCGGACCTCACGACCAGCCTCGGCGGCGGCGGCGCCCTGCCGGGCCTCGGCGGCGGGACGCCCGAGGCGCCCGAGGAGACCCCGGCGCCCGAGACCGGCACGCCCGCGGCGCCCGAGGGCGAGGACTTCCGCGAGTACGCCGACTGCCTCGACAAGGCGCGCCCGGAGGACACCGAAGCGCTCCAGCGCTGCGCCGATCTGCTCGACCGTCCCTAGCGAGCGCGCGCCACGACGGCGCTTGCCGCGCGCAGGTCCCGGACGGGGTCGATCGCCCAGCGCCGTGCCACCTGCTCGAGCTCCTCGTCGAGCCCCCAGCGGTCCGGACGCGGCTCGCCCTCGTGGTCCGGGGTCGCGCCCTTCAGGAGCATCGAGCCGCGGTTGTCGCCAACGCGCCGGATCTCGTCGACCTCGTCCTCGGTCAGCACCGGGAAGCTCGGCACCGCGGCGAGCTCCTCGCGCTTTCGCTCGATCGGCTTGGCGTGCTCGCCCGGCTCCTGGATCAGGGTGGGGACAACGCACTCCACGGCCTCGTGCGCGAGGTTCCAGGCACAGGCGAGCTGGAGCGGCGTGAGCGCGTGACGCTCGGCGATCGGGCGCACCCTGTCGAGCTTCGCGCGGCCCGCCTCGACCCAGCCCTCGGGCCGAAAGCCACGATGATCGGTGCGTGGGAAGCCGTGCCCGGGTAGCACATCGTCATGGAAGAGCCCGCCGTAGTCGACCACGCGCGTGACCACCTTCACGTCATTGCGCGTCGCCGCCTCGAGGGCGAGCTCGCCCGGCCAGGGCTCGAAGGGGTTCAGGATCAGCATCGCCCAGTCGATCAGCTCGCCGTAGCGCTCGAAGCAGGCGATCACGTCGAGCGTGAAGCCGTTGGCCGGCCCAGGCGCGAGGCCGAGCATCCGGGTGAGCCCCTCGTCGCGGATCGCGCGCAGCGCCTCCCACACCTCGGGCGACTCGAAGCCGCGTCGATCGGGGTTGTGGAGCAGCAGCAGGTCGAACGAGCTGACCCCGCAGCGCTCGAGGCTGCGCTCGACCGCCATGCGGAGATAGGCGGCGTAGGCGTCGGGCCCGCGCAGCCGCGGGTCGGTGAAGCGCGGGTAGCCCTTCGCGCCCTCGCGCTCGCCCTCGTAGAAGTCGTGGCCCACCGCGCCGGCAAGGGCGAAGCTGGAGCGCGGCACGCCGTGAAGCGTCCGGCCCAGCAGGCTGTCGGCCGCGCCCGCCCCGTACGCATCCGCGGTCATCACCGAGCGGATGCCCTCACCTGGACGCAGGAGCGATTCGAGCCGATCGTCCGAGATCGGCTCGCCGAAGTGCATGAAGCGGCCGCCGCTCCAGGTGCCGACGGCTACATGACCGAGCATGCCCCCACTCTAAGGTGCCGGTGGTGGACGTCGGTTCCCTAGCTCCCGTGGGCGGTGCTCATCGCCGCCGTTGTCTTCCTGCTCTGGCTCGACCTGCACTTCTTCGCGCGCGGGCGCGAGCCGAGCTTCAAGGAGGCCGTCTGGTGGTCGGTCGGCTGGCTCGTGCTCAGCCTGCTCGCGGCCGTGCCCGTCCTCCTGCTCGAGGGGGCCGACCAGGCGGTCACCTACACGACCGTCTACCTGATCGAGCGCTCCCTCTCGCTCGACAACCTGTTCGTCTTCCTGCTGCTGTTCGCGTACTTCGGGGTGCCCTACGAGCGGCGCCCGCGGCTCCTGTTCTGGGGGATCGTCGCCGCGCTGGCCATGCGAGGCGTGTTCATCCTCGCCGGCACCGAGCTGATCGAGCAGGTGCACGTGGTGATCTACCTGCTCGGCGCGGCGCTGATCGTGCTCGCCTACCGGATCTGGAAGGGCGTGGCGGAGAACGTCGACCCGGACAAGAACCTGATGGTGCGCGGGGTCCGGAAGGTGTTCCCGGTCACGAGTGAGTTCCACGAGGGCCACTGGTTCGTGAAGCAGGACGGCGTGCGCCACGCCACGCCGCTCTTCCTGTGCCTCGCGGCGATCGTCTTCGCGGACCTCGCCTTCGCGATCGACTCGATCCCGGCTGCCTTCGCCATCACGCGCGACCCGCTCTTGATCTGGATGGGCAACGTGTTCGCGCTGCTCGGCCTGCGGGCGCTGTTCGTGCTGGTGGAGAGCCTGGTCGCGCGCTTCCGCTACCTCGACGAGACGATCGCGATCGTGCTCGGGCTGGTGGGGGTCAAGCTGCTGATCGAGGACATCGTGAAGGTTGGGCCGGTGGCGAGCCTCGCCGTGATCGCGGTGGCGTTCGCGATCGGGATCGCGCTGTCGATCAGGGCCGACCGGCGCGACCCGGACGCCGATCGCAAGCGCGAGGAGCGCGTCGAGTCGATGAAGGAGGGAGTGCCCTCAGGAGTCGCTGACGGCGCGGAATCCGAGGAGTCCGGCGAAGCCCAGCAGACCCATGCCGGCGACAGCGTCGACGGTGGCCAGCATGCGCGGGCCGAAGCGGCCGCGCACGAGCGTCACGAGTAGCGACAGCGTCGAGAACGCGGTGAGCGTGCCGAGCGCGACGCCGCCCAGCATCAGAGCGGCCCCCGAGGCGGACGCGGCCGCGTCGCCGACCGTCGCCGCGCCGGCCGCCGTGAAGATCGCGGCCCAGGTTGCGATCGTGAGCGGGTTCGAGGCGGTGGCCGCCACGGCGGTGGCGAACGCCCGGCGGGGCGTGGCCACCTCCTCCTCGGCCTCGCCCCCGAGCCGGACCCTGAACGCGGCCCAGAGGGTGCGCGCGCCGATCGCTCCCAGCACGAGCGCGCCGCAGAGACCGAACGCCACCCGGAGGGCCTCGGCCTCGAGCAGGCTGGCCGCCCCGGCGAGGCCGAGCGCCGCGTAGAGCAGGTCGATCAGCGCCGCGCCCGCACCGATCGCGAGGCCGCTGGTCAGCGCGCCGCGCAGCACCGAGCGAACGCAGAGCAGCGACACGGGTCCCGGCTGCGCGCCCACGAAGAACCCGAGTCCGAAGCCGACGGCGAGCGAGGTCACACGTCGAGACTAGGCATCGCGTGACCTGACCGGACCGCGCGCCAGCGAGCGCTCGAGCGCCGCGAGCCGATCGTCCCATTGCCCGCCTACCTCGGCCATCCACGCGAGCGCGTCGGACATCGGAGCCGGGGTGGGGCGGTAGAGGACCTCGCGGCCCGACCTGCGTGCCGCCACCAGGCCGGCGTCAGACAGCGTGCCGAGGTGCTTTTGGATCGCCTGCCGGGTGACGGGCAGCTCGCGCGCCAGGTCGGTGGCGCTGGCCTCGCCGCGCTCGCCGAGGAGCGCGAACAGGCTCCGTCGCGTGCCGTCCGCAAGCGCGCCGAAGACCGCGTCGGTCGAATCCATCAGCGGAGCGCCGGCGTGGCGCTCATCTCGGGCATGGGCGGGCCGGGAGCGCCGACCACCGCGTCCACGCCGCGCAGATCGAGGAGCGCGAGTGGGCGTGCCTCGACCACCCGCACGACCGTGCCCTCGCCGTCGGCCTCCCTGAGCTCGACCGCGACGCGCGTCGCGTCCTCTCCCGGCGCCGACCACCAGAACACGAGCCTGCGCGGTTCCTCGACCTCCTCGACGAAGCCGCTGCGCTCGCCGCAGCGCACCTCCCCGGCCGGACGGGGATCGATCGAGGCGTCGGGACCGAGCCACTCGCCCTGGGCGAGCGACGGCCAGACCTCCTCGGGGGGCGCCTCCAGCCGGATCTCCCTCTCAATTTCCACGCGGAACCTCCAAGTGCAACCAGACGGTTGCGCTACGCTGTGCAACCAGTTAGTTGCAGGATAGCCAAAGGAGGCTCCGGAATGCAGGTCGGCCGCGCCACGAGCACGCTCATCCCGATGGTGGTCGAGCAGACCGCGCGCGGTGAGCGTTCATTCGACATCTACTCACGGCTGCTGAACGAGCGCATCGTCTTCATCGGGCGCCCGATCGACGACGAGATCGCGAACCTCGTGGTGGCCCAGCTCGTCCACCTCGAGTCCGAGGATCCGGAAAAGGACGTCTCCGTGTACGTGAACTCCCCCGGCGGCTCGCTCCACGCGGGCCTCGCCATCTACGACACCATGCAGTACATCCGCCCCGACGTGCAGACGCTCTGCTACGGGATGGCGATGTCCGCCGGCTCGCTGATCCTGGTGGGCGGAGCCAAGGGCAAGCGGCTGACGCTCCCGAACGCACGGATCCTCACCCACCAGCCGAGCTCGGGCTTCCAGGGGCAGTCCTCCGACATCGAGATCCACGCCCGCGAGATCCTCGAGCTGCGACGGCTGACCGAGGAGATCTACGCGCGCCACACCGGCCGCACGAACGAGCAGGTGCACGACGACATGGAGCGCGACCGCTTCTTCGGCGCCGAGGAGGCGGTCGAGTACGGCCTCGTCGACCGGGTGATCCCGGCGAGCGAGCTGCGCCGCTTCCCGTCCGGCTTCGGCGCCGCGCTAAGCGAAGTAGAAGACGAGTCCAAGAACGGCGTAGAGCGCAAGTAGCTGCACGCCCTCGAACCAGTTCGACTCGCCCTCCTGGGTCACGAGGTTCGCGATCAGGACGGCGAACAGGAGCGCGCCCAGCTCGTAGCCGTTGAACACGAGCGCCATCGGGTCCGGGCCGAACACGAACGACATCAGCACGAGGATGGGCGCCACGAACAGCGCGATCTGCGCGCTCGACCCGATCGCGATGTTCACGGCGAGGTCCATCTTGTCCTTGGCGGCGACCAGCACCGCGACCCAGTGCTCGGCCGCGTTGCCCACGATCGCGACGATGAAGACGCCGACGAAGAACTCGGACAGCCCGATGTCCTCCGAGGCTTCGGAGATCGAGCCCACGAGGATCTCGGACATGAGGCCGACGGCCACCGCGGACAGCGCGAGGTACATCGCGGCCCGCCGGACGGGCCAGTGGTGCTGCTCCTCCCCGTCATCCTCGTCCGCGCTGTAGGGGTTGAACACGGCCCGGTGCGTCTTCAGCGAGAAGATCAGGCCGGCCGCGTAGCTCACGAGCAGCACGATCGCCACGCCGAAGGAGAGCTTCTCGAGGTCGGAGCCGAAGTCGACGCGCTCCTCGCCCACACCCGGCAGCGAGCCGCCGTGGATCAGCTGGAAGATCGCGGGGAAGATCAGCGCCGCAAGGGCGAGCATGAGCATCGCCGACTGGGCGTTGGCGGCGGTGGCGCTGAAGGTCTGCTTGTCGCGCGGCAGGCCACCGACAACCATCGCGGCGCCCATCACCAGCAGGATGTTGCCGATGATCGAGCCGACGATCGACGCCTTCACGACCTCCTGGAGCCCCTCGATCAGGGCGAAGAAGGCGATGATCAGCTCCGGCGCGTTGCCGAAGGTCACGTTGAGGAGCCCGCCGATGCCGGGGCCGGTGCGCGCAGCGATTGCCTCGGTGGCCTCGCCCATCACCGCCGCGCAGGGGATCACCCCGAGCGCGGCCGCGCCGAACACGATCACCGGGTTGGCGTGCGCGAGCTCGACGGCGACGGCGACCGGGATGAAGATGCCGAGATAGTGGACGGGCCGCATGCGGCCGGGAAGCTACAGGTGCGGCGGGCCGAAGCTGGAGACCGAACCCTGCGCAGCCGGCCGAGCCGCTGCATCGGTCCTCTAGTCGACGCTCTCCTCGCCGAAGCCGGCGCGCTCGATGTCCTCCTCGTCCTCGAGCTCCTCGCGGTCCTCGTCGCTGAGCGCCGCGGCGCTGCGACCGTCGCCGCCGTGGTAGGTGGCCTGGAAGTTCTCGAGCAGCTCGTCGCGGCGCGACTCGTCGACGGGCACCTCGTCCGCGATCAGGACCCAGTCGGCGCCCTCGAACTCCTCCATGTTGAAGATCTCGCCGTCGATCGAGGGCGAGTCGTCGACCACGACCATCACCTCGGTCTGCGGGTTCAGGTAGCACCCGGGCCGCAGCAACAGGTCGTCGAGCTCGAAGCGGCGTTGGTCGGCCATCGTCGCCCGGGAGCCTAGCCCTCGGGCGGGGTCGTGTCACCCCCGCAGGTCGCGCAGCTGGCGCTCGATCTCCGCCTCCACGTCGAGCGGCTCCTTGCCCTGGCGGGCGCGCCGCGCGTTGCGCGCCTCGACGAGCTGCCGGACCTCCTCGCGCAGCGCCGGATCGTCCGCGCCGTGGAGCGCGGCCAGCTCGGCCTCGATGTCGAGCGGCGGCTCGCCGCGGGCCTCGCGGCGCGCCGACTTGGCCTCGAGCATCTGGCGGATCTCCTCCTGCTGGACCGCCGCCGAGTCGGCGCTCTCGCGGTCCATCACGAGGTCGCTCGCCCCGATCCCGGAGTACATCCGGCCGCTGCCCCAGTAGCTCGCGGCCGCCACCAGCACGGCCACCACGGCCACGGCGATCACGACGATGCCGAACGCGTCCATCGCCCTACAGTCTGACCCGAACGTGCTGTACCCTCACGGGAGAGGCGTTGACTGACTAATCAATCGGGCGGCCTCGCGCCGCGCGGTAAAGGAGCAGCGAGCAGTGGTCGACTTCACCCTTTCCGACGAGCAGAAGGACATCCGCCAGCTGGCGCACGACTTCGCCGAGAAGGAGATCCGGCCGGTCGCCTGGGAGCTCGACAAGGACTCGACGTTCCCGCGCGAGATCATCGACCAGGCCTGGGAGCTCGGCCTGATGAACTCCCACATCCCCGAGGAGTACGGCGGTCCGGGCCTCGACTACCTCACCGGCTGCCTGATCGAGGAGGAGCTCGGCTGGGGCTGCTCCGGCATCGGCACCTCGCTGATGTGCAACGGGCTCGCCACCGCGCCGGTGATCATCGGCGGCTCCGAGGAGGTCAAGAAGGAGTTCCTCGGCATGCTCACCGAAGGGCCCAAGCTCGCCTCGTTCTGCCTGACCGAGCCCGATGCCGGCTCGGACGTGTCCGCGATGCGCACGAGCGCCGTCCGCAAGGGCGACTCGTACGTCCTGAACGGCACCAAGTGCTTCATCACCAACGGCTCGCACGCCGACTGGTACACGGTCTACGCCAAGACCGACAAGGAGGCCGGCCATCGCGGCATCTCCGCGTTCGTGGTCCCGCGCGAGCTCGACGGCGTGACGGTCGACAAGAAGGAGGACAAGCTCGGCCAGCGCGCCTCCGACACGGCGATGATCTCCTTCAACGATGTCGAGATCCCCGCCGCCAACCTGATCGGCGAGGAGAACAAGGGCTTCAAGCTCGCGATGATGACCCTCGACCGCACGCGCCCGGGCGTCGCGGCGATGGGCGTGGGGATCGCCCAGGCGGCCTTCGAGTTCGCCCGCGACTACGCCAAGGAGCGGGTGCAGTTCGGCGTCCCGATCGCGATGCACCAGGCGATCCAGTTCATGATCGCCGACATGGCCACGAAGATCGAAGCGGCCCGGCTGCTCACCTGGAAGTCGGGTGTCGAGCTCGACCAGGGCAAGCGCAACACGCTGATCTCCTCGCACGCCAAGCGCTTCGCCGCAGACACCGCGATGGAGGTGACCGTGGACGCGGTGCAGGTCTACGGCGGCTACGGGTTCATCAAGGAGTACCCGGTCGAGAAGCTGATGCGGGACGCGAAGATCATGCAGCTCTACGAGGGCACGTCGCAGATCCAGCGGCTCGTGATCGCGCGCGAAGTGCTGATGCCGCGCCGCGTCGAAGAGCCCGCGCCGGCGGCTGCGTAGCCGGACCCGCAGCGGTCGCTCGCCTTAACGGTCCAGTGCTATCCGCCCGGTCCACGGATCGGTCGCGTGGTTATTCATGACTGTCATGGAAAACCACGCCACCGTCCGGTCAGTCGATCAGCGCGCCGCAGCTCACGTTGAGGATGGCGGCCGTCAGGGTTCGGCCCCGGTCTGAGGCGGCGAAGACGGCGGCGTTGCCGATGTCCTCGAGCGTCGCGGCCCGGCCGAGCAGCGTCTGGTCCTCGATCATCTTCGTGATCTGCTCGGCCCCGTCGAAGTCGTCGGGGAACGTCTCCGGGACGCCTCCGCTGGCCAGGGTGACGAACCGGATTCCGTGCGGGCCGAGCTCGACGGAGAGCTGCCGCCGGATCGTCTCGATGGCGTCGAAGGCGACCTGGGTGCCGCCGAGGTAGTAGTCGCGCAGCGGCCCGCTGCGGTCGCTGGGCCCGCCGAACGCGAGGATCACGCCCGAGCGGCGCGGGATCATGTGGCGCGCCGCGGCCCGAGCGGTGATGAACGTCGTGCGTGCCGCCACCTCCACCGGCGCCATGAAGTCGTCGGCGGCCATCTCGTGGAACGGGACGCCGTGCGTGTGCGGATGGGTGATCACGTTGAAGGAGATGTCGATGCTCCCCGCCTTCGCCGCGACCTCGTGGGCATGGCCGTCGACGGCCTCCTCGTCGAGCGCATCGACGACGGCGGTCTCCGCCCGTCCGCCCGCTGCGCGAACGTCCCCGGCCACCACCTCGAGCGGCGCCTCGGTCCGCCCGGCGAGGAACACGGACGCGCCCTCACGAGCGAACGAGCGCGCCACCGCGCCGCCGATCGAGCCACCACCCCCGTAGATCACCGCGTTCTTGCCTTCGAGCAGCACGGGACGCCTCCTCAAGTTCGGGGTACTTCCCAGTAGACCGGACCGCCGGCCGAAACTCATCGGCCACGGCCGCCGGGACTGTCACAGTTCCGCGGCGCGGCCCGTCTCCCTAGTGAAGGCGCAATCCACTCCAAGGAGACAGACATGCAGCAGAGCACCAGGATCGCCGTGGCGGGAGCGACCGGCCGGGTAGGCCGGCATGTCGTCGACATCCTCGAGTCCCGGGGCTACGACGTGGTCCCGATCTCGCGCTCGAACGGCGTCGATCTCATCACGGGCGAGGGGCTCGACGAAGCACTGACCGGAGTCGACACGGTGATCGACGCCGCTACGGGGCCGTCGCCGGACCAGCAGGCGGCGACGGAGTTCTTCACGACCTCGACCCGCAACCTGCAGCAGGCGGGTGAGCGGGCCGGCGTGCGGCGGCTGGTCGTCGTGTCGATCATCGGCATCGACGAGTTCGCCGGCGGCTACAACGCCGCCAAGGTCGCCCAGGAGCAGGCCGCCCTGGCGGGACCGATCCCTGCACGCATCGTGCGCGCGGCGCAGTTCCACGAGTTCGTGGAAGAGCTCATGCGCTGGGGCACCCAGGGCGAGGTGAGCTACGTCTGGAAGATGCGCACGCAGCTGGTTTCGGCGCGGACGGTCGCCGAGGCGCTCGTCGAGCTGGCAACGGCTCCCGACCCCGAGTTCGATGCGGCCGAGACCGCCGAGATCGCCGGCCCGCGCGAGGAGCGTCTCGTCGAGGCGGCCCGCCTGTTGGCCGCGCGCCGCGGCGAGGGCCTGCGCGTCGAGGAGACGAGCGACCCCTCCGACCCCGACAGCGAGCGCTACGCGAACGGGGGCGCCCTGCCCGGGCCGGACGCCAAGCTCGCCGGCCCGACCTTCGAGGAGTGGCTGGACGCGACGGTGCCCGCTGGCCGGGCTTGAGGGTCGGCCGGCTAGCGCGGTGAGCGACTTTCCGAAAGCGATGGCAGCAGCCCTCGCGCGCGGCCGCCCATCGGTCGCGTGGTTGTTCATGACTGTCATGGAAAACCACGCGACTGAGGCAGCACTCGCCTGCGTCCATGGACGCGACGGTGCCCGCTAGGGCCTGATCACGGTCGTCGGGAAGGGGAGCACGAAGAACGGCCCGAAGACGGTCACCCCGGGGTTGCCCAGCAGGGTTGCCGTCTGATGGCACGTGCCCTCGTCGACGATGTTGTGAACGGCGAGGCCCGTCGTGCGGTCGACGTTGACCCGGCCGACCAGCGACGCGCGGTCGCGGACGCGGCCCTCAGAGTCGACGATGAAGGCGTGGATCGGCGCGGTCGCGGAGAACGACGTGGGAGTCATGACCTCGTGCGCCAGGTCCGACATCATCAGCCGGAACCGCTCGCCGTTCTCGTTGGTCACGACGGCGTCGAGAGTTCCGACGAATGTGATGATCGTCGGGAACGCATTGGCGAAAGCCGGCGGATACGGCAGCGGGCGCGGCTCCGTGCTCGATGCACGCTCGGTCGTGTCGAAGATCCCGGAGACGATCCGGTAGGTGCCGTTCTCGCATACGAACGGGCGGAGGTTCTGGCCGATCGGGCCGAGGTCCTGCTGGGCGCGCTCAATGTCAAAGCCGGCCTCAGGGATCCCGAAGCTCTCGTCGTCGATGCGCACCTTCAAGTCGTGCTTGTTCAGCTTGACCGTGAAGCCCGGGCCATCGGCCTTGACGCGCGCCTGGCTCTCCTTGATGTCGAGGTCCGGCGCGCCCTCTTGGGCTGCCGCCGTGCCGGCGGGTAGCAGGATCAAGGCGACGACGACTCCCACGAAACGCTTCACGGCGACTCCTCTCCTCGGAAACCGCGGCCACCGTACCGGAATCTCATCGCCGGTCAGCCGATCAGCGCGCCGCAGCTCACGTTGAGGATGGCGGCCGTCGCGGTGATGACCCTGCTGGGCCGGGCGAGCTGGTGGATGCCGAGCTGGCTCGGCCGCCGGCTGCCGCACATCAGCATCGAGGGCGAGGACTACTTCGCGAAGCAGCCCGTGGCGGCGCCCGGGCAGAGCTGAGCGAGACGCGGGGCTGCGAGGATGCAGCCACATGGCCGAGGGCTCGAAGCGGGATCGCGCGGTCCA
>CAWEVH010000027.1:0-29313 GCA_963812415.1 uncultured Thermoleophilaceae bacterium | reverse complement strand
TCGACCGGGAGTACGCGCAGCCGCTGGACGTCGAGGCGCTCGCCCGCGACGCGTACATGTCGCCCGGGCACTTCAGCCGCCAGTTCCGGCTCGCCTACGGCGAGTCGCCGTACAGCTACCTCATGACGCGGCGCATCGAGCGCGCGATGGCGCTGCTGCGCCGTGGTGACCTCAACGTCACCGAGGTGTGCTTCGAGGTCGGCTGCTCGTCGCTGGGCACCTTCAGCACGCGCTTCACCGAACTTGTTGGTACGCCCCCCAGCGACTACCGGCGCCACGCGGCGCGCGCGACGGTGGGGATGCCGCCGTGCGTGGCCAAGCAGGTGACGAAACCGATCAGGAATCGAGAAGCGCCGGCCACCGAGCCGCAGCTACGGTGACCGCCATGGACCTCACCATTCACCAGACCATGCTCCCGCACAACGACCCGGAGGCCTCCATGGCCTTCTATCGCGACGCCCTCGGCTTCGAGGTCCGCAATGACGTCGGATACGAGGGAATGCACTGGATCACGGTCGGCCCCACCGACCAGCCGGACACCGCCATCGTCCTGTATCCCCCCGCCGCCGCCCCCGGCGTCACCGACGACGAGCGCCGCATGATCGCCGAGATGATGGCGAAGGGGACCTACGCCAGCATCAACCTGGCCACCCCTGACCTCGACAGCACGTTCGAGCGGCTGCAGGCCAGCGACGCCGAAGTCGTCCAGGAGCCCATCGACCAGCCGTACGGGCTTCGCGACTGCGCCTTCCGGGATCCCGCGGGCAACCTGATTCGCATCCAGGAGCTGACCTAGACACCATGAGCACGGCCACGAGGACGGCGGCGAAGTCGCCTGCGCTGCCCGCTGCCGACAGCCACGATCTGATCCGCGTGCAGGGGGCGCGCGTGAACAACCTCAAGGACGTGAGCGTCGAGCTCCCGAAGCGCCGGCTGACGGTGTTCACCGGCGTCTCCGGCTCCGGCAAGAGCTCGCTGGTGTTCGGCACGATCGCCGCGGAGTCGCAGCGGCTGATCAACGAGACCTACAGCGCCTTCGTGCAGGGCTTCATGCCGACGATGTCGCGGCCCGAGGTCGACGTCCTCGACGGGCTGACGACCGCGATCAGCGTCGATCAGGAGCGCATGGGGTCCAACCCCCGCTCGACGGTCGGCACCGCCACCGACGCCGACGCGATGCTGCGCATCCTCTTCAGCCGGCTCGGAAAGCCGCACATCGGCTCGCCCGCCGCGTACTCCTTCAACGTCGCGTCCGTCCACGGGAGCGGCGGGATCACGGTCGAGCGCGGCGAGAAGACCAGGACCGAGAGGGCGACCTTCAGCCGCACCGGCGGCATGTGCCCCCGTTGCGAGGGCCGCGGCTCGGTCAGCGACTTCGACCTGTCCGCGCTCTACGACGACAGCAAGTCGCTGAACGAGGGGGCGCTCACGATCCCCGGCTACAGCATGGAAGGCTGGTACGGCCGGATCTTCCGAGGCTGCGGCTTCTTCGACCCGGACAAGCCGATCAAGAAGTTCAACAAGCGGGAGCTCCACGATCTGCTCTACAGGGAGCCGACGAAGATCAAGGTCGAGGGGATCAACCTGACCTACGCGGGGCTGATCCCGCAGATCCAGAAGTCGATGCTGTCCAAGGACGTCGACGCCATGCAGCCCCACATCCGCGCCTTCGTGGAGCGCGCGGTCGTGTTCACCACCTGCCCCGACTGCGATGGGACCCGGCTCAGCGAGGGGGCTCGATCGTCGAAGATCGACGGCGTCAGCATCGCCGATGTCTCCGCGATGCAAATCACCGACCTCGCGGAGTGGATGCGCGGCCTCGGCGAGCCGTCGGTGGCACCGTTGCTCGAAGCGATCCAGGAGACCCTCGACTCGTTCGTGGAGATCGGGCTGGGCTACCTCTCGCTCAACCGGCCGTCGGGCACGCTCTCGGGCGGCGAGGCACAGCGCACCAAGATGATCCGCCACCTCGGCTCCTCGCTCACCGACGTGACCTACGTCTTCGACGAGCCCACCATCGGCCTGCACCCACATGACGTCGAGCGCATGAACGAGCTGCTGGTGCGACTGCGGGACAAGGGCAACACCGTGCTGGTCGTGGAGCACGAGCCGGAGGCGATCGCGATCGCCGACCACGTCGTCGACCTCGGCCCCGGTGCCGGTACCTCCGGCGGCGAGGTGGTCTTCGAGGGCACCGTCGAAGAGCTGCGGGCCGGCGACACCATCACCGGCCGCCATCTCGACGACCGGGCCGCCCTCAAGGAGACGGTGCGCGCGCCGTCGGGAGTGTTGGAGGTGCGCGGCGCCGGCACCCACAACCTGCAGGACGTCGACGTCGACATCCCGCTCGGCGTGCTGGTCGTCGTCACCGGAGTGGCGGGCTCGGGCAAGAGCTCGCTGATCGACGGCTCGGTGTCCGGACGCGACGAGGTGGTGTCGGTCGACCAGGGCGCGATCCGCGGCTCGCGACGGAGCAACCCGGCGACGTACACCAAGCTGCTCGACCCGATCCGCAAGGCGTTCGCGAAGGCCAACGGCGTGAAGCCGGCGCTGTTCAGCGCCAACTCCGAGGGCGCCTGCCCCAACTGCAACGGCGCCGGAGTCGTCTACACCGACCTGGCGATGATGGCGGGCGTCGCCACCGTCTGCGAGGAGTGCGAGGGGAAGCGGTTCCAGGCGTCCGTGCTGGAGTACCAGTTCGGCGGCCGCGACATCAGCGAGGTGCTCGCGATGTCGGTGACCGAGGCCGAGGAGTTCTTCGGCGACGGCGAGGCGCGCACGCCGGCCGCGCACAAGATCCTCGACCGGCTCGCCGACGTCGGGCTCGGCTACCTCAGCCTCGGCCAGCCGCTCACGACGCTGTCAGGCGGCGAGCGGCAGCGGCTCAAGCTGGCCACCCACATGGCGGAGAAGGGCGGCGTCTACGTGCTCGACTGAACCCGACCAGCGGCCTCCACCTGGCCGACGTCGAGCAGCTGCTCGGCCTGCTCGACCGGCTCGTCGACTCCGGCAAGTCGGTCATCGTCATCGAGCACCACCAGGGGGTCATGGCGCACGCCGACTGGATCATCGACCTCGGCCCAGGCCCCGGCCACGACGGCGGCAGGGTCGTCTTCGAGGGCACGCCCGCCGACCTCGTGGCCGCCCGCTCGACCCTCACCGGCGAGCACCTCGCGGCCTACGTTGGCACCTGACCGAGGCCCAGCGAAGAATCGAGGTACGATCGGGCTCGCTTTGGGTGGTGCGTTCTCATCGAGGGTCGCCGGACTGGTCGCCCTGGCCGCCGTGGCGACGGCGTTGGCGCCCTCCAGCTCGGCGGCCACGACCGTGTTCACGCACTCGGCGAAGAGCGGTGAGCTGAAGGCGGGCCGGCTGGCCCTTCACGGGGTGCGCCAGCACGCCAGCTGGGTCGTGAGCGGCGGCCGCGTCGGGGTCGTTCACGTCCGGCGGCTCCACCGCCGGCTGTTCCTGCCGGCGCGGCCGGCCGCCGGAACGCTGCATGTGGCGGGCCACCGCGGCGGCGACGAGCCCGCCTTCAGGCTCAGCCGGCCGCGCTACAACCGGGCACGTCGAACTGTGAGCTACCGCGTCAGGCGGCTCAACGATCGCGGCATCCCCCAGCGCGCCGCGCGCCCTGCGCAGAGCACGGCGCAGTTCGGAGCCGCGTCGCTCTCGATCGTTCCCGACGACGAGGTGGCAAGCGGGGACAACGGCGGCAACGACTGCCCGATCGGCCTCGTCAACGAAACCGGCTACGGAGTCCAGGCGGCGTCGGAGTCGAACTGGGACACCGACACCTGGGATCCGGGGATCCCGTTCAACGACCTCGTGCCGTCCCACTCGAAGCTGCCAACGGGAGCCGATACGGAGGTCTTCTGGCAGTCGGACGGCGGCTTCCTTCGCGGCTGTTCCAATTCCGGTGGGTGGGTACTGACCGTCGATCCGAACGACCCGAACCAGGCCGTTCCGCCCGCGGGCGTGAGCTTCACACTCACCATGACATCTCCCTGGAACGGCCTGCCGGTCCGGAGCTGCACGTCGACGAATCCGCAGTTCTACTGCGTGGCCTCGAGCGGGGCGTACTGGCTGCTTCGAGGGCCCGTGCCCTGCTGCATGCCGGCTACGACCGTCGCGTCTGGGCCGACCCGCCGCTAGGCTCGCCCCGGCGCGCGCTCTACCGGGCTTGAAGACGGAGAGCGCCGTGGCCGCGCCGAGCGCGGCGAGATCCCAGATCGCGCCGAGCAGGATCCGCCCCTCCACGCCGCCGCTCCCGTCGCGCATCTGCTCGACGGACGGGCCGAGGACGAGGGCGCCCATCAGGATCACCGTCAGGAGCAGGACCAGCTTCGCAGTAGTCCAGGGGTAGCGGAGAACACCCCACTTCGTCCCCAGGCCGAGACCGATCCCGGTCAGCAGCGCGGCGAAGCTGAGCGGGATTCCGAAAATGGTGCTGAACATGGCCAGGATGTCGTACGAGGCCCGGGCCACCTCGGGATCGTCGGTGCCGGCGGCGCGGATGGCGACCGCGAGGAATCCGGCGACGTCGCCGAACAGTCCGACCGATACGAGGATGTGGGCGGTCAGGAGCGCTCGGCGAGCCCTCGACGTGAGCCGCCATCGGCTACGTGGCGAGCCCGCCGCCAACGGGCCCGGGGTGGTCCGTTCGATCGACGCTTTCACGGTGCCGACGCTAGGCGCCGGGCGTCCGTCCGAGAACGACCCTCCGGGGGATCTCGGCCTACCCCCTGAGGTGGATGCCCGATGGTCGCCTGGGGGGATCCCGGCGGACGAGGGGGCCGCTACGCTCGCCGGAAAGTGGCTTCACAGCCCGCACCAGATTCCCGCGCGAGGACGCGAACCGCGAACGCGCTGCGAAACGAACGGCTGATCGATGGCGTGATCGCGGTTTCCGTCTTCGCGGCTGCGCTCGGTCTGCTCGCCGTCGGCACCGAGGTCCAGGACGGAACAGGTCAGGTCGACGTGGTGACGGTGACGCTGACCGCGCTGACCTCTCTACCGCTGATCTGGCGGCGTGAGGCGCCAACCGCGGTGTTCGTGTTCACCGCGCTCGCCAGCACCGCGCTCGCTGCCATCGCCCAGCCCGCCGGGCCTCCCTTGGGACCGACGCTGGCGCTCTACTCCATGGCGGTCACGGCCGACGGATCCCGCCAGCGGACCCGGTGGACCTGGGCGCTCATCGCGGTACTTCTTCTCGCCCATGCGGGGGCGGGCGGGCTGGCTGCGGATCGCCTCCCAGGAGTAGAGCTCTTGTTCGGGGTCTTGGTCTGGGGCGGGGCGTGGCTGGCGGGAGATCGGACGCGGCTGCGCCGCGAGCGGATGGCGGAGCTCGAGGAGCGCGCCGAGCGCGCAGAGCGCGACGCCGAGCGCGAGCGGCGGCTGGCGGCGGCGGAGGAGCGCAGCCGGATCGCCCGCGACCTCCACGACTCGGCCGGCCATGCGATCAATGTGATCCTGGTGCATGCCGGACTTGGTCGCCTGCGCAGCGGCAAGGAGCCTGCCGGCGGAAGCCAGGAGTTCGAGACCATCGAACAGGTCGCCCGCGAAACCGTGGGCGAGATCGATCGGCTTGTCGGAGCCCTGCGCGACGACGGTTCGCCGCGGAACGGCCCCGAGCCCGTCGAGCCCCCGGCCGGCCTCGCGGCGCTCGGCGCGCTCGTGGACCGTCACCGGGCGGCGGGGATGGAGGTCACGGTCGACTTCGCGGGCGACCGGCGCACGCTGCCGGCGAGCGTCGACCGCGGCGCATACCGCATCCTGCAGGAGGCGCTGACGAACGCAGCCCGCCACGGCAACGGCCACGCCGCGATCGAGATCGCGTTCGGCGACAGCGCGCTATCGCTCACGGTCACCAACCGAGTGCGCCCCGGCAGCGGCCCCCGCCCTTCCGGCGGAGGGCACGGAGTCGTCGGGATGCGCGAGCGCGCGGCGCTGCTCGGCGGCGCCCTGGACGCGGGCCAGCGCGGCGGGGAGTACCGAGTCCACGCCAGGCTGCCGATCGCGGAGGGCCGAACATGAGCGAGACGACGGTGCGGGTGCTGATCGTCGACGACGACGATCTGATGCGCGCCGGCCTGCGTGGGATCCTCGCGAGCGACGAGCGAATCGAGGTCGTCGGCGAGGAGCGCGACGGGCGCGATGCCGCCTATCGGACGCGGATGGTGGAGCCGGACATCGTGCTGATGGACGTGCGCATGCCCGACCTCGACGGCATCTCCGCCACCCGCGAGGTGCTTGCGGCCCATCCCGAGGTCAGGGTCGTGATCCTGACGACGTTCGAGCAGGACGACTACATCTTCGGCGCCCTGAGCGCCGGGGCCTCGGGCTTCCTGCTCAAGCGGACCGCGCCTGAGGACTTGATCGCCGCCGTGCACACCGTCGCCGCCGGCGACTCGCTGCTGTCGCCGTCGGTGACCAGCAGGGTGATCGAGCACATGGCGGCCCGCCCCGGGCCGAGTACGGCGGGCGATCCGCGCCTTGACGAGCTCACCGCCCGCGAGCGCGAAGTGCTCGAGCTGATGGCGCGCGGTCTTTCAAACGGCGAGATCGCCGGCGAGCTCGTGATCGAGGAGTCGACGGTGAAGACGCACGTCAAGCGGGTCCTCGCCAAGCTCGAGGCCCGCGACCGTGTCCAAGCGGTGATCTTCGCCCACGAGCACGGCATCGCACCCTGACTCGATCCCTCGCGCCTTTCGTGACAGCAAGCGAAGCGGGCCCGTCGCGCGACGGGCCCGCTTCGGGACTCGATTACGGGGCGACGACTCAGGCGAGCGCCGGCTTCGCCCCCGCGTAACGCTCGCCGTGCCCGCGGGCGTTGGCGAGCCTCGCCAGCGGCGCGAGCGTGGCGCGCTGCAGGGCGCCCGGGCTGAACGGCCCGCGGACCTCGCGCTTGAACTCGCGCACGAAGAGCGCGAGGTCGAACGGCTTCGGCATCCCGCTCGAGAGCACGCGTCCTTCCTTCGCGAGCGCGGCGGCCGTTTCGAACAGTCGCTCCATCTCGAGCGCGGGAGTGACGGTGACCCTGGCGACCGCGCGCCCATCGCCGCCGTTGGAGAACCTGTGCGCCTTGCCGGCGGGGACGGTGACGACGTCACCGGGGCCGGCCTCGATCGTCTTCAGCCCCATCCGGAACTTCATCCGGCCCTCGAGCACCTCGAAGCGCTCCTCCTGCTCGGGATGAACGTGCATCCCAGGCACCTTGCCGTCGGCGGCGAGCCGCAGCTCGATCTCCAGATACTCACCGGCCGTATCGGCGGCGGTCTTTCTGAAGACGATCTGCTCGCCGCTGACCGGGTTTTCGATGACCTGACCTGTGTATGCCATTTCCGCTCCTCTTGGTCGAACCCGGCCGCGCCGGGGTGACTCATTGGTGTGCGGAAAGGCTCCGTGCTGAGAGCCGTTTCGTCGTCCGCCTCGGGGGCCAACTTGAGCTCACCCCGTCGGCGGGGTCCCCGTCGTACCTGAGGGGGAGAACGACAAGCGGTCAGCGGTTCTCCTCGAGGACCGAGCGTCGCTCGCGGTACTGCTCGAGCGTCATTTCGCCTTCGGCGAAGCGCCGCTCGAGCACGTCCATCCCACTTTCCGGACCGCCGCCGGTAGAGGGTGGGCGTCCCGTCCGGCCGCGTATCACCAACGCGATGCCGATGATGAGCGCGAGCCAGAACAGTGGGCCGGGCAGAATCCACCACCCGCCGCCAAGAGCCATCAGAGGGGTCGCAGGTTCCATGAGAATCATCCGTCTCGCTCCTTGTGGAGGCCCTTGCCTCGATGCGGGCCTTTGACACGTCGACGTTGACGCGCGGTACCCGCGACGTCTATCCGGAATTCCCCCTACGGGCCGCGTCGTTGTTGGCCGCCGCTGTTCGGGCTGCTCCGTGGGATTTGACCGAGCACCCGAATCGTGATTCCATCCCGGCCGATCGAGGGGGAGGGAACCGTGTTCCGAATGCAGTCGTCGCGGCGATGGATCGCCGCTGCAGTAGTCCTGGGCGTCCTCGGCATCACGGGAGGCGTCAGCGCCGCGCAGGATCCGGGGCGTGGCATCGACCCCAATCAGGGGGAGAGCCTCGTCGAGGTGTCGCTACCGAGCAAGGGGGCGGCACTGCGACTGCAGCTCGAGGCCGAGAGCTACGGCGTCGAGTTCAACGACCACTACCTCCGCCACAACGGGGACGGAACCGTCACGGTCACCGTCTTCGGCATGCAGGACGACATCGACGCGCTCGGCGACGCGGGCTACGACGTCGGCGCGACGATCGAGGGTCCGGCGATCTGGCGCGAGCGGGTCGCCGACCGCCAGGCGGCGGTGCGTGCGGAGAATCGCGCGCTTGCCGCGGCCGAGGGCGAGCAGGTGGGAACGCTCTCCGACACGGACGAGGTCGTGATCCTGCGAGTCGACTACTTCGAGAACCGCGATGGCCGCTTCCTGTCAGTGGAGGCGAAGACCCGCGACGGCGGCGTCGACCCGAACGGCGCCTACCAGGGTCCGATCCTGGCCCTGTCATGGGACTCCGGGCCCGGCACGCCCATCAACGAGGCGACGGCGCGGATCATGTCCACGAACGTCGATCCGGACACCGAGCCCAACACGTACATCGAGCACCGCGAGCTCGTCCGCATCGGCGAGCCAGGGACTGCGTCCCCGCCGCGGCCCGGCCGGGTGCGCGTCGCGTCCGACACGGGCGAGGCGGCCGAGGCCGATGTGCAGACCTGGCTCGGCGGCGGTCTTCCGCCGATGAGCTCGACCTTCCTGACGGACCACATCCCGAACCACTACGTAGACCCGACCGAGCTCTACGCCGAGTTCGAGGAGCTCGCCGCCGAGTTCCCGAATATCAGCGAGCTGATCACGCTGCCGAACAAGACGAACGGGTATCAGCGGCGCGCCCAGGCGACGATGGCCGGCACGACCGGCAGCGCCAGCACCCCGGCGACCAGCCTGCAGTCAGGCGCGGTCGTGCTCACCTCCCGCGCGTGGGGCCACGAAGGCGGTAACGAGATCTCCGCTGAGTTCCGCAATCCGATGGCGTCGGCCTCCCCGCTGAGCGTCAGCGTCACCGGCACCGAGATCACGGTCAACCTCGCGACGGACTCATTTGGCGCTCTCACGAGCACCGGGACCCAGGTGGTCGACGCGATCAACGCGAACGTGGACGCGAGCCGGCTCGTCGTGGCCAACAAGTTCACGCGCGTCTCGAACCCGACCATCGTCCCCGGCACCGGCATCGTCCAGCCGCGGGCGCGCGTCAACCTGTCTGACTTCCTGACGGAGGACCCCACCGCGAACGTTCAGCGCGGGCCGTTCGAATACCAGGTGATGCGCATCGGCAAGCGCCGCGACGGCTCGAATGTCGGCGTCTTCCTGTACTGCCAGCAGCATGCCCGTGAGTGGGCCACGCCGCTGACCTGTCTCGAGACGGCCGAGCAGCTGCTCCGCAATTACGCCATCGACCCGCGCACGCAGGATCTGGTGAACAACCTCGACATCTTCATCCTGCCGTCCTCGAACCCCGATGGCGCGCACTACTCGATGCACAACTTCCCGAGTCAGCGGAAGAACATGACGAACCAGTGCGTCATCGGCGGAAAGGAGACGGACGATCCGTTCGCGGTGGACTTCTGGCAGCCGCGGACCAACCCCGCCACGGGCGTGGCGTACACACAGATCGACCCGCAGCAGCGCGACGCCTGGGGCACCGACATGAACCGCAACAACACCGTGGGGACGATCTTCGACGGCTACATCGGCGCGTCGCACTCGTGCACCAGCGAGGTCTACGCGGGCCCGGGGGAGGCGTCGGAGCCGGAGATCCAGAATGAGTTCTGGATCGCCGACACGTTCGACAACATCAAGTTCTCGAACAACATCCACAGCTTCGGCGGTTACTTCATGTGGGCGCCGGGCGCTTACCTGCCGAACCGCGACGAGGGCGACCTCGATCACGCCAACATCGGCGTCGAGAAGTACTTCTTCGCGGCGGGCGACAAGATCCTGAACCGGATCAAGGAGGTCCGCAACACGGCGATCCTTCCGGAGCGCACCGGCCCGATCGCGGACGTGCTGTACTCCGCGGCCGGCAACAGCGCGGACGAGCACTGGTACGAGCGCGACGTGATCGCGTACAGCTTCGAGACGGGCGCCGACCTGTTCTTCGTCAACACTCAGACGAACACGGCGGCCGGCGCGAGTGCGATTCGCATCAACCCGAACGCCGGCGGCATCTTCTACCTCAAGCCGGGCGACACCCTGCGCGTCGGCGCGGACGGGCCGAACGAGGAGACGCGGATCGTCGCCTCCGTGAACCGAACGGCGAACCCGAACGTGCTCTTCACCCAGCCGCTTGCCAACGCTCACCCCGCGAACACGCGCGTGGAGGGCGCGGCGCTCCAGACAGGCGTCGGCTTCCAGCCCGCCTTCGAGGAGGGGAAGGCGGAGGCGCTCGAGTTCGCGGCCGGCAACTACGGCCTGCTCGAGTCGGCGCTCGAGTACGCGAAGGACCGCAGGGCGCCGCAGGTTCGGATGACCGGTGAGCGTCGCTCGAGCACGCCCATCGACGCGACCTTCGTGTTCGGCGAGGAACCGGCGGTGATCCGCTACACCACCGACGGGTCCACGCCGACCGAGTCCTCGACCGCCTGGGACTCGACCGGTCCGCGTGAGCCGGGCGAGGTCTTCCACATCACGGAGACGACTACGTTCCGGTGGCGTGCCACCGACATCAAGGGCAACACCTCGTTCGGCGAGCGGACATTCACGATCGTCGGCGGATGACGAGCTGACAGCGGCGCTGCGGCCGTGAGCCGGCGGTCGCTCGTCGCGCTCGTCACCGCGGCCTCGGCGGCGCTCGTGCTGACGGGCGTCGCCGCCGCGCTGCTCGCCGGCGATGACGAGCGTGAACCGCCGCCGGAGCTGCGCCCGGCTGCGCTGGAGACCTGCCTCCGCGTGGGCGACGACGCGGCCCGCGCCTGCCTGACGCGCCGGTTTCGGAGCCTCGTGTCCGCTCGGGACGACCCGCGGCCCGCGGTTCAGGCGATCGCCGATCTGTCCTGGCGCACGGGCGGCTTCCTGCTCGAGAACTGCCATGTGGTGATGCACACCGTGGGGCGCACCTTCGCGCGCGAGACCGGCGTCAGCCCGGCCACGCTGATGGACTACCTGCCGCGGAGCAACGACCCCGGCTGCAGCGCCGGCTTCGCACACGGGCTCGTGACCGGAGCGGCACCGAAGCTCGACGTCTCCGAACCGGCGGAGGCCGCCGCGGCGTGTGCCGACGCCGGCACGCGCTACCAGCGCTACAGCTGCGTTCACGGGTTCGGACATGCCTTCATGCGCATCTACGACGATCGGCTGGGGCCCGCGCTGCGGCTGTGCGTGTCGCTCGGCCCGGACACCGCGCCCGACTGTGCCCAGGGCGCCTACCACGACTACTGGTTCGCCGTGAAGGGCGCGGACGACGCCAAGCCGCCGGCCGACCCCAAGACCAATCCGAGGGAGCTCTGCGGTGCGCAGCCGTCCGAGTTCGTGCGCCCGTGCTGGTACCGCGCCTTCGTGGAGGTGCGCCCGGAGGGCTTCCAGCTCGAGACCCCCGGCGATCTCGAAGACCTGTGCGCCGACCTCCGTGGCGTTCAGCGCGGAGGCTGCATCACCGGGGCGGCGGTCATCGGGCCGGCCGACCCCGCCGCCCAGCTGCGGATCTGTGCCGGGCTCGGGGCCGCAGAAGACGCGGCCAGCTGCGTGCGCGGGACGAAGGTGCAGAACCTGCTGGACGCGCCGATACGCGAGTACCGTCGGCTGATCGACGGGTGCGCACGCTTCGCCGCGACGCCGCGCGCGTCCTGTTATCGCTGGCTGGGCAAGGCGCTTGCGGTCCTCACGGACGGCCGCTTCACGCGCACGGGCTGCCCGAAGCTGTCAGACGCGGACGCACGGCGCGAATGCCAGGCGGGCGCGCGCACGATGGACGGAGCGCTCGAGACCTTTAGTTGAGCGAGCCCCGCCCATCCGCAGAAAACGTCCTATGGTCTCCGGATGAAGCTCCTCTGGCTCGCACTCGCCCTCGTCGTTCTGCTCGTCGCTCCGGCCGCCGAAGCGGCGCCCTGGAAGCGGGTCACGACGGCCGACCTGACCAATATCGACCAGGCGGGGCTCGCGCGCACGGCGGATGGGGTGCTGCACCTCGCCTGGAGTCGGCTCGTGACGGGCGACCCCCAGAACGTCACCGAGGACCTCCATCACACCGCGATCGCGCGCAACGGCCGACTCGGCCCGACCTCGACGATCAACACCGGATGGAGGGGCTTCACGGACGCCGCGCTGGTGGTCGACCCGGGCGGGCTTCGCGTGTTCGTCGGCGGCCAACGGTCCGTCGACCCGAACGAGATCAATGACGAGCTGAGCACGTTCCTCTCCACCGACGGCGGGACGTCCTGGGCCCTCCAGCTGGGCAACATCGTCCCCGACGGCGGTCAGGCATACGCCTACCCGATCGCGGCGGCCACGCTCCCGAGCGGCGAGACCCTCCAGACCTGGGCGGGGACGCTCGGCACCTGGGTGCACGCGGGACTCACCCCCGCGAACCCGATCTTCGACTACCAGAGCCCCCACGGCCAGTACGGATACAACCCGAACATCGCCGTCGACGCGGCCGGCAACGCCATGCTGGCCTGGTACTCCAGCGGGAGCGCCGGCCGAGGGGTGCTGGCGCAGAGCATCGGACCGCTCGGTGCCCCGACCGGCGCAGCGGTACCAATGCCGGGCACCGGCGGGATGACGAGCGGCATGGTCGGCCTCACACCGCTCGTCGCGCGTCACGGTGGTGGCATCTACGCGGCGTATCCCGTTGGCAGGGCCGTCAGGGTCTGGCGGATCGGCGCCGGCTCCGCCCCGGCGATCGTGCGTACCAGCCAGCAGAGTCCGGCGGTGACGCTTGCCGCGACGGCCGACGGGCGCCTCTGGCTCGCCTGGGTTGCCCGGACGCCAAGCGGCCCGCGCGTGCTGGCCACGCGCTCGAACCGCAACGCGACCACCTTCGGCGCCGTGGTGAGCGGGGGTCGCCCGCGCGGCTCGGCGCAGGCCAACAACCTCAGCAGCAGCGCGGCGGGCGGCCTGCTCGACGTGCTGGCGAACTTCAACATCGGGACCACGCCTGCCACGGCGATCTTCCACCGCCGGCTGCTGCCGGGACTGACGCTCCGCGCCGCGCCGCGGCGGCTGCGGCAGGGCGTCGCCCAGGACGTCCGGTTCACGGTCACGGACGCGGGCGACCCGGTCTCCGGCGCGCGCGTGCGCGTGGGAGGGGTCTCCGGGCGGACGGGCCCGAACGGAACGGTCACCCTCGGGCTACCCGGGAGGTCGGCGACCGCGACCGCCACGAAGAGCGCGTACGTGCGGGCGACCGTGCGCCTCCGGGCCGTTCGCTGACGTCGCGCTCCTCCCACACCGGTTAGGGTCGCGTGCGGGACCCGCACGAGCGATGAGCGAGACGGTTCGATTCAGCGTCAACGGCGAGCCGCGCGAGATCGAGGTGCGGGCGGAGGAGGCCGCGGTCGAGGTGCTGCGCGACCGCCTCGGCCTGACCGGGGCGAAGCTCGTCTGCGGCGACGGCGTGTGTGGAGCGTGCACCGTCCTACTCGACGGTGTGCCGGTCACGAGCTGCCTGCTGCCGGCGACCGCGCTTGAAGGCCGGGCGCTTACGACCGTCGAGGGTCTCGGGCCGGATCTGCATCCGGTGCAGCGGGCATTCATCGCACACGACGCGCTGCAATGCGGCTACTGCACACCAGGGTTCGTGGTCGAGGCGATCGCTTTCCACGACCGCTGGCGCCAGGAGCGCGGCACCGACGAGCCCGCGCGCGAGGATGTGGCTCAGGCGCTGGCCGGGCACCTGTGCCGCTGCGGGGCCTACGTGGGAATCCTCGCCGCCGTTCGCGATGCCTGTGCCGGGCGCTTCGACTCGGGCGATTCGGGCGGGCCCCGCGTGGAGGCGCGGGAGAAGGTGACCGGCGAGGCGGTCTATGCCGCCGACGTGCGCCACGAAGGCCAGCTCGAGGGCGTCATCCTGCGCTCGCCTCATCCGCATGCGCGCGTGATCTCCGTCGACCTCGACCCGGCTCGGGCGCTCCCGGGCGTCGGGGCGGCGGTCGAGCTGCTCGGCAAGGAGCGGCTGGTGCGCTACGTGGGTCAGGAGGTGGCGGCCGTTGCGGCCATCGACCGGCACACGGCCGAGCAGGCACTCGGGCTGGTGAGGGTCCGCTACGAGCCGCTTCCGGCCACGATCGGAGCAGGGGCTGCGCGTCGAGAGGGCGCGGCCACCGTCTACAGCGGGCTCCGCAAGCGGGCGCCCTCGGCAGGAGAGGGGCCGCCGGCGCCCGCCCGCTGGCATGAGAACGTGCGCGGGCCCGTGGGCGCGTTCTCGCAGCGGGCCCGTAGGGCGCGCCGGCTGATCTCCGAGGCACGCGAACGCGGCGATCCGCTGCTCGTGGAGGGGAGCTGGCGAACCGCGGCCCAGGTCCACACCGCCCTCGAGCCGCACGCGTGCGCCGCCCGCTGGGATGGGCAGAGGCTTCATGTGCACGTCTCGACTCAGGCGGTGGGGCGCGTCGCGAAGGAGATCGCCGAACGCTTCGGGTTGGAGGACGAGCAGGTGCACGTGGTCGCGGAGCACGTGGGGGGCGGCTTCGGGGCGAAGCAGAACCTCACCCCCGAGACGGTCGCGGCGATCGAGCTCGCGCGCGCCGCCCGCGCTCCCGTCCGGGTCGCGCTCGACCGCGGCGCGGAGATCAGCGTCGCGGGCTACCGCCCGAGCGCCGAGATCGAGCTCGCCCTGCTCGCGAGCAGCGCGGACGGCCCCCGCGCTCTCCAGGTGCGCGCCTACGGGGACGCCGGTGTCAGCGTGGGCACGTCGATCGCGGCCCTCTGCCGGGTGATCTACCCGGCCACCGCCAAGGACCTCCAGGACTTCGACGTCGTCAACCACATGCCGCCGGGCCTGCCCTTCCGGGGCCCCAACGCGCCGTTGTCCTGCTGGGCGCTCGAGCAGGCGGTGGACGAGGCCGCGCACCGGCTCGGGGAGGATCCGATCGCGCTGCGGCGGCGCTGGGATCCGCTCCCGCAGCGCCAGCGCCTGTACACCTGGGTCGAGTCGCTTCCGCTCTGGCGCGACCGCCCGCGGAGCGGTTCGCAGCAGGGACGCTTCCGGGTCGGGGTGGGCGTGGCCGCGGCGAACTGGCTCTACATCTACCAGCTGGGCTGCGAGGTCGAGGTGGGCGTCCAACACGGGCGGCTGTACGTGGCAACCGGCGTGCAGGACATCGGCACGGGCAGCCGCAGCGTGCTCGCGAACACGGTCGCACGTGCCTTCGACCTCGAGCCGGCGGCGGTGAAGGTGCGAATCGGCGACTCGCGGCTCCTGAGCGGCCCGTCGTCGGGCGGCAGCATGGCCACGGCGACGCTCGTTCCCGCAACGCTCGCCGCCGCCGCCGAGGTGCGCCGGCGCCTGACCGCGCATGTGGGGCCGGCGAACGCGCGCGGCCAGGTCGACTGGGCGGAGCTGATCGCGTCGGCGCCGGATCTCAGCGCGCGCGCCGGCCGTCCCGACGACGACGAGTCCGCCTCGAGGGCCGAAAGGCCGCTGGCGGGCACCGGCCTCGCCGGACGCCTGACCGCGCGAATGGTGCGCTGGAGGAGCAAGCTTGGACATCGGCCGCGGATACACGGGCGCCGTCCACGTGAGCGAGGTCGAGGTCGACACGCTGCTGGGCCGGATCCGGGTGCCTCGCGCCGCCGCCGGGATCGCAGCCGGCCGCGTGGCCGCGCCCGAGCTGGCTCGCAGCCAGTGCTACGGCGGCGTGATCCAGGGGGTCGGGTACGCGCTCTACGAGCAGCGCCAGGACGATGCCCAGAGGGGGATCGTGCTCAGCGCCGGCCTCGAGGATTACCGGATCCCAGGAATCGGAGACACCCCGGAGATCGAGGTGCACTTCGACGAGGAGGGCTTCGAGCACGTACCCGGCGGCGGTGTGGGGCTGGGCGAGATCTCGACGATGGGCGTGGCGGCGTCGATCGGGAACGCAGTGCACGACGCGACCGGCTGGCGGCCCTACGAGCTGCCGATCCGTCCCGACCGGCTGCTGGAGGGGATGAGAACGTGACACCAGCCCCCGAGCACGATCGAGGAGGCGCGCCAGGCCTCGGGCGAGTTCCGCGCCGGAGGCACTGACCTCCAGCAGCGGCTGCGCAGCGGGGTGAGCTCGGGGCCGCCGGTCGACCTGGGCCTGCTGCCCGATCTCGACCGTGTCGAGTGGGATGAGGGCGGCGCGGCGCGGATCGGCGCCATGGTCTCGATCGCCAGGCTCGCGAGCGATACCCGGCTGGCGGCCGCGTATCCCGGGCTCGCCCAGAGCGCCGCAGCGCTCGCGACCCCGCAGATCCGCGCCGCGGGCACGCTGGGCGGGAATCTGCTGCAGCGCAACCGCTGCTGGTACTACCGACATCCGGCGATCAGCTGCCTGAAGAAGGGCGGCGAGGACTGTCCAGCGCGCAGCGGCAATCACCTGCTCGGGGTCTGCTTCGACCTCGGGCCCTGCGTGGCCCCCCATCCGTCGACGCTCGGCATGGCGTTGCTGGCGTACGGAGCCGACGTCGGGGACGCGAGCGGTGCCGACCGGTCCGTGGCCGCGCTCTACGGCGACGGCACCGATGGCCGTCACGACCACCAGCTCGGCGAGCGCGAGATCCTGACCGCGGTACAGATGCCTCCGGCGCTCGAGCACGAGCGTGCCGCGTACTTCAGAGCGACCAGCAGGGAACTCGCCGAATGGCCGCTGGTCGAGGCGGTCGTGCGGCTGGTCGTGACCGGTGAGACGATCGAGTTCGCGGCCGTGGCGGTTGGCGGGGTCGCCCCGGTCCCGCTCCGACTGGAGCGAGTCGAGCAGGCGCTGACCGGGGCGCCTGCGACCCCCGACGCTCTCGAGCGCGCGGCGTCGCTCTCGGCGTCGGGCGCGAGCCCGCTGCCGATGACCCGCTACAAGCTGGAGCTGCTGCCGGGGACGGTGTTCGAGACGCTCGAGCGTGCGCTCCGGCTGGCCGGACGCCGGCAGGGGCTCTCGATGAGCCCGCCCCGGATCGTCGTCGACGACGCCGTCGACCACGTCCGCGGCCCGGCGGGCGCCCGCCTGATCGTCGAGTACGGGGACTACGAATGCCCGTACTCGCGCCGCGCGTTCCGAGAGATCCAGCGAGTTGAGCGCCGTTTCCAAGGGGGCATCCGCTTCGCCTTCCGACACTTCCCGCTGACGCAGATCCACCCCCACGCGCTCGCCGCATCGGCCGCGGCGGAGGCGGCCGCGCTCCAGGGCCGCTTCTGGGACATGCATGAGCTGCTGTTCCACCGCCAGAAGGCGCTCGAGGAGGACGACCTCCGCCGCTACGGGCACGAGCTCGACCTCGACCTCGCGCGGTTCGACACCGACCGCACGAGCGCTGAGGTCATGACGCGCATCCGACGCGACGTGGACAGCGGCATGGCGTCGGGCGAGGTGCACGGCACGCCCACGATCTTCATCGACGGCGCCGTGCACCGGGACTCGTACGACGCCGCGATCCTCATGGAGGTGTTGGCCCGATGAGCACGTTGGCGGAGCTGGATCTCGCGCGGGCGGGTCCAGGCTGACCTCGAACGAGGCCGAGCCGCCGGACCAGGCCGAAGCTCCCTTCTCCCGGCGGACGGCGTGGAGCCGCAGCCTCCAGACGCCGGTCCGGCAGTTCCTCAGGACCGAGACCGGCGGCGCTGCCGTTCTGGTCGCGGCCGCGGTCGCAGCCCTTATCTGGGCGAACGTCGACTCCCAGTCCTACGAGTCCCTCTGGACGACGATGCTCTCGATCGAGCTGGACGGCAGCGGGGTCGAGCTCGACCTCCGCGAGTGGGTCAACAGCGGGCTGATGGCGTTCTTCTTCTTCGTGGTCGGGCTCGAGGCCCGCCGCGAGTTCGACTTGGGCGATCTTCGCGAGCGGAGTCGCGTCGCCGTGCCGGTGGCCGCGGCGCTGGGTGGCATGGCGATCGCCATCGCTGTCTACCTCGCGTTCAACGCCGGAAGCGACTCGGCCCGCGGTTGGGGGGTCGCGATGTCGACCGACACGGCGCTCGCGCTCGGGCTCCTCGCCCTGGCGGGTCGGCGCTTCCCCGACCGGCTGCGCGCGTTCCTCGTCACGGTGGTGGTTGTCGACGACCTGATCGCCCTGGTGGTCATCGCGACCGTGTACTCAGAGGATCTGTCGATCTCCGCGTTCGCCATGGCGCTCTGTTTCTTCGGGTTGATGCTCGTGCTGCGGCAGATCGGCGTGCGGGTCGGCCTCGTCTACTTCGCGCTCGGCGCCGCGACCTGGGTGGCGCTGCTGAAGGCGGGCGTCGACCCGATCGTCGTCGGCCTGCTCATGGGCCTCTTGACGTATGCGACACCGCCGGAGCGCTCGCAGCTGGAGCGCGCCACGGAGCGCTTCCGGGAGTTCCGCGAGCAGCCGACCCCCGACCTCGCCCGGTCAGCGGGCGTGGACCTTCGGCGGGCCGTTTCCCCGAACGAGCGCCTTCAGGCGCTCTACCACCCGTGGACGAGCTACGTGGTCGTGCCGGTGTTCGCCCTGGCGAACGCCGGCATCGCCGTCGACGGCGATCTCCTGTCCAGGGCGTTCGGCTCACCGATCACGCTGGGCATCCTGTTCGGCTACCTCGCGGGGAAGCCCGTGGGCATCGTCGGCGGCTCCTGGGTCGTCAGCCGGCTGAGCCGCGGGCGCCTGCGCCCGCCGGTCGGGTGGGCCGCGGTGGCTGGTGCCGGCGCGAGCGCGGGCGCGGGCTTCACGGTCGCGCTCCTGATCGCCGCGCACGCGTTCGAGGGAGCGGAGCTCGAGGAGGCGAAGATCGGAATCCTGAGCGCGGTCGCGGCGGCGTCCTTGGCGACATTCCTGCTCGTGATCGTCACCCAGCTGCTTCCCCATCGGATGCGGCTCCGCGCGCTCCTGAGCGGACAGGATCCGCTCGTCGATCTCGATCTCCCGGTCGATCCGGCGCGCGACCACATCCGCGGCCCGGTGGATGCGCACATAACAGTCGTGGAGTACGGCGACTTCGAGTGCCCGTATTGCGGACAGGCCGAGCCCGTCATGCGAGAGCTCCTGCAGGACTTCGGCGACGTCCGGTACGTCTGGCGGCATCTGCCGCTGAACGATGTGCACCCCAACACGCAGCTCGCGGCCGAGGCGGCGGAGGCCGCCGCTGAGCAGGGCGCGTTCTGGGAGATGCACGATCTCCTGCTCGCGAACCAGGACAAGCTGAGCGAAGAGGACCTGATGGGCTACGCGCGCGGGCTCGGCCTCGACCTGGACCGATTCGCCGAGGCACTCGCCGAACGCGCCGGCGCAGCGCGCGTGGCCGAGGACGTCGACAGCGCGGATATGAGTGGCGTGACGGGCACCCCGACGTTCTTCATCAACGGGAGGCGCCACTTCGGTGCATACGACATCGAGACACTATCGGCAGCGGTGCGCGCGGCCAGGGCGCGGGCGATGGCCAGTTCGGGCCAGCCGTCCGTTCGTCGGTGAACACGAGTCAGTGGACGAGGTGAGAGCGAATCGAGCAAACCCCAGACGTCACGCTTCCTGACGAGTTCGAGCCGAAGAGGCTCCGGAGGCGCACGCTTCAGATCGTTGCCGTCCTGGCGGTCGTCGGTCTCGTGCTGCTCCTCGCCCCGGGCCTGGGTGAGGTCCGTGACCTGCTGGTCCGGGCACAGCTGGAGTGGGTGGCCCTGGCCGTGGCATTCGAGGCAATGTCGTGCGTGTCCTACGTACTGATGTTCCGGCCGATCTTCTGTCAGAACATGCCGTGGCGGACCAGCTGGGAGATCGGCTTGGCGGAGCTCGGCGCCGGTTCGATCGTGCCGGCGAGCGGTGCGGGGGGTCTCGCCCTCGGCGCTTGGATCCTTCGCGAGGGCGGCATGCCGGCGCGGCGGATCGCCAGCCGCTCGGTGGCGTTCTTCCTGATCAAGAGCTCGGTGAACTTCATCGCCGTGGCGCTGCTGGGCACGGTCATGGCGCTGGGCCTGCTGGGACCCGACCTGTCGCTCTGGCTCACTGCCGTGCCGGCGCTGGGCGCCCTGCTCGTGATCGCGGTCGTCCTCCTGGTGCCGCGGCTGGGCGTCGGCGCCGGGGTCTCGGACGATGCCGGACGGACCCGCAAGGCGATCCACGAGGTGCGCAAGGCGCTCGTGGGCGGTGCCCGCGAGGCGGTTCAGATGGTGCGTTCGCGAAATCTGCTCGTGATCATCGGAGCAGTCGGCTACTGGGCGTGGGACAACGCCGTTCTGTGGGCGACGTTCCAGGCGTTCGATTTCTCGCCGCCGATCACGGTGATCCTCATGGGCTACTTGATCGGGCAGCTCGGCGGGCTGCTGCCGCTGCCGGGTGGTCTCGGCGGGATCGACGCCGGCCTGGTCGGCACGCTGATCGTGTACGGGACGCCGGCAGCCGTCACCCTCGCCGCGGTGCTCGTCTATCGCGTGATCCTGTTCTGGCTGCCGCTGCTCGCCGGCGCCGTGGCGTTCATCTCCCTGCGACGGGGGTTGAACAGACCCGACCGGCCGGAGCTCTGCGTCGTGCCGGACGCAACCTAGCTCGGCATAGGCGCCATGCCCAGGTCGCGGTACCTCGTTCGCGCCGCGTCGAGCAGGGCTTCGGCCCGCCCGCGATCGCCTCGACCGTTACGGGCGTGCAGCATGCGAGCGTAGTCGTGCTCGGTGTAGGCGAGCCACGGCCGAGCGCCCATCCCCGCGTTCGCCTCGAGGGCGTCCTTGAAGTGCCCCTCCGCCTCCTTCCAGCGCCGGCTTGTCGTGGCAAGCAGTCCGAGGTCGCGGGAGACCGAGCCCCTGAACCCCTCGGGGTGGTCCGCGGCGCTGAACGCTGCCCAGGGAAGGAGGAGCCGATACAGGGTGGTTGCGGACGCGGAGTCGCCCAAGAGGTGACATACCTCGGCGAGCAGACTCATGCCATACAGCCATTCTTGATCGAAAGGCAGGCCCGTGAAGCCGTCTCCCGCAAAGTGATCGAACTCTCCCTGCGCCTCTTGGACCTGTCCGAGCCGGGCGTGGACATGGGCGAGTACGCAGCGGAACGCCGGGCGGGTCGGGTACTCGATCACGAGGTCAGCGATCGCCGGCGCGACCTCCACGAGTCGTCCCTGGAAGTCGCGCAGCGCGTGACACTGCAGCCGGTAGACAGGCACTGCGACATCGGGCATGGCGCGCTCACCGAAGACGAACGCCTGACGCACGAGTTCGTCTGCCTCGGTCAGCCGGCCCGCCGCAAGAGCGAACATCGCGCGCGCAGAGTAGACCTGCCACAGCTGGGCCGGCTGTCGGAGCTCCTCGAAAAGGCGACCCTCGGTTTCGAGCGCGGTCTCCGCTTCACGTAGATCTCCGGTCATGAGCTGTCTCGTGCGCTTGTGGTCGATCGCGTTGACGACGCGCTCCGGGTCGCCGATCCGCTCGGAGACCTCGCGGAGTTCTGCGCCGAGCCTGAGGCACTCGGCGACCGTATCCGGACCGCTGATGGCGGCGAGGCGGCCGTCGAGCGCGAACGCGAGTGCGACGGGGCTGCCGGCGCGGCGGGCGAGCTCGACGGCCTCCGCGCTCAGCTTGTCGCGGCGCTCACGCGAGTGTTCGTCCCGAAGCGCTCCTGCCAAGCGAGCCAGCAGCCTGGCCCGAAGCTCGACGTCCTCCTCGGGTAGGGCCGCCAAGCCCTCCTCCAGCATCGGCAGGAGGTTGTCGTCGCCGGCGGCCCGGGCCCACATGAAGCGCCCGCCGTAGCCGGCCGCCGCTCGCGCGAGCGCATGAGGCAAGCCGAGGCGCCGGGCGATGCCGGCGGCGTCGAGGAAAGCTCTCTTGTAGGTCGCAAGCTCTCCCGCCCGTACCTCTGCCTCGCCGAGGCCGAGCAGAAGCTCGCACCGCATCTGCTCGTCGAGAGGGTGCGTGAGCTCCAGTGCGTCAAGCGCCATCCGGAAGAGGCGCGCGGCCTCCTCGTAGGCCAAGAGCGCGAGCGCGCGATCTCCGGCGCGCCGGGCATAACGCACGCCCTTGTCGAGGTCCCTTCCCGCGACCGAGTGGTGCGCGAGCTCGGCCAGGTGAGGCCCGGGCTGGTCACCGTAGAGCGCCTCGAGCGCCTCCACCGTACGTCTGTGGAGGCGCACTCGCCGGGCGCTCGTGAGCCCGTCGTACACCGTGTCACGGATCAGAACGTGGGCGAATCGAAGGCGGCCGGGTGCGCCAGGCACATCGGAGACCACCCGAGCGGCGAGCGCCTCGTCGAACGTGTCGAGCAGCTCGTCCCCTGACACACCGCCCAGACGGGCCAGCGTGTCGAGTGCGAACTCGCGGCCGATCACGGACGCGAGCACGAGCATCCGCGCGCACTCGGCCGAGAGGTGGGAGAGCCGACGCGCGATCACGTCGCGGATGGTCTGCGGGATGGCAATCCGAGCCCGAGCGGCGCCTTCCGCCCGCACGCCCTCCGTTGCGAGCAGCCGCACGATCTCGCCGACGAACAGTGGATTCCCCTCGGTGTCCGCGTGCAGTTCGGCCATCAGCTCCGTCGATGCGACCCCCGAGGCCGTCAGCTCGACGTATTGCGCGACCTCGCCCTCGCTCAGTCCGCCGAGCGCAAGACGGCGGGTCACGGGCTCCCGACCAACCTCCGCCAGCATTTCGGTCAGAGGTTTGCCAGGAATTGGATCGACATCCCGGTAGGCGCCGAGGAGCAGGATGCGGGTCGAGCCGACTTCGCGGGCGAGGAACCGGAGCAGCAGAAGGGAGGGCGCGTCGGCCGCGTGAAGATCGTCCAGGAAGAGCACGAGCGGCTGCCGCTCGGATGCATTCCGCAGGAAATCTGCGGTTCCGGTGAACAGTCGGAAGCGCGCTGCCTCCGGCTCCAAGGAGGCGGCCTCCGGCAGGTCGGGGAAGCGCTCCCGGAGCTCGGGCAGGATCTGCGCGAGCTCCGCGGCGCCCGCCCCGAGCTGGGAGCGCAGGGCGCCGTCCTCGCTCTCGCGTACGTGCGCGCGGAGCGACTGCACCCACGGCCAGTATGCGGGGGCGCCGCCGGCCTCCCAGCAGCGGCCCACGAGGATTTCCGCCCCGCGCGCTGTGGCGTGTGCGATCAGTTCCTCTGCGAGGCGGCTCTTGCCGATGCCGGGCTCGCCACCCAGCAGGAACACACGCCCACGACCCGCGAACGTGTCGTCGAGGCCCGTGGCCAACTCGGCGAGCTCGCGCTCGCGGCCCACGAACGCACTGCGCGCGCTTTGGGGTGCGGGCTCGGTTGCGGCCTGCGCGTCGGCCGTCTCCCAGGCCAGTCCCGGATCCTGCGCGAGTATCGCGCGCTCGAGCTCGCGGAGATGCTCGCCCGGCTCGATGCCGAGTTCCTCGACGAGCACGCGGCGCGCATCCTGGTAGGCCTGCAGTGCGTCCGCTTGGCGGTCGCAGCGGTACAGGGCGAGCATCAGCTGCGCCCGGAAGCGCTCCCGATAGGGGTGCTCACCGATCAGCAGTCCGAGTTGCCCGACCACCTCGGCGTGACCGCCGAGCGCCAGCTTCGCGTCCACGAGTAGCTCCAACGCGGCGAGTCGCAGATCGTCAAGCCTGGCGATCTCGCGCTGCGCGAAGGGCTCGTATGCGAGCTCTGCCAGCGGCTCGCCGCGCCACAGCGAGAGCGCCTCCTCCAGCGCCGACGCCGCGCGCTCGGGGTCACCGCCGGCCAGCTCGCTCCGAGCCGCGGCCACGAGCCGCTCGAAGCGGTGTGCGTCGATATGTTCGGGATCGAGCCGCAGCTCATAGCCGCGCTCACGTGTCACGACCACGCTGTCCAAGCCGTCTGCCGCCTCACCCGCGAGCGCCTTGCGCAGGCGGGAGATCTGCACCTGCACCGCTCTGGCTGCGCCGGCGGGTGGGCGCTCGCCCCAGAGATCGTCGATCAGCCGATCGGACGTCACCGTTTCGTTGGCGTGCAGCAACAGCACGGCCAACAGCGCCCGCAGCCTGCTCCCGCCGAGGGCGATTGCGCGGCCCTCGGCAACAACCTCGAGTGGGCCAAGGATGCGGAAGTCCATACCAATCGTGAAACGCGCCGGGTACATCCAACGTACCTCAGCGCGGGGACTCAGCCAAGCGGTGCGGTCAGCCGCCCGCGACCCGCTTCGACAGCGGCGACGGAAAACGCGGGAGCACGCGGACGCCCTCGAACCACTCCGTCAGCCGCTCCGCCTCTGCGGTGAGCGCACCGAGCGCCGTCGCCGCCGACGTCCTCGAGCAGCTGCAGCTCGATCGAGCCGTCCTCGCGCTGGCGCCAGCCGCCGACGATCCGCCCCTCCCACCACGCGGTCGGCCCGGCGTTCCCGGCGCTGTCGAACAGCTCTTCCCTGTGCGGGCCGAGATACCAGCTGCGTCCCTGCCACCCCATGGTCGTCGGGTCGAGCGGCGGCAGCAGCGCCGCCCACGGTTCGACGGGCTCCGTCGGCTCGAGGTCATCGGACAGCAGGTAGCCGGTCGCCCCGTCGCCTTGGAGGTCGACCTCGACCGCGCCGAGGTCGGCAAGCGCCCGGCGCACCGCGGCCAGCGTCGATCCGAGCCACCACCTGAGGTCGGCCTCGGTCCCCGGTCCGAAGGACCGCAGCCAGCGCTCGACCAGCCCGGCCACGCCCTCGGCCTCGGCGCACGGAGCGATCTCCTCGCCGAGCCACGACGCCATCGATGTCCATCTGGGGCGCGCGGTCCACCAGACACCGTCGTTGGACGCCCGCACGATCCGGCCGGCTGCCGAGAGCGTCGTCAGGACCCTGGGACCGATGGGGAGGGCGCCGCCCCACGACTTGCCCTCGCCGTAGATGATCGCGCCCTCGAGCGCGGGAAGCTCGTGCCGCAGCTCCGCCGACCTGGCCTCGCGGCCGTCGGCGAGCGCGGCGAGCACCTCCTCGGAGACGCGCGCCAGCCAGCGCTCGCCGTCCCGATGCAGCCCCGCCTTCTCGACGTCCTTGATCAATCGCCGCCGTTCCGCGCCGGCCACCCTCTCGCTGGCTCCGGCCTGCGCAACGGACAGCGTCTCGCGCGGAAACGCGAACAGCGTGCGGCGCATTGCGAGGTGCTTGACCAGCGAGCGGTCGGCGTAGAGCGCCCGTTCGAGGTCGGCGACGGTCATCCCGTCGACGCGCGCCCATGCCGAGAGGTGGACGGAGCCGGGGTCGGTCGCGTGCAGGCAGACGATGCTGCGGGCGGCCTCGACGACGTCAGCGGCTCGCTCGCCGGGCGCCAGACGGTGGCGGCGCGCGAGCCGGGCGCGGCGCTCGGAGACGTCGATCGTGCGCACGCGAGCAGCCTACGGACGGTGCGTCAGGGATTACCCCGCTCCGGCTGGCGATGCTCAGTAGCGCTTGCGCCGCTGGTCGGCCGGGCGCGGCGGGTGCTTCTTGCGCTCGGCCGGCGTCATCTTCCTGATCGTCAGCTCCCCGCTGTCGAGCTGCTCGCGGATCTGCTCCAACTTCTCGCGGCGCTTCTGCTCCGCCCGCTCTTTCGAGCTGCTCACCGCGCCGCCTCCCCGCGCGGAGCTACCGGTGTGGGGTCCGACGGGTCGGTCAATGGTCCGCCTTGCCGCCCCCAGGCTGAATAGGAACCACGGTGGGTGCAGGAGGCGTGACACACCCGGCGATGGGTACTCGTAAAGAGAGGGTACTCCCCATCCCGGTCTATGCTGTAGTCGACGTCCCGGGCTGGCACCCCGGATGGCACTTCAGGCCGTTCCTCTGCCTGACGCGCTGGTTCCCCGATAGAGGTAGAGGAGAGCACATACTGAAGCGCCTCCGCCGGCCCCAGCGCCCGCTCGCGAGGTGGTCCGAAATGGTCCGGCTGCGCTGCCGTCGACACCGCACGACCGTGACTGTCGGGGTGTCGATCCTCGCGTCGGTCGCGCTCGGGCTCGTCCTCGTCGGCAAGTGGGAGGAGCTGGAGACCGGAGTCACCGGGGCACCGCTGGCGATTGCCGCCGCGGCGGTCGCCCTGCAGGTGGTCGCGCTGGTATCGCGAAGCGAGGCCTGGCATGGGTGCGTGCGCGCCGGCGGCGGCACCGTGGGCCGCCGGACGCTCTACCGGGCCTCGAGTATGGGGTTCGTCGGCGGTCTGCTGCATACCCACCTCGGCACGGCGGCGAGGATCGCGGCGCTGCGGCGCTCCGCGCCGGAGGCGAGCCCGCGCGTGCCCGCGCTGATCGGTGCCGAGCTCCCGATTCTGATCGTGGAGGGAGGCCTCGCCGCGCTCACGTCGTTCACGCTGGTCGGTCCGCTGGGCCTGCCCTGGTGGATCCCACTCGTGTCGTTCGCGGCTGTCGTCGGGGTGAGCGCCGCGCTGCGCGGCGTGGCCAGCGCCGGGGCGCGCTGGCTGCGCAGTGGCCTGGCGGTGATGCGCACGGTCGACGGACGTACCCGCCTTGTCGGCTTCGTACTGATCGCAGTATTCGCCCAGATCGCTCGCAACTGGCTGCTGCTGAACGCGGTAGGGGTCGACGCGTCGGTGTTCGACGCGATCGCAGTGCTGATCGCCGTGGTCACGCTCGGACAACTGCCGTTCGGCCTGAGCGTGGGCGCCGCCGCGAGCGTGCTGATCCTCGGCCCCCAGGGCGTGGCCGCCGCCGCCGCGGCCGGCGTGCTGCTGACCGCAACCGGCACCGTCGGTGGACTCCTGTTCGCCGCCTGGGGAGCCGTCGACATCGGGCTGTCACGCCCGGGCACGCGTGCGCTCGCCCTGCGCGGACGGTCAGTCCTCGTCGCGCACCTCGACGGGCCGCGCGCGGCCTTCGGGGCGCTGGCCATACAGCTCTCGCGAAGCATCGAGCGTGCCTGCTTCGACCTCGTCGGCCACCTGCAGGTCGGCCCCGTGCTCCTTCCGGCATCCGACGGCGGCGCCGACCCGGCTGGCCAGGCGCCGCTTGCGGCCCCCGCTCCGCTCCACCTCGCCACCGAGATGGAATGAGTCGGTGACCGACTCAGGCCCCCACCTGACCACCGTCCCGGAGATCAGCGGGGATCCGAAGAGTGACCGCGCCTCCGTGGCGACCACCACGCTCCTCCTCGCCACCGGCGCCGAGGTCGAGGTCGAGGCTCCGCTCGACAAGGTCGTAAAGCAGCTCGAGGACGCCGCGCGCAGCAGCGCCGGCACGCTCGCCCGGCTCACCGAGGCCGGGACCGGCGAGCCGATCGCGCTCAACGCGGCGCACGTCGTCGCCGTGCGCCCGGGCACCCGGTAGCGGCCGGCGTGCGGCGCGTCGCCTATGCGGCGCGCACCTCGAATTCCGTCAGCGTCACTGGGCCGAACGACGTGATGACGGCGACGTCGACGGCGTCGCGGCCACGGCCGACGACCACGCGACCGACGCGGCGGCGGTTGTTGCGGGCATCGAAGGTGTGCCATCCGCCGTCGAGGTAGACCTCGAACCAGGCGGCGAAGTCCATCGGCTCGGCGGGCAGCGCGGCGTCGATCTCGGGGATGTAGCCGCACACGTAGCGCGCCGGGATGTTCAACGCGCGGCAGAACGTGATCGCCAGGTGGGCGAAGTCGCGGCACACGCCCTGACCGGCGCGGTAGGCGTCGACCGCCGTAGTCCATGGGTTCGACGCACCGGCCATCCATTCGAGGTGACCGTGGACGAAGTCGACGATCGCTTGGACGCGCTCCCAGCCGGGAGTCAGGTCGCCGAAGCGCTGCCACGCCTCGTGGCCGAGCTCGTCGGGCAGGCAGAAGCGGCTCGGCATGACGAACGTGATGTGCTCGTCGGGCAGCGCCATGATCGGCGTCTCGGGTGTCCCGGGGGCGATCCGGTCGCTCGGCGACGACAGCACGACCTCGGCCTCGTACACGATCCGTGACTCGCCCGCTGCAATTGTGACCCGCTCGCAGCGGTTGCCGAACAGGTCGATGTAGCCGTGGTGGTCGCTGCCAGTCTCCCAGTGTTCCGCCCTCACGTGGACATCGCGCCCCGATGGCGCCACCTGGAGCACAGCCGACACCGGCTGCGGCGTCCTAAGCCCAAGCTGCATCCCACGGCGAGGTCCAGCGGTCGGCTGTCGTCGCTCTGCAGTTGCCGCTGCGCGGGCGTCACTAGCGCCCGAGGCCCCGAAGGAAGTCGCGGGCCTTCGCGGGGAGGCCGGCGAGTGGCTCCCGGACCGACTTGAGCCCTGCGCGCAGCTCTTCGTCGCCTGCTTCCACGGGCAACATCGAATCCTGGAGGTCCGCGAGGGTGCGATCGGCCACACCGACCGCCTCGACCGCGCGGGCGACGAAGCTGGGCACCCCCTGCGACGCCAGGCCCGTTGGCCCGGGCTCGAACGCAGCGGACGGGAACCCATGGCGGACGGCGAACTCGCTATGTGCGCGCTTCGCGCGGCCGAAGGCCATCTGCACCGGACGAAAGCACTCCGCCTCGAGCCTGTCGCCGTTGTACTCGTCCAGCAACTCGTAGGCCTCGGCGAGGCACGCGCTGGCAAACCCGAGCTCGTTGGCCGCCTCCTCGATGGTGTCGAGGAGCTCCTCCCTCGCCTCCGAGGTCGTGTAGGCCATCGGTCAAACCACCCGACGGCGAGACTCAGCGGTCGTCTGGGGTGAGGATGTCGCCGGGCGCACCGGGATCCTGTGCCGCCGCCCGCTTCCTCGCGTCCTTCTTCGCCTTCTTCTCCAGCCGGCGCTCGAGAAGTCTGCGTTCACGGTTGAGCTTCGCCATCGTGGTCTTTCTCTTGCCGCTTGAGGCCATGCGTGTCCCTCCGAGTTGTGGAGCTGACGGAGGGCCCGCGAATGAGCCCTCCGTCGTCCATCGAAGCCCTAGGTCTAGAGCACCTGGACGTTCGCGGCCGCCGGACCCTTGGGTCCCTGCTCGGCGTCGTAGCTCACCTTCGCGCCATCGGCCAGCGACTTGAAGCCGCTGCCCTGAATTGCGTTGTGGTGCACGAACAGATCCTTGCCGGAGTCATCCGGCGTGATGAATCCGTAGCCCTTGTCGTCGTTGAACCACTTGACGGTTCCTGTAGCCATCTGTGTCCCCTCCGGGGATTGTGTGCACTGCGAGACGCGGAGGGTGCTCGAAGGCAACAACTACGGAAACGCGGAGCACTACTTTCAGCCGAACGGTTGCCCGGCTCGTAGGACGAGGGTAGCGCGCCCCGGCGCGGAGCCGGCGCCGGGGGCCACTACTTGCGGTTGGTCGGCTCCGCCAGAACGTAGATCGAC
>CAWEVH010000026.1:0-154891 GCA_963812415.1 uncultured Thermoleophilaceae bacterium | reverse complement strand
CGGCGTCGCGTGTCGCCTTGTCCGGATACTCGACCCAGCTGAAGACGACGGTTTCGTCGTCCTGCGCCTGCGTCGCCCGGAAGAAGTCGGTCACCTCGCCCCGTGGCACGTCGTCTCCCCAACATTCGGTCACGCGGGTGGCGCCCAGGTTCTTGAAGTATTCAGCGCCCTGCTTGGCGTGCTCGATGTAGACGTCGCGGTTGGCGGTCGGCACGGCCGCGACGAAGCCTTCGATGTAGGGCATGCGGGCTCCTCCTTCGGGTCGGTGGCGTCGTGGACGCTACCGCTGCGAGGCGATCGGCTCCCCTCCGATCGCCCCGGGCCGTTCTGACCTATGGTGAGCGACGCATGGTGCACCAGGGCGGCTTGCCGGAGCTGTTTTGGGCTGCGTTCAAGCAGTCGCGCAACCCGATGGTGCTGCTCGACCAACCCCGCCGCATCGTCGAGGTCAACGGTGCCTGTCTGAAGCTTCTCGGCTATCCCCGCAACGACATGGTCGGCAAGCCCGGCTACCGCTTCGTCGTCGGTGGTCCGGCCCTTTCATCCCGAGAGTGGGCGGACAGGCTGGCCGTCGGTCACTTCACGGGTGAGACGAAGCTTCTGTGCGCCGACGGCAGCAGCGTCGTGGTCCAATGGGGAGTCGACCGGGAGGTCGTGACGGGCGGCGGCCTCATCCTGCTCGTCGCGCTGACCACCTCGCGCTGGGGGCGGCATTTTCGCCGCTCCATACCCTCCGAGCCCGAGCCTCGACAGCTGACCGAGCGCGAGCGCGAGGTCGTGCGGCTCGTGGCCCAGGGGCGCACCGGGCCGGAGATCGCGGACGAGCTGCATATCGCCCACGACACCGTTCGCAGACACGTCCACAACGCGATGAAGAAGACAGGCTCGCGCTCACGGGCTCACCTCGTGGCCAAGGCCCTCGGCGACGGACAGGTACTCGGCTGAAGCCGCACGGATGGCGCAACTGCGGTATTGAAACGCCGCATCCCGTAGCCAGCATTGGACGCGGTGACCACAAAGGTCGAAGAGCACAGAACGCGAGCCGGCTCGGCCATGGAGGGGGCCGGGTGAAGGATGCGTGTTGGATGATCGAGGCCGTCGTCGGCGGGTCCGATCGTCGGCGGGTGATTGCCATGTTTTGGTCGCAGATCGACGCGGATCTGTACTGGGAGGCGATGGTCGAGGCCCGGCGTTTCCGTCGGGCGTGGAAGGTGTTCGGCCAGACCAGCGGCAGGCGGTCGGTCCTGGACGCGTTCGACCGGCAGAACCAACTGGTTTGAGGGATTGGGAGGCCCTCAGAGCGGTCGGGTTGTCGGAGTGGGCGAGCGCCGAGCAGCGCGGTTTGGTGGAGGCTGGCTATGGAGCGCTCAACTCCGGCGACCTGGAAGCGTTTCTGGCGCTGACCGCCGAGGACGTCGAGTTCACGTCCATGGTCGCGGAGGCCGAAGGAACGATTTTCCGGGGCCACGCCGGCGTCCGGGCCTGGTGGGAGACGGTTCGCGGCGCTTTCGAGGACGTGCGGTGGGAGTTGCTCGACGTGCGCGGATTTGGCGACCGGGGCGTGATTCATTTCCGCATGACTGGCACGCTGGGCGGCGTCCCGGTCGAGCAGACGATGTGGCAGGCGACCGCGTTGCGAGACGGGAAGGTGATCTGGTGGGCCTTCTTTCGGAGCGAGCCTGAAGCCCTCGAAGCCGTGGGGCTGCACGAATAGTCTTGGGACGATTCTCAACCGCCCCTCGGCATGCGCTCGCGTCTGACGTCACTCTGCGTTCCCGGCACCAGGGCCGACCGCCACGAGAAAGCGCTGGGCCTCCCGTGCGATGAGGTCGTGCTCGACCTCGAGGACGGGGTGGCGGCCGAGCACAAGGACGAGGCGCGCGCGACGGTCGTCCGGACACTGGCCGACCCGGCCTGGGCCGGCCGGACGGTGGCGGTGCGCGTCAACGCCGGCAGCCAGTCGGACCTCGAGGCCGTGGCTGGAGCCGCCGGTCCCGAGGGATTGACCGTGCTACTGCCGAAGGTCGAGCGGCCCGAGCAGGTCGTGGCAGCCGCTGAGCTGTTGACCGGCACGGGGATCGGCCTCCAGGCACTGATCGAGACACCTGCCGGGTCGGTCGCGGCACACGAAATCGCGGTCGCCGAAGAGTCGCTGGTTGCGCTGCTGATCGGATACGCCGATCTCGGTGCCGAGCTCGGTCGCCGCGGAGCTGAGCGCGACCCGAGGCGCTGGCTGGTGCACCAAGAGAGGGTGTTGGGCGCAGCTCGTACCGCAGGTGTGCAGGCGCTCGACGGGCCTTTTCTCGACGTCGCCGATGAGGCCGGCTTGCGGGCGTCGGCGCGGGCCGCACGTGACCTCGGCTTCGACGGCAAGTGGGCGATACACCCGCGACAGCTCGAGGTGATCGCAAGGGTTCTCCGCCCGACGGCAACCGAGCGTGCCGAGGCCCGTGCGGTCGACCGCGCGCTTGCCGACGGCCAGGGGGTCGCGCTCCTCGACGGCAAGATGATCGACGAGGCTCACCGGCGCCAAGCGAGGCGGGTCCTCGCGCTCGGCTCGGAAGCCACCGCGCCGAGCCATGGGCGCGAGGCGGTGGTGCGACGTGCCTCACGGACGCGAGCGGTGGCGGCGCCGTACGCCGATGAGCTGCAGATCGGGCAGGTCTTCGACGCTCCGGGACTCACGCTCGACGCCGGCCTCGCCACGCTGCATCGAGCGGCGTGTGGAGATCGGCTTGCCCTGGCGCTCGACGTCGACCTGGCCGAGCGCGTGACGGGCTCCCCACATCTGGTGGCACATCCGGCCATGGTCGCCGACGTCATCATTGGCCAGTCCACGGAGCCGAGCGGACGGGTGCTCGGCAACCTGTTCTACCGCGGGATGGCGCTCGCTCCGGTGCCGCTCGGCACCACCTTGCGCACCCGCACCGAGGTCGTCGCAATCGAACCGACGCGTGACGGAAGACGCGCGAAGGTGACGTTGCGTGCCACCGCGATGGATGCCGCCGGGAGGCTGATCGCCTCGTATCTGCGCTGCCCACTCTTGCCTGCACGCGAAGCCGTTCGGCCGTCGGGAACGGTGCCCGACGCGCCGCTCGAAATCACCGTGCCGGACTGGGAGCTCAACGCACATCCACAGGGCGAGCCGCTCGTCGCCGGGGACTGCTTCGACGTCGAAAGCCACGAAACGGTCACGCTCGCGCCCGAGCTCGCACGAGCGACACTGAACCTGGCCATGACGCACACGGATGCACAGGCCGGGCCCCACGGGCGCCGTCTGGTCTACGGCGGCCACGCGATTGGCATCGCGCTGGCGCATGCCTGCCGGGCCCTGCCCGGCCTGGTTACCGTGCTCGCCTGGCGCTCCTGCGATCACCTCGGGCCAGTCTTCGAGGAGGATCGACTCACCTCGCGGGTTGAAGTCCTCGGTGTCGATGGACCCGTCGTCGATCTGCAGATCGTCCTATCCAACGACGATGGCGACGTGCTCGACTGGCGTCCCGCCGTGCTCTACGCCGCATGACCGACGGCATCCTCCACGACATGACCGTGCTCGAGGGCTCCGCCTTCGTCGCGGCGCCGCTGGGCGGGATGACCCTTGCGCAACTAGGCGCGGACGTGATCCGCTTCGACCAGATCGGCGGCGGCTTGGACCGCGATCGCTGGCCGCTGGCGGCGGGCGGAGAAAGCCTCTTCTGGGCGGGCCTGAACAAGGGCAAGCGCTCGCTCGAGGTGGATCTTCATTCCGATGAAGGACGTGAGGTGATCACGGCGCTCGTCGCCGCGGCCGGAAACCTCCTGACGAACTTTCCCGCGCGGGGCTGGCTGGGGTATGACGCGCTCCGCGCACGCCGGGGCGACCTTGTGATGGTCGCGCTCACCGGCAATCCGGATGGAACGAGCGAGGTGGACTACACCGTCAACCCGGCTACCGGCTTCCCGTTCGCCACCGGTCCGCGCGACTTCGCCGGTCCGCTCAACAGCGTTCTGCCGGCTTGGGATGCGGTGATGGGCGGGCTCGCGGCAACCGGACTCCTCGCCGCCGACCGCCACCGAGCTCGCACCGGGGAAGGCAATCTGATCAGGCTCGCGCTCTCAGATGTCGCTTTTGCGATGGTCGGTCACCTTGGCCGCGTTGCCGAGGTGGAATTGGGCGGTCGCGACATGCGCCGCGACGGCAACTATCTCTACGGCGCCTTCGGACACGACTTCGAGACCTGCGATGGCCGGCGGGTAATGGTTGTGGCCCTCACCCCGCGGCAGTGGAAGGCCCTGCTCGACGCCACCGGCCTGCGCGAGCAGATGGCCAAGATCGCCGAAGCGACTGGATTCGATCTCGACACGGAGACGGGACGCTTCCAGGCCCGCGACTTCATCGCGGCAGTCCTGCGTTCGTGGTTCGGTGAGCGGAGCCTGGCCGCGATCCGCGAGAGCTTCGCCGGTACCACGGTCTCGTGGGGTCCCTACCAGACCTTCACGCAGCTGGTCGAAGAGGATCCGCGCGCTACCACCGACAACCCAATCTGGGAGAGGATCGAACACCCCGGCGTCGGGGCATACCGGATGCCTGGCTCGCCGCTCAACTTCTCCAATGCCGAGCGCGTACCTGTTCGCCGAGCGCCCCTGCTCGGAGAGCACACCGAAGCGATCCTCGCGGAATTGGCGGGCCTCAGCACGCTCGAGATCGGACGCCTACACGATGCGGGAGTCGTCCGCTGTCGCTGAGGCTGCTCGTCCGGTGGGGTTGAAAGCGCGAACGGGCCCCCTGCGGGGCCCGTTCGCGTTCGGTTGGGGCGGGAGCTAGCGGCTCGGCCCCGTAGGGCCTTCCTCGGGCCCGCCGTCGTAGCTGGTGCTCGGGAAGCCCGTGGACGGGTTGACGTAGACGGGAGCGGCCGATGCCGCGCTCGACTGCTGGATGCCGCGGCCGCCTGCCGAGTCGGGCCTGCCGGTGGCCGGGTTGAAGCCGCCGTAGTTGATCTGGCCGGTGGGGCTGGCCGAGGTCGCGCCGGTGTCGTCGTCGTTAGCGACGATCATCAAAGCGGCGGTGAGGCCGACGACGGCGATGATCGCGACAGCGAGCAGCGCTCCCACGGCCCTGGAGTGAGAGTGGCGACCGACTGCGGGGTGGTGCTGGCTTGGGATTGCCTGGGCCATGACTTTCTCCTGTCTGTGGGCGTCCGCGGTGGCGGCTCGCCCGGTTGTGATTGTGGGGACTGACATCGGTGTCGTCGATCGTCGCGACCGTCGAGCCCGCCGACCATGGGCGTCAGGTCGCCAATCTGAAGTCGCGATGGCAACCCTCTCCTTGCCCCGGAGCAAGATGCGCCGCGTCAGCCGCCGGGAAGGACGAGCTCCGGTCGGTGAGCGCCGGCTCCGGACAGACTCGTGCCGTGCCCGGCATCGCTGTCGAGTTCAGCGGATCGTCCGTCTAGCCCGGGGGTAAGAAACGCCTTGCCCGCCAGCCCGGCGATTGGGGCCCCGGCGCGCATGGTGAGCGCCCGCCGGCAGGGGCACGATTGCCGTGCATCCCCAACCAGCGCGAGGAGCTCGCATGTCCGGACTCACGCAGTTGCCCTCCCCAGCCATCGCCGCGGGGAGCGGTGGGATCTACGAGGACGCCCCGAAGCGCAAGGGGCGCCAGTACTACGGAGCGTTCGGCTCGTTGTCCCAGGCCGAGCGGGACGTTGCCTTCGTCACGGGTCACCAGCGCGGAGATCGCTGATGGAGACTGCTCCTCGCCGCAGCGCGTCGTTGGCCAGGCGGACCCGGCGATTCGACTCGCCGGCCGAGACGCCGAACTTGTCGAACAGGTTCGCGAGGTGCTGCTTGACGGCCGCCTGTGTGATGACGAGCTCGTCGGCGATCGCGCGGGTCGACGCCGGCTCGGTGAACATGTCGCGGGCGAGGAGCGGTCGGCACAACGCGACGAGTACGTCGCGCTCCCGGGGCGTGACCGATGGAGGCCCCTCCTCCGCCTCCGTCTGGACGGCCCCGGCGGCCTGGAAGTCGCGGAAGATCAGCCGCGTCTGCCCCACGCGGATCTCGTCGCCGTGTCGTAGCCTCTGCGATGACCAGATCCGTCCTCCGTTCAGCCAGGTGCCGTTCGACGAGCCCAGGTCGGCCACGCACCAGCCCGCCGGGAACCGTTCGAGGACGGCGTGGAGGGCGCTGGCAGTGGCGTCGTCCGGCAAAGCGACGTCGTTCTCGGTCGACTTGCCGATTGTCATCCGGTCGGCCTCAAGCGGAAGCCGCCAGTCGCGCCCGGCCGACATCACCTCGATCTCGGGCCCCACGCTACCCAGCCTAAGGGCACTTCGGCGCCGCTTGCGCGCGCCGCGGCACCAGGGGTAGGTTGGTGTGGACGCCATGAGCACGACGGCCCCGTTGCTCAGGGATCGCTACGAGCTCCTCGAGACGCTTGGGATCGGCGGCGAGGCGCGCGTGGTCAAGGCGCTGGACCACCAACACGAGCGCCTTGTCGCCCTGAAGATCCGACCGGCTCGCGACGCCCGCGCGCGCGACGAGCTTCTCGGTGAGGCAGCCATCTTGCTCGGCATTGCCCCGCACCCTGCACTGCCGCTGGTTCGCGAGGACTTCTTCGACGGAGATAGCTACGTGGTCGCAATGGACTGGGTGGACGGGACTGACCTGGCGAAGCTGCTCGGCGATCGCGGCCGGCCAGGACTGGCGCCGTCGAGCGTGCTGGCGTATCTCGCCCAGGCGGCGGAAGCCCTGACACACCTCCATTCCCAGGATCCCCCGGTCATCCACGGCGACGTGAAGCCGGCGAACCTGATTCTGACCAAGGGCGCCCGCATCAAGCTCGTGGATTTCGGCCTGTCGTCGGCGCCGGACGCCCCGCGCCGCCGGATCGGCACGCCCGGCTTCCGGGCCCCGGAGCTGGCCGCCGACGGGGCGCCCTCGCGCGCGAGTGACACCTACGCACTGGCAGCGACGGCGTTCGCCCTGCTCACAGGCTCGCCACCGTCGGGCCTGCTGCCGTCTTGGGAGGGGATCGACCCGGCGCAGGCGGAGCGTTTAGAAGAGGCGATCCGTCTCGGGTTGGCGACCGACCCGGCCCGCCGGCCCACCACCCCGGGCGAGCTGGTGGAGCGCCTTCGGACCGGCTGGGGCGCCGCCCTGCCGACAGGTGTCATGACCTTCTGCCTGTCGGACATCGAGGGCTCCATCGCCCTGTGGGACTCGGAACCGGTCGCGATGGCCGAGGCGCTCGTCCGCCACGACGAGCTGATCGCCGACCAGGTGGAGTCGCACGGTGGGCGCTTCCTCAAGTCCATGGGCGAGGGCGACTCCACGGTGTCGGTATTCGACTCTGCGCCGCAGGCGCTCGCTGCCGCGCTCGCGGCGACCAGGGCGCTGGCCGCCGAGCCTTGGCCGGGCGACCTCCACATCGCCGCTCGCTTCGGGATCCACACCGGCGAGGCGGAGCGCCGTGGGACCGACTACTTCGGCCCCACGATCAATCTCGCGGCGCGGCTTCGCGGCCAGGCCGACGCAGGCCAGATCTTCCTGTCGTCTGTGAGCGCGGACCTCGTCGGGGCGCGTCTGCCGGAGGGCTGCGAGCTGGTCGACGTCGGACCTCACCGCTTGAAGGGATTGGCCGCTCCGGAGCGGATCTACGCCATCAAAGGACCCGGCATCGACGCACCCCTGCCCGTCACGGACTGTCCGTATCGCGGCCTGCTGGCCTTCGGGGCGGAGGATCGCGCGTTCTTCTTCGGGCGCGAGGAGGTCGTGCGGGATCTTCTCGGTCGCCTGGCTCCGGGCCGGCTCGTGGCTCTCGTCGGCGCCTCGGGCAGCGGCAAGTCCTCGGTCCTCAGGGCTGGAGTGGCTGCCGCCGTCGAGGCCGGCGAGGTCGAGGGCATCGACAGCGTTCGTCTGTTGACGCCGGGAGCCGACCCCAGGCTGGATGTCCCGGGAAAGACCGGCGAGCTGGTCATCGTCGACCAGTTCGAGGAGCTGTTCACGCTGTGCCACGATCCCGGTCAGCGGCGCGACTTCATCGACGCGCTGCTCGACCTTCCCGGCTCCGTGGTGATCGGCGTTCGTGCCGACCTCTACGCCCAGCTCAGCACTCACGCTGGCCTCGCCCGTGCGGCGGCCGACAACCAAATCCTGCTCGGCGCGATGACAGACACGGAGCTCCAACGCGCGGTCACCGAGCCGGCTCGGCTGGCCGGGCTGCGCCTCGAGCCAGGACTCGTCGAGCTCGTGCTGCGCGACGTCTCCGGCGAGCCCGGCGCGCTACCGCTTCTCTCTCACGCCCTGCGAGCGACCTGGGAGCGTCGCGACGGCCGGACGCTGACGGTCGAGGGGTACCGGGAGAGCGGAGGTGTCGGCTCGGCTGTCGCCCAGACCGCCGACACACTGGTCGAGTCGGTCCCACCCGACCAGCGCGCGCTGGTGCGCAGCATCTTCCTGCGGCTGACCGAGCTCGGAGAGGGCATCGAGGACACCCGCCGGCGCGTGGACATTGACGACCTCGTTCCGGAGGGCGCCTCGCCCAACGCCGTCCAGGCACTCCTCGACCAGCTCGCAGGCGCACGGCTCGTGACTCTCGGCGAGGGGACGGCAGAGGTCGCCCACGAAGTGCTCATCCGCGAGTGGCCGGCCCTGCGCGGCTGGCTCGACGAAGATCGTGAGGGCATCCGCCTGCACCGCCGGCTCGGGAACGCCGCCCGCCTATGGGAGACCGGCGGCAGTGAGCCCTCTGATCTGTATCGCGGCGCCCGCCTCGCGGCCGCCCTGGAGTGGGCCGACGCGCACCGCCGCGACCTGAACGCCACCGAGCGGGAGTTCCTGGACGAGAGCCGCACGGCCGGCGAGCGCGACGCCGAGCGCCAGCGGAGGGCCAACCGCCGCCTGCGCGCCCTGCTCGCCGGTGCCGGGATCCTCCTCGTCCTGGCGGTGTTCGCCGGGGTGGTCGCCTTCGTACAGCGCGGCAATGCCCGGGACGAGGCGCTCAGGTCGGACGCAGAGCGTGTCGGGGCCCTGGCGCTGACCGAGACCACGCTCGATCGCCGCTTCCTGCTCGCGGTGGCCGGGGTGCAGTTGAACGATCGCGCGGAGACCCGGGGTGATCTGCTGAGCGTGCTGCAGGCGACGCCAGCCGCATTCCGGCTCATTCGCCCCTCCCAAAGCGACATAACGGCGCTGGCCGTGAACCCCGCAGGAAGGCTCCTGGCCTCCGGCGACGCCGGGGGAGCGGTGCGCTTCTACGACATCCGGACCTGGCGACCGATCGGACCCGCGGTGCGGCTCGCAGGACAGGTATCGCACGCGGCGATGGCCTTTGCCCCGGACGACAACGGGCTGGCGGTGGCGACGGCCACGGGGAGCCGGTCCAACCTCTACCTCTTCCGCCCGCCATCGCGCAATGCACGGCAGGTCGCCTCCTGGCACTCGGCTCCCTCGGCCAGCGGTCCACCCAGGTACACGCGCATGGCGTTCTCCCCCAACGGGAAGCGCCTCGCCGTTGCCGTGGCGACGGCCTCGCCGCCGGCCTCGCCGGTGCCCACCGCGCAGCGCCTGCTCCTGCTCGAGATGCCGAGCGGGCGCGTCGTCTGGCAGCGGAAGTACCCGCTGCGGCCTGGACAGAGCGAGACGTTGGTGGCCTTCAGACCCGACGGCACCCTCGTGACCTCGGCACAGCAGGGCGAGACGCTGCTGTGGAGCACCGGGAGCGGACGCATCAAGCGCAGATTCGCCATCGGGGGGCCCTTCGCCATCTCGCCGGATGGTCGCTTCGCGGCGCTGGCACACAACAGCCCGAATTCGTCAAACCCCAGCGCCTCGCTGGCGGTGCTCGATCTGACCACCGGGCGGCGCCGGGCCCTGACGCCTCTGCCCGCCCAGGGCTGGATCATCTCGCTCACTTTCACCCCCGACGGCCGGCGCGTCGTCGGCGCCTCGTTCGACGGCGCCCTTCGCGTCTGGGACCTCGCCTCGGGCACGATCGTGCAGACCTTCGCCGGCCAGTCATCCGGAGAGAACCTCGCCGTGACTCCCGACGGGCGCACGGTATTCACGGGAGCCGAGACGGGCACCGTGGTGGCCTTCGACCTCTCCGGGTCGCAGCAGCTGGGGCGGGGTTACCGCTGGAACGCCCCCGACGCGGGTTGCCTGACCACGCCCTGCTTCGTGATCAACCCCCAGGGCACCCTGATGGCCGCCAGCCAGGGCGACGGGACGGTTGCGCTGATCGATCTCCGAACCCGACGGGTGATCGACACGCTGCCCGCGAGGAACGGGCCACAGGCGGAGGCCTTGGCGTTCTTCCCCGACGGCCGGCGGCTGGTCACGGGAGGTATTGCCGGACGCGTGACGCTGTGGGACGTCCACGCTCGGAAGGTCCTGCGCACGCTCCGGTTCCCTGTCGGGGTCTGGTGGGTGGCGGTCAGCCGGGACGGCCGTCGCCTGGCCGTGCAGCAGCGCAACGCCGTCAACCCCCGGTCACGCGTCGAGGTGCTGGATGTCGCCTCGAATCGCGTGCTCTATACCCGCATGATCACGATCGGCAGGGGACGCGGCGGCCTGTTCTTCAGCCCGGACGGTCGCAGGCTCGCAGTGCCGGGCTGCTGCCGGCCCGGCTCGCCGATCGAGGTCTGGGACGCTCGCTCAGGGGAGCGCGAGCTCAGCGTGGCCATCGACGGGTATGCGGCCAACCTCGCCTTCTCACCCGACGGACGGCTGCTGGCTGCCGGCACGAACGGCGGGACGGTCCTGCTCCTGGATGCCCAGGACGGTGAACGGCTCGGCCCACCGATCGAGGTGGGAAAGCACGAGATCAACCCCGTCTCGTTCTCACCGGACGGCAGCCTTCTCGCGGCCAACTCGGGCGACCAGACGGCGACGGTATGGGACCTCGCATCGCGCGAGCGGCTCGGGACGACCTTCCCCGCGGTGCAGGGGGTTTCCGCCGCGCAGTTCTCGCCCGATGGCGACCTGGTGATCGCCTACTCCGGGGAAGCCGTCAAGTGGCCGATGGACCCCCGGACGTGGGAGCGCTTCGCCTGCCGGGTCGCCGGGCGCGACCTCACACGCGACGAGTGGAGCGACGTCCTACCGGACCGCGAGTACCGTCGCGTCTGCCCGTAGCCCTGTTTGGGCTCCGCCGCTCAGCGCACGAGGGCGGCCGGACGATGCGTCCGGGATGCGACCACGACGACCCGGCGTCAGGCTTCGACCTGAGCCTTGGCTCCGTGGACCGAGGCTCAGAGCGGGCCTCCGCCGCGTGACGATCAACGAGCGGCGAGCCAGGGCCGCACGACAGCCGGGCTGCGACGACGATCCCCACCCAGCCAGGTCCGCCAAGGCCAGCCCGGGCGCCCAAGAGAAGCGAGAAGGGGGGCGCCGGCTGGGTTCGCTCGCACAAGGCTGATCGACCGCTTCAGACGAACCGCTCGCCTTGGCTCCCGCCCTAGCCGGACAGCTCGTTGTAGCGACTGACCGCCTTCGCTATCGAGGACTTGCCGGGAGCGACTCTCGGCTGCCGACGAGGCCTCGCGGAGGTATCCGATGGTTCGTTCGCAGCTGGGGCTCGGCGGCGGGCCTACCGTTTGGGCTGGCGTTGGGAGAGCGCCCATTGCGTGCGAGCTCGAACCAGACGGGCGATCGCGAACATGTGGGCTCGGCGCCGTCGTTGGAGAACGCAATCGTGTACTTGCCGGCGTCGAGGCTGGTCGGCACGCCCTCGAACGCGAAGTCCACCGCGGTCACCTCCAGCGTGCCCGCCGTGCCGGCGTTCGCGGGTAGCGCGGCACCCATGGCGGCCGTCATCGACAGCGCAGCGAGCGCAGCGCCTCTTCGCATCGTGCGTGGCATGGCCTTCCTTTCGCAGCCGGGACTCCGAGCGGTCAGATCCGGCCAAATTTCCACCGGCGCAGGTGGCCCACTTTCGGCATCAGCGAAGCGGAGGCCTGGCGAAGTTCACCGTGAACGCACCGCCGCCGCGGCAAGCACAATGCGCGCGAGCGAGAGGCGCGGCTTGGTCTCCGTCGTCGGCATCAGCGCTCTCGCCATCCGCGAAACGCCTGGAGGAGCTCCTGCCTGGCCTCGGGCGCGAGCGATTCCTGGCTGAGCCGGCCGAGCGCCGCGATCATCTGGCGCATCTGCTCGACGTACTCCACGCAGTACGGGCACTGCTCGAGGTGCCCCTCGAGAAGACAGCGGTCGGCATCGGGCAGCCTGTCCTCGAGATAGTCGCTGACGACCTCGACGAGCTCCCTGCAAGCCATCTCGTCGTGCTGGTTCAACGGAGCTGATTCCATTCTTCGCCGGGCGTGGGATACCCGCCCTGCCGCTTTGTCGCGCCCAGGGGCATGGCGTTACATCCGCCCCTGTAACGAGAACCGCCCGCTGCGACAAAGCCGGAGCCACCAGGACTCGGAGGAGAGAAGCAGGAATCCAGCCACCAGTACGAAGACCGCGCCCGTTTCGGGTCGCGCCGGATCGGAGGGCGTGTCTCAGCCGATCGTGCTGGGCGGTGGCCCCGCAGGCGAGCACTGCGCCGGTCCGCTCGCCGCCGGCGGCCTTTAGCTTGACCTGTGGATGCGCGAGGACCACTCCGGCCCGGGAGAGAAGACCTCGATGCGGAGTCCGTCCGGATCGAAGACGAAGAATGCGTAGTAGCCCGGAATGTCGCTGTCCTCCTCCGGCGGGTGGTGGATCCGATCGCCCCGCCGCGAACACCGCTGATGCGCCGCCTCCACCTCCTCGCTGGTGTCGACCTCGAACGCCAGGTGTTCGAGCCCCACGCAGTAGTAGCGATGGGTACCGCCGTCGGCGGGGCGAAGGCCGAGCCATTCGTCTCCGAAGCTCAGATAGACGACCTCCTCGGTCCCCCGGTAGGTCGGATAGCGCTCCTCCTCCTTCAAGCCCAGGGGACCCAAGAGGTCCAGGTAGAAGGCAAGCGAACGATCGACGTCGCTGACCGCGAGGTCGACGTGCTGAATTCCGCGGCCAGGCATCCGCAGGCCAGCATCCCACAGTCGCAAGGCTGACTAGCGGGCGCGCCCTTCGTACTCCCGAGGGAGCATGGTCCAGCGGCCGATTGACTCCCCCGGGCCGATGTGCGGGCCGCTTACACCGACGAGCATCCCGGCCATGCTCGAACGACTGGGAAATCTCTCCGGCGCCCGCCCGCGGCGGACGCTCATCATCCTGCTCACCTTCGTCGTGCTCGCCGCCGTTGTGGGCGGTCCCATCGCCGGACAGCTGGAGTCCGGCGATGGCTTCAGAACCGAGTCCTCGGAGTCCAGCCGCGCCGACCGGCAGTTCGAACGCGCGACCGGCGAGGACACCTCGCCCGGCATCGTCCTGCTCGTGGGCGGCTCCGAGGCCGGCCTGGAGCAGCGCGCCCGGGCCGCCGCCGACGAGCTCGCCGGGATGCCCGGCGTCGCCGGCGCCGCCCCGGCCGGCGTCGCCGAGGACGGTCGCAGCGCACTCGTCACAGGCTCGATCCGCGCGAGCGCCGACGAGGAGGACGTGGCCGATGCGGCGCTGACCGCATTCGAGGACAACGCGGACGTCACGGTTGGCGGCTCCGCCGTCGCCGACCTGCAGCTCACCGAAACGGTCTCCGAGGACCTCGGACGTGCCGAACTCTTCGCCTTCCCGCTGCTCCTGATCCTGTCGCTGCTCTTCTTCCGCGGTCGCGCCGCCGTGTTACCGGTGGTGGCGGGCGTCACAACGGTGCTCGGGACGTTCCTCGTCCTGATGGGCGTCAACCAGCTCTACGACCTCAACGTCTTTGCCTTGAACCTCGTCATCGGCCTGGGTCTCGGCCTGGCGATCGACTACACGCTGTTTCTCGTCACCCGTTTCCGGGAGGAGCTCGCGGCCGGGGCGGACACGCAGACCGCGGTGCGCGCCACGATGGTTACGGCCGGGCGCACCGTCGCGTTCTCGGCCGCGACCGTCGCCGCCGCGCTCGCTACGTTGACGGTCTTCCCGCTGGGCTTCGCCCAGTCGATGGGGATCGCCGGCGCGAGCGTCGCCGTGATCGCCGCCATTGCCACGCTCGCGGTCTCTCCCGCCCTGCTGGCCTTGTGGGGGCGAAAGCTGCTGCGCCGCAGCGACACCGGCGCCGTGGCCGCACACGACCGCTGGTATGGGCTCGCGCACCGCGTAATGCGGCGTCCCGGCATCGTCGCCGCCGGCACGGCGGCCGTCATGCTCGCGATCGCCCTGCCATCCCTGGGCGCGCAGTGGACCCCGGTCGACGAGACGGTCGTCCCGACGGACCGGAGCGCCCGGGTCGTTTCGGACGCGATCGCGCAGGACTTCGGCGGCACCGGCTCCACCCCCGTTAGCGTTGCGGTGGCGGCGCCGTCGTCGGAGGCGGGCTCCGTGCGCGACTTCGCGGAGGAGGTGCGCGAGCTCGACGGAGTGCGGTCCGTCCAGGCGCCCACGGACCTCGGCGGCGACACGTGGCGAGTGACCGCGTCGGTGCCGGGCGACCCGGCCGGCGAGACCGCCCAGGAGGTGGTCCGCGAGGTCCGGGACCTGAACCCGCCGCTCGAGACGGCGGTGACTGGCCCTGCTGCCGAGTTCCTCGACCAGCAGAACGCGATCGGCTCGCGGCTGCTTCCCGCCCTGCTGCTGCTTGGCGGGCTGACATTCGGAGTGCTGTGGCTGATGACCGGCTCCGTCGTGCTGCCGGCGAAGGCGATCGTCATGAACGCCCTCACCGTCGGCGCGGCCCTGGCTCCTCTGGTCTTCATCTACCAGGGCGGCCGCCTCGAGGACCTGCTCGGGTACACCTCCAACGGCGGCGTCGAGCCGACGGACTTCCTGGTCACGGCGGCGATCGTGTTCGCGCTCTCGACCGACTACGGCGTCTTCCTGCTCGGCCGCATCAAGGAGGCGCGGGACAAGGGAGAGACCGATCGCGAGTCGGTGGCGGTCGGCCTCGCCCGCACCGGTCGCGTGGTCACCGCGGCGGCGATCCTGATGGCCGTCGCCATCGGCTCCTTCTCGATGAGCTCGATCTCGTTCATTCAGCAGATTGGCATCGCCACGGCCACCGCAGTGCTGCTGGACGCCTTCGTCGTCCGCACGCTGTTGGTCCCGTCGCTGATGGCGCTGCTGGGCAAGTGGAACTGGTGGTCGCCGAGGCCGCTGCGCCACCTGCACCGCCGGATCGGAATCAGCGAGACCCCTGTTCACGCGCCGGCGGCCGGCTGAGGGCGGGCGAATACGATTCGAACGGTGACCGGCCCACTGCGCAACCCGACGCTGCAGCGGTGGTTGCCGGTCATCGTCCTGCCGCCGATCCTGTTGGCGGACGGCGTGCTGTCGGAGAAGGGCGACCCGGTCGATCTCCTCAGCGTCGTCTTCACCTACCTCGCCGTCCTCCCGCTCGCGCTAGGGGCTCGGCTCGGCTTCTTCAGGATGGCCCCGCTGCTCGTCGGCGGGGTCGTCCTCGTGCTGTGGGACTACGAGCCAGGCACCACGGTCGTCGCGATTCCCGCCTGGGCGCTGTTCGAGCTGGCGCGCCAGTACGGTCGCCGAGAGACGATCGTGGCGGCCGTGGCGGTGGCGCCGTGCGTGCTTGTCAGCGTGCTGCCGTTCGCCGACAACGGCGAGGAGCTCGTGTCGGTCACCCTGCGCAACCTCGCCCTTTGTGAGCTCGCGCTCGCCGGCGGCTACCTGATGTGGCATAACCGGGCGGCCCTGGAGCGCGAGGTCGCCGCGCGCGAGGCGGAGGCCGAGCGCCGGCTCGGCGAGGAGCGGCTCCGGATCGCACGCGAGGTGCACGACGTCGTCGCACACTCCATGGTCGCGATCAACGTCCAGGCCGGTGTGGCCGCGCACCTCCTCGACCGCGACACGGAGCAGGCGCGCGACGCGCTGATGCAGATCAAGCACACGAGCGGCGACGCGCTGACCGACCTGCGCGCGACGCTCGGCGTCCTGCGCGACCCGGGTCAGGAGGCGCCCACCGGACCGGCCGCCGGTCTCGACGACCTCGAGGCGGTTGCGGGCCAGCTTCGCGCCGCGGGCGTCGAGGTGACCATCGACGTCGACACCGTCGGCGTGGTGCCGATGCCGGTGGGCTCGGCGTGCTACCGGATCGTGCAGGAGGCGCTGACCAACGTGATGCGCCACGCGAACGCGCGCGCGGTTACCGTTGTGGTGCGCGCGGACGCGGACATGCTTACGATCGTAGTCGCCGACGACGGGACCGGTCCCGCTCGGCCGAGCACCGGCTCGGGCGCCGGCGTCCGCGGGATGCGCGAGCGCGCCGAGGCACTGGGGGGCACGTTGCATGCCGGCCCAGGGGCCGACGGCGGCTGGCGCGTCGAGGCGACGCTGCCGCTCACGCCGGTGGCGGCCCGCTCGTGACGAGCGTCCTGCTCGCCGACGACCAGGGGCTCGTGCGCGCCGGCTTCCGCGCGCTGCTGGATGCCGAGCCGGACATCGAAGTCGTCGCGGAGGCCGCCGACGGCGCAGAGGCCGTCGAGCTGACCCGGCGCGAGCGGCCCGATGTCGTGCTGATGGACGTCCGGATGCCGCACGTGGACGGCCTCGAGGCGACGCGGCGCATTACCTCCATGCCGGGGCTGGCCGGCACGCGCGTGGTGGTCCTGACGACCTTCGAGCTCGACGAGTACGTCTTCGGCGCGCTGCGCGCGGGCGCGTCCGGCTTCCTCCTCAAGGACATCGACCCGCCCGACCTGGTGAGAGCCGTGCGCGTCGTGGCCCTGGGCGAGGCGTTGCTGGCCCCGCGCCTCACGCGCAGGCTGATCGAGGCGTTCGTAGAGCGGGAGCGCGCCGCCAAGCCGGCGGTCACGGAGGGGCACGAGCTGGAGGAGATCACGCCGCGCGAGCGCGAGGTGCTCGCGCTCGTGGGCCGCGGACTCTCCAACGGCGAGATCGCCGACGAGCTGGTCCTGTCCCCGCTCACGGCGAAGACCCACGTCGCCCGGCTGTTCTCGAAGCTCGACGCCCGCGATCGCGCCCAGCTCGTCGTGGCCGCCTACGAGAACGGGCTCGTTGTGCCGGGCGAGCGGTGAAGCCACGCCACGTCGAGGCCGATCAGGCGATCGAGATCGGCCGCATGCACGACTTGCTGGCCGGGCGCGCGCCGCGCTAGGAGGCGGGCTTGCGCTAGGAGAGCGACGAGCGAGTCTCGGTCCAGTCGACTCGGCTGAGCCACTGCCAGCGCCCACGTGCCCGGCGGAGACCCTGCGGCGCATTCGCTCGGCCTAGTCTGCAGGCCAGACTAGTCGTCGAACGCGTCGTCAGAGCCGTGACCTGAGCTGTCGCCGGAGTCGTCCGAGCCGCTGTCGTCCCCGCCGGAGCGGCCCCGACCCCGGCCGCGGCCTGACGAATCGTCTTCGCCGCCGTCATCGTCACCGCCCGTGGTGCCGGTGGTGGGTGGTTCGGTGGTGGGTGCGGTCGTTGGGTTCTCGGTGGCCGCCTGGCGGCGTCGTTTGGCCGCGGCCTGGCGCCTGCGCTGCTCTCGTTTCGCGGCGCTGGGCGACCTCGCGCCGGCGGGCCGCACGCTGGCGCTGGGTGGCGGACGGAGCGAGCGCGTCTCCCGCGCTGAGCGGCTCGGCCGACAGCCCCACGCTGTCCCCGGAAATCGTGTTCGCGAGTAGTCCGATGCCGATCGCGGCCATCACGCCGGCCAGCGCGAGTGCGGTACCGGCGACTATGCGCTTCGAGGACATGGGATCAGGCTAGTCCCGGTCCGGTAAGGCTCGGGCGAGCTCAGGGTCAGGACTTGGTAAAGCGCTGTACGCGGGCAGCGCCAGCTCCGCCAGCGCCCCTCCCTCGGGACGGTTGCTCAGGCGTGCCTCGCCCTCCCAGCGCACGGCCAGCGACTCCACCACGCTCAGCCCAAGGCCGGTGCCTGGCGCTCCAGCGCGCCCGGACTCGCCGCGGTAGAAGCGCTCGAACAGGCGGTCGCTCTCGGCCTCGCTGATGCCGGGGCCCTGGTCGGCCACGCCAATGCGTACTCGTCGGGCCGCCAGCGACCAGCCCAGCACCACCTCGGTTCCGGCCGGCGAGTAGTTGAGCGCGTTCTCGACCAGGTTGTCGAGCATGGCCGCCACATCCTCGCTCGAGGCCGCGACCTCCACCGGCTCGCCCTCCTTCACGCGCAGGATGTGTCCGCTGCGCTCCGCCGGGCCCTCCCAGCGTCGGCAGGCGGCGCTCACTGCGTCCCCCACGTCGACGGGCCGCGGGGCCGGGCGCTCGCGCTCGCCGGCCAGCGTGAGCAGCTCGGAGAGCAGGCGGGCCAGCCGGCGCGTTTCGTCCTCGGCGGCAGCCAGCTCACGCTCGACCTCGGGGTCGCGGCTCTTGAGCGCCGCCGCGTCGAGCCGCAGCTGCAACCCGGTCAGCGGAGTGCGCAGCTGGTGGGACGCGTTGGCCACGAAGTCACGCTGCGCCCGGAGGCTGGCGCTCAGCCGGGCGGTCATCTCATTGAAGGCCCCGGCCACCTCGCGCTGTTCGGAGGACCCCTCCACGGGGGCGCGCGCGTCGAGATCACCCGCGGTGACCCGCCGCGCTGCGCGGGCCAAAGAGCGCAGGGGCTTGGCGAGCGAGCCGGCGAGAAACCAGGCGACGGCCAGCCCTAGCAGCAGAGCCACCAGCCCCACGCCGATGAGGGCGATCACGTCATTGCGCACCTCGCTGCGCACGGCGTCGACCCCCTGGGTCACCCGCACTGCCCCGGCTCGGCGGCCCTCCACGAACACTGGAACCGAGGTGAACAGCAGGTCCTCGTCCAGCGAGTCGCTGTGCCGGGTGCCCTGCGAGGGCCGCCCCGCCAACGCACGAGCCACCTCGGGGCGGCTCGCATACGACACCTCCTCGCCGGCCGGCAGCCCTTCGGAGTCCGCCAGCAGCCTGCCCGCTTCGTCCACGACGATCACGCGCCCGCCGAGGTCGCGCGCCGAGCGCCGCGACAGCGCATCGAGCTCCTCCGGCCTTCCCAGCCGGCCCGACGCGCTCGCCGCGAGCAGCTGGGCCTGCCCCTGCGCCTCGCTCTTGATCTCGGCATCCACCCGTCGTCCCAGGTTGAGCGCGAGCGGAACCTCGAGCGCCACGATCACGACCACCAGGACGTAGGCGAAGGCCAGCAGCAGCCGGGCGCGCAGACTCACCTGGCTGCCGGCAGCTCGTCCGCGGCGGCGAATCGGAAGCCGACGCCGCGCACGGTATGGATGTAGCGCGGCGCGGCCGAGTCGTCGCCGAGCTTCCGCCGCAAGCTGGAGATGTGGACGTCGAGCGTCTTCGTGGAGCCGAACCAGTTCACGTCCCAGACCTCGTCCATCAACCGCTCGCGCGAGACGACGTTGCCCGCTTCGCGCAGCAGCAGCTGGAGCAGCTCGAACTCCTTCCGCGTCAGGTCCAGCTGCTTACCACGGTGGGTGGCGCTGCGACGCGCGGGATCGAGCCTCAGCTCGCCCGCCTCGAGCGGCGTCGGGGGCGAGCCGGCGGGGGCCTGCTGCTCGGTGCTCCGGCGCAGCACCGCCCGGATCCGGGCGGCCACCTCGCGGGCGCTGAAGGGCTTGACGATGTAGTCGTCGGCGCCGAGCTCCAGGCCCACGATGCGGTCGGTCTCCTCGCCGCGGGCGGTGAGCATGATGATCGGAACCGCCGAGCGCTGGCGCAGGGTGCGGCACACGTCGTAGCCCGATCCGTCGGGGAGCATCACGTCGAGCAGAACGAGGTCCGGCAGCTCGCGGGCCGAGAGATCCAGCGCCTCCTCCACCGTGCCGGCCACCTGGGTGCCGAAGCCCTCGCGCTCGAGGGCTTCGGTCAGCGGTGCCGTGATCGATTGCTCATCCTCGACGATCAGGACGTTGCGGCGACCGGCAGCCATGTCCTCCATGCTAGGCAGGCCGGCCGCGCCGGGGGATGGTCAGTCCGGCGCCCCCGGCGCGAGGTCGTCAGTCTTCGCCGCCACCGCCGCCGTGGCCGCTGGAGTCATCGTCACCGCCGCCGCCGTGGCCGCTGGAGTCGTCGTCGAAATCGTCGCCTCCGCCGCCGCGGCCGGAGTTGGCGCTGCCCGGCCCCGAGTTGTCGCCGCCGTGGCGGCCATCGTCACCGCCGCGGTCGTCGGCGAGGCCGGCGCCCGTGCAGCGCGGGTCGTTCGCGTGCTCGGCCTCGTCGCAGGGACCGGAGATATCGTCCACCGTATCCTCGGTGGTGATCGTCGGCTCCGGCGTGGTGACGTCCGGGGTCGTCTCCGTCGCAGTTCTCCTGTCTCCGTCGCCTCGGTCGTGGGCGTGGTGGCGGTGGTGGAGGTGTCGCCTCCACCCTGGGCCATCACCACGGCCGCGAGGATCCCGAAGAGCGCCGCCGCGAGGACGATCGTCACTGTCTTTCGCATGCTGATCGTCTCCCGTTAGTCGTCGTCGCCGCCGTGCTCGCCGCCGCCGCCGGAGCGCTCGACCTCGAGGGCGATCCAGCGATCGTCGCCGCGACGCACGGTTGCCTCGATGTTCCGCGCGCCCACCCTGAGGCCGCCGAACCCATCGATGCGCTCGTAGCGCGTGTTGCGCGTCACGCGGACGCGAACCGTGCCGCGCTCGCTGTCGCGCAGGCGGAACGTGCGGGCGTCGCGGTTCTTGGACACGATCGTGCCTTCGAACTGGCGCAGCGCTGCGTCCGCGCTCGGGGCGGCCCCGCTCGATCCGGCGGGCGAGGCGGCCGCCACCAGCAGTGATCGCCACGAGTGCGCCTGTCATCAGCTTCCTTCTCATCTTCCTGACCTCCATAGATCGACTGAGGCCAGTGTGCAGAGGGGCCGTACAGCGCCGACCCACCTGAAGGCAAAGCTTTCGTAAAGCGGGCGGCCTACCGTCGCGGCAGCTGACCCGCCACGAGCCGTGCGATCAGCGCATACCCGTCGGTCCGGGCGTGGATGTCGCCCTGGGCGCAGAAGTAGCTGAGCTCGCAGACGCGCGCCACAGCCACCGGCACCGTGCCGTAGGGCTGGAGGGTCGTGACCTGCTCGAAGGGCGTGTACGCGCCCGACGCCGCGGTCACGTCGACGAAGCGAGCGCTCCCCGTGGCGTAGGCCTTCTTCAGGGCGGGGTTGATGAGCGTCTGGAAGGCGAACACCGACAGCGAGGCCAGGTCTCGGGATGCCTGGTCGCCGTTCACCCACAGTCCGAGGATCACGTCGGGATAGGTGATGCCGACGATCCGGACGCGGGGCCCGGCGGCGCGGCGCAGACGCTTCGCGATCACGCTGACGTTCTTCTCGATCACCGCCACGCCCGACACGACGCACCCCACGGGATCGGGGGCGCGCACGCATGCGGTGATGTCGTTGCCCCCGATCGACACCGTGACGAGCCCGGTGCTTCGGCGGTTGCTGCGCAGGAAGCGCTCGGCGGCCGCGAGCTGGGTCCGGCCCGGGTACGCGCGACCACCTGGGCCGAGCGCTCGCGGCGGGCACCCCTTGGTGGAGATCAGCGAGGTCGTGGTGGCGCCGCCACAGCCGAAGTTCACGAGCCTGAGCCGATAGCCACGGCCCGCCGCCAGGGCGGGGACCTGGTAGGCGAACCCGTTGCGGGTGTTCCCGTCCTCGCTCGGGACGACACCGGGCTGATACCCCGACGCGTACGAGTCGCCCAGCGAGACGTACAGCTGCTCGGCCGGCGCGGCAGACGCGGCACCCGGCGCGAGACCGAGTGCCGCCAGCGCGGCGACGACGAGGGCGATCACATGAGCTCGGCTCATGAGCTCAGCCTACGCGTCATACCGACGGTGCGCGAACCCCGCGATCCGAATAGGCGCTCGCGAGCCGCGCCAGGGCAAGCGCGCCGAGCAGCAGGCCGAAGTCGCGCAGGGCGATGTCGGCGTATCCACCCACGAGCAGCAGGCTGACGATGATGCCGGCCAGCCAGCCGGCCACCAGCAGGCCACCGAAGCGGGGCGAGAAGGCGACCACGAGGCCGGCGACGATCTCGACGGCGCCGACGATGTACATGGCGTCCTGGGCGCTGCCGGGGATGATGTCGTTGAACTCGGGCGCCAGGTACTTGGGCCAGTCGCTGATCATGACCTCGGCGAACTTGTCGAGGCCGAACAGGATCGGCGCGACCGTGAACGCGATGCGCAGCACCATGAACGCCTGCGCGGCGGGGTCGCGGCGCAGCACGTTCGAGCTCGGGACTGGCACCGGCCGAAGGACGGCGGCGATGGCGGTACTCATGGTCGTTCCTCCTTGGAGACGCTGTGTTCCTGCTTAGCGCCGCCAGGCGGCCGGACCTTACGTGCGCGCCCGTTCCTGTCGGACGAAGTCGCGCAGGCTGTCGTGGTCCTCGCGACAGGCCGGGCACCCCTCGAGGTGCGCCCGCATGCCCGGGATGCGCTCGTCGGCCCGCCGGCCCTGCAGCTCGAGCTCGACGTACTCGTCGAGCTTCTCGAAGCACTCCTCGCAGAGCACCTCGGGCTCGGCCGGGCCGAGCAGCCGCTTCACGTTGTCGTGGCTCATGTGCGTGTCCATGCTCAGTGTCCCACCAGATCGTCGAGCGAGAAGCCGCGCCGCGCGAGGTCGGTACGGAGCTTTCGCCGTGCGTCGTGAAGTGTCTTGTAGAGCGCACCGCGGGTCGTGCCGAGCCGCTCGGCCAGCACGTCCAGCGGCACGCCGTTGAGCGTGAGTGCGACCAGCACCTCGCGCTGGTGCTCGGTGAGGCAGTCGTTGATCGAGCGCTCGAGCGCCCGCATCAGCTCACCCAGCTCGACCTGGCTCTCGGGACCGCGGGCGGCATCGGCCATCAGCGGCCAGACCTCCGGCTCGAGCACCACCTCCCGTTGCTGCCATGCCCGCCGGCGAAGCCGCACGCCGGCCTCGAGCAGGGCGAACTTGTATGCCCAGGTGGTGAAGCGACTCGCGCCGCGGTAGTCGTCGAGCTTGGCGAGCACCGCCACGAGGGCGTCATCCGCGGCCTGGAGGGCGATGTCGTCGAGCTCCTCGCCGCGTACGCGAGCAAGCGCCGCTCGCCGCCGCGCGACCTCGAAGCGGGCCGCGCGCAGCAGCAGCTCGTGCAGGCGCGCGACGGCCTCCTCGCGCACAGTGCCCGTGGAACGGAGCGCAGCCAGCCAGGCGCGCGACTCCGCCTGCGCCGGGTCCGGCTCGCCCGCGGCGGCGCCGATGGGCAGGTGCGAGCTCATGCCCGCGCCGAGGCTAACACCGCCCGAAGCGCTCAACACTCACGCCTCTCGTGCTCGAGCGGCGCCAGGATCCGCGCCGCCAGCACCGGCGGGCAACCGCGCTCGACGAGCTGGATGAGCGCATGGAGGTCCACGCCGCATTCGCGTGCGAGCGGCTCCGCGAGGCCCGGCTCGAAGCCGGCCCTGCGAAGGCGTGCGCGGCGCCAGGCGACAACGTCCGTGGGTTGGCGCCCGCCGCCGGCGTGGTTTCCGATTCGAAGCTCCACGCCTCCTTAGCGGCGGGACGCGATCGATTCTTACCTCCGTGACACCGAGGCTCAGGCCGCCAGGTCGGACACGTACCCATCGGGCCCGTCAAGCGCCACCTGCGCCGCCCGAATGGCGTACTGCAGGTTGCGTCCTTCTCCGCGGCGGAGCGGGCTCGCCTTGCGGTCCACGAGGAGCGCGGTCATGGCCGCGCCCCGGGCCGTGATCGGCTCGCCGTCTCTGAGCCTAAGGACGAGCGCCATCAGATCGTCGGCGCTGTGGCGGATCGCGGCATGCCGCGCCCTCGTCTTCTTCCGGAACGCGCCGAGGTTGGAGCGGCGCGCATCCCCCAGGAGGGTCACGAGCCGGTTGGCGAGGCGTGAGCGCTCCTCGCCGGACAGGAGCTGCCGGCGAGCGGCGTGGCTCGGCCGCGTCCGGCCGCTTCGGCCGGGATTCGGCTGGATCGCCGGGAGGGGGAAGATTCCGTTGGGCATGTCCGCCTCCTCGTGACGGGGTTTGCGCTCAGGTCACGCGACGGGCTGCGGCGGCAGCACGCGGCTCTCGAACCAGAAGCGCTGGTTGTCATCGTCGATCAGGGGACCGATCGTGGCCCTGCCGTCGCGGCACACGCGAGCGCCGCGCGCCAATCCCGCCCCCACGTCGTGGAGCGCTCCCATCAGGCGTGCCCCCTGCTCGCGCGAGAGCCCGTCCATGGGCGAGGCGTCGGCGGCCAGCTGATAGCAGGCGCCACTCAGCGCCTGAAGCCTCTCCTCGAGCGTCACCAGGGCCGCCACCAACTCGGCGGCATGGTCAGCGAGGCGATCGGATGTATTCATGCGTCGGATCGTCGCCCCGGCGGGTGGATGCGGCCATGGGTCTCAATGCCCAAAGACGAGTGTTTTTCGCGTCTTCCTACGGGACGACGAGTCCCCGGCGGATGGCGTAGCGGGTCAGCTCCACGCGATTGCGCATTCCGAGCTTCTCGAGCACGTTGGCGCGGTGGCGGTCGACCGTCTTCTTGCTGATGAACAGCTGCTCCGCGATCTCCTCGCTGGTGAGCCCCTCGGCGATCAGCTTGACCACCTCGAGCTCACGTGGGCTGAGCGGGTCCTCCGGAGTCGTCTCGCCGCGGCTGGCGCGGTCGAGGTAGTCGCGAACGAGGGCCCTGACGGCGTTCGGGTAGAGGAACGGCTCGCCCCGCATGGTGGCCCGGCAGGCTTCGATCAGGTCGCGGTTCGCGACCGACTTGAGCACGTAGCCCGACGCCCCGGATTTGAGCGCCTCGAAGAAATACTGCTCATTGTCGTGCATCGAGAGGATGAGAACGCGCAGCTCGGGCTTGCGCCGTGACAGCTCGCGCGCGGCCTGCAGTCCGGTCATGCGCGGCATCGTCACGTCCAGCACCGCGAGGTCGATGTCGTCGGATAGGGCCAGCTCGACCGCCTCGGCGCCGTCGCCTGCCTGCGCCACGACCTCGAGGTCCGGTGCGGAGTCGAGCACCAGGCGCAGCCCGTCGCGCACGACGGCGTGGTCGTCCGCGAGCAGGATCCTCGTCTTCAGCGGAACGGTCACGCGTCCTCGACGGGGACCGTGAACCGCACGACGGTCCCCTCTCCGGGACGAGACTCGATCGACAGCCGGCCGCCCACGAGCAGCGCCCGCTCGCGCATGCCCGCGATTCCCGCCGTGGCAGGCGGTAGCTCGGCGGGCATGCCGCGACCGTCGTCGGCCACGACCAGCGCCACCGTCCGCGGATCCGCCTTGAGCGAGACGGTCGCGCGCTGCGCGCCCGAGTGCCGCAGCGCGTTCGTGAGGCCCTCCTGGGCGATGCGGTAGGTCACGAGCTCGACGTCTGGGGAGAGCGCCGGCAGCTTTGTCGAAAAGTCGCGTTCCAGACGGAGTCCCTCCTGGGCCTCGACCCGCCGGCACAGGGCGATCAGCGCGTTCACGAGGCCGAGATCGTCGAGCGCCTCGGGCCGCAGCTCGCGAGCGATCCGCCGCACCTCATCCAGGCTCTCCCGCACCGCCTCGGCCACCCGGCGAAGCTCCCGCCTCGTCGACGCGCCGTCGCCGTCGGCGGCCCGCTCGGCCTGGAGCGTGACCGCCGTGAGCGTTTGCCCGATCTCGTCATGGAGCTCACGAGCCACCCGCAGCCGTTCCGCCTCCTGTGCCGCCAGGGCGGCTCGCGCGGCCTCGCGCCGAGCGGTCTCCAGCCGTTCGAGCATCGCGTTGAAGGCGTCCGCGAGCGCCTGGCCCTCGGCGCTGCGCATCTGCACACCGGACAGCCGCCGGCCCGGCCGATCGGGATCGACCGAGCCCATCAGGTTCGTGAGCTCGAGCAGCGGGGACAGGACCCGGCGCAACAACACCAGGTTCAGCGCCAGCAGCGCGAGGAACCCGGCCAGCAGCAGCACGAACTGCCCGGTCTTGATCGGTGCATCGATGGTGATCGGACTGAACGTGAGCAGCAGCAGAGCGACGACGAGAACGGCCGCGTTGGCGAGGAAGACCCACCAGAGCAGCGATAGCCGACGTCCCCGGCCGGCTGCGCGAGGCCGCGCGGCGAGTGACGATCTGGCGGCGGATGGGGAGGTGGTCAAGGGCTCGGCCCGATCGAGGCTGTCCGTGACAGTCCACCAGAACCCGTCTCGATGCGTTGGCTTAGGCCGCCGGGCGACGACCCGCGACGCGCGCCGCGCGGGCGCGATCACCTGCTGGCTGGCGCGCGCTCCGTGCGTGTCTGAGCCTCGGACGAGCGCAGGGGCCTCAGGTCGACCCCGCACATGGCGCATTCAGAGGCACCCTCGGGCACCCTCTCGCTGCAGTGCGGGCAGCGCTCGCGCTCGTCCTCGATGGTCGTCTTGCGTCGAAACAGGCTCATGCGGCCTCCTCTCGTGGTCCGGAGCCGCGATGATCACCCGGGGAAGTCCCTGGGCCCATACATAGAAGACCCCATTTTGGGCCCGACGAGCGGCCGATTCAGCGCGTCTCGCCGGGCTCGAGCGGCTCGAGGTCGGGCATGCCGCCGGACCACACGGCCTCGGGGGCCGGTGGCGGATAGGTGGGGGTGGCGGCGCGATCGTCGGCACCGGCGCGGCGCATGTGCCGGTACCAGCGGTGGAAGAGGGGGGCGAGGAGCACCGCCAGCCCAACGAGGATCGCCAGGCCGGCGAGCATCCACAGGTGGCGCCGCAGCGGCTCGAAGCCGCCGTCCGCCAGCGCGGCGAGCCCGGCCAGCCCGATCGACAGCAGGATGCTCAGGTAGTAGTCGCGCGGGAAGCGCCAGATCCACGGGACCTCGAACCACCAGACGTTGCCGCGCCGGAAGCGGCGGACGGTGTACGCCGGGTTCATCACGAACCACAGGTAGTCCCAGACGACGGCGAGCACGAAGTACGTGGCAATCGTCCGCAGCTCGCCGGCGAGCGTCCAGTCCACGCCCATCACGTACGGCAGGTGGAGGACGAGCATCGGGATCGTGAAGGCGTAGACGTGGTACCCGGTGAGCGGCCGGTGACCCATCACGACCCCGTACACCCGTCCGACCCGGCCGCGCTTCAGGAACCAGGTCGGGAGTCGCTCCGCCCAACCGACGCCGCCCTCGATTTCGATCTCGATCCCCGCGAGCCCGAACGACCAGAGGAACAGCAGCAGCGTACGGCCGATCTCGAGCTCGCTCACTAGCGGCGTCCAGCGCCCGTCGAGTCCCCGAGCTCCGTGATCGCCGCGACGGCGACCATCTCAGGGGTGACCTCGACGGGCAACCGCGCCGCGCCGACGGCGCCGAGGAGCGCGAGGGCCGCCGCGTGCAGCCTGCGCCCGGTCTCCGCCGCGGCCCGGTCGAGGAGCTCGTCGCGCTCGTCGTCCGGCAGGCCCTCGAGGTGCGCCTGCGCCATCGCGGCCCCTCCGTCGGGTGACTCCTCGATCCCTTCGAGCACGGCGTCGTCGGCGTTGGGCGCCATGTCACTCAGCGCGACCTGGCGCACCATGAAGCGCCCGAACGCCTCGGAGGCATCCGAGTCGAGCACCCGCCCCATCAACGCCTTGAGCTCCGGAGCGCCCGGCTTGTCTCTCTCACCCATTGCCTAGCTCCCGGAGGATGCCACGCTCCGGGTCGGCGTCCAAGCCGCCGCCCAATGGGCAGGATGACGAGCGCCCGGCGCGAAGCGCATTAGCGTGCCGCCCGAAACGCGCCGTGTCGAGGTCGTGGTCTCCGCCTGGACGGTCGCGAGCGGGCTCCTCCTCGCCCTGCTCATCCTCCTCTGCGTGGTGGCGATCGACGCCCTGCTCGCGATCCTGCTCGCGCTGGTGCTCGCGCTCGGGCTGGATCCGCCCGTGTCCGCGCTCGTGCGGCGAGGGGTGGCGCGAGGCAAGGCCGCGCTGCTGGTGATCGGGGGGCTCTTCGTTGCCCTCGCCGTGATCGTGATCTGGGCGGTCGCCCCGATCTGGGAGGACATGCGCGAGCTGGTCGCCGACCTCCCCGGTTACATCGAGGAGCTCGAGGACACGCCCGGATTCGACCAGCTCTCGCAGAACACCGACGTGGTCGAGAAGGCCAAGCAGCTGGCCGCGGACGCCGCGCGCGCGATCCCCGAGGCCGCCTCGGCGCTGCTCGGGATCACCGGCGGGCTGGTGGGCACCGTCCTGTCGGTCGTGACGCTGACCTTCCTGACGCTCTTTCTGCTGATCGGCCTGCCCGACCTGCGGCGAGCCGCGCTCGAGTTGCTCGCGCCCGCCCAGGCGGCACATGTCAACGAGATCGTCGACGAGGTGACCAACGTGATCTCCTCGTCCCTTGTGGGCAACGTGGCCATCTCGGTGATCGCCGGGAGCGTGGTCGGCGTGACCGCGTGGATCGTCGGCGCACCCTTCCCCGTCGCGCTCGCGGTGATCGTCGGGATCTTCGACCTCATACCGCAGATCGGGTCGATGATCGCGGCCGTGATCGTCTGCCTCATCACGCTCGCCGCCGCCGGGCTCGCGCCCGCCCTCGCGCTTGCCGTCGTGATCCTGATCTACCAGCAGATCGAGAACTACCTCGTGCAGCCCGCCGTCTATCGCACGGCGATCTCGCTGTCCGGGTTCACGACGATCGCGAGCGTGATGCTCGGCGGGGCCGTGCTCGGCGTCGTGGGAGCCATCCTGGCGGTGCCGGTAGCGGGCTCGGTCAAGGTGATCGTCCGCGAGCTCACGACGCCACGCCGCGAGCGCATGGCGGCCATGCGCGCCGAGGCCTAGGCTGCGGGCGGCGCGACGCAGCGGCGGCGTGGAGTGAGCGCGCCGATCGGTCACACTGGGCGGCCATGACCGACGACGAGCTCGACCGCCTGTCCACGCCCGAGCTGCACGACCTCGCGCTGCGCCGCGCGCGCCGCCACGTCGACCTCAAGTTCTTCTGGAACCTCCTGGAGGTGCTGCCGGTGGCCGAGGCCGGCGCGGGTGAGATGCGCGAGGCGGGCGCGGATGTGGCGACCCTGAGGGCGCATCTCGACGACCTGACGGACTCCGGTCGCGGCGAGGTGGCCGAGCTGCTGCGCCCGTTCTACCTCGACTACCTGAGGGAGCACGGCGTCACGGCGCCGTGAGCAGGCCGCGGTCGCGCTAGCATGGCCGAGCACGAGCCGCGCCACCAGCGCCACGAGCACGGTCCCGACGGCGCCATGAGCAGGGCCGAGCTGAGGGTCATCGGGTCCTCCCGGAGATCGCACAGCGCAGCCGGCGCGCGAGCCGCGGCCGCGGAGGACGGGAGCGGCGGTAGTCGGCGATCGTCATTCCCGCCGGAATCGTGGACTCGATGTAGACGAGCGGGACGTCGACGTGGACCTGGGCAGCGTGATTGGTCATGGGATCTGGACCTCTCGGATCGAGATGGGCGTGGTCCGCTCGGCCACGAAGCGGGGCAGCAGCGCGAGCGCCGCGTCACGGTCCGGCGCCTCGACCCGCCACCACACGCCATGGCCGCCGGTCAGGCAGCTCGAGGGCGCCAGGCGGTGCCGCAGCGGGCTGTCGAAGCCCTGCCAGGCGGCGAATGCGGCGGCGCACTCGTGTGCCTCGTGGGAGTGGTGGAGGAGGAAGAACGCCATGCTCCGATCGTCCTCTCGCCAGCCCGTCGGATCATCGGGTGCGGGCCCTGAACCAGCACCCTGAGCCACCCTGATATCGGCTCCGCGAAGGGCCTGACGGCCGCTCGTGCTGCCGCGCGCGCTGAGCGGCGATCTTCTCTGCCGCCTCGCGGGTTCCGGCGGCCACGGTGAAGTCGCGCTCGCCGATCTTGACGGTCCAGAAGCGCGGAGCCATCGGACGCTCCTCATCCCACCTGGGGCCCGGACAGCTGGGCCCGCAGGGTGGCGATCTCGGTCACGGCCGCCCCGACGTACGCGTGGCGCGTCACGGCGATCTCGTGGTCGAGATCGGACATGTAGGAGTCGAGGTCGGCGAGCCCCTCGAGCGACGCGAGCGCGCGCTCTGCCTGGAGCTCCTGAAGCTGGGTTTGCATCTCGATTGCGGACATGGGGAGATCGTGCTCTCCAAGCCGCCCGCGATCATCGGGCGGTCACCCTGATTCGAGCCCACGTCGACCCTGAAAGATTGCCCTGAGGGAGGCGGCATCGGCCCCCCCGAACAGACCGGCGCCCGCCGGGTGGCGGGCGCCGGATCGTGCGTGGATGTCGCTTGAACTAGGCCTTAGCGGGCACCACCTCCGGCTCGTGACGGAGCTTCGGCAGCCAGCTGAGGCGCTTCGGAAGCCACCAGTTGCGGTCGCCGAGCAGCTTCATCGCGGAGGGCAGCAGCACGCCGCGGATGATCGTCGCGTCGATCAGCACCGCGGCCGCCAGGCCGACGCCCATCTGCTTCATCTGCAGCTCGGACGAGAGCGCGAACATCGAGAACACGGCGACCATCACGATCGCAGCGCTCGTGACCACGCCGGCGGTGCTCTTGATCCCGTCCGCGACCGCGTCCTCGGTCTTCATCCCGCGATCGAACGCCTCGCGGATCCGGCTCACGATGAACACGTGGTAGTCCATCGAGAGTCCGAAGAGGATCACGAACAGGAACAGCGGCAGCCAGGCCGCGATGGCCCCGTTGCCCTCGAAGCCGAGCAGACCCTCGGCCCACTCCGACTGGAACACCAGCACCAGCAGCCCGTAGGCGGAGCCGACGGACAGCAGGTTGAGCACGATCGCCTTGATCGGCACCACCAGTGACCGGAACGTGACCAGCAGCAGCAGGAACGCCGCCGAGAGCACGAAGGCGAACACGTACGGCAGGTTGCCGATCATCGCGTCGTTGAAGTCGCCGGTGGCGGCGGCCTCGCCGGTCGTGTAGGCCTCGACGCCGTCCAGCTCGCCGAGGGTGGAGGGCACGAGGTCGTCGCGCAGGGCATCCACGGCCCGGTTCGAGCGCTCGTCGGTGCCGGTGCCCGTGGTGGGCAGCGTCACCATTGCGACCGTCTGATCCGAGCTCATCTCGACGGTCGCCTCGCCCTCGAACAGGCCCGGGCGCTCGGCGGCCTTCGACTCGAGCGAGTCGATCGCCGAGACCACGGCCGTCGAGGTCACGTCATCGGCCTTCACCACGACCATCTCCGCGCTGCCCTCGCTCGGGAAGGCGGCCTGGATGCGGTCGTAGGTCTGCATCACCTGGAGGTCACGCGAGATGTCCTCGTTGCCGCCAAGCGAGGTCTGCATGCCGAGCGCCGGCACCGCGAGCGCCACCAGCAGGCCCGCGGACACGAGCGCCGAGACAAGCGGGCGCCGCAGCACCCGGTCCAGGAAGCGCGACCACAGGCCCGCTCCGCCGACTCGACTCTTGATGCGCCCGACGAACGGGACGCGGCCCCTCTCGACCCGGTCGCCGAGCTTCGAGAGCACGGCGGGCAGGACGGTCAGGGAGCCGGCGACGGCGACGGCCACGACCATGATCGTGCCGGTCGCGAACGAGGCGAAATTCGAGATCCCGCCCAGGTACATGCCGGCCATCGCGACCATCACGGTCAGGCCGGAGATCACGACCGCACGCCCCGAGGTCGCGGCGGCGGCCTCGATGGCTGCGTCCTTCTCGCGCCCGGCGGCCCGCTCCTCGCGCTCGCGCTTGAGGTAGAACAGGCTGTAGTCCACGCCCACGGCCATGCCGACGAGCAGGACCACGTGCATGACCGATGCGTCTAACCGGCGCGATCTGGCTGACCGGTCCGAGCAGCCCGAGCGTGGCGCCCACGCTCGTGAGTGCGAGCAGCACCGGGATACCCGCCGCCACCAGCGCGCCGAACGTGAACACCAGGATGATCAGCGTGAGCGGGAGCGTGAGCAGGTGGACTTGCCCATCTCCTCGTTGCTCTTGTCGAGCGTCGCCTTGGTGATGCTGGCGTCGCCCGTCTCCTCGATCCGAAGCTCCGGATGCGCCTTCGCGGCCGCGTCCACGGCGGCCAGCGAATCCACGACCGTCTTCTTGGTCGTGGTGGAGTCGCCCGGCAGCTCGAACGTCACGAGCGCGGAATGCCCGTCCGCCGAGATCTGCCCTGCCGCCGTCGTAGGGACCGACGACGTCGTCCACGCCCTTCGTGCCCTCGAGGCGCTCGGTCACGTCGGCGACGGCCGCCTTGAACCGGGCGTCGCCGGCCGTGAGCTCGCTGCTCTGTACCAGCACCTGCTCGCTGGACTTGTCCTCGAAGGCGCCGTCGATGACCTTGGCGGCCTCGCCGGACTCGCCTGGACCCGCCGCCTTCGGGTCGATCTGCTTCTGCGGCAGGACGTTGAATCCCACCGCCATCGAGATGAGCACGAACGCCAGCCATCCGAAGATGGCCTTCTTACGATGCTGGACGCTCCAGCGCCCAATCCTTGCGGTGATGTTGCTCGGTGCTTGCACGGCTTCCCCTTTGGCTGTTGATCGAACAGCGGCAATGTCGATGTCGAGCCGGGGTGGGGACATCGGGCGGGCGCCCTGAACCGACACCCTGAACCGCACCCTGGGGCGTATGCTCGCCCCGTGGAGCGAGGGTCGAGTCCCGGCCGGGCCACGACGATCGGTCGCGAGCGCGAGCTCACGCAGATCGAGGCGGCGCTCGACGCGCTCGGCGACGGCGAGGCGCGCTTCCTGACCTTCGAGGGCGAGGCGGGCATCGGCAAGACCCGGCTGCTGGACGAGCTGCGGCGACGGGGAGAGGAGCGCGGCTGCGTCGTGCTCTCGGGCGCCGCGGCGGAGTTCGAGCGCGAGCTGCCGTTCAGCGTCTGGGTCGACGCCCTCGACGCCTATGTGGTCTCACAGGACTTCGAGAGCCACGCGGCCTGGGATGCCGCCCTGGCGGAGGAGCTCGGCCCAGGTGTTGCCCTCGCTCGGCGGCGCCGATGGAGGCGCGGGCGCGCTGCCGGACGAGCGCTACCGCGCACACCGCGCCGTCACGCGCCTGCTCGCCCTGATAGCCGAGCCCCAGCCGCTCGTCGTGATCCTCGACGACCTGCACTGGAGCGACGGCGCCTCGCTCGAGCTGATCGCCGCGCTGGCGCGCCGCTCCCCGACCGGTCCCGTGCTGCTGGCGCTGGGCTTTCGCCCCGGCCCCGCCGCGCAGCGGCTGGCCGGCCCCCTCACGGCGCCGACGGTCACGAGGCTCGATCTCGCCCAGCTCGGTCCGGACGAGGCCAGGCAGCTCCTCGACGGGCTCGACCCGGCGGCGGTGGCCGCCGCCTACAGCCACGGAGGCGGCAACCCCTTCTATCTCGAGCAGCTGGGCCGCGCGGCGCAGGAGGGCGACCTTGCCACGACCGACGTTGGCGGCGAGGGCAACGGGGGCGTCCCGCCGGCGGTGGCGGGCGCAATCGCCGGAGAGCTCGCCGCGCTGGCAGGACGCCCCGCGGCGGCTCTTGGAGGCCGCGGCCGTGGCCGGCGAGCCGTTCGAGCCCGACCTCGCCGGGGCGATCGCGGACGTCGAGACCGACCAAGCCCTCGAGGCGCTCGACGACCTGCTCGACCTGGACCTCGTTCGGCCCACCCGGGTGCCGCGCCGGTTCGCCTTCCGCCATCCGCTCGTGCGGCGCGCGGTGTACGACTCGTCACGCGCCGGCTGGCGGCTTGCGGCGCATGCGCGCGCCGCGGAGCTCCTCGCTGCCCGGGGGGCACAGGCCACCGAGCGCGCCCACCACGTGGAGCAGTCGGCGCGGCAGGGCGACGAGGCGGCGATCGAGCTCCTGCTCGAGGCGGGGAGGTCCGCCAACGCCCGGGCTCCGGAGGCCGCGGCTCGCTGGTTCGAGGCGGCGCTGCGCCTCTTGCCGAGCGGCGACACGGATCGGCAGGTGTCGGTGCGGGCGGAACTCGCCTCCGCGCTGCGGTCGGTGGGCGAGCTCGAGCGCTGCCGCAGCACGCTGCTCGAGGCCATCGACCTGCTCCCGCCCGACTCCGTCGTCCGCCGGGTGGAGCTGACGACCCGGTGCGCCGCCGTCGAGCACTGGCAGGGCCGGCACGACGAGGCCCACGTGCGGCTGACGCGTGCCTGGGATGAGGTGCCCGACCGCTCGACACCCGCGGCCGCGGCGCTCCAGATCGAGCTCAGCATCGACGGGCTCTACGAACGCGACTTCGAGCAGACGCTCGCGATGGGCCGCGGCGCTCGCGACACCGCGCATGCGTTGGGCGACGAAGCCCTGATCGCTGCCGCCGTGTCGGCCCTCTGCCTGGGCGAGGCCGCCGTCGGTGACATCGCCGCGGCAAAGGAGCACCGCGCCGAGGCGCTCGAGTACGTCGACCGGCTCTCGGACGCCGAGCTCGCGCCCCGCCTGGAGGCGCTCTACTACCTGGGCTGGGCCGAGAACTACCTCGAGCACTACGACGAGGCGATCGCCCACGCCGACCGCGGAATCGAGATCGCGCGCTCGGCTGGTCAGGGACGCCTGCTGCTTCCCCTGATGCTGGTCAAGGGCTACCCGTTCGAGATCCAGGGCCGGATGACCGAGGCGCTCGAGGTGACCGAGGCGGCCGTGGAAGGCGCGCGCCTGTCCGGCAACCCGCACAACCTGTCGTGGGCACTCTTCGAGCTTGCCTGGGCGCACTACTACCTCGGCAACCTCGACGAGGCGGTCGACCTCTGCGAGGAGAGCCATCGCGTGGGTGGCCGGCTGGCGGGCAGCACAATGCCGGCGGCCAGCGGCGGGCCCGGCTGGCCGCTGGCGTCGGCGCTCTTCGAGCGCGGGGACCTCGAGCGCGGGTTCGAGGTGGTGGAGGCCATCGGCGGCGGGGACCTCGAGCACGCCATACCCGTCGAGCGCTGTTTCTACTGGGAGGAGCTCGCCACGGTCGAGCTCGCCCGCTCAGACCTCGACGCGGCCGCCCGCTACGTGGATCTGGCCGAGGAGCAGGCCGCCCGCCTCGGCCTCGCGCTTCCCACCGCCCTGGCCCGGCGTGGCCGGGCGGCGCTGCTGCTGGCGAGCGAGGACGCGGCGGGGGCAGCCGAGGCCGCCGCGCAGTCGGCGGCGGAGCTCGAAGGGCTCGGCGCGCGCCTGCCCGCCGCCTACGCGCTCATGATCCAGGGCAAGGCGCTCGCCGCCCTAGACCAGCGGCCGGAGGCCGTCGCGGTGCTTCGCCAGGCCGAGGAGGCGCTCGACCGATGCCGGTCGCTCCGCGTGCGCGACGAGGCGAGGCGCGAGCTGCGCAAGCTCGGCGCGCGCGCGGAGGTGCGCGGGCCCGCGACGGGCGAGGACTCGGGCGTCGGGTCCCTGACCAAGCGCGAGCTCGAGATCGCCGAGCTCATCACCGATCGGCTGACCAACCCGCAGATCGCCGACAAGCTGTTCCTCAGCAAGAAGACGATCGAGACGCACATCCGCAACATCTTCGTGAAGCTCGGAGCATCGTCCCGGGTGGAGGTGGCCCGCATCGTCGAACAGGATCGCCGAGAGCGGCCGGGGCTTGTGGACGCGCCGTGAGCTCCGCGGCGGCGCCGGTCGACGCCGACGCTGCGCGCCTGCGTGAGCTCGGCTATCCGCAGGAGCTCGAGCGGCGTCTGCGCCTGGTCGACAACGTCGCGCTCGGCTTTGCGGCGATCTCCCCCGTGGTGGGGCTGTACGCCGTGGTGCTCGTCGGCACGACGGTGGCGGGACCGGCCTGGGTGTGGGTGCTCCCGGTCGCGCTGGCGGGGCAGTGCCTGCTGCTGGCCGTCTACGCCGAGCTGGCCTCGGAGTTCCCGCTTGCCGGCGGCGCCTATCAGTGGACGCGCCGCCTGGTCGGGCCCGCGTACGGCTGGTTCGCCGGCTGGGTCGCGGTGTGCGCGTACGCGGTCGCGAACACCACGATCGCCTATCTCGGGGCGCCCTGGGCCCTGACCCTGCTGGAGATCGACCCGACGGCGAATGCGCTGGTGCTCATGGGCATGGTGCTCGTAGTCATCTGCGCGCTGGTCGGCGCCCTCGGCATCCGGCCGCTCAGCTGGGCGGTGAAGGCGGGCGTGACGGCCGAGGTCGTCGCCTCCGTGGGCATCGGCCTGGCCCTGCTGCTCGTGTTCCGCGAGCAGGACGTGTCGATCCTCAGCGAGTCGCTCGGGGCGGAGGCGCTGTCGGGCGGATCGACCTCGGCCGGCATGCTGGCCGCGCTGGCGGTCGGGGGCTGGGTGTTCATCGGGTTCGACGCCTGCGTCTCGGCCGCCGAGGAGACTCGCACCGCCGCGCGCCACGTGCCGCGAGCGATCTGGGTGGCGCTCCTGAGCGTCGGCGCGCTCGTCATCCTCAACGCGGTCGCGGCCACGCTCGCGCATCCGAACCCCGCCGCCGTCGTGGCCGGCGATGACCTCGATCCGATCTCGACGGCGGTCGTCAGCTCCTTCGGCTCCTGGTCCGCCAAGCCGTTCGCCGCCGTGGTGCTCGTCGCGTTCCTGGCCTGCGGCATGGCCGCGCAGGGCCTGACGGCGCGGGGGATCTACTCGATCGCCCGCGACGGCGTGCTGCCGGGCTCGCGCATCCTGCGGCGAGTCGACTCGCGACGCTCACCGCTCCCGGCCGTGGCGCTGACCGCGCTGATCGCCTGCCTCGGCCTGCTGCTCGGGCTCAGCTCGGCTGCGGTGGGCAGTCTGATCACGTTCGGCACGGCGGCCATCTACGTGGCCTTCCTGCTGATCGCCCTGGCGGCGCTGACGGCGCGCGTGCGCGGCCGCTGGCGGCCCGCCGGTCGCGTTCGGCTCGGGCGCGCCGGCATGGCGATCAACGCTCTGGCCGTGGCCTGGCTCGGGTTCGAGACGGTCAACATCGCCTGGCCGCGCGAGTCGCTCGCACCGCCGGGCGCTCCCTGGTACCAGGTCTGGGCCGCGCCGCTCGTGCTGGCGCTGATCGCCGTCCTGGGGCTAGCCTACCTCGTTGTGGCGCGACCCCAGCGACGCCCCCGAGCCACACCCGCGCGCCCCAGCGAGAACGTCGAGATCGTGCGGCGCAGCCTCGAGGCCTTCGGCAGCGGCGACTTCGACACGGCGTTCGCCGCGCACGACGCGGACGCGGAATGGCACACCGCGGATGACGAGCCCGACCCGCAGGTCTATCGAGGGCTCGCGGGCCTTCATCGCTTTGTCGACTCCCTCAGGGAGCCGTGGGAGGACCGCTTCGCCGGGGTCATGGAGTTCGAGGACTTCATCGAGCGTGGCGACTGGGTCATCGTTCCGTGGAGCGCCCGGCTTCGGGGGCGCGGCAGCGGGATCGCGGTCGACGTACGGGAGACCTACGCCGTCCAGGTCCGCGATGCCCGCATCGTGCGGGTGGAGGAGTACCGCGACGTCGATCAGGCGTTGAAGCGCCCGGACGCCTCCCCGAGCTGATCGGAAACGCCAGACTTCCGGGCGTCCTGACCGAACCCAGATCATTGGCGGCGCCGATCCTCTACGACCCCGACTGCGGCTTCTGCCGGGTCAGCATGGCCGCGCTCCTGTCCTGGGACACGCGCGGCCGGCTCCGGCCCGTTCCGCTCGGGGGCGCCGAGGCGGATGACCTGCTGGCGGCCATGCCGGAGGGTGAGCGGATGGCCTCGTGGCACCTGGTGGGCCAGGATGGAGCCGTCCGCTCCGGCGGCGACGCCCTGCCCGATGTCTTCGATCTCGTACCGGGCGGGCGTCCGCTCGCCCGGCTGAGCGAGCGCTTGCCGGGCGCCTCGAAGCGCGGCTACCGCTGGGTCGCCGAGCATCGCTCGCTTCTCGGCCGCCCGCTGCCCGACCGCCTGCGCCGCTGGGCCGACGGCGTGATCGCGCGGCGCGCCTAGCCGCGCTCGCTCCGGAGCGTCGCCGCGATCGTGGCGGCGGCCAGGAGGGCGAGGCCGGCGCAGGCGATCCAGGCGACCGTGAACAGGTCGTCCTCCGCGAGGATGCCCGTGAGCAGCGGTCCGCCCACCGCGCCCACGAACAGACCCGTCATCATCACCCCGACCGCCCAGGCGGGCGCGTCCGGGCTGCGCTGCACCACGGCCAGGTTGAGGCCGCCGGGCCACGCCCAGCCGAGGCCGCCGGCGAGCAGCGCCGCGACCACGATCACGCCCGGTTCGCCCACGGTGAGCAGCAGATAGCCCGCCACACTCGCGACGAGCATCGTCGCCACCGGCCGCAGCGGCTCCTGCCGGCCGCGATCGGCGAGCTCGCCGAGCACGATCCTGCTGGCGGTGGCCATCAGGCTCACGCCCGCCAGCAGCAGGCCGGCGGTCGCCTCGCGCATACCGCTCTCGACCGCATAGGTGACGAGGAACGAGACGAAGCTCACGCCGGCGGCGCTCGCCAGCACGGCCGCAAGACCAAGCGCGTGAACCGAGGTGAAGCCGCGGGGCCGTCGGGGCGGCGTGCCGGAGCGGGCGGCCGGCCCGCCCGCCCGCGGTGCGCAGGCAACCGCGACCAGCGCGAGCGCGGCCGCGACGACGAAGGCCCAGCGCCAGCCGAACGGGATCGCCACGGCAGGCAGCGCGAGCCCGGCGAGCAGCGCGCCGCCGGGAGCCCCGGCCTGCTGTGCTCCGAACGCGAGCCCGTGGCGCTGAGCGGAGACCTCCCGCTTCAGCAAGGCGCTCACCGAGGGGCCCCCGAGGGCGTTGGCCATGCCGCCGATCAGCATCAGCACGGTCAGGCTGGGGGCCGAGTCGGCGAGCAGGGCCACCGCAAGGCAGCAGCTGACCGTGAAGCGCGGCGGCAAGCCTCATGCCCCAGGTCGGGCCCGCCCGATCGACGAGCCGCCCGGCCGGTACCGACCCGGATGCGGACACGACGTAGAACAGCGCGACCGCGAGGCCGAGGCTCGAGTCGCTGAACGCGAAGTCGGCCCGGATCCGCGGCGCCAGGCTCGCGGCCAGGAAGCCGGGCATGACGGTCGCCACGATCAGGCCCGTACCCGTGACGAGCGAGCGCCGGCTGCGCCGGTCGAGCCGGCCGCCCTCGATGGTTCTCGCAGTACCCGTGATGACGGCTGGGAACGGTACGCTCGCGCCCGATGATCATCGTGTCCGGCCGCATTCAGGTGGCCGACGGACGGCGGGAGGAGTTCGTGGCGGCTTCACTCGAGGCGGTGGCGCAGGCCCGGCGCTCCGAGGGCTGCCTCGACTTCGTCGTCGCGCCCGACCCGCTCGAGCCCGACCGCGTCAACGTGTACGAGGCGTGGGAGTCCGAGGAGGCGCTGCTCGCGTTTCGCGGCGAGGGGCCGGGCGATGACCTGAGCGCCCTGATCCTGGACGCGCAGGTCGTGCGCCACCAGGTGTCGGCCTCCGGGCCCGCCTGACCTGCTGGTCTAAGCCTGTCTCGCGCGCGCGTGTAGCTATCGGCCCGGAAGGATGGCCGCGATCTGGGCCGTCGCCGTGCTGGCGCTTTGGCGCAAATCGGGGTTGCCGATCGGCGCCCGAAGGCGCACCATTACGGGTGTGAGCATGGACGGTCCCTCACGGCGAATCATCTCGGAGCCGGTCGCGGCGATCGCCGCGCCCGTCCCGCCCGCGCCGCCGCGCCGAGCCGGAGCCACGATCCCCCGATCCTCGCGAGCCGGCTCTCGAGCCCGAGCCCGCGAGGCCGGCGTGAGCGCGGCGGCGCCGCTCCTCCCGAGCCCGGTCTACGGTCTGCGGACCTGGGCGGTGGTCGGCGAGCAGGGCGCCGAGCGCCTCGCCGCGCCGCAACAGCACACGACCTGGCCCACGGGCGGCGAATGGCTCGAGGCCTCGTGCGCCCGCTCGCCGGAGCACCGGCCGCCGTTCGCCGGCTGCGGCTGCGGCGTGCACGCCTGGCACCCCTCTCGGAGCTCCGCGCGCAGGGTGCTGGCGAGCCGCCGGGAGATCCCGGGGGTGGCAGAGGCCCGCGGCGCCATCGAGCTGCACGAGGACGGCTTCCGTGCAGAGCGCGCCCGGCCGGCCGCGCTGTTCCTCGTCCCGGGGCGCAACGCCCGTCTCTACCACCGGTTGGCCGAGCGCTACGGCGTCGAGGTCGTGGATGCCGACCGCCCCGCTGACGTGCTCGAAGCCTGCCACGCGCGCGGGTTCGGCCTCGACGAGTCGACGGTGGCGGGGCTGCTCGGGCGCCAGACGACCGAGAGCTGGCGCCGCGCGCGCCGGGGCCGGCTGCGGGCGGACATCGCTCGGCTGGCCGTCGCCGCCGCGGTCGTGACCCTGCTGGTGATCGGCGGCCTGGCGTTCGCAACCGATCCTCCGGGCGATCGCACGATCCACGGCCGTACGGGCGAGATCCGCATCGAGTCGCGCTAGGCCTCGGCAGGGCGAACCCGTCCTGAGTTAGGTCGCTCCTGGCCACCAAAGTCAGGACGCTAGGGCCGGGCGGGCCCGGGCGGGCGCATCCTCACCCAGCCCAGATCGGGTCGAAGCTCCAGGTCGCCCAACGAGATGCGACCGGGGGCGCCAAGACCGAGAAACCCCGCCCTGGGTATGGAGTACATGGGGTCATGGGGGACGGACGAGTCAACCGAGCGATCGCGCAGGGCAAGAAGCGCGTTCCTGAGCTGCGCGAGCGCGTGCCCGAGCTCCCGGAGGAGCTCAAGCAGCGCGGCAGCGAGCTGCGCAGCAAGGGCGCGGAGCTGCGCCAGCAGGGCGGAGAGCGCGCGCGTCAGTACGCCAAGATGGACGTCTCCTGGGCGCGCTGCGGCTACGCCAAGGCCGCCCGCGCCGGGCTTCTCACCTTCGGGCTCGGCCCGATGATCGACTTCTACGTGCACAACCGCGTGGTCGGCGCCGAGCTCTTCGACAGGCTCGAGCATCCGGTGCTGTTCGTCGCCAACCACTCGAGCCACCTCGACACCCCCACGATCCTGCGCGCCCTGCCGCCGAAGTGGCGCCGCCGCACCGCGGTTGCCGCGGCGGCGGACTACTTCTACGACAAGCGCTGGAAGGCCAACGGGGTGGCGCTCATGTTCAACACGGTGCCGCTCGGCCGCAAGGGCGGCGGCCTGGGCAACGGTGCCACCGACCACGTGGACCGCCTCCTCGACGAGAAGTGGAACCTCGTGATGTTCCCCGAGGGCACCCGTTCGCGCGACGGCGGGATCGGCAAGGTGCACTCCGGGGCGGCCGTGATCGCCGAGAAGCACGGCATCGACATCGTCCCGATCCACCTCAAGGGAACCCACGAGGCGATGCCGCCCGGCCGCAACTGGCCGAGCCGCATTCCCGCCCGTCCCTTCTCGCGCCGCCACGAGGTCGAGATCCGCTTCGGCGATCCGGTCACGCCAGGTTTGGGCAGGACCCCTCGCGAGGTGATGAACGAGGTCAAGTCCTTCTGGGATCGCGAGGGCCTCGCTCCCGAGCCGGTCGAGCAGGCGCCGATCGTCACGCCCGCTCCGGTCGCCGAGCGCGTCCGCGCGCCGGTCGCCTGACGCGCCGAGCCGCGCACCGATACCTTCCGTCCACTTCTCGCCTTGCGGCGCGGTCATTCGAGTGGAGGAGGAAGCGTGAAGAAGCTCATCAACGAGCCGGACGCGGTCGTACGGGAGGCGCTCGAGGGCGTGGAGGCGGCGCACGGCGATCGGGTGCGGGTGATGTACGACCCGTACGTGGTCGTTCGCGCCGACGCGCCGGTCCAGGGCAAGGTCGGCATCATCTCCGGCGGCGGCTCGGGACACGAGCCGATGCACGGCGGCTTCGTTGGTCCCGGGATGCTCGACGCCGCCTGCCCGGGCGAGGTGTTCACCTCCCCCACACCCGGATCAGATGCTCGAGGCGACGAAGGCCGTCGACGGCGGGGCAGGCGTGCTCCACATCGTCAAGAACTACACCGGCGACGTCCTGAACTTCGAGATGGCGGCCGACCTGGCCAAGGGCGAGGGGATCGAGGTCGAGGCCGTGGTGACCAACGACGACGTGGCGGTCCAGGACTCGCTCTACACCGCCGGGCGGCGCGGGGTCGGCATCACCGTGATCGCCGAGAAGATCTGCGGCGCCGCCGCCGAGGAGGGCAAGTCGCTCGCCGAGGTGGCGGAGCTGTGCCGCAAGGTCAACGGCCAGGGCCGCAGCATGGGCATGGCGCTGACGGCGTGCGTGACCCCCGGGTCCGGCGAGCCGAGCTTCGAGCTGGGCGAGGACGAGATGGAGATCGGCATCGGCATCCACGGGGAGCCGGGCCGCTTCCGGGAGCCGATCGGCTCGGCGGCGCAGGTGGTCGAGCGGCTGGCCACCGCGGTCGTCGAGGATCTGCCCTTCGAATCGGGCGACAAGGTGCTGGCGTTCGTCAACGGCATGGGCGGCACGCCGCTGATCGAGCTCTACATCGTCTACCGCGAGCTCAACAACTTCCTTAACGAGCGCGGCATCACGATCGAGCGCCGGCTGATCGGCGACTACATCACCTCGCTCGAGATGGCGGGCTGCTCGATCACGTTGCTGAAGCTCGACGACGAGCTGACCCGGCTCTGGGACGCACCGGCGGACACGCCCGCCCTGCGGGTCGGCTGAGGAAGGCGCCTTGAGCATTACGGCGACAGCGGTCCGCGACTGGATCTCAGCCTACGCCGCCGTCATTGCCGAGAACCGTGCCGAGCTCGTGAAGCTCGACACGGCGATCGGCGACGGCGACCACGGCACGAACATGGATCGCGGCATGCGCAAGGCGGTGGAGAAGCTCGACGACGTCGAGGGCGATGACATCGGCGCGCTCCTGAAGGCGGTGGGCATGGCCCTGGTGTCGAGCGTCGGCGGCGCTGCCGGTCCGCTCTACGGGACGCTCTTCCTGCAGATGGGCACGGCGAGCGCCGGCAAGGAGGAGCTCGACCTGGCCGGCTGGACCGAGGCGCTCGAGGGGGGCGTCAAGGGCGTGCAGGCGCGCGGCAAGGCCGAGGCGGGCGACAAGACGATGATCGATGCGCTCCTGCCGGCAGTCGAGGCGCTCGAGGCCGCGGCGAGCGACGGGGCCGAGCTCGGCGACGCGCTGCGCCGGTCCGCCGACGCCGCCGAGGAGGGAATGCGCGCGACGATCCCCCTCGAGGCGCGCAAGGGACGGGCGAGCTACCTCGGGCCGCGCAGCGTCGATCACCAGGACCCGGGAGCGACCTCGTCGCACCTGCTGCTCGAGGCCGCAGCGACCACGTTCGGAGGCGGAGACTGAGCCGCCGGCGCCGAGAGGTGGACGATTTCCGCCGCTTGTGTTGACACGTATGGAAACGCAGGAATAGTGTCCGCGCCGCTTCTGGCAAATCCATGGGGAGGAGAAGAAGCTCTTGAGCATCTTCGGGGCTGAGGTAATCGGGACAGGGCTCCTGATCCTGTTGGGAAACGGGGTCGTGGCGGGAGTGCTGTTGAGCCAGTCGAAAGCGGAGAACGCGGGCTGGATCGTCATCACCTTCGGATGGGGCATGGCGGTCATGGTGGCCGTCTTCGCCGTAGGTCAATTCAGCGGCGCGCATCTGAACCCGGCGGTGACGTTGGGCTTCGCGGTGATCGGCAACACCCCGTGGGAGGACGTGCCCAAGTACCTGGGCGGTGAGTTCGTCGGTGCGTTCATCGGCGCAACGCTCGTCTGGGCCTCGTACCTGCCGCACTGGGGCGCGACCGAGGATCCCGGGCTCAAGCTGGCCTGCTACAGCACCGCGCCGGCGATCCGCAACACGGCGGCAAACATCATCTGCGAGATCGTCGGCACCTTCGTGCTGGTGTTCGGCGTGCTCGCCTTCTTCGCCAACCCCGACACGGCCGCGACCGGTCTCGGCGGCCTGCTGGTGGGCCTGCTCGTGTTCGCCATCGGGCTATCGCTCGGAGGGCCGACCGGCTATGCGATCAATCCCGCGCGCGACCTGGGGCCGCGCATCATGCATGCGATCCTGCCGATCGCGGGCAAGGGTCCGTCCGACTGGGGCTATGCCTGGATCCCCGTCGTGGCCCCCATCGTCGGCGGCATCCTCGGGGCGCTTGCGTTCGACTGGTGGTATCCCGGCTGATTTCGTTCAACTGAGAAAGGTGCTTAATGGCTAAGTACGCGGCAGCACTCGACCAGGGCACCACCAGCACGCGCTGCATGGTGTTCGACCACGGTGGCCAGGTCGTCAGCGTGGCCCAGAAGGAGCACGAGCAGATCTATCCCAAGCCCGGTTGGGTGGAGCACGATGCGACCGAGGTCTGGTCCCGCACGCAGGAGGTGATGGACGAGGCGCTCGCGGACGCCGGGGCGAGCGCCGACGACATCGCCGGCGTGGGCATCACCAACCAGCGCGAGACGACGCTCGTGTGGGATCGCAACACGGGCGAGCCGGTGCACAACGCGCTCGTGTGGCAGGACACGCGCACGGACAAGCTCGTGGACGAGTTCTCGAAGGACGGCGGCCAGGCTCGCTTCCAGGAGCGGGTCGGCCTGCCGCTTGCGACGTACTTCTCCGGTCCCAAGATCCGCTGGATCCTGGACAACGTGGACGGCGCCCAGGACAAGGCCGAGTCCGGCGACCTGCTGTTCGGCAACATGGACACGTGGCTGATCTGGAACCTCACCGGCGGCACCGACGGCGGGCTCCACATCACCGACGTCACGAACGCCAGCCGCACGATGCTCATGGACCTGGCCTCGCTTCAGTGGGACGAGGAGATCGCGGGCATCATGGGCGTTCCCACGGCGATGCTGCCGGAGATCAAGCCCTCGAGCGGGGTGTACGGCGAGGTGAAGGTAGGCGGGGCGCTCCAGGGCGTCGCGATCGCCGGCGACCTCGGCGACCAGCAGGCGGCCACCTTCGGGCAGACGTGCTTCGCCGTCGGTGAGGCGAAGAACACCTACGGCACGGGCAACTTCCTCCTGCTCAACACGGGCACCGAGCCGGTTCCGTCCAAGTCCGGGCTGCTCACCACCGTCGGCTACAAGATCGGCGACGAGGATGCCGTGTACTGCCTCGAGGGCTCCATCGCCATCACCGGCGCGCTCGTGCAGTGGCTGCGCGACAACCTGAAGATGATCCAGGCCGCTCCGGAGGTGGAGGACCTGGCGAAGTCGGTCGACGACAACGGCGGCTGCTACATCGTGCCCGCCTTCTCGGGGCTGTTCGCGCCCTACTGGAAGTCGAACGCTCGCGGCGTGATGGCGGGGCTCACCCGCTACGTCAACGCCGGGCACATCGCACGGGCGACGCTCGAGGCGACGGCCTACCAGAGCCGCGAGGTGGTGGAGGCGATGAACGCGGACTCGGGCGTCGAGCTCGAGTCGCTGAAGGTCGACGGCGGCATGGTCGGCAACGACCTGCTCATGCAGTTCCAGGCGGACCTGCTCGGCGTGCCGGTGATCCGGCCGAAGGTGCCCGAGACGACGTCGCTCGGGGCGGCATACGCCGCCGGGCTCGCCACCGGCTTCTGGAACGAGGTCGAGGACCTGCGCGAGAACTGGGTGGAGGACAAGCGCTGGGAGCCGTCGATGGACGCCGCCACGCGCGACGAGTACTACAAGTTCTGGAAGAAGGCCGTGACGCGGACCTTCGACTGGTTCGAGGCTGAGGAGGAGTAGGCCATCTAGGTCCAGGGGAGCCCGGCGCGCGTCTCCCAGTACGCCGCCGGCTCCTCGACCAACCCCGCGAGCTCTCGCTCGAGCTCGTCGTCCCAGGCGACAGCGCGTGCCGCGAGGTTGCTCTCGAGCTGATCGACGGTCGTCGCCCCGCTCAGCACGACGTGGGCCCACGGGCGCGCCAGCGCCGCGGCGAGCGCGACGGCGTCAGTGCTCGTGCCGCGCGCGCGAGCGGCGTCCGTGAGCGTCGCGGGCGCTTCATGACCGGCGAGGCGTCCGTTGGCGAGCCCCTCCTTCACGAGCACCTGGAGACCGGCGGCCTGCGCGCGTGCGAGCGCGTCCTCCGCCGAGCGCTCGTGGAGGTTCCAGGTCGCCTGCACGGTGTCGAACCCGCCAACTTCGAGCGCTCGCTCGATCGTCGCCGCCTGCTCGGCGCCCGTGACTGTGAGGCCGATCCGGACGCCCTCGCCGCGCAGGACGTCGAGCTCGCGGCGCACCGCGGCGTCGTCGAGCACGCCGCTCTCGATCGTGGCCGAGTGGATCTGGTAGACGCTCAGGCGCTCGCCGAGCAGCTCCCGCGTCTCGCGCCATTGGGTCATCAGGTGCTCGGCCGAGAGGTCCTTGACCTCGTGCTCGCGAGCGTCCACGCGCCAGCCCGCCGTGTAGCGGTAGCCCCATTTCGAGCTCACGACGAGGTCACCCTTGCCCAACCCGCGGCTGGTGAGCCAGGACGCGAGGAACGCCTCGGCGCGACCGTACGAGCGCGCCGCGTCGATCCAGCGCACGCCGCCCGCGTAGGCGGCGTCGAGCACGTCGTGCGCGCTGCGCTCCATCGCGTCGACGCTCGGGTCGGCCACGTCCTCGCCGTGGCCGAGGTTGATGTAGGCGGGCCGGCCGAGCGCGGCCAGTCCGAGCCCGATCTGAGCGGTGGACATCGGCCCAGCCTAAGCGTCGGGCTCGATTAGGATTCGCGCGGTGCCAACGCTCGGAGCCGAGCTGCTCGTGATCGGCGGTGGCGCCACCGGCGCCGGTGTGGCCTGGGATGCGGCGCTGCGCGGCTTCGACGTGGTCCTGATCGACCGGGCGGACCTGGCGGAGGGCACGAGCGGGCGCTTCCACGGGCTGCTTCACTCGGGCGGCCGCTACGTCGTCAAGGACGCGCTGGCCGCCGAGGAGTGCGTGGCCGAGAACGCGATCCTGCGCCGGGTGATCCCCGACTGCATCGAGGACACCGGCGGCCTGTTCGTCACGACCCCCGACGACGACCCCGCCTACGGCGACCGCTTCCTGGCCGGCTGCCGCGCCGCCGAGCTGCCGGTCGAGGAGATCGGCGTGGGGGAGGCGCTCCGCCGCGAGCCGCGCCTGAACCCTCGGATCCGGCGCGCCTTCGCGGTGCCCGACGCGTCGATCGACGCCTGGAAGACGGTCTGGTCGTTCGCCCGCGGCGCGTCCGAGCACGGGGCGCGGATCCTGCCCTACCACAGCGCGATCGCCCTGCACCGGGAGGGCGATGCCGTGACCGGCGCGCGCGTGCGCAACGAGCTGACCGGCGAGGAGCTCGACATCGAGGCGGGCTTCACGATCAACGCGGCGGGCGCGTGGGCGGCCCAGATCGCCACCATGGCCGGGATCGAGGGGGTCGGGGTGGTGCCCGGCAAGGGGATCATGATCGCCATGAACCATCGGCTCGTGAACACGGTGATCAACCGCTGCACGATGCCGGCCGACGGCGACATCCTTGTGCCGATCCGGACGGTCAGCGTGATCGGCACCACCGACATCCGCTCGGCCGACCCGGACGAGCTGCCGGTCACCCAGGCCGAGGTGGACCAGATGCTGGACGACGGCGAGCGGCTCGTGCCCGGCTTCCGCGAGGCGCGCGCGCTGAGGGTGTGGGCGGGCGCGCGCCCGCTCTTCCAGGACGAGAAGGCCGAGCAGGTGGCCGACACGCGCGACATCAGCCGCACCCACGCCGTGGTCGACCACCGCGAGCGGGACGGCGTCGACGGCCTGCTCACGATGTCCGGCGGCAAGCTCACCACGCTCCGCCTGATGGCGGAGGACATCGTGGACGCCATGTGCAAGCAGCTCGGGACAGAGCGCGCCTGCCGGACCCGCGACGTCCGTCCGCCCGGCAACGAGGACGGCGAGGGCTACAGCCTCGGCTCGCGCCTGCGCCGGCGCGAGCGGACGCTCCAGGACGAGCAGCTGATCTGCGAGTGCGAGCTGATCGGCCGCAGCCGCCTTGAGGCGGCCATGCGCCGCCGCGGCACCGCCAACCTCGACGACATCCGGCGCTCGATGCGTCTGGGCATGGGGCCCTGCCAGGGCGGCTTCTGCATCTACCGCGCCACCGGGATCCTCCATGGAGTGGGGCGGCTCGACGGCGCCGAGGCGGCCGGCTCGCTGAGTGGCTTCCTCCAGGAGCGCTGGAAGGGCGTATGGCCGATCCTCTACGGGGATCAGCTGCGCCAGGCCCGGCTCGACGACTGGATCTTCCAGGGGCTGCTCGACGTCGAGCACCTGCCCGAGGCGGAAGAGGTCGCGTGAGCCACCACGACGTGATCGTCGTCGGCACGGGGCTCGCGGGCCTCACGGCCGCCGTGCGCCTGGCCGAGAGCGGCGCGCGCGTGCTCGTGCTGGCGAAGGGCGTGGGCGCCACCCATCTCGGCGCGGGCACCGTCGACGTGCTGGGCTACGCGCCCGAGCGGGTCGAGCGGCCCGCCGAGGCGCTCGCCGCGCTGATCGACGAGCGGCCCGACCATCCCTACGCGCTCGTGGGCGCCGACGGCGTGACGGCCGCCGTCGACTGGTTCAAGGCCCGGATCGCGGCCGGCCCGCTCGCTCCCTACGCCTACGTGGGCGGCGTGGACGGAGAACCTGCTGCTGCCGACGGCCGTGGGGGTGGGGCGCCCGTCCGCGGTCGTGCCCGAGACGATGGCCGGCGGCGACATGCGCGCCGACGCGCCGATCTGCGTGGTCGGCTTCCGGGCGCTCAAGGACTTCCATCCCGCGCTCGCCGCCGACACGCTCGGGCGTCAGGGTGTGAGCGCACGCGGCTGGGAGCTCGACCTCGCGCCCGAGGGCCGCGCCGACGTGAACTCCCTCGGGTTCGCCCGCGCCTTCGACGATCCCGCCTTCAGGGCGGAGGTCACCGGGCAGCTGCTGCGCCGGCTCGGGGTCGAGGAGCGCGCCGCCTTTCCCGCGGTGCTCGGCCACGCCGACCCGCACGGCGTGTGGAGCGAGCTCGAGGAGCGGCTCGGCCGCCCGGTGTTCGAGATCCCGACGCTGCCGCCCTCGGTGCCGGGCATGCGGGTCCACAGGAGCCTGCACGAGGCGCTGCGCCGGGTCGGTGGCCGGGTGATCCTGAACACCGTCGTCACCGGCGCCGAGGAGGGGAGCGGCCGCGTCAGCGCGCTGCGCACCCGGGTGGGGCTGCGCGAGGAGCGTCGCGGCGCGGACTGGGTTGTGCTGGCCACCGGCGGCTTCGCGTCCGGCGGAATCGAGCTCGACTCGCGCTGGAGGGCGCGCGAGACGGCGCTCGGCCTGCCGGTCGCGGGGGTGCCCGAGCCCGGCGAGGAGCGCTTCCGGCCCGGGATACTTCGACGACCACCCGATGGGCCGCGCCGGGGTGTCGGTGGACGCCGAGCTCCGTCCCGTGGACGCCCGCGGCGAGCGGCTGTACGAGAACGTGCTCGTGGCCGGCGCCACGCTCGCCGGCGCCGAGCCGTGGCGCGAGAAGAGCGGCGACGGGCTGAGCCTGTCGACCGGATACCGGGCGGCGGAGCTCGTGCTCGCCGCGTCCGAGCCGGCCGGATCGGCGGCCGGGGTGGCCGAGGGCTGAGCGGGATGGCGTCCCCCACCGCAGACCACGACGTGCTCGGCGACCTCATGCGAGGGTCGCTCGACCACTGCGTCAAGTGCACGATCTGCGAGACCTACTGCCCGGTCTCGAACGTCACGCCGCTGTTTCCCGGACCCAAGTACGTGGGTCCCCAGGCGGAGCGCTTCCGCATCGACGACGAGCCCTCGCCGGACGCCTCGCTCGACTACTGCTCGGGCTGCGGCGTCTGCACGCAGGTCTGTCCCCAGGGCGTCCACATCGCCGAGATCAACACGCAGGCTCGCGCCCAGCTCAAGGCCACCGAGGGGGTCAAGCTGCGCGATCGGCTGCTCGCTCGCCCGACCTTGACCGGGAGGCTGGGGACGCCGGTGGCGCCGATCGCCAACTGGAGCCTTCGCAACAGGCTGTTCCGACTGGTCGTCGAGAAGGCCATCGGCATCGATCAGCGGGCGCCCGTGCCGCGCTTCGCCGGCCGCACCTTCCAGCGCTGGGCGCGACGCCGGTCCGCGCCGGCCGGCGCGCGGCGGGTCGCCTACTTCCACGGCTGCGGGACCAACTACTACGAGCCCCGGCTCGGCGAGATGACCGTCGAGCTGCTCGAGCACAACGGGCTGAGCGTCGAGGTGCCGCGCCAGGACTGCTGCGGCCTGCCGCTCCAGTCGAACGGCCTGTTCGACGACGCCCGCGGCTACGTGCACCGGCTCGCCGCGCGGCTGGCCCCCTACGCGCGCGAGGGGGTGGACATCGTCGCCACCTCCACGAGCTGCAGCCTGATGCTGAAGCGAGAGGCGCTCGAGATCCTCGGGATGGCGGACGACCCCGACCTGCAGGCCGTGTCCGCCCGGACGTTCGACATCTGCGAGTACCTGCTGATGCTGCACGAGCGCGGCGAGCTCAAGGCCGACTTCCAGCCCGTTCCCGAGACGGTGACCTACCACGCTCCCTGTCAGCAGCAGGGCCACGGCATCGGCAAGCCGGCGCTCGACCTGCTCGCCCTCGTGCCCGAGCTCGAGACGATCGAGACCGGCGCCGTCTGCTGCGGCGTGGCCGGCACCTACGGCCTCAAGCGAGAGAAGTACGACATCGCCATGAAGGTGGGCGCCGGGCTGTTCGCGGAGATCGCGGACGCGGGCCCGGATCGGACCGTGTGCGACTCGGAGACCTGCCGCTGGCACATCGAGGCCGCAACGGGGGTGCGCTCGATGCATCCGGTGGAGATGCTCCACCGGGCGTCGGGACTGAGCGCTTCGTGGTAGGCCTCGTCATCGTCTCTCACAGCGCGGCGCTCGCCGAGGGCGTCTGCGAGCTGGCCAGGGAGATGGGCGGCGGCAAGGTGCCGATCGAGCCGGCGGGCGGGATGGAGGACGGCGCGATGGGGACGGACGCCCAGCGCGTGCTCGAGGCGGTCGAGCGCGTTCGCTCGCCCGACGGCGTGCTCGTGCTGATGGACCTCGGCAGCGCGCTGATGAGCGCCGAGATGGCGACGGAGATGCTCGCTCAGGAAGGCGGGGAGATCCGGCTCTCAGAGGCGCCGCTCGTCGAGGGCGCGGTGGCCGCGGCGGCACTGGCCGGAGCGGGCGGCTCGCTCGACGAGGTGGCGCGCGAGGCGCGCGGCGCGCTCCGGATGAAGTCCGAGCAGCTCGACACGGAGGCGGGCGCCCCGAGCGAAGAGGAGCCGTCCGGCGGCGACGACGGGCCGGCGCAGGAGCTGCGGCTGCGGGTGCGGAACCGGCTCGGCCTCCACGCCCGGCCGGCCGCCCGCTTCGTGAGCGCCGTCGGCGGCCTGGACGCACGCGTCGAGGTCACGAACGCCAGCGGCGAGCGCGGCCCGGCCGACGGCCGCAGCCTCACCGGCCTGGCCACGCTCGCCGTCGGCCAGGGCGACGAGATCGTGGTCCGCGCTCGCGGGCCTCAGAGCGCCGAGGCGCTCGCGGCGCTCGAGGCGCTCGCGGCGGAGAACTTCGGCGACGCCGACGACGGCGGCGGCGAGGAGCCGGCTCCGGAGACGGCGGAGCCGGCCGCGCCGGCCGGCGCGCCCGCCGCGGGCGCGCGGCTCCAGGGCGTTCCCGCCTCGCCGGGGATCGCGATCGGCCCGGCGCGGCGGCTGCAGGCCCAGGCGCCCGTCGTGGACGACGACGCCCCGAGGGGCAGCCCGGCCGAGGAGCGCGCGCGCCTCGACGACGCGCGGGCCGCCGCGCGCCGCGAGCTCGAGGAGCTGCGCGGCGCGGTGCAGGCGCGCGGCGGCGCCGAGGCCGCGGAGATCTTCAGCGCCCATGCCCTGCTCCTGGACGACGCCGCGATCACGGATCCGGCGCTGAGGATGATCGACGAGGGCGCCGGCGCCGCGCGCGCGTGGCAGGCGGCGAGCGCCGAGGCGGCGGAGGCGTTCCGGGCGCTCGACGACGTCTACCTGCGCGAGCGCGCGGTCGACGTGGAGGACGTGGCCCGGCGCGTCCTCGTCCAGCTCGGCTGCTCGGCCCCGACGGGCGCACTGCAGGGGCCCGGCATCGTGGTTGCCGCCGAGGTCACCCCGGGCGAGGCCGCGGGCCTCGACCCCGGCGACGCGCGGGCGATCGCCACCGCCCGCGGCGGAGCGACCGCGCACGCGGCGATACTCGCCCGCGCGCTCGGGATCCCGGCCGTGGTCGGCCTGGGTGACGCCCTGCTGGCGGTGGCGGAGGGCACCGAGCTGGTGCTCGACGGCGAGGCGGGCGTGGTCGAGGTCGACCCCGGGGAGGAGGTGGTGGCGGAGCGGCGCGCGCGCCGGGACGCCGCGGCCGAGGAGCGGCGCGCGCTCGAGGCACGCGCCGCGGAGCCGGGGGCCATGGGCGACGGCCGGCGGGTGGAGGTGTTCGCGAACCTCGGCAGCGCGGCCGAGGCCGAGCGGGCGGTGGAGCAGGGTGCCGAGGGGGTCGGCCTGCTGCGCACGGAGTTCCTCTTCCTCGACCGCGCGACCCCGCCGGACGAGGACGAGCAGGTCGCGGTGCTGACCGAGATCGCACGCGCCCTCGACGGACGCCCCGTGGTCGTGCGCACGCTCGACGCGGGGGCCGACAAGCCGCTGCCCTTCGTCGACCAGGAGCCGGAGGAGAACCCGTTTCTCGGCCGCCGCGGAATCAGGCTGTCGCTCGCCGAGCCGGAGCTGTTCCGCACGCAGCTGCGCGCGGTGCTGCGCGCGGCCGCGGAGCACCCCCTCAAGCTGATGTTCCCGATGGTGGCCACCCTCGACGAGCTCGCTCGGGCCCTGGAGCTGCTGGCCGAGGCGCGCGCGGATCTGGGCAGCGACGCCGAGCTCGAGGTGGGCGTGATGGTCGAGGTGCCCGCGCTCGCCCTCGAGGCGGAGCGCTTCGCCCCGGAGGTGGACTTCTTCTCCGTCGGGACCAACGACCTGGCCCAGTACACGATGGCGGCCGAGCGAGGCAACGCGGCGCTGGCCGGCCTGCTCGACGACTCGCTGGCCCCGGTGCTGGCCCTGATCGCAAATGTGGTCGAGGCGGCCGAGGCGCACGGCCGCTGGGTCGGGGTCTGCGGGGAGCTGGCCGGCCAGCCCGAGGCGGCGGTGCTGCTGGCCGGACTCGGTGTGCGCGAGCTGAGCATGGCGGCGAGCAGGATCCCGGCCGTGAAGGCGGCGCTGCGCGAGACCGACATGGAGGCCGCCGCGGCCGCCGCCCGCCGCGCCCTGCCGCCGCGGCGGGCGCCGGTAGAGTCCGCGCGCGCGTCGTGGCAACACACATCGTGACCGAGAGCAGGATCCGCTCCGCGCGCGTGATCGCGGCGGGCTCCGCCACGCGCATCCTGCTCACCCCCGTGGTGATGTGGCTCGTGCTCTACGGGGACGGCGACTCCGCCGAGCTCGCGGCGGCGATCCTGTTCGGCGTCGCCGCCGCCACCGACTGGATCGACGGGCGGCTCGCGCGCCGCTGGGGCGTGACCAGCAAGCTCGGCTCGTTCCTCGACACCACCGCCGACAAGCTGCTCGTCTCCGGCGTGCTGATCGCGCTGCTGGAGGCGGGGCGCGCCTCCGCCTGGATCGTCGCGGTGATCGTCGGCCGCGAGCTGGTCGTGATGGGGCTGCGGGGCGTCGTGGCATCGGAGGGTGAGGTGATGGAGCCCTCCATGCTCGGCAAGGTCAAGACGAGCATCCAGTTCCTCGCCATCATCCTTGCGATCCTGCGGCCCGGCGAGGAGATCGCCGGCCTCTACCTGGACGAGTGGGCGATGCTCGCCGCCGCGGCGATCACCGTGGCCTCGGCGGCCGACTACCTGATGCGTGTGCTCCCCGTGGTGGCACGCGAGGACCGGCAGGCGTGACGCGAGTTTTCCTGACCGGCGGGAGCGGCCTGATCGGGGGCGCGCTCGCCGGGCGCCTGATCGAGCGGGGCGACGAGCTGGTGGCACTCGCCCGCTCCGACGAGGCCGAGCGCGCCCTGACCGCCAAGGGAGCCCGGGTGGTGCGCGGCGACACCCTCGACGAGGACGCGCTCGCCTCCGGCATGGACGGCTGCGAGCTCGTCTACCACGTGGCCGGGGTCAACACGATGTGCCCGAGCGATCCGGCGCTGCTGTTCCACGTGAACGTGCGCGGCGCGGAGGCGGCCGTGCGCGCGGCCGCCCGAGCGGGCGTCCCGAGGGTCGTGCTCACCTCCTCGGCCGGGGCGCTCGGCGAGGCGCCGGCACGATCGGGAACGAGGATTCGCCGCACCGGGGCACCTACCTGTCGGTCTACGAGCGCTCCAAGCACGAGGGCGAGCTCGCCGCGTTCGAGGCGGCGCGCCGGGCGGGTGTCGAGCTCGTCTCGATCAACCCGTCCTCGGTGCAGGGACCGGGGCGCGCGAGCGGCACCGGGCGGATCCTGATCGCCTACCTGAACGGACGGCTGCGCGCGTTCGTGGACACCCAGATCAGCATCGTCGACATCGCCGACTGCGTGGAGGGCCACCTGCTCGGAGCCGAGCGCGGCGTCCCCGGTGAGCGCTACGTGCTGAACGGGGCGACGCTGTCATCCCGCGAGGCGCTCGAGATCGTCGCCGAGCTGTCCGGCGTCCGCCGCGAGGTGCGCTTTCTCCCGCCGCGGCTCGCCACCGCGGGCGGGGCGCTGGTGGAGGCGGGCTTCCGCCTCCGCGGCCGCACACCGCCCGTCTGCCGCGAGATGGTCCGCACGCTGCTGCACGGACACCGCTACGACGGAAGCCGCGCCGAGCGCGAGCTGGGGCTGCGCTATACCCCGGTCGCCGACACCCTTCGGCGCACGATCGAATGGGCCGAGCGCGAGGGCCTCGTGAAGGCCCGAGTATCGACCCCCGTTCGCGGGTACCAGGGCGCCATGGACCGCGACGAGCATCCAGCAAAGCCCGAGCAGAAGGACAGCTTCGAGAAGGGCGTCGACCACAAGCCCGACCCGCCGGAGGAGGAGCTCAAGCCGGACTTCGCCCGCGGCGTTCGCGAGGGCGAGCCGGGCGAGGAGGGGCGCTTCAGCGAGGGCGAGGAGGCGCTGCCGGACTCCCCCGAGAAGCATGAGGAGGGCCGCTTCAGCGACAGCGTCGAGCGCAGCCCCACGAGCGACTGAGTCGCCCATATCGCCGCCCCTTGCGGGTGCCCGCGGGGGGGATTAGGGTCGGTGGCTCACCGCGAGCAAGGAGGTTCTATGGCCGACGAGGCGCTGTTCCTTGGCTGGGGGGAGATCGTGAGCGGTCGGGAGCGCAAGGCGCTCGATGTCTTCAACGAGTCTGTCCAGTACTACGGGCAGCTCCAGGAGGCGGGCAGGATCGAGAGCTTCGAGGCGTGGTTCCTGTCGCCGCACGGCGGTGACCTGGCGGGCTTCATCCTGCTGCGCGGGGAGCGCGAGGCGCTCGACGAGATCGCGCGCAGCCCGGAGTTCGAGCGCCTCCAGACGAGGGCGTCGATGATCGCCGAGCGGACCGGCACGCTGAACGCCTACACGGGCGAGGCCCTTGGCCGCCTGATGGGGCAGTTCGAGGAGGCGACGGGAGAGCTGGGCGGTTAGCCCGCCGCCTGTCACGCCAGGCGTGCTTCCGAGTCGTAGACTCGGAGTACCCCCGACGAAGGAGGAAGGCGTGGCCGCTCTGTGTGGATCGTTCGCCTCGCACGACGAGGCCGCTGAGGCGGTGAACGCCGTGCTCGAAGCAGGGATCGCGGGCGCGGAAGTGCGCGTGCTCACGGGCGAGCCGCGACCCGACGCGCGCGAGGAGCCGGTCGGCGAGTTCGCCGGTCGGACAGAGCCGGGAGCGCCCGTTGGCGACTTCGCCGGTGAGCACGCGGAGGGCCACGAGCGGGGCCACTTCGCCGGCGGCGAGCAGCGCGGCGGCAGCTTCGCCGACGCCGACCGCGATCAGGTGATCAGCTACCCGGGCGGCGTCGAGCACGCCCACATCGCCAGCCATCACGAGATCGAGCGCCTGCTGACCGAGGCCGGCCTCGACGAGGCGACGGCCAAGCGCGACCTCGAGGCGGTGCATGCCGGCCGGGTGCTGGTGCTCGTGGAGGCGCCGGAGGGCGAGACCGGACGGGTGAGCGAGGCGCTCGGCGCCTAGGCTCAGCCGGCGCCGAGGGCCTGGGGCGCGGCCGCCGGCCGCAGCACGCCCTCGACCAGCCGCTCGGCGTCCCGGGCGGCCGTGGCCAACACCGCGGAGCGTCGCTCCAGCTGTCCTACCACGGGCGTTCCGGCGGGCGGCCGCAGGCCGAGCACCGGCGGGTGGTCGCTCCCGGGATCGCGCGAACGCTCGCGCGATGTCGGCGACCACGCGCTCGTACCAGTCGAGCCGGTCCCGGTAGAGGGTCAGGAGCGCCGGGTTGAGCCGCCGCAGCTGACGCTCGATCAGGCGGTCCGCCAGCTTCGAGACTCCCTTGCGCGGCACCCCCTGGGGCCTCGTCTGCAGCACGAGCACGTGGCTGGCTCCCGCCGCCAGCGCCTCCCTCACCGGGATCGCCGCGCCGAGCCCGCCGTCGATGTAGCGCCGGCCGCCGATCTCGATCGGCGGACCGCCGGCCCAGGGCGTGCGGCTCGAGGCGAGCAGGGCGTCCCACAGCTCGCGCTTCGTCCGCATGCCGGAGAGATCGACGGGGCGCGCCGTGTCCACGTCGACGGCGATGCAGTGCAGCTCGATCGGGCTGTTCAGCACCCGCTCGTGGCGGCCGGCGTCGATGTCGGCGGAGGTGTAGCTGAGCGCGTAGGTCACGTCGATCACCGGCCGTCCACGCAGGACCCGCGCGGGGTTGACGAACGCACGCGACGCGAGCGCCCCCGAGTAGGTGGCTGCGCCGTGGCCGGCGACGCCGCCGATCAGCGCCGCGCCGTTGAAGGCGCCGGCGGAGGCGCCCACCACCAGGTCGAAGCAGGCGGTGAGGCCGAGCCGCTCCAGCGCGGCCGTCATCCCCGCGGATACGACCCCTCTCATGCCGCCGCCCTCGATCACCAGGGCGATGCGGTGAGGGTCGTCGCGCGCGCCGGGCGCCGAGCCGCTCTGCGCCCGCTCGCGGAGCGCCCGGGACACGGGATGGGGCAGGTCGGGGAGTCTCGCGGCGTCGCTGGCCATTCCCTGCGTATGGTTACCACGGATGAAGTGGTGGGGCTGGGGAGACGAGGGGGTGGCATTCACCCACCACGGCAAGCCGGCGCTCGGGCCGTTCCTCGAGCGCCATCTCGCCATCGACGTCGATCGGCCGGCGGCCCGGCGCGTGCTCCTTCGAGGAGCTCGCCATCCCCGAGCCGTCCCTCCCTGACGAGCTGCGGGAGGCGCTCGAGGGCGCGGCCGGCGCCGAGCGCCTGTCGACCGATCCCCTGGACCGGCTCGTGCACGCGCGGGGCAAGAGCCTGCGCGATCTCGTGCGCCACCGCGGCGGCGACGTCGGTCGCGTGCCCGACGCGGTGGTGCGCCCCGGCGACGAGGCGGCCGTGGCCGCCGTGCTGCGCGCCGGCATGGACGCCGACGCCGTGCTGATCCCGTTCGGCGGGGGCACGAACATCTCGGGCAGCCTCGAGGCTCCCCCGGGCGAGACGCGCAGCGTCATCTCCGTGGACCTGAGCGCGCTCGACCGCGTCCTCTCGATCGACGAGGAGTCGCGTATGGCGCGCGTCCAGGCGGGCGTGCTCGGGCCGCACCTCGAGGAGCAGCTGAACGCCCGCGGCTGGACGCTCGGGCACTTCCCCGACAGCTTCACCCACTCCACGCTCGGCGGCTGGGTCGCCACGCGCTCGTCGGGCATGCAGTCGGACCGCTACGGCGACGTGGCCGAGCTGACCCGCGCCATGCGGGTGGCCACCCCCGCCGGGATGCTCATCACCCGCCCCGTGCCGAGCACCTCCACCGGCCCGAGCGTGCGCGAGATGGTGCTGGGCAGCGAGGGCCGGCTCGGGATCATCACCGAGGCCACGGTGCATGTGCACCGGCTGCCCGAGGAGCGGACGATCCTCGGGTACCTGTTCCCGTCCTGGACGGAGGGGCTCGCCGCGATGCGGGAGATCGCGGCCGACGAGGCCTCGCCCTCGGTCACGCGCGTCTCGGACGCCTACGAGACGGCCTTCTCGTTCTCCACCAGGACGGGCAACTCGATCCTCGACCGGGTGAAGTCGAAGGCCCTGTCCACCTACCTCGAGAAGCGCAAGGGCTACGACGTCGAGCAGATGTGCCTGGCGTTCATCGGCTACGAGGGCACGAAGGCGCACGTCGCCGCGCAGCGCAAGCTGGTCGGTCGGATCGTCGGGCGCCGTAGGGGGCTGTGCATCGGCACTGGGCCCGGCGCGCTGTACGACCAGAAGAAGTTCGACACGCCCTACATCCGCGACTACCTGCTCGACCGCGGCGTCCTGGCCGACGTGGCGGAGACGTCAGCCCCCTGGAGCGTCCTTCCCGAGCTGTACGACAACGTGATGGCCGCGGCGCGCGGGGCGTTCGCCGAGCTCGCGGTGCCCGCGTACATCATGTGCCACCTCTCGCACTCCTACCACGCGGGCGCCTGCCTCTACTTCACGTTCGCGCTCACGCCATCGGGACGCCGGGAGCCGATCGAGCAGTACGACCTCGTGAAGTCGGCGATCCAGCAGTCGTTCATCGACTCGGGGGCCACGCTGTCGCACCACCACGCGGTCGGTACGGAGCACTCGCGCTGGCTCGAGGAGGACATCTCGGCGCCGGGGGTCGAGATGGTGAAGGCGCTCTTCGAGGGGATCGACCCGGGCGCCAACCTCAACCCGGGCAAGATCGTCGACCGGTCGTAGCTCAGGCCGCCCGCGTCGCCTCGTCGGCGTGCTCCGACGCGGCCCGCACCAGCGCCTCGAACAGCGTCAGCTGCTCGGGCCGCTCGACGAGACCCTCGGCGTGCCATTGCACCCCGAACACGAAGCCCGGCCCGCTCGTCTCGACGGCCTCGATCACGCCGTCCGCGGCCCGGCCCACCACGTGCAGCTCGCCGCCCAGCGCGTCGATCGCCTGGTGATGGAACGAGTTGACCGCGAGCGTCTCCAGGCCGAGCAGGCGGGCCAGCCTGCTGGTGGACGCCAGCTCGACCTCGTGCGTCGTGCGCGGGCCCGCGAGCTGCTGACGATGCTCGATCTCCCCGCCGAGGTCCGGCAGGTGCTGGTGAAGCGTGCCGCCACGGGCGACGTTCAGCACCTGCATGCCCCGGCAGATCGCGAGAACCGGAACCCCGCGCGCCATCGCGCGGCGCGCCAGGGCGAGCTCGAAGCGATCGAGCTCGGGCTCGGTGGGTCCGAGCTCGGGGTGCTCGGCGGCGCCGTAGTGATGGGGGTGGAGGTCGGGCCCGCCGGAGAGGCAGAGGCCGTCGAGGCGGTCGAGCAGCATGTCCACCGTCCCGGTGCGCACCGGCGCGAGGATCACGGGCATCGCGCCGGCGAGGCGGATCGCCTCGAGGTAGCGCTCGCCCAGCGCCAGCTCGGTGCGGGCCGGCTCGCCCTGTGGCACCACGTCGTGGTGCTCCTTCGTGCGCACCTCGGACGTGGAGACGCCTACCAGCGGCGGCGTCATTTCCTGCCCCCGTCCGGTCCGGGCTAAGCCCGGCCCCTCGCGCAATGCCATCGCTCCGGTCCGGGCTAAGCCCGGCCCCTCGCGCACTACGGCACCACCCACGTGTCCTTGCCCCCGCCGCGCTGCGAGCTGTTGACCACGAGCGCACCGCGGTCGAGAGCCACTCGAGTCAGTCCACCCTGAACCACCTGACCATCATCGCCCGCGAGCAGGACGAAAGGACGCAGGTCGACGTGGCGCGGCTCGAGGCGCGGGCCCACGACGGTGGGATGGGTGGACAACACCACGGTCTCCTGGGCCACGAAACCCGCCGGGTCCGCGGCGAGCGCCTCGCCGGCGGCGCGCACGTCCTCGGGTCGCGCGTGCGGCGCCACCACCACCCCGTGGCCGCCGAAGCCCGACCGGGGCTTGATCACGAGCTCGCCGATGCGGTCGAGCACCGTCGCTCGCTGGTCCGGGACCTGCGGGTCGTAGGTGCGCACCGAGCGCAGCGACGGCTCCACGCCGAGGTAGAAGCGCACCATGTCCTCCACGTAGGCGGTGATCAGCTTGTCGTCGGCCACGCCGGTGCCGAAGGCGTTCACGCAGGCGAGCCGTCCGGCGCGCAGCGGCTCGAACAGCGCAGCGCCGACCGGGGTGAGCTCACCGCGCTCGTCGGTCAGGCGGTCCTCGTCGGTGCGGCGGTAGACGACGTCGACGGTGCTGCGCCTGCCGTCCACCCGGGCCACGAGCCGCCCCGCACGAACGCTGAGATCGGCCAACGTCACGATCGGCACGTCGAGCAGCGCCGCCAGCCGCTCGTGCTCGTACCAGGCCGAGTTCTCCGGTCCGTCGCTCAGCAGGACGACGGTCGGATCCGCGCCCGCGTTCGGGGCCGCCGCGCGCAGCGTGCGCATCAGCGCGCCGGCGACGTCGCCGAGCTCCCGAGGGCGCTCGGCCGCTCGTTGCGGCAGCGACGCCTCGAGCACCGCGCGCGCGGCGAGCGTGTAGGCGAGCCCGGAGGGCGTGCGAACGTTGTCCTCGAGCACGCGCAGGTAGCCGTCGGCGCCGCGCACCACGTCGAGGCCGGCCACCCCGATGTGGAGCGCCTGAGGCGGGAGCTCGGCGAGTCGCGGCTCGAGGTGATCGCAGCCCTCGAGCGCCCATTCGGGCACCACGCCCTCGGCGATGATGCGGCGCTCTCCGTAGACGTCCGCGACGAACTGGTCGAGTGCCCGCACGCGTTGCCGCAGACCGCGCTCGAGCTCGGCCCATTCGGTCGCGGCCAGCAGGCGCGGCACCGGGTCGAGGTGGAACGACTCGGTTCGGCCGTCGGCCCGGAACGAGACGCCGTGCCTCCGTACCTCGCTCGCGATGGCCGCGCTCAGCTCCTCCAGATCGGCTTCGCCCAGCGCGGAGAGCAGCTCCGCGTAGGGAGGCCGCGGGCTGCCGTCCGCCGCCACGGCCTCGTCGAAGACGCCAGGATCGGGCGTGTAGAGGGGAGTCTCCCTCGGCGCCGTGTCGCTCACCTATCCGAGGCTCCGCTCGTCGGCCCGCAGCAGGCGCAGCCAGAGGTACCCGTGGCCGTCCAGCTCGACGTCCAGTGTCCCGTCGCGGTTCGGCTTGTGGTCGCGGCCGAACAGCAGGTCGTCGATCCGAAACTCGCCGTTCCCGGCGAGGCCGAGGTCGAGCGTGGCGCTTGCCTTGCTACCGGAGAGGTTGTGGACGGCCACGACAGTGGAGCCCTGCCAGTCGCAGCGGTGCGCGAAGAGTGACGGCGCCGCGGTCTCGATCAGCGTGCTCGCACCCCAGCCGAGCTCCGGGGTCTCCTTGCGCCGGCGGATCATGCGCTCCATCCAGTTGAGGAGCGAGCCGGGGTCACGGCGCTGGGCGGCGACGTTCACGCGCTTCGCTCCGAGCGGCCCCTGGCAGACGGGCCTCACCAGGTCCCCAGCGTCAGCCCCTGAGAAGCCGCCGTTCGGATCGTCGGACCACTGCATCGGCACGCGCACGCTCATCCGATCGGGCAGGTCGAGGTTCTCGCCCATGCCGATCTCGTCGCCCATGAAGATCACCGGCGACCCGGGCAGCGAGAACATCAGGCTCCATGCCATGCGAAGGCGCGGGCCGTCGCCGCCGAGCATCGCGGCTGTGCGGCGGCGCAGACCGTGGCCGTACAGCTGCATCGACTCGTCCGGTCCGAAGGCGTCGAAGATCTCCTGGCGCTGCGGACCGGTGAGCTTGTCGAGGCTGAGCTCGTCGTGATTGCGCAGGAACGTGGCCCAGGTGTTGTCAGGTGGCGGCACCGGCAGGCTGCGGATCACCGCCTCGAGCGGCTCCGCGTCCTCGCGCGCCAATGCGAGCCAGAGGTGCTGGTTCAGGAGGAACGCGAACTGCATGTGCAGCTGATCGCCGTCCTCGTCGCCGAAGAAGCGGGCAATCGCCTTGAGCTCGGCGTTCACCTCGCCCAGCAACATCGCCTCGCCGCGCCGGCGCACAGCGAACGCGCGGAGCTCGCGTAGCCACTCCTGGGGGTCCCCCTCGACCGCTTCCGTGAGCCCCTCGGTCTCGAGCAGGAACGGGACCGCGTCCATGCGGAAGCCGGACACGCCGAGTTGCAACCAGAAGCCGACGATCTTCGCGATCTCGTCGCGCACGGCGGGATTGGCCACGTTGAGATCGGGCTGGAAGCGATAGAAGCGGTGCAGGAAGTACTGCCCGGCCTCCTCGTCCTTCTCCCAGTTGCTGGTCTCACGGTCCGGGAACGCGATGCCGGTGGGCTCGTCCGCCGGCTCATCCCGCCACACATAGAACGAGCGGTAGGGGGAGTCGGAGTCGGCCCGTGCGGCTTGGAACCATGGGTGCTCGTCCGAGGTGTGGTTGATGACGAGGTCGACGACGACCTTGAGCCCACGGTCGTTCGCGTGACGCACCAGCTGCACGAAGTCGCCGAGGGTTCCGAGGCGGCCGTCGACACCGAAGAAGTCGCTGATGTCATAGCCGTCGTCCCTCCCGGGGGAGGGGTAGAACGGCATCAGCCACAGGCAGGTCACGCCAAGCCCGGCGAGATAGTCGACCTGTCTGATCAGGCCCTGGAAGTCCCCAACCCCGTCGTTGTCCGAATCCAGGAACGTCTCGACATCGAGGCAGTAGATCACCGCGCTCTTCCACCACAGGTCGCTGGTTGGCGCGATGCGCACGGTCAGGACTCCGTGAGCGCCGGCAGCACCCGTTCGCCGAACGCGTCGATGAACTCGCGCTGCTCCCGACCGACGTGGTGCAGGTAGATCTCGTCGAAGCCGAGGCTCGCGAGCTCGTGCAGCCAGGCGGCGTGCTGCTCCAGGTCGGCGGAGACGAGCACCGTCGAGCGCACGTCGTCAGGGCGTACGTGGCTCGCCGCGAGGTCGAACTGCTCGACCGTCTCGAGGTCCCAGCACAGCGGTGGCGGGAAGACGTTCGTACGCCACTGGTCGTGCGCGATCCGCAGTGCGTCTTCCTCGGTTCGCGCCCACGAGAGATGGACCTGCAGGACGAGCCGCTTGCCGTCCCCCCCGTGCTCGCGATAGGAGCCGATCACGCGCTCGAGCGTCTCGCGCGGCTGGTTGACTGTCGCGAGTCCGTCGGCCCAGCTGCCGACCCAGCCCGCCGTCTCCTCGCTGACGGCGGCGCCGATGAGCGGCGGAGGCTCAGGCGGCAAGGTCCAGAGTCGGGCCCGGTCCACCCGCACCAGCCCGTCGTGGTTGACCACCTCGCCCGCGAACAGCGCTCGCATCACGTCCACGCACTCGCGGAGCCGCGCATTGCGCTCGGCCTTCGGTGGCCAGCGCCCGCCGGTGATGTGCTCGTTCGACGCCTCACCGGTGCCCAGGGCCACCCAGAGTCGGCCCGGGAACATCTCGCAGAGCGAGCTCGCCGCCTGGGCCACGATCGCCGGGTGATACCGCTGGCCAGGCGCGTTCACCACACCGAAGCCGAGCGACGTCGCCTCCAGCGCGGCGCCGAGGAACGACCAGGCAAACCCGGACTCGCCCTGGCGTTCGCTCCAGGGTGAGAAGTGGTCTGACGACATTCCCCCTTGGAATCCCGCCTGCTCCGCATGGCGAACCGCGTCGAGCAGGCGGCTCGGCGGAAGCTGCTCGTGGGACGCGTGAATGCCGACGAGGGTCACCCGACGCCCATACCCGAACGGGGGGCGTTCGACGCCGCCGCCTACCCTGGCGGCTCGATCTACGGCCGGGGCCGCAGCCGGACCACGTCGTCGTCCGAGACGTCCGGCCGGTTGAAGCGCGCGTTCACCGCGTAGATGAAGCGGTTGAAGGGCGCGATCGTCGTCGGGATGTCAAGCCGGTCGTCGCGCAGCCGCGCGCGCGTGCGTCCGCGCCGCAGGTTCCTGCCGAGCTTGATCTCCGCCACCTGGTTCAGCTGGTTCTGGACCACGTACAGCCGGCGGCCGCGCAGCAGGATGCCGTCGCCGTTCGGCACCGGCTGGTCGAGCGCGATCTCGCGCGTGACGCCCGTGCTCGCGCGGACCGTGAACAGCTTGCCGGTGTTGCTCTGCACGACGATCAGCCGCCGCCCGGCGGGAAGCGCCTCGATGCCGTTCACGTTGAACTGCCCGGCGACGAACTGGATGTCGCCGCTGAGCGGGACCCGCACGGGCTCGGAGAGCGAGCCGTCCGGCGCGATGTCCACGCGGTAGAGCTGGGCCACCTGAGAGTCGGTGAACCACGCCGCGCGGCGCGTGAGCACCACGTCGTTCACGAAGCCCGCGTCCGGCAGCGAGTAGCTGGCCACATCGGCGCCGGTCGTCGCGTCGTAGACGTAGATCCCCTTCGACATTCCGCCGGCCACGAACAGCCTGTCGAAGCGCCGGTCGTACTTGACGCCGGTGTGGCTGCGGCCCGTGTGAGGCGGCACGAGCACGTCGCCCTCGCCGGTACGGAACGAGCCGCGCCAGACAGAGCCCTGCGGGATCGAGCCGACGTAGAACGTGGCCCGCTTGCCGGCGGCGATGCCCTCGGGGCGGAACTCGTTCGGGAGCGCGATCGAGCTCTGGGCGGGACTCTGAGCGGGCGCCGCGGGCACGAGCAGCACGAGCGCGGCGAGGGTGGGCAGGAGTGTCTTCTTCAGCATGATCCTCCTGTACCCGGTCGCCGCGTGGTGCATCACGCATGCAGGTCCGATTTCCGCCAGAAATCACCGACGCGGCCTGTCATCGTCCCGGGTCATGACGCTCGACTTCGATGTCTGTCGCCGCGCGGCCGAGGCGCGCGACTCCCGCTTCGACGGCTGGTTCTTCACCGCGGTCAAGACGACCGGGATCTACTGCCGGCCGAGCTGCCCGGCGCGCACGCCGAAGCGCGAGAACGTTGTCTTCTACCCGAGCGCGGCGGCCGCTCAGGCGGCCGGCTTCCGCGCCTGCATGCGCTGTCGCCCCGACGCCGTGCCGGGCTCGCCGGAGTGGGATCTCCGCGCCGACCTCGTGGGCCGCGCGATGCGCCTGATCGCCGATGGCGTCGTCGACCGCGAGGGCGTGTCCGGGCTCGCGCGGCGGCTCGGCTACACCGAGCGCCACCTGCACCGGCGGCTCGTGGACAACCTCGGCGCCGGGCCGCTCCAGCTGGCGCGCGCCCGCCGCGCCCAGACCGCGCGCGTACTGCTCGAGACCACCGCCCTGCCGATCACCGATGTCGCCTTCGCCGCCGGCTTCTCGAGCGTGCGCCAGTTCAACGACACGATCCGCGAGGTGTTCGCGCTGGCGCCGCGCGAGCTGCGCCGGCGCCGGCCGCGTACGCCGCGCGCCGAGCGCGGTGGGGTGAGTCTGCGGCTGCCGTACCGGGCGCCGTTCGACGCCGCGGGCATGCTGGCGTTCCTGGGAGCCCGCGCCGTGCCCGGCGTGGAGGAGCGGCTGAACGGCTCGTACCGGCGCAGCCTGCGCCTGCCGCACGGCGGAGGCACCGTGGTGCTGTCCCCGGCCGCCGGGCACGTGCGGGCCACGCTGCGACTCGACGATCTGCGCGACCTCGCCGCGGCCGTCGAGCGCTGCCGGCGGCTGCTCGACCTCGACTCCGATCCGCAGGCCGTGGTCGACGCGCTCGGCAGCGACGCACTGCTCGGCGGGCTCGTGCGCGAGGCCCCCGGGCGGCGGGTGCCGGGCCACGTGGATGGCGCGGAGCTGGCGCTGCGAGCGGTGCTCGGCCAGCAGGTGTCGGTGGCGGGCGCGGCGACGGTCGCCGGGCGCCTGGCGGCCGAGCTGGGCGAGCCGCTCGAGACGCCGCTCGGCGGAGTCACGCGGCTGTTCCCGTCCACGGCCGCGATCGCGTCCGCCGACCCGGAGGCGCTGCCGATGCCGCGCAGCCGCGCCCGCGCGCTCGCGGGGCTCGCGGCGGCGATCGAGGCGGGCGAGCTCGAGCTCGACCCCGGCGCCGACCGCGCCGACACCGAGCGTCGCCTGCTCGCGCTCCCCGGCATCGGGTCCTGGACCGCCGCCTACGTGGCGATGCGCGCGCTCCGCGATCCCGACGCGTTCCTCCCCACCGACCTCGGCGTGCGGCGCGCGCTCGAGCGGCTCGGCCGTGACGGAAGCCCGCGGGCCGCGAGCGCCGCGGCGGAGGCGCTGGCGCCCCTACCGCGCCTACGCGACCCAGCACCTGTGGGCGCAGCTGGCATGAGCGCCCGGATCCGCATCGACACGCCGCTCGGCCCGCTCGTGGCCGTCGCCGCCGGCGACGGCGGCCTGCGCTCGCTCGCGTTCGACGACGAGGAGCGTCCCCCGCGCGCGCCGGCGCCCGGGGTGCTCGCCGACGACGCGCCGCCAGCTCTCCGAGTACTTCGCGGGCGAGCGGACGACCTTCGACCTGCCGCTGAGCGCCGGCGGCACGCCGTTCCAGCAGCGCGTCTGGCGGGCGCTCACCGCGATCCCCTACGGCGAGACGGTCAGCTACGGCGAGCTGGCCGCGACCATCGGGGCGCCGCACGCGGCGCGCGCGGTCGGGCTCGCGAACGGCCGCAATCCGATTCCGATCGTGGTGCCCTGCCACCGCGTGATCGGGGCGGACGGGCGGCTCACCGGCTACGGCGGCGGGCTCGAGCGCAAGCGGGCGCTGCTCGAGCTGGAGCGGCGCGGCGGCTAGCGCGGCGCCCGCTCCGCGGGGGAGCCTCAGCCGCCCTCGGCGTGCTTCTTGAGGCCGTCGGCGGCGTCGCCCACGAGGAAGTCCCGCACCTTCGCCTCCGCCGGGCCGCGCAGGAGTATCCCCAGTATCCGACCCGGGTCGGCCTCGAGCGCGTAGGTGGCGCGCGTGCGCCCCTCGCCGAGGTCCTCGAAGCTCCACGAGCCGACGAGCGACTTCGTGTCTCCCTTCTCCTGCACCCAGCGGATCGAGGTGGGCTCCTCGTAGGAGAAGCGCAGCCGCGCCTTGACCGTCTTGACCTTGGCGTCGGACTCCGTGTCCACGAGCAGGGCACGCTTGTCGGGCCCGCGCTCCAGCACCTCCACGTCCTTGAGCGACCCCTGCCACTCGATCGCGTTGTCGATGTCCGCCGCGATCGCGAAGCAGCGCTCGATCGGCGCGTCGATCTCGACGACGCGCTCACCGGTGATGTTTCCCATGGCCGGCGAGCCTAACGTGCCAGTGCCGGCGCGAGCGTCTCGCGGCGGGCGAGCAGCACGCATGCGCCGAGCGCGGAGACCGCAACCGCCGAGCCCACGCCCGCCGTCCAGGAGTAGGCCTCCACGAGCGCGCCGGCGCTCGCCGCTCCGAGCGAGACGCCCGCCGACGAGCGCGGTGAGGGGCCAGGTGAATGCCTCGGTCGTCGTGCCCTTGGGAGCCACCCGCTCGACCAGTTGGTTGCGCGACGCGATCAGCGGGGCGATCGGGGCCCCGGCCACGATCACGAGCAGGCCCATCGTGAGCGGAGAGCTGGCCGCGAACAGCACCCCGCAGGCGAGCGGGAGCACGAGCGCCAGCCGCAGGTGCACCTCCGAGAGCGGCAGCTGGAACACGCGCGTGCCGTACAGCAGCCCGCCGGCGCCGCTCGCGGCGGACCAGATCGCCAGCAGCACCCCCGCGAGCACCTTCGAGCCCTCGTCCTCGCTGAACGCGGGCAGCACGACCTCGAGCGTCCCGAGCGCGAAGCCGACGGGCAGGCTCGCCACCACGAGCGTGCGGAGTCCCGGCGCCGCCAGCGCGCCGAGGCCGAGCGCGCGCTCGGTGGCGCCGGAGCGCTCGGGCCCGGGCTTGTCGCGCAAACCGGCCAGCATGGTGACAGTGCCGGTGAGCACGCAGGCGGCGGAGACGGCGAGCGCGTACTCGGGCCCGACGGTGGCCACGACCGCCGTGGTCACGAGCGGACCGGTGACGAAGATGAACTCGACGAGCACGGAGTCGAACGCGTAGGCGCCCGGGACGAGCTCGGCGTCGAGCAGGTAGGGCCAGCGCGAGCGGAGCACCGACGTGAGCGGCGGCAGCGCCGCGCCTGTCAGGAGCGACACCAGCGCGAGCGGGGCCGTCGGCGCCTCGGCGGCCCCGAGAACCCAGATCGCGACGAGCCCCGCCGCGTGAGCGACCGCCAGCGGGAGCAGTCCGCTCTGGCCGCGCCGATCCACGAGCCGGCCCTGCAGCGGGGCGCCGGCCGCGCTGCCAAGCGCGAGCGCGCCGGCGCACAGGCCGGCGGAGGCGAACGAGCCCGTGGTCTCGCGGACGAAGAGCAGGATCGCGAGGCTGCTGATGCCGATCGGCAGCCGCCCGATCACCGTGGCGACCACCACCCGGGCGACGCCGGGCGTGCGCAGGATGCGCAGGTAGATGCCCACTCCCCGAGGATGGCAGCCGAGCGCCCGCGTGCCCGGGTAGGCTCCCCGACCGATGGAGCCGGACGCCGCCGAGATCCGCGTGCTCGGCTGCTTGATCGAGAAGCAGCGCACGACGCCGGACGTGTATCCGCTCACGCTCAACTCGCTGCGGCTGGCTTGCAACCAGTCGACCAACCGCGATCCGGTGGTGAACTACGACGAGGGCGAGATCCGCGGCGCGCTCGATCGCCTCGTGCACCGCAAGTGGGCGACGCTCGCGAGCTGGTCGAACCGGCGCGCGATGAAGTACCGGCACACGCTCGATCGCACCCTCGGCCTCGACCAGGCCGAGGTCGCGCTCCTGTGCGTGCTGATGCTGCGCGGTCCGCAGACGCCGGGTGAGCTGCGCGCCCGCAGCGATCGGTTGCACTCGTTCGGCGGGGCCGCCGAGCTCGAGGAGGTGCTCGGGCGCCTCTCCGAGCGGCGGCTGGTGGAGCGCCTGGGACGGCGGCCCGGCCAGCGCGAGGAGCGCTACCGGCAGCTGCTCGGCGCGGTCGGGGACGAGGAGGAGGGGGCCGCGCCCGCCGCGCCACCGGCGGTCCCCGCATCCGAACCCGACCGCCGCCGGCCGCGCCGCCGCCGCACCGACCCGCCGCCGCCGCACCGCCCGCGCCGCCGCCGCCCGCGCACGGCCTCGACGAGCGTGTCGAGCGCCTCGAGCGCGAGGTGGCCGAGCTGCGCGCCGGGCTCTCATCGCTGCGGGACGAGCTGGGCGCCTGAGATCCCGCTCGCAGAGCGGGATTGCGCCATCTTCATTCGGCCATAGGCAAACGTTCGATCACCCTCCTGGGGCAGGGTGCCGACAACCTGGGCAATGCTCCCTGTCCCGGGACAACAGGGGGAACGACGCGTGCCGTCGCTCTCGGAGATCTCGGCGGTCGAGCCGAGCTCGCTCGTGGCCGCGCGCGTGGCATCCGCGATCTTCGGCGGCGAGGCGCTGGTGCTGCTCGCCGTCGCGATCCTGACGAGCCGCTTCGGGCCCGTCCATCTCGCGATCCCGCTCGTCTGCGCTCTGGTGGCGCTCGGCCTCTACCTGTTCGCCAACCGGGTCGGGCCGAGGATGATGCACGCGGCCACAGCCCTCGGGACGCTGCTGGTCTCCGCGCACGCGCTGAGCGCGGGCACCGGCACCTCGCTGTCGGGGGAGATGCTGTACGTGTGGCTCGCGCTCTACGTGGGCTACTTCTTCTCGGTGCGCGGCGCCGCGGCGCAGTTCGGACTGCTGGCGGCGGCCTACCTGGCGGTGTTGGTGGCCACCGCCCCGCCCGAGGCGGTGGCCGGCACCTGGCTCACGGTCATGGGAATCCTGTTTCCGGCCGCCGTGCTGCTGCGCTCCGTCCGCGACGCCGTGGTGCAGCTCGTTCACCGGCTCTCCGACGCCGCGCTCACCGACGCCCTCACCGGGCTCAAGAACCGGCTCGCTCTCGACAGCGAGCTCGAGGCGGAGGTCGCGCGCGCCGAGCGCTCGGAGAGGCCCTTCTCGATCGTGATCGGCGACCTCGACCACTTCAAGTCCGTGAACGACCGGCTGGGCCACCGGGCGGGCGACCAGGCGCTCGTGCGCGTGGGCGAGATCCTCGAGCGCCACCGCCGCTCGATGGACTCGATCGCGAGGACGGGCGGCGAGGAGTTCACGATCCTCTTGCCGGAGGCGACCGAGCACGAGGCCTATCTGGTCTCGGAGCGCCTGCTGGCCGCCGTCGAGCAGGCCTTCCATGACGACCCGGCGGGGCTCACATTCTCGTTCGGCGTCGCGACCTTCCCCGACCACGGCCGCTCCGCCGACGCGGTGCTCGAGGCCGCGGACCAGGCGCTGTACGCGGCCAAGGCGCTCGGGCGCAACCGAGCGGTGATCTTCAACCGCGAGATCTCGGCGATCTTCGCGCCCGAGGGCGGCCGCGGCGCGGACGAGGTGCAGCTCGCGACGCTGCTCTCGCTGGCGGAGGCGCTCGACCTGCGCGACACCGGCACCGCGGACCACTCGCGCACGGTCGGCCGCTACTGCGGCCTGATCGCGGCCGAGCTCGGCCTGCCGCCGGAGCGCGTCAGGCGCGTTGAGGTGGCGGGCATCCTGCACGACATCGGCAAGATGGGCCTGCCCGACGCGATCCTGCAGAAGGCTGGTCCGCTCGGCAAGGCCGAGCTCGAGAAGATCCGCACCCACCCGGAGATCGGCGCGCAGATCCTGAGCGGACGCGGCCTTGAGGACCTGCGCACCTGGATCGTGGCCCACCACGAGCGGCCCGACGGCAACGGCTACCCGCATGGCCTGCCGGACGTGAGGATCCCGCTCGAGGCGAAGATCCTCGCTGCTGCCGACTCCTACGAGGCCATGACCGCCGATCGCGTCTACCGGGCGGCGCTCGACGAGCACACGGCGCGCGGCGAGCTGCTGCGCTGCGCCGGCTCGCAGTTCGACGCGCGCGTGGTGGCCGCCTTCCTCTCGGTGCTCAACCGGCTCGATGCCGAGGGCCTGGCGGGCTCGGTCGAAGCCGCCTGATCGAGCATCTAGATTTTCCCGAGTGGTGCCGCGCTCCGGCATGCTCGCGCGAGGTCCCTGGCGTCCCGACCAGGTGGAGGTGCTCTGGCGCGACGACGCCTACGAGCCGTCCGCGGACACCCAGCGCGCCGCCGATGCCGCGGTGACCGGCCTGCGCGAGCGCGGCTCGCCCGCGCACGACGGGATGGCCAGCCGCCTTGCCGGCTGGAGCGCCGACGGCGCCGGGCTGCGGCTCGAGCTGCAACCGGTGCGCTGGGCGCTGCGGCTGCTCGACGACGCCGACGGGAGCATGACCGCGCTCTGCGTCGTGCGCTCGGAGGACGGCCGCTGGCTCGCCGGGCGCCGCGCGGGCTGGGTGTCCACCTGGGCGGGACGCTGGGCGCTCGGGGCGGGCGGCGCCGTCGATCTCGGCGAGAGCCCGGCCGTCACGCTCTCGCGTGAGCTCACCGAGGAGTGGCAGCTCGAGCCCGAGCGACTGTCGGTCGAGGCGCTCGTCTCGCTATCGAACGGGATGGCGATGCTCATCGGGCTCGCCACGGTGGCGGGCGACTGCCGGCCGGTGCCCGACCACGAGCACGACGAGTGGGCCTGGTGGCCCGCCGACGTCGGGGACTGGCCCGGCGAGGCCGACGAGCGACTGAAGCTGATGGCGCGGCTGCGGGGCCGGGCTGGGGGAGCGGGTCGGTCGAAGCGCGCAGCCGTAGGCTCCTGGCACCAGTGACTGGACCGGGCGGCCGTCGTCGGGTTGACATGCTCACCAGCCCCACTCGGACGAGATCGCCCGTTGAGATGAGACAGCGGCGCTAGGCGCCGACCACGCCCACCGGGCACGACACGCCCGTGCCGCCCAGGCCGCAGTAGCCGTTCGGCACCTTCGCGAGGTACTGCTGGTGGTAATCCTCGGCGTAGAAGAACTCGGGGGCGTCCGTGATCTCCGTCGTGATCTCGCCGTAGCCGGCGTCGCCAAGGCGCTCCTGGTAGCGGTCGCGGGACGCGATCGCCGCCTCGCGCTGGGCGTCCGTGGTCGTGTAGACGGCCGAGCGGTACTGAGTGCCGACGTCGTTGCCCTGGCGCATGCCCTGCGTCGGGTTGTGCCCCTCCCAGAACAGCTTGAGCAGGTCCTCGTAGGAGATCTCGTCGGGCCGGTAGGCGACCAGCACCGCCTCGGTGTGGCCCGTGCGACCGCTGCACACCTCCTCGTAGGTGGGGTTCGGTGTGCTCCCGCCGGCGTAGCCGGCGGCCGTGGTGTAGACGCCCGGCGCCTCCCAGAAGCCGCGCTCGGCGCCCCAGAAGCAGCCCATGCCGAACACGGCCGTCTCGACGCCCTCCGGGAAGGGCGGCTCGAGCGGGGTGCCGAGCACGAAGTGGGTGTCCGGAACGTCGAAGGCGCGCGTTTCACGGCCGGGCAGGGCGTCGGCCGGGTCGGGCATCTCGGTCTTATGGCGGAAGAGGAAGCTCATCCCGATCAAGGTTAGTGTCCGGCGTCAAGTGCCTCTCGTTACGGAAATCGAAACTCCGGAGCTCGACTACCTCGGCCCGGACCTCAAGGGCGAGCGCTTCCACGAGACCATGCGCGAGCTGCGCGAGCGGAGCTGGATTGCGAGCTCGCCGATCGGCTTCATCGTGCTCGACCGCGATGCCGCCGCCTTCTTCCTGCGCACCAAGAGCGCGACGTTTCCCGGCATGCGTATCGCGGAGATGTTCGAGGTTCCCGAGGGCCCGCTGCTCGAGCAGATGCGGCGCAACATCCTTCACGTCAACGGCGATGCGCACGGGCGGCTGCGCAACCTCGTGAACCCGGCCTTCACCCCGCGCGCCGCCGACAGCTGGCGGCCGGCGATGCGCGACTTCCTCGAGCGCCTCTGGGCGCCGCTCGAGGGGAGGGGCCGCTGCGAGTTCGTCGGCGAGCTGGCCAAGCCCTATCCCTCGCTCACGATCGCGACCGTGATGGGCGCGCCGCTCGACGACGCGCCCAAGCTGCACGAGTGGTCGAACCTGATCCAGCGTCAGTTCGACCCGCCCAGCCTGATGAACGAGCGCGACGCCATCGAGCGCGCCTGCGCCGAGTTCTACGAGTGGGCCGGTGCGCTGATCGAGCAGCGCAGGGACACGCCGGGCGACGACCTGATCTCGACCCTGATCGCCGCCGAGCAGGAAGGCGACCGGCTCTCCGACGTCGAGTGCATGAACCTCGTGCTGAACGTGCTCGTGGGCGGCGTCGACACCACGCAGTCCCAGCTCGCGCATGGCCTGCGCGTGTTCGCCGAGCACCCGGACCAGTGGGAGCGGCTGGCGGCCGAGCCCGAGCTGGCGCCGCGAGCGGTCGAGGAGCTGCTGCGCTACGAGCCCATCACGCCGTTCACCGCGCGGCTGCTCCACGAGGAGGTCGAGTACCGCGACGTCGTCTTCCCGGCCGACACCGTCGTGATGGTCTGCTCCTTCACGGGGAACCGCGACGGTGTGGACGGAGACCCGCACGCGTTCGACATCCTCGCCGAGCGCGGTCGCGCCAAGCCGCTCACGTTCGGCGCCGGCATCCACTACTGCCTCGGCGCGAACCTGGCGCGCGCGGAGCTTCAGGAGGCGCTCGCCTTCCTGCCCGAGCGAATGCCCGGCCTGGCGCTCGACGGTGAGCCGGAGCTCGGCGGGGTCCACGGCATCTACGGTCTCGAGCGCCTGGAGCTCCGGTGGAGCTAGGCCTGTTCATCTTCCCGACCGAGTACACGCTCGATCCCGCGCGCCTGGCCCGGCTGGCCGAGGAGCGCGGCTTCGAGCGCCTGCTGTTCCCCGAGCACACGCACATCCCTGCGGCGCGCGAGTCGCCCTACCCTGGCGGCGGCGAGCTGCCCCGCGAGTACTGGCACACGCATGACCCGTTCGTCGCGCTCGCCACGGCGGCCGCCGTCACGTCGCGGATCAAGCTCGGCACCGGCATCTGCCTCGTGATCGAGCGCGACCCGATCGTGACGGCCAAGGAGGTGGCGTCGCTCGACGTGCTCTCGGGGGGCCGCTTCCTGTTCGGCGTCGGCGCGGGGTGGAACCGCGAGGAGATGCGAAACCACGGCACCGATCCGCGCCGGCGCTTCTCGATCATGCGCGAGCGAGTGGAGGCGATGAAGGCGCTCTGGACGGAGGACGAGGCCTCCTACTCGGGCGAGCACGTGTCGTTCGAGCGCGTCTGGTCGTGGCCGAAGCCGGTGCAGAGCCCGCATCCCCCCGTGCTCGTGGGCGGCAACGGCGAGAAGGTGCTCGACCGCGTGCTCGCCTATGGCGACGAGTGGCTGCCCAACCGGATCAGGAGCGTCGAGAGCTTCGCCGAGCGCATCGCCGAGCTGCGCGACCGCGCCGGGCCGGCGCGTGCCCGTGACCTTCTTCAACGCCAAGCCCGAGCAGCGCGCGCTCGAGCGGCTGCGCGAGGCGGGCGTCGATGGCTGCATCTTCCGCCTCCCGGCCGATCCGCCGGAGGACGTCGAGCGCCGGATCGACGAGCTGGCCGCCTTCGTGTCCTGACATGGGCCGGCTCGACGAACTCGACCTGTCGCTGTCGCTGACGAAGAAGCAGGAGGCCGAGCGGCTCGAGGCCGGCCAGCGGCGCCTGACGGAGCTGCGCCTGGCCCTCGGCGGCAAGCTGGCGGGCTACCAGGACAAGCTCGGCCCGCCGGTCTGCGTGCTGTTCGAGGGCTGGGACGCGTCCGGAAAGGGCGGTGCGCTCAAGCGCATGGTCGCCCCGCTCGACCCGCGCCACGTGCGGGTGGCGCAGTTCGCGGCGCCCACGCCCGACGAGAAGCGTCACCACTTCATGTGGCGCTTCTGGCCGGCGCTGCCCGGCTACGGCGGCATGACGGTGCTCGACCGCTCCTGGTACGGGCGGGTGCTCGTCGAGCTCGTCGAGGGGTTCGCCAGCGCCGAGGAGGTGGAGCGCGCGTACGAGACGATCGTCGAGTCCGAGCACTCCCTCTGCCTGGAGGGCGTCGTGCTGATCAAGTTCTGGCTCCACATCTCCGACGAGGAGCAGCTGAAGCGCTTCCGCAAGCGCGAGAAGGATCCGCTCAAGCAGTGGAAGATCACCGAGGAGGACTGGCGCAACCGCGCCAAGCGCCCCGAGTACCTCGCAGCGGTGGAGACGATGCTCGAGCGCACCGACCATCCGCCGGCCCCCTGGCACCTCGTGGAGGCGGACTCGAAGGCCTACGCGCGCGTGAAGGTGATCGAGACCGTGATCGCTCGCGTCGAGCGTGCGATGGAGGAGAGCGGCTTCCCCGTGCCGCGGCTAGCCGCCGAACAGCGTGAGGTCGGGCTCGCGCTCGCCGCGCAGCACGGCGAGGTCGACCTCGGCGCACTCGATCCCGCGCGACTCCGCCAGCACGCGCGCCTGCGGCTTGATCGACTGGGCGGCGAGCACCCCGCGGCAGTTGGCCAGTCCGGGCTCCCCGCGGATCCGCTCGAGGTAGCGGGTGAGCTGCTCGACCGCCTCGATCGTGCCGATCCGCTTGATCTCGACGGCCACGAACCCGTCCTCGCCGTCCCGGCACATGAGATCGACCGGCCCGATGTCGGTGGGCCACTCGCGCCGCACCAGCCGCAGCCCCTCGCCGCACCACCGGGCGAGCCCGCCAGGAGCTCCTGGAGCTCTCGCTCGACCCCCTGCTTCTCGAGGGCAGCGGCCTCGCCCATGTCGTGGGCCACGTCCGAGACCACCTCGGCGATGCGGATCTCGAGCTGGTCCTCGCCGCCGAGCTTTCGCACGGCGATGCGCCCCGGCTCCTCCTCGATCACCGTGGGCGCGGTCATCCAGTTGGAGGGCTTGTAGCCGCCCGCGTCCGCGTGGACCATCACCGAGCCGTCCGACTTGACCATCACGAGGCGCAGCGCCTCGGGCAGCAGGGCCGTGAGGCGGCCGGTGTAGTGGACCTCGCAGCGGGCGACGATCAGGCGCACCGCGAGGACGCTAGACCCGCGCCCGGACGGCGGCGGCCACCCCGTCAGCGGCGCCGACGCCGGATGAGCAGCCCGCTGCCGATCCCGAGCGCCGCCAACGCCGCGGCGATCAGCGTCGGCCGTGCCCGCAGGCGCCGGTACTCGCCCTCGACCTCCGGCCAGAGGGTGCCCTCGACGAGCTGCGAGGCCGCGTCCGGCGTGGAGGCGAGGTGGTGGACCGGGATCGGCTCGGAGAACGCGACCTGCACTCGCCGCGGCTTCGGAAACGGCCCGAGGAAGAGCTTCTCGGTGCCCGTGATCGCGCATGGCACGAGCGGGGCTCCCATCTCGAGCGCGATCCGCCCCGCGCCGCGCCGAGGGTGGCCGAGCCCCTCCGGATCACGTATGCGCGTGCCCTCGGGGAAGAGCGCCAGCAGGCCGCCCTGGCGGAGGATCTCGCGGGCGGTCTCGAGGGCGTCGGCGTCCGACTCGCCGCGCCGCACGGGGAAGGCCCCGAGGCGCACGAGCAGCCGGCCGTAGCGTGCCTCGATCAGCTCGGTCTTCGCCATGAAGCGCAGCTGCCGCTTGGTGCACGCCGCGATGAAGAACGAGTCGAGGAAGCTCTTGTGGTTCGGCGCGACGATCGCCGCGCCCTCGGCCGGCACGTGCTCGGCGCCCGACACGTGCATCCGGAACCAGATCCGCAGGAACGGCACGAGCAGCGCCCGCACCAGCGCATAGAGAGGCCGCGACACCCCCTTCCCGCGCGCGAGGCGGTGCGCCTCGTCGTTGGTCACCGGCGCACCGTACACCGGTTTCCGGTGGGAACGGAACGGGTACCCGAGCCCCCGACTCGACCGAAGGAGCGAACGACTGTGAGCATCCTCGACAAGATCACTGGCCGGGCCAAGAAGGCGGCCGGCGACCTCAGCGGCGACGCCTCGATGCGCTCTCAGGGGCGCCGCGAGGAGCGCAAGGGCGAGGAGAAGGAGAAGCTCGCCGAGGCGCAGGAGCGGGCCGACGAGAAGGCCCAGGATGTGGCCGACCTGGAGCGCCGGACCTGACACACGCCGCCCCGGGGCTTCGGCCCCGGGGCAGGCCGTGTCCCCGCGCGACCGGGATGCGGCCACCCGATCGCTTACCGTAAGCGGTAGCGGTGACTGAGGAACGGACACCGTCGCATCAGGTCGCCTACCGCGCGGTTCTCCTTGCGGCCGGACTGCTCCTGTTCGGTCTGCTCTTCCGCCAGCTCGTCACGCTGCTGCTGGCCATCCTGATCACGATCGTGGTCGCGATCCCGCTCGCGGCGGCGGCCACGCGGCTCGAGCGCCACAAGATCCCGCGAGCTATCGGCGCCCTGCTGGCGCTGGTCGGCGGAGTCGCGGCGGTCGTGCTCGTGATCTACCTGCTGATCCCGCCGTTCGTGGACCAGACGGACGAGTTCGTGGAGGCGGTCCCGAGCATCGTGACCGACCTCGAGGAGCTCTACGCCGACGTGACGGGCCAGGATCCGGGGGAGGTGGGGGACAGGGTCCAGAACTTCGTCGAGGACTACACCGACGACCCCGAACGGCTGATCGGCCCGATCACCTCGATCGGGGTGAACGTGGCGGGCGTGCTCGGCGCCCTCATCCTCATCCTGATCACCGCCTACTACATGGCGGTGCGCCCCGAGCCGCTCGTGAACGGCATGCTGAGCCTGTTCACGCCCGGGCGGCGCGCGCACGCGCGCCTCGTGCTGATGCGAATCCGCCGCGCCTGGATCGGCTGGATGGAGGGCGTGGCCATCGACATGCTGGTCACGTTCGTGCTGCTGTGGATCGGCCTGACGGCCATCGGGCTCGACTTCGCGATCTTCTTCGCGGTGCTGTCGGCGCTGCTCGTGGTCGTGCCCTACTTCGGCGCGATCGCCGGCGCGATCCCGCCGGTGCTGTTCGCGCTCACCGACTCGCCCGGCAAGGCGATTCTCACGCTCGTCGTCTACATCGTCGTGCAGCAGCTCGAGAGCAACGTGACGATCCCGGTCGTGATGGCGCAGCGCACCCGGCTGCACCCGGCCCTGATCGCCGTCGGCGTGGTGGTCGTGGGACAGCTGTTCGGCTTCGTCGGCCTGTTCGTGGCGGTGCCGATCCTCGCGCTGCTCGTGATCTGCGTCGAGGAGTTCTGGGTCAAGCCGCTCGACGAGGCCGAGGCCGAGCGCCGCCGCGCCGAGATCGACCTCCCGGAGAGCCTGGAGCGCGAGCTCGAGCCGGCCGAGGAGGAGGCGCCGCCGCTCAGGCCAGCTTCGTGATCGCGATCACCATGCCGATTAGCGTGAAGATCACGATCAGCACCTGAACGACGATCCAGAAGCGGGGCTGCTCCACCCCGCCATCCTGGCAAATCGGGCCGCTACTCGATCATCGCCTGGCGGAGCGCGATCGCCACGGCGTGCACGCGCGTGTCGGCCTCGAGCTTGAGGATCGCGCGCTTGGTGTCCGACTTCACCGTCTCGGTCGAGAGGCCGATCCGGCGCGCGACCTCCTCGGTGTGGAGGCCCTCCGCCAGCAGCTGGAGGATCTCGCGCTCGCGCTCCGACAGCGGCGCGTCGGGGCCCACCTGGTTCATCAGGAGCGCCGGCGAGAGTGAGGGGTCGACGAACGGCTTGCCGCCCTGAACGGTGCGGATCGCCCGCAGCAGGTCCTCCGGCGGGGAGCCCTTCAGCACGTAGCCCCGGGCTCCGGCGGCGATCGCGTCCGAGAGCAGGCGCTTGTCCCCGTAGGCCGAGAACATCACCGTCTGCACCTCGGGCGCCGCCTCGGCGATCCGCTTGACCGCCGAAATGCCGTCGATTCCCGGCAGGCGCACGTCCATGATCACCACCTGCGGGCGCAGGCGGGCCACGGCGTCGATCACGCCTTCGCCGTTTTCGACGCTCCCGACCAGCTCCAGGTCGGGTGTGTGGCCGAACATGAGGCCGAGTCCTTGCCTCACGGTCGGATGGTCGTCCACGGCCAGACACCTCGTGGGTGTAGTGGACATTGCTGGCAAACATAGCCGCTCTTTGGCCAGGCGGCCAATGGTTTTATGATGATTTTCGGTTGAGGACTGCGCAAGAACCGGGAGGGAGGGCTGTGTTCGCTTCGATGGTGGTGGGAACTGACGGATCGGGCACCGCTTCGGAAGCGGTGCGACAGGCGACCGAGCTGGCCGAGCAGCTGAGCGCGAAGGTTCATCTCGTGAGCGCCTACGAGCCGGTGCCGGAGGGGCGGCTCAGGGAGGAACGCGACCAGGTGCCCGACGACCTTCAGTGGATGGTCAACCCGCGCGAGGACGTGAACGAGACGCTGACCAAGGCCGCGCAGGTGCTCGAGGCGAAGGGCATCGAGGTGGAGATCCACGCGCGCGAGGGCGATCCGGCCGACGCCATCCTCGACGTGGCCGAGGAGACGAACGCGGACCTGATCGTGGTCGGCAACAAGGGAATGACCGGAGCCAAGCGCTTCCTGCTCGGCAGCGTGCCGAACAAGGTCTCCCATCACGCGCCCTGCAGCGTGATGATCATCCGGACGACCTAAGAGCCGCCGGGCTTAGCGCAACGCTGCTGCCGCGTCGACCAGCCCGGCGCCGTAGCGGTCGGGGCGGTCGGTCGGCCGCGAGGTGGCCTCGAGATGCTCCTCGATCGCGCGCGGTCCGGGGTCGGGGCCCAGCCGGTTGGTGCCGATCACGAGGGCCGCGATGGCGGACACGTGCGGGCTCGCCATCGAGGTCCCCTCGTAGCCGCCCGGCAGCCCGAAGCGGCGCACCCCGCTGGTGAAGGTCTGCTGGTAGATGGAGCGGCCGTTCGCGTCCACGCGGCAGTGCGCGACGTCCCATGCGCTGTCCGTGTTGGGGGCGTCCGCGCCCCCGCCGGGAGCCACCAGGTCGAGGTCGCTCCCGCCGTTCGAGTAGTCGGCCTGGCAGCCGCTGATCGTGGTCGCCCCCACGGCGATCACAGACGACGCCCGAGCGGGATAGGCGACCTCGGGGTCCGCCTGGTTGCCCGCCGCCGCCACCACCACCACGCCGGCGCGGCGCGCGCGGCGCAGGGCGGAGAGCACGTCGGGGATCTCGCTCGCCCGCACCTCGGCGGGGAACTCGAGGGAGAGGTTGATCACGTCGGCCTTGTACTTGGCGGCGTAGCGGATCGCGCGGGAGATGGCCGCCGAGTCGCCGGAGCCCTCGTCGTCGAGCACCCGCAGTGGCATGATCTGCGCGTTGTAGGCGATCCCCGCCGTGCCCAGGCGGTTGCCCGTGCGCTGGGCGATCGTGCCCGCCACGTGGGTGCCGTGGCCGAAGGAGTCGTTGGGGTGACGGTCGCGGCCGATGAAGTCGTATGGCCGCACGAACCCCTTGCGGCGCAGGTCGGGCGCGCGCTTGAAGCGCCCGCGGCTCTCGAAGGCCACGCCGCTGTCGAGCACCGCCACCACCGCGCCGCGGCCGCCGGGCGCGCCGAGCTGGCTGGCGAGGTCCCAGGCCTCGGGCATGTTGATGCCCCAGGTGTCGAACAGGTTCCACTGGAGGCGGAAGCCCGGGTCGTTCGGTGTGAACGCGGCCGCGTGCGCGCGCCAGTTCGGCACCGCGTAGGCCACGTTCGGCTGCGCCTCGAGCTCGTCGATCGTCTGGCGCACGGAGTCGCCGTCCTCGATGGCGAGCTGATCGGAGCCGCCGGGGATCGTCTGCTCGGTGACCGTGCCGGTGCGGTCCTCCACGCTCGCCTCGGTGTGCGCGCTCGTGCCGTCCTCGTAGTGGACGATCACCTCGCCCGGCACGTAGTCGCTCGCCGCAGCTCCCGCCGGCAGCGCGAGCGCCGCCAGCGCTACCAGTGCCGCGAGCAGAGAGGGGGAAAAGCGGATCGGCATGTAGGGGGTACGGTGCTCCTTCGAGTGTACGAGCCTGAGAACAACCCCGGTCGGCCGAAGTTGTGACGGTTTGCGTGACCGGGGCCACCGGTTTCATCGGCGCGCACGTGACGAAGCTTGCGTCCGAGCGCCTCGGACCCGTACGCGCGACCTATCGCGACGAGCGCCGGCTGGCCCGGCTTGGCGACCTGGAGCCCGAGCTCGTGAAGGCCGACGTGCTCGACCGCGGAGCGCTCCGGCGGGCCGTGCGGGGCTGCGAGATCGTGTTCCACTGCGTCGGCTACGTTGGCTCGCGGCCGGCCGAGCGGGTCTGGCGCGTGAACGCGCTGGCGCCGCGGCTGACCGTGGAGGCCGCCGCGGCCGAGGGCGTGCGGCGCGTGGTGCTCACCTCGAGCGTCGCCGGGATCGGTCCCGCGCCGGGCGACCGCGCGGGCAACGAGGAGGACGTGTATCGCGGTGCCGGGCTCGGGCTCTCCTACCCGGACGCCAAGCACGAGGGCGAGGCGGAGGCGCTCGCGGCGGGCGCGCGGCTCGGCGTCGAGGTCGTGATCGTGAACCCCTCCTACGTCTTCGGGCCCGCGCTCGACCGGAGCGCACCGGGCGAGACCTCCACGCGCATGATCGGCAACTACCTGCGCGGCCGACTCCCCGCGATCGTGGACGGGGAGACGAACGTCGTCGACGTGCGCGATGTGGCCAAGGGGCACCTGCTGGCCGCAGAGCGCGGGGCGCCCGGCGAGCGCTACGTGCTGGGCGGTCGCGACCTGCGCTGGACCGAGCTCTTCGAGCGCGTTGCGGCGCTGTCCGGGGTGCACCACCCGCTGGTGGTGCTGCCGCCCGAGACCGCCGACCTCGCCCGCGCCGTCGACGAGCTCGGCCTGCCGATGTTGATCTCGCCGCAGGGCGTCGTCCTCATGGCGCAGAGCTGGCGCTACTCGTCCGCCAAGGCGCGCCGCGAGCTCGGTTACCGCGCGCGCCCGCTCGACCAGACGCTCAAGGCGACCATCGCCTGGTACCGCGAGCTGATCGAGGGCGGGCAGCTGGGCGGCGTACGGCCCTCCCCGATGTCGCTGGCGGCGGCCGGGGTGCGGCTCGCCGGGCGCCTGGGAGCGCTGGAGGGGCTGCGGGCGGCCGAGCGCTACCTGGGCCGCCGGCTGGTGGCCCCTTGATCAGCGGCCTGTTCCCGCGCGACGAGTACTTCATGCACCTCGCGCTGCGCGAGGCCGAGCGCGCGGTCGAGCACGACGACGTGCCGATCGGGGCGGTGGTCGTCCACGGCGGCGAGGTGGTGGCCGCCACACGGAACGAGCGCGAGCTGCGCGGCGACCCCACCGCGCACGCGGAGATCCTCGCCCTGCGCGAGGCGTCCAAGCGGCTCGGCGGCTGGCGGCTGCTCGACACGGCGCTCTACGTCACGCTCGAGCCGTGCGCGATGTGCGCGGGCGCGATCGTGCTCGGCCGGGTGCCGCGCGTCGTGTACGCGGCCGACGACCCGAAGGCCGGAGCGGCGGGCAGCGTGCTGGACGTGCTGGCCGAGCCGCGCCTCAACCACCGCCCGGTGGTCACCGGAGGGCTGCTCGCCGACGAGGCGGCCGCCCTCCTGCGCGCGTTCTTTGCCTCCCGTCGCTAGTGGTCGGGCCCGTTCCTGCCGATACAACCGCGATGTCTTCGGATCGCGAGCGCGCGCTTCGCACGATTGAGGCGAGGTACGGGCCCCTGCCCGAGGGCTTGCCGTCCGTCGCGTACGTGTACGAGCCCGGTCTCGACGCCCGCTGCGCCTACATCAGCCCCTCGATCGAGCGCGTGCTCGGATACACGCGCGAGGAATGGATGGCGGACGACGCGATGTGGGACCGCCTCGTGCACCCGGACGACTACGGGCGCGTGACCGAGAACGAGGCCGAATGCGCGCGCTCGGGCCACGCGCTCGTGCAGGAGTACCGCCTGCGGACCGCCGACGGGCGCTGGGCCTGGATCCGCGACGAGATGACCGTCGTGCGCGGCGTGGGTGATCGCGAGCCGCCGCTCTTCTATGGCGTCTTCCTCGACGTGACCGACCGCAAGCGCATGGAGGCCGAGCTCGAGCACCTGGCGCTCTACGACTCGCTCACCGGCCTGCCGAACCGCGGCCTCTTCGCCGACCGGCTCGCCCACGCGCTGTCGCGCCGCGACCAGGACGCCAGCACCGCCGTCTTCTTCCTGGACCTCGACCGCTTCAAGCGCATCAACGACAGCCTCGGCCACGCCGCCGGCGACGAGGTGCTGCGCGAGGTGGCGCGCCGGCTGCGAGCCACGCTCCGCCCCGAGGACACCGTGGCCCGCTTCGGCGGCGACGAGTTCACGATCCTGTGCGAGTCGCTCGGGGGAGTGCTCGAGGCCGTGGGTGTGGCGGATCGCCTGCAGCGCCCGCTCGCCGAGCCGATCCGGATCGGCGCGGCCGAGCTGCGGCTGTCGGCGAGCATCGGCGTCGCGCTGGCCGAGCCCGGCGAGACCGTGGACGTGGAGCGCCTGGTCGAGGACGCCGACGCCGCGATGTACCGCGCCAAGGAGCGCGGCGGCTCGCGCGCCGAGCTCTTCGACACGGGCATGCGCGAGCGGGCCGTGAAGGCGCTCGAGGTGGAGCAGGAGCTCCAGCGCGCGATCGAGCACGGCGAGCTGCGGCTCCACTACCAGCCGCAGGTCGACCTGGTCAGCGGCCGCATGATCGGCGCCGAGGCCCTGCTGCGCTGGGAGCATCCCGAGCGCGGCCTGCTCGCACCGGGGACGTTTCTCGAGGTCGCCGAGGAGAGCGGGCTGATCGTGGAGATCGGCAGCTGGGCCGTCGGCGAGGTCTGCCGCCGGCTGCGCACCTGGCAGGACCGCGAGGAGACCGCCGGACTGCGCCTGTCGGTGAACCTCGGCGCGCGCGAGCTCTCCCACCCGGACATCGTGAGCACCGTGCTCGGCGCCGTCCGCCGCACCGCGATCGACCCCTCCTGCCTCTGCATCGAGGTCACCGAGAGCACCGCGATGGCGGACCGCGACTCCGGCTTCCGCGCACTGCGCGAGCTGAGCCTCGCGGGCGTCTGCGTGGCGATCGACGACTTCGGCACCGGCTACTCCTCGCTGGACCAGCTGCGCCACATGCCGGCCGACGTGCTCAAGATCGACCGCTCGTTCGTCCAGGGCATGGGCCCCGACTCGCCCGACACCGCGCTGGTGGCCGCCGCCCTGGCGATGGGCGCCGCGCTTTCGATGCAGGTCGTGGCGGAGGGCATCGAGACCGACGACCACGCCTCGGCCCTGCGCGACCTCGAGTGCCGGATCGGCCAGGGCTTCCTCTTCTCCCGCCCCCTGCCACCCGAGGAGCTCGACGGGCTGCTCGAGGCGGGCCTGGTGCTGTAGACCCGGCCCGGCGGATATCGCCGACGCCCCTATGATCTCCAGGTCCCGGAGGGGTGCCGGAGTGGTTGAACGGGGCGGTCTCGAAAACCGTTGTGCGCCTTTCGGTCCACCGAGGGTTCGAATCCCTCCCCCTCCGTTTCCTCGTCGTTGCTGTGGCGTTCTACGTGTAAAGAGTCGTCGACCCCTGAAGTGGCCCCCTGGAGTCCCGGGTCCCCGCGTTCGGTTCCGTAACGCCGGTCCATGCCGCGGTTGAGCAGGCCCGCCGCAGGGCCCGACAGTGAAGACGGTGGTCAAAGTGCGAAGGGTCTGCACCTGTACATGGCCCGGGACACGGTCTTCTTGGCCTATGCCCGATCGGGCTACGCCAAGCGGGCCATACGTGCCTGCGGTGCGGTGCTGCTCCGCGAGACACTGGACGCCGCCTACCGGCAGGCTGGGTTTGGGTCGGATCCGCCGGGAGGACGAAGTTGACACACCGATGACGCGCGCGAGACCGCAGCGCTCATCGGTTAGGGGCGATCGGCCGTCTGTGTCTCCGCCTCCTCGCTAGACAACGCCGTACGGAACGGCTCTAGGGGAAGTCCGCACATCATGCACTTGGCGGCCCCCTCGGGCACGGGCTCACTGCAGCGGGGACAGCGCTCGGTCTCGTCGTCGTCACTGCGCTTGCGCCGGAACAATCGCATGCTGTGCTCCCTGGTCGGACTGCGGTGTGATCCCCGAATGCTGGGTGCGGGGCGGCGGCGCGTCCATACATAAACGGCCCCAGATTCGGCGCTGCGCGAGAGTCGCCTTATTGCGGAAGGCTGCGTTGATCGGGATAGCTCGCCACCCGGCGGACCACGGTCCGCGGGCGCGACGTCGCGGGCGGGCTCCACGTAGGCGTCGCGATCGGTGCACTGCTCGGGGATCGTCTAGAGCTGTCGGCCTGGCCGAAGTCCGGGTCGTCGGGGCACGGACGAGAATGCTGCTCGCGTGGGATGCGGCCTCTGCCGGAAGGAGGGCTTTCAAGCCGCAGCCATGGGCGCAGTACGCGTTCGATCTAGGCGCTGCCAACCGGCACCAAGGGGACACGTGCAATCTGCCGATCCCCGCCTCGCAGGCGGGCCAAATGCGTGCTAGTACCCATCGCTAAGTCAGGGCCCGGCAGCGAAGCTAGCGTCATGCGCCCCGTCCCACCCCGCCACGCGCCGTCCCGTCGGCGCTTCCGGCAGCTCGGCGACGGTGCGTTCAGCTCGACAGTCAGGGATAGGCTCGACAGTGTCGAGCCCATGACTTCGACACCCCCGGCCGCAGGCCCGTCACTGGACGCGCGCTCCAGGTCTGCCCCCCGTGACGGTGGGGCGTCGCTGGCGGAGACAAGGCGCGCGCACCCGATGTCGTTGCTGTGGTGGGTCTTCCTCGCGAACGGGGCAGTGCTCATCGTGGCGCTTCTTCTGTTGACCTTCAGCCCGATCGAGATCGACGCGCCGATCAAGATCGAGCAGTTCGCGCTGCTCCTGGCGGGCTTCGTCGTGCTCGTCGGCGTGGACCTGGTCCTGTTACGGAGGGTCCTGTCACCGCTGTTCAGGCTCACCGAGGTGATGAGCTCGATCGACCCGGACAGGCCGGGCCGGCGGCTATCTGGCGTCGATCCACGTAGCGCTGAGGGCCAGGCCATGGCGCGTGCTTTCAACGCCATGCTCGACAGGCTCGAGAGTGCCCGCCATCAGGCGTCGCGCACCGCGCTCGCCGCACAGGAGGCCGAGCGGCTGCGCGTGGCGCGGGAGCTCCACGACGAGATTGGGCAGACGCTCACCGCCGTCACGATCCAGGCCGAGCGGGCGGCGGATGGCGATCCGGCGCTGGCGCCTGATGCTCTGCGCCGGGTAGCCGACGCGGTTCGGGAGAGCCTCGACGAGGTGCGGCGGATCGCCCGCGAACTGCGACCGGAGGCGCTCGATGACCTCGGGCTCGTGAATGCGCTGATCGCGCTCACCACACGCGTCGGGGCCCAGAACGGGCCACGGGTCAAGCGGGAGCTGCAGGGGACCCTTCCGCCCCTGCCTGCGGAGGTGGAGCTCGTCCTCTACCGGATCGCCCAGGAGAGCCTCACAAACACCTTGCGTCACTCCGACGCGCGCTCGGTGACGGTGTCGCTCGAGGCGGATGCGGAGAGCGTGACGCTCCGCGTGGCCGACGACGGCAAGGGCCTGCCGGCGCAGCTGCCAGCCGGGACGGCGGGGATCGCCGGCATGCGCGAGCGGGCGCTGCTCGTGGGCGGCCGGCTTACGATCGAGTCGCGACCAGGTCAGGGCACCGAGGCGCGGCTTACGATCCCGGTGGAACCAGCGGAAGCATGACTACCCCGCTGAAGACACGCATCCTGCTCGCGGATGACCACGAGGTCGTGCGCAACGGCCTGCGCATGGTGCTCGATTCGGCGCCCGACCTGGAGGTCGTGGCCGAGGCAGGCGACGGCGCGGAGGCGGTCGAGCTCGCACTCTCGGAGGACATCCACCTCGCGGTGCTCGACGTGACAATGCCGCGCATGACCGGGTTGCAGGCGGCGCTCGAGCTGTCGCGGCGAAAGCCCGAGCTGCGCGTGCTGATCCTGTCGATGCACGACAACGAGCAGTACTTCTTCGAGGCGCTGAAGGCAGGCGCCTCCGGCTATGTGCTCAAGTCGGTGGCGAACCGCGACCTGATCGAGGCCTGCCGGGCGACGATGCGGGGCGAGCCGTTCCTCTACCCGGCGGCGGTCAGGGCGCTGGTGCGCGACTACCTCGACCGCGCCAGCCGCGGCGAGACGACTCCCGAGGATCCGCTCAGCCCGCGTGAGCTCGAGGTCGTCAAGCTGATCGCCGAGGGGATGACGAGCGAGGAGATCGCCGAGCAGCTCTTCATCAGCAAGAAGACGGTCGATCGCCACCGGGCGAACGTGCTCGAGAAGCTCGGCATGCGCAATCGCGTGGAGCTGACCCGGTACGCGATCCGGCGCGGGCTCGTCGTGCCGTGAGCCCCTAAGTCATCGCGTGGGGTCACCCATCGCTACGCCGCCTGGCGGTCGCGCGCATCTGACCGCTCGGCGGGCTCGCGGCGCGGCAGGCAGGCCACCCGCTCGCGCTCCGTCGGCGTGTCCGACGTCGTTCGACGCGTTGGCGGCTGAGCGCCGTCCGCGAAGGCGGCGTCGAGCTCGCCGGCCAGCAGTGCGACCGCGGCGAAGATGCTGAGCACGGCGATTACGAGCACCCAGGTCGCTCGCGTCAGCGCCAGGAGCGCGACCGGCGCGACGACCAGCCCCAGCGCGACCATGCTCGCGATCAGCAGGGCCGGGTAGCCGGCGCGTTCCGCGGTCTGGTGGAAGTCGAGGAAGGGGTGGCTTCGCATCTCGTGGCCTTGGTCGGGATCTCGTCCCCCTCGATGCTCGCGCGCTGCCGGTCTCGCGCCTATACCACCCAACGTCCACCCGTGGAGGCCGTTGTCCCGTCTGAGGCGGGGCGAATGCAGGCTGACACCCATAGGCGCGGATCCGATTCACCTGCACGATTGGTGGCATGGTTCAGCTCGCGATCCGCTGTCACCCGTGTGCCCCCGTCTCGCTGGACGAGCTGGAGGGTTGGCTGGAGCAGCACGTCGACGAACTTCGCGCCGCGGCGCCCGCAGCGATCTTGCGGCTCTCGCGTCTGACGCAGGGCGGACCGGGGGCCGACCTCGAGATCGGCTGGCTCGTCGAGCTGGAGCTGGCCGACGGCGAGCCGCTTCTAGGCGGGCCGCGGCTCGCCGACTCCCTCAGGGACATGCGGCTGCTCGGCCTTCAGCCAACTCTGCTTGCGCCGCACGAGCCGTGGGCGAACGGCAGGGCAGCATGACGGCTAGAGCGTCCGCTGTGCAGGAGCCGCCTAGCGGGTCTCGGCGCGAGGCGCGGGACGATGAGTCCACGGCCTGGGTTCGGGCGCTCGGCGGAACCGGGCCCGAGCGCGACGAGGCCTTGGAGCGGCTGCACGCGCTGCTCCTGCGCGCCGCGGCCACCGAGGTGACTCGACGCCGTGCGACCGCCGGCGGAGCCGCAGGGGACCTAGACGACCTCGTCACCCAAGCCGCGACCGACGCGCTCATGGCCATTCTGAGCAAACTTCACACCTACCGCGGGGACAGCCGCTTCACGACCTGGGCCTACAAGTTCGCCCTGCTCGAGGCTGCCGCAGCCATGCGACGACGGCCGTGGCACGGCCGCGAGCTTCCGCTCGAGGCGGAAGGGTGGGCGCGATTGCCAGACGACGGGCGCACGTCTCCGGCCGGCCAGGCGGAGGCTTCCGAGCTGATCGACGCAGTTCGCGACGCGATCGCTGAGGTGCTTACCCCGCACCAGCGCGGCGTGCTTGTCGCGCTTACGCTCAATGACGTGCCGATCGACGTGCTTGCGGAGCGTCGCGGCACGACGCGCAACGCCCTCTACAAGACGCTTCACGACGGTCGCCGGAAGCTGCGCGCTCGGCTCGCGGAGGACGGACTTGAGCCCTCCGCGCCGTACGTAAGAGCACCCGCCACGCGAGCGCCAATAGCCACTGAGACAAACGCGCTCGCACCGAGGATTGAGGCCGAAGATGATTGATTTCACGCTCACCGAAGACCAGCGGAACATCCGCGAGCTGGCGCACGACTTCGCTGAGAAGGAGATCCGACCGGTCGCTTGGGAGTACGACCGCGATGCGACCTGGCCGCAGGAGATCATCAGGAAGGCCTGGGGGGTAGGGCTGATGAACTCCCAGCTGCCGGAGAGATACGGTGGCGCCGGCGCGTCCTACCTCGACGGCGTCCTGATCGGCGAGGAGCTGGCCTGGGGCTGCGCGGCGATCGGAACGACGCTCGGGATCAACGAGCTCGCCGCGGCGCCGGTACTGCTCGGCGGCTCGGAGAAGATCAAGTCCGTGTACCTCGGGATGCTGACGGAAGAGCCGAAGCTCGCGTCGTTCTGCCTGACGGAGCCCGACGCCGGCTCAGATGTGTCGGCGATGCGCACCTCCGCCGTGCGCAGGGGCGACAAGTACGTCATCAACGGATCGAAGGTGTTCATCAGCAACGGCGGCTACGCGGACTGGTACACGGTGTACGCCAAGACCGACAAGGACGCAGGGCACCGAGGCATCTCGGCCTTCCTCGTCCCGCGCGACGACACCGTCACAGTCGACAAGCACGAGGACAAAATGGGGCTGCGGGCGTCGAACACGGCGGCGATCAGCTTCAACGAAACCGAGGTGCCGGCGGAGAACCTGCTGGGCGACGAGAACCACGGCTTCAAGCTCGCCATGATGACGCTCGACCGCACACGCCCGGGCGTCGCGGGAATGGCGACCGGAATCGCGCGCGCCGCCTTCGAGTTCGCCACCGAGTACTCGAAACAGCGCGTCCAATTCGGCGCGCCGATCGCGATGCACCAGGCGATCCAGTTCATGATCGCCGACATGGCCACCGACATCGAGGCCGCCCGCCTGCTCGCCTGGCAGTCGGCCGTGCTGCTGGACCAGGGCAAGCGCAACACCCTGCAGTCCTCACACGCGAAACGCTTCGCCGCCGACGCAGCGATGCGGGTCGCGACCGACGCCGTGCAGATCTACGGCGGCTATGGCTTCATCAAGGACTACCCCGTCGAGAAGCTGATGCGCGACGCCAAGATCATGCAGCTCTACGAGGGGACCTCCCAGATCCAACGGCTCGTGATCGCCAGGGAGATCCTGCTTCCCCGCGCTGTCGAGCAGCCGCCCGTGGCACGGGAGCTCGCCGCCGCCGCGTAGATTGGGGTCGTTGGGCGGCCAAGGATGGACGTTTGGGCCCATGGCCCGGGCGAGCCCGGGGAGTCACGATGCGTTCATGACATCGGCTGATTCCATCGATCACCCGCCGTCCGCGGATCGTGACGGCCTACTGCTGATCTGCTACGACGGATCAGACCACGCAAAGCACGCGATCAGGAGCGCGGCGGGTCTGCTCGGCGACCGGAAGGCGCTCGTCCTGACGGTGTGGCAGCCGGCCGCCGAGCTCGGCACCTTCGCCGGGTACACGGCGACGACCGACCTGCTCAACTTCGCCGAGCTCGACCGCGCCGGCGCCGAGGCCGGGGGCGCTCTCGCCGAAGAGGGCGCCCGCGCCGCGCAAGCGGCAGGTATCGATGCGCAGCCGCTCGCGATCGAGGCCACGGGTCCTGTCTGGAAGACGATCATCGATACGGCCGACCTCCATCACGCGGCGGCGATCGTGATCGGCTCGCGCGGGCTCACCGGCCTGCGCTCGATGCTGCTGGGAAGCGTCTCGAACGCCGTCGTCCACCACACCGAGCGGCCGACGCTCGTGATCCACCACGCGCGCGCCGACGACGCCGACTAAACGCGGTCGGCCGCGGCCCGGTAAGGATCGCCGTCGTCGCGGCGGCGATCCAGGTCGGGATGCTCCGCGCGCTCCACGAGCGCGATATCAGGCCCGACCTGATCGTCGGCACGTCCGCGGGCGCGCTGAACGGGGCCTACATCGCCTCCCGCCCCCAGACGCTCCCGACTGCTGAGAGCCTGGCGCGGATCTGGCGCGACCTGCGTCGCGGCCAGGTGTTCCCGGTCAACCCGTTGACCGGGCTGCTCGGCTTCCTCGGCGCCCGCGACCATCTGGTTCCGGAGTCCGGGCTGCGGCGCCTGATCGAACGACACGTCGAGTACCGGGAGCTCGAGGAGCTCCCGATCCCGCTGCACGTCGTAGCAGTCGACGTGGTGACCGGCCAGGAGCTTCGCCTCTCGCGTGGGCCGGTACTCGACGCGATCCTCGCGAGCGCCGCCATCCCTGATGTGCTCTCGCCCGTCTCGTGGGAGGACCGCACGCTCATGGACGGCGGCGTGGCCAACAACACGCCGATCTCGCACGCCGTCGAACTCGGAGCGGAGCGCATCTACGTGCTACCAACGGGCCAACGCCTGGTCACTCGATGAGCCGCCCAGCGGAGCGCTCGCCAGGGCGCTGCACGCAATCAGCCTGCTGACCCACCGTCGCTTGATCGACGACATCGAGCGACATCGCGACGACGCTCATCTGATCGTCATGCCGCCGCCATGCCCGCTGAACATCCAGCCGGTCGACTTCGCCCACGCTGCCGAGCTCATCGATGTCGCGTTGCTCGACGCGCGCGAGTTCCTCGACGGCGGCGGCGAGACGTGAGCGCCGATCCGCATGCGGATGCACCGGCATGCGCGCACGCCGAAGCGGGCTCCCCGCGCTCAGCCGGCGATCGAGGTGAAGCCGCCGACGATCGCGCCGTAGGCGATGTGGGCGAGCAGGGTGGCGATCGGCGTCCCACGCCCGTAGTTACGCAGCATGAATCCGGGCGGCTCGAGCAGCGGGCTGCTGTTCGCGGCCGTTAGCTCGTTCCCTATGCGAGGGTGAACCGCCGGCAGCAGGACGTTGACGAGCGCCGTCGCTGAGACGATTCCGTGCAGCAGTCCGAGCAGCGCTCCGAGCGCCCAGCCGCTCGCCTCCGTGGCGGCGAAGATCGCGTAGTAGGCGAGTGCGAACATCTCGCCGGCGGCCAGGTGCAGCAGATACCCGAGCGCCTTGGCGCGCGCGCGGTCACGGGTCAGCGCGGTGCCGAGCAGGAACGGCAGGTCGATCCGGGTGAAGCCCAGCTCGTTGGCGCTCCGCAAGGCGGTGGTGAGCACCAGCGTGCCAATGAAGCCGCCGGCGAGTGCGCCCCAGGCGCTCATGTCGGGTTGGCCCTCGAGATCGACACCGCGGCCGTGATCAGCGCGAGGTGCACCAGCCCCTGCGGGGTGTTGCCCAGGAACTCGTGCGTGAGCGGATCGATCTCCTCGGCGAAGAGGCCGACATCGTTCGCGAGCGCGACCAGCTCGTCCATGAGGGCAATGGCCTCGTCCCGCCGCCCAATTTGGGCGAGCGCGTCGGCGAGCCAGAACGAGCAGCAGAGGAAAGCGCCCTCGTCGCCGCGCAGCCCGTCCTCTCCGCTGTAGCGCGAGAGCAGCGGACCGCGCCCCAGCTCAGCCCGGATGGACTCAACCGTCGCGGAGAGTCGATCGGGGTGGTCGGCGTCGTAGCCGAGCAGGACGCCGAGAAGCAGGCTCGCGTCGAGCTCCTCGCGGCCGGCCTCGCGCGTGTAACTACGCAGCCGGTCGGACCAACAGCGTGTCTCGACGAAGTCGCGGATTGCGCGCCGTTCGCGTCGCCATGTGGGCGCGTGGTCTCGGGGGAGGTAGCCCGCCTCGGCGAGCTGCAGGGCCCGGTCGAGCGCCACCCAGCACATCATCTTCGAATGGGTGAAGTGCCCGGCCTCGCGTCGCACCTCCCAGATTCCGGAGTCGGGGTCGCGCCAGATGCGGCACACGAGGTCGGCGCTGCCGGCGAGGCGCTTGCCCGTCTCGCGGTCGAGTCGACCCCCGGCCCGCGTGTACACCAGCGCGGTCTGGAGCAGGTCGCCGTAGATGTCGAGCTGAGTTTGCGCGACGGCGTCGTTGCCCACGCGTACCGGGCTTGAGCCCCGGTAGCCGTGCAGCGCGAGCGTGCGCTCGGGTGCGCGCTCACCACCGTTCAGCCGGTACAGCACCTGGAGGCGCGGGTGGGTGAGCTGTGAAGCGTGCAGCAGCCACCAGAAGAACGCCTCTGCCTCGCTTGGGCAGCCGAGCTCCAGCAGCGCGCCGAGCGTGAAGGCCGAATCACGTACCCAGCAGAAGCGGTAGTCCCAGTTCCGCTCGCCGCCGATCTCCTCCGGCAGGGAGGCGCTCGCGGCCGCCGCGATGGCCCCTGAAGGAGCGTGCACGAGCAGCTTGAGCGCCAGCGCGCTGCGGATCACCGCGTCGCGCCACGGCCCGCGATACGCGCGCTGTTCTGCCCAGTGGCGCCAGTACGTGCAGGTTGCCTCCAAGCGCCCCTCGACGTCCTCACGCCTGGGAAAGACGAGCGGCTCCTGGTGGGCGGCGCACAGCGCGATCAAAGCCGAACTGCCCTCTCGGGCCTCGAAGCGCCCGAAGATCGCCTCCTCGTCGATGTGCGCCTCGCCCGCGTCCCAAGAACAGACCGCCAGCGCGTCGGGCCCGTCGGTGGCGACCGGAATCCCTCCACGGCTCTCCAGCCGGGGCGCTCGCGCCCCATAGCCGAAGGCTGGGGCGATCTGCCATCGCATCGGGACCCGCCCGCGGAGCCCGTCCACTCGCCGGATCAGCTCGCGCGTCGGTCCCAGTTCGGCGTCCGGCAGCGCCATGGCGTCGGTGACCCGGACCACGCCCACTTTGGTGGTGAAGGTGGTCTCGAGAACGTTGGTATCGGGAAGGTAACGCCGCGCCACATGAGCTTCGATCTCGGGCTCCAACGCGAAGCGTCCGCCGCGGTCGGCGTCGAGAGCCGCGGCGAACACGCTCGGGGAGTCGAGCTGGGGCAGGCACAGCCAGTCGATAGACCCATCCCGTGCGACCAGGGCGGCGGTGCGCCCGTCTCCGATCGCCGCGTAGTCGCCGATCGGTACATAGCCTCGCGCCGGCAAGGGAGGCGCGCTACGGGTGTTGAGAGCAGGTGGCATGACCACGCTCGTCAACGGCATAGCTCAGGAGCGGCAGGCCGAAGCGCTTCTGCATGCGCTTCTCGAGCCCTTGCTCCTGCCAGTTGGCGTGCTCCGCACTGCGCAACGCGAGCAGCATGTGGTCGGGCCTGAAGTCCGCGATCGCGTCGGCGATGACAGTCAGGACGTTGTCGCGACCGGCTGCGCCGCTCGCATGGACGCCGACGGCCTGCATGTGGCCGAGCACCTTGTCGAGGCGCTCGTCGGCAAGGTGGCGGAACTGATCCACATCGTCGGCGAGCCACGCAAGCCGTCCGGGGAGCGTGGGCGTGACCACGTAGACCTCGGCCGCCGTGCTGAGCAGCGCGCGAGCCTCAGGCGGCAAGTCGTGCACATCCGCGACGGCGGCATCGGCGATGAACAGCAGGCGCCGGACGGGGGCTTCCGAGGCGCTCATGGCCTGCTCGGCAAGCCGGCATGGGCCGGACGCTCGGTTGCGGCCCACGTGTCGTGGTGACAGCTGTCGAGCATGTGGCTGGTCGCAAATTGAGCGGCTGTCGCTCGCAGGTGGTCGAGGCAGAGTCCTGCGTTGCAGCTGCGATATAGCGCCACCGCGGGCCGGTGGGTCCCCTGCTCAGCGCAGGAATAGCAGAGCATGATGTGTTCCTTTCGAGGTGTGTCGGCTTCTGTGCCGGATGCGGAACGCGGCCACACCTCGTTAGCGTCGCCAAGCGCGCGGGTCTTACGAGTGCGACGGCAGGTCGGAGAGCTCGCCGAAGCCGCTGTGCGGGTCGATCATCCGCGGGTCGAGGGCGGTATCGACCTGGATCGCGGCCCCGTTCTGCGGCAAGACATCTGCGGCCTCGCCCGCCTTGCTGCTCAGGTAGGGAGCGAGATAGCGTCCGCAAAGCTTGTTGGGTGGCCACCACAGCGCTTCGCCGGAGACCGTCGAGTTGTCGCCCGCGCCGCCGCTGATGTCCGCCCGCAGGTAGCGCGTGGCGCCGCCCGTGAGGAGCGCGCCGCGCAGGACGGGCCGGAACGGCTGGGGATCGACGTTCGCGCCGGCCAACGCGGCGATCGCCTCGGCGACGGCATCGGCCTGCTGGGCGGCGAGGCCGCCCTGTTTGACTGGGAAGGTCGTGGCGTCGCCCGCCGCGAAGACGTCATCGAGGCCCGGGACGCGGCCGTGCGCGTCGGTGTGGATGAAGCCCTCGCGCCGCGAGGGGATGCCGCGCAGCGACGGGCCGACAAGGCGCGGTTCGGTCACGATGCGATCGACCGCCAGGGACCGGTGGCCGGGGGAGATGTCAAGCCGCCCGCGAGGGCCAGGTTGCCCGTAGCTGCACGTATGTAGGGTCACCCCGGATTCGTCCAGGATCGCGCGGATAGCGGCGCTGGCGCGGCTTCCGAAGACCGCGAGCGGCGCCTCCTCGGGCGTGAACAGACTCAGCTCGACCTCCGGACGGTCGTGCGCTGCGCAGTCGGCCGCGGTCATCAATGCCAGGTCGTAGAGGGGCAGCGGCCAGCTCGCCCCGGTCGGCTTGACGAATGCCACCCGCTGGACGCGGCCCTCGCGCAGCTGGTGGAGCAGCATCCGGTAGTTGGGTCCGTCGCGACCGCCGCGGTAGGTCAGCACGGACTCGGACTGCCACTCGCTGTTGGGACGTGCACCCAAGGCGAGCACGAGCGTGTCGTAGCCAAGCTCGTCGCCACCCCTGGTGACCGCGCGGTGCTGGGCGTGTACAACGCGGTCGAGCGTTCCACGATGCCAGCGAGCGCCGAGCTCTGCCGCCGTGTCCTCCAGGCGGAAGCCTCGCCCCCGCTGGACCTTGAAGGGCTGCTGCGCAGACATCGAGCGATTGACGAACTTCAACTCGGGGGCCAGGATCGTTATGTCGACGCGGTGGGCGGCCAGCGCACGCAGAGCCAGGAGCGTCTCGAGCCCGGCCACGCCCCCGCCAGCGATCAGCACGTGTCGACGGGCACGGCTCATGTTCTCCCTTTCGGCAGCCCGCGCCGCAGGACCTCAGCGAGGACCACCGCGTCGTTGTGCTCGGCGTCATGCGCGGAGTAGACGAGCGTTAGCGTGCCCTCCCGCGCGCGGCGCCGGAGGCCCGCGAGGCGCGGACGCTGGCGTTGGAGCTCCTCGACGTAGCGTCGTCGGAACTCTTCGAAGCGGCTGGGCTCGTGGCCGAACCACTGTCTCAGTGACGTGCTCGGCGCCAGCTGCTTGTCCCAGTCGTCGAGCTCGGCCTGCGCGCGCGAGAGCCCACGCGGCCACAGCCGGTCGATCAGGACGCGGTACCCGTCTGCGGGAGCGGCCGGCTCATATGCGCGCTTCAAGCGGACGTCCATATGAACGTAAGCGTCAGTCGGGGTCAGTCTCTTACCGGCCGCGAATCCGCAGCGGTCGGTAAGAACTCGCGAGCTCCGGGCGCAAACGCAACATGACCTTGAATCATCAGCGCGCCGCTGCGCTTGCGTTGGCGGAGCCACCTAGCGGCGACCCCGACACCCGCCGTATCGACCACGACGCAGTACAGCGCGCGGCTCGCGACCTGCTCCGCGCGCTCGGCGCCGACGTCGACGCCGACGCCCTCGAGGAGACGCCTCGCCGGATCGCCGACGCGTATGCCGAGCTACTCACGGCCCGCCCCTTTCGCGCGACCACCTTCCCAAACGACGAGGGCTACGACGAGTTGATCGTCGCGCGGGCGATCCCGTTCCACTCGCTCTGCATGCATCACCTCCTGCTGTTCCAAGGCGTGGCGCACGTCGGCTATCTACCCGGCGGGCGGATCATCGGGCTCAGCAAGCTCGGCCGGGTGGTCGAGTTCTTCAGCCGCGACCTCCAGATCCAGGAACGGCTCACGACTCAGGTCGCCGACTGGCTCGAGCGTGAGCTCGAGCCCAAGGGAGTCGGAGTCGTCCTCGAGGCGGAGCACATGTGCATGTCCCTGCGCGGGGTCCAGAAGCTCGGCGCGATGACCGTCACCTCGGCGCTGCGCGGCCTCGTGCGCGACGACGCCCGCACCCGCCAGGAGTTCCTGGCCCTTACCAAGAGGAGTTCCCATGACCAGTGACGAGACGCATGTGATCGTGGGCGCCAGCCTCGCCGGCGCCAAGGCTGCCGAGACGCTTCGCGAGGAGGGGTTCGACGGGCGCGTCGTGTTGGTGGGCTCGGAGGATGAGCGCCCGTACGAGCGCCCGCCGCTGTCGAAGGACTACCTGCGCGGCGAGGTGGACCGCGAGAAGGTCTATGTCCACGACGAGAACTTCTACGCCGAGCACGACATCGAGCTGCGCCTGGGGCGCACCGCGCTGAGCCTCGACACGGCGAACGCCCAGGTGGAGCTCGACGACGGCGAGCAGCTGTCCTACGACCGCCTGCTGCTAGCCACCGGCGCCGAGCCGCGTCGGCTGTCGGTGCCTGGCGCCGACCTCGATGGGGTCTTCTACCTGCGCAGCGTCCGTGACTCCGACGCCTTGCGCCAGCGGCTCGACCGCGGCGGCGCTGTACTCGTAGTCGGGGCCGGCTGGATTGGCGCCGAGGTGGCCGCCTCCGCCCGCCAGCGCGGTCTTGACGTGACCGTCGTCGAGCCGGCATCGGTTCCGCTGGAGCGGGTGCTGGGCAAGGAAATCGGCGCCGTCTACCGCGACATCCACACAGATCAGGGCGTGCGGATGCTGATGGGCACCGGCGTCGAGGCGTGCGAGGGGGACGGCGTTGTGGAGCGTGTTCGCACCAGCGATGGGCAGGACATCGACTGCGACTTCGTCGTGGTCGGGGTCGGCGTGCAGCCGCGCACCACGCTCGCTGCCCAAGCGGGCATGGCAGTCGACAACGGCGTCCTCGTGGACGAGCACCTTCAGACGAGCGTTCCCGGCGTGTTCGCCGCAGGTGACGTGGCCAATTCCGACCACCCGTTCTACGGCGAGCGCATCCGCGTCGAGCACTGGGCCAACGCCCTCAACCAAGGGCCGGTCGCCGCCCGCAACATGGCCGGCCACAACGTGGCGTACGATCGCCTCCCGTACTTCTTCTCCGACCAGTACGACGTCGGCATGGAATACACGGGCTTCGCTCGAGCCTGGGACCGGGTTGTCTTCCGCGGCGATCCCGCGACGCGGGAGTTCGTTGCCTTCTGGCTGGTCGAGGATCGCGTGGTCGCGGGCATGAACGTCAACGTGTGGGACGTGACCGATTCGATCAAGCGCCTCATAAGCGAGCGCGTCGTCGTCGACGACCGGACTCTCTCTAACCACGATGTTCCGCTCGAAGAGCTCGGGCATGCTGAGGACGGGAGCGTCGCATGAACCGCCTCCAAGCACTGCACGACGCCGGCATCTCGATCTGGCTCGACACGCTCTCGCGAGAGCTGCTCGACAGCGGCGAGTTCGCCGAGCTGATCGCGAACTTCGCGGTCAGCGGCGCGACCTCAAACCCGACCATCTTCGCTAAGGCGATCACCAGCTCCGAGAGCTACGACGAGCAGCTGCGCGCCGCGGTGGCCTCCGGTATGCACGACCCGCAGGAGCTGTTCTTCGAGCTCGCCCTACAGGACGTCCGCCAAGCGGCGGACCTGCTGCGTCCAACCTACGACGCGAGCGAGGGGCGCGACGGATTCATCTCGTTCGAGTGCACCCCCGACCTTGCCGACGACACCGGGGCGACGATCGGGCAGGCGACCGATCTCTGGGACCGGCTCGACAGGCCGAACGCGATGATCAAGGTCCCGGCCACCGAGGCGGGTATCCCCGCCATCGAGGAGCTGACCGCCCGGGGCGTGAATGTGAACATCACACTGTTGTTCTCCCTCGCTCGCTACGAGCAGGTGATCGACGCCTACGTCGCGGGTCTCGAGCACCGCCTCGGAGTCGGCGAGCGGATCGACGGGATCGCCTCGGTGGCATCGTTCTTCGTATCCCGCGTCGACGCGAAGGTCGACGCGCTGCTCCCCGCCGGGTCGGACCTGCGTGGACGCGTGGCGATAGCCAACGCCCAGCGTGCCTACGCGCGCTGCCGGGAGCGCTTCGCAGACGAACGCTGGCTCGCGCTGCGCGAGGCCGGGGCCAGCCCGCAGCGGCCGCTGTGGGCGAGCACGGGCACCAAGGACCCGGAGTACTCCGACGTGCTCTACGTCGAGGAGCTGATCGCGCCGGAGGTCATCAACACAATGCCCGAGGCCACGCTGCGGGCCTTCGCAGACCACGGCAACGTAAACGGTGGCATCAGCATGGACGCCGATCTGGCCGACGAGACGCTCCGCCGCGCCGCCGCAGCCGGGATCGATCTGGGGGCCGTCACCGCCGGGCTCGAGCGCGAGGGCGTCCAGTCCTTCTGCCACTCATACGACGAGCTGCTGACATGCGTCGCGACCAAGGCGGAGCGGGTGGTCCTTGCGCAATAGCCGGAGATCAGCACTACGACGACGCTGAGCCGGCGGCCGCGTCGAACAGCTCCGAGAACTAGCCTCCAGCGCAACCGAAACGACCCGAGAGGAACCCGCGATGGACATAACGATCATCGGCACCGGCAACATGGCCCGCGGCATCGGCAGTCGCGCGCTCGCCGGCGGTCACAACCTGACCGTCGTCGGTAAGGACTCCGAGAGCGCGCAGGCCGTCGCCGCCGATATCGGCGGCGACGGCTCCGTCAAGACGGCCGTCACGGGCGAGCCCCTCGAGGGCGACGTGGTCGTGCTCGCCGTCTATTACCCCGACGCTCGCGCCGCCGTCGAGCAGCACGCCGATCAGCTCGCCGGCAAGGTCGTCGTCGACATCACGAATCCGGTCGACGAGAACCTCGACGGTCTTGTGGTGCCAGCCGACGGATCGGCCACCCAGGAGCTCGCGGGCCTCGCCCCAGATGCACGGTTCGTGAAGGCCTTCAACACGACCTTTGCGGGCACGCTGACTGCGGGCGAGGTTTCCGGTCACAAGCTCGACGTGCTGATCGCCGGCGACGACGACGAGGCCAAGGCAACGGTGGCCGGCCTGGTGCGTGACGGCGGGCTCAACCCCATCGACGTCGGTCCCCAGAAGCGCGCCCGCGAGCTGGAGGCCCTGGGCCTCCTCCACATGGCGATGCAGAACACCCTCGGCACCGGCTTCGCGAGCACCGTCAAGATCATCGCCTGAACGCCAGACGTCCCAGATGGGGTCAGACCGCCAGTCGCTGGGCGCACCGGCCTGTGCAAGACGATGGCGGCCCCGTCCGAAGCGCTCCGGGTCGGTAGCGAGAAACCCAGGCACACAAGCAGGTCATCGCGGAGCGACCCGCGGAGGACGGCACTCGGGACCGGCCAGAAGGCCGAGCGGGTCGCGCTAACGCGGTGATGGTCAGAGGTACCCATGGCCCCGCGTCGGGCGGCGCGCAACCATGGATGCATGACAAGGACGACAGGAGCGCGGAACCTAATTGACCGGGTGCTCGAGGTGTTCGACCGCTGTGGGCTGTCTCCCTGCGAGCTGCGCGTTCTGTTCACGCTGCTCGATCGCGAGGCGAGCCTCGCCGAGATCGCTGAGGCACTCGGCAAGCCAGCCAGCGAGGTCACGCGCGCCGGGCGCAGGCTCGCCATGCGCGGGCTGGTTCGCTGGTACCACGTCGGGGCTCGTGAGGAGACGCGACTCGTGATCACCGCGCGTGGCCTGGCAACGATGCGAGCGCTGCTCGCGGCGGCCGAGCCGGCAGCCGAAAAGCCGGAGCCGCGGGAATTTGACGGCCGCATGAGCGGGATAGCGCGCGCGACCCCTGGTGGGCTGACCTCGCTCGGTCCGCCGTTGTCACCAGGGAAGCAGTGCAGTCAGGGCTCTGTCGGCGCGCCCTCGAGCTGCAGCGGGCCGCGCCGCCTGTGCACGGTGAGATAGCGGATACCGGCGGCGCCGGCAAGGATCGCCCTGGCGCGGCCCTTCTCGATCAGAAGCGCGCTCCCGGCGCTGATGGTATGGGCGCGCCGGTCGATCGTGACGACGCCGTCCCCGCCGAGGACGATCACCAGGACGTCCAGCTCGGTGGTGTGCTCAACAACAGAATGGCCGGCCGGCCAAGCCAACAGCGTCGCGTTCAAGTCGCTGCTGGCCAAGCCCCAAAGCGGGCCGCTTCCCAGTGGGCCGAGCAGGTCTACGACCGGATCCTTCGGGTGCACGTCGGTCACTCCGCTCGAGACTACGGCGGTCCGGACGACGTGTTCATCGCGAGGGTCGCATCGGGCCACGGGGGCGCCGAGCAATGGCACATGTTTCAGCGGACGATTCGTTTGCCATGCACGCGTGCCGATCTCGGCCGACGAGCTGGAATGCTGGCACGAAGGCGAGGTCGGCGAGTTCCGGCGGCTAGCACCCACGCGACCGCTCGCCCACCCGGCTGATGGAGACTTCGCTGGTCGCCATTGGGCATTAAAACCCATGGTCGGGACCGGGGTGCCGGGGCGACGATGCCAGGCATGAACGCTTCCGATCATCTCGACCAGCGCGCGGCCGCCCTCACCAGCGCGGCCCGTGAGTTCCGAAGCGCCGCCGGGCGGCCCGGCTCCCACGCGGCCGCGCCGGATTCCCTGGCCTCACTCGAGGACGCATTGCAGGCGCTCAGCGGCGCCTGGTACCAGCTCGCCGCCGACGCCTCGCCGGGGATCGCCTCGCGGCGGGCTAGTAGCAACTCGCGATCCGGCCGATGGCAGAAGGTCGACGGACTGTCACGCGAGCAGGAGGTTCGCCTCATGGGAGCGCTGCATGACATCGCAGCGGCGTTTGCCCGCTGTGCCCGCCTGTGCCGCGAGGGACGAAGCGCGGTTGCGCCTCTGATTCATCGTCGCGTGTCGGCCGGGCCGGGGGACTCCCCCGAGCACGACAACGAGGTGTTGTGGTTCGAGAGCCGCGAAGGGACACCCCAGCGCGCCGCATGACCTGGCTGCCAGACCAATCGGCACTCCCGCAACCGGCCGCCTCGCTTGGGGTCGCCGTTCCGCGAGGCCTGCTGCTCGGCGGGCTGCGACTTCCATGGCGCGCCGTAGCGGTGGGCCTACGAGCTTGATCGCCGGCTCGACAGCGGCGGCGATCCGATCGACAGAGACGAGCTGAGCCTCCGGGTGCGGCGGCTCGGGCTCAATGGGGAGTGGGCACCGGCTCGCGTGCGTGCTGCGGGAGCGGTAAGCCTCGCTGACAGCGCGCCCGACCCGTCAGGCTGGCGCCGGCCCAGGCGAGGCGCTCGCCGCACTCGACCGCGGACAGCGAACCGCGAGCATCATCGAGCGTTAGCCCGCCTCGGCCTACCTGGTGGGTGTGCGGCCGCCTAGGAATGGGTGTCGCTGCCGATGGCCGCCGTACTGGCCGGAGGGCACGCTTTGGAGCCATCACAGTCCTCCCGAGGAGGCTCCCATGGTGACACATCGACCGCTCCCAGTTCTCGCCACCGAAGACCGCGTACGACCTTGCATTTCGGCGTCGAGCCGGATCGGCCGGTGTGGTTCGATTGCGCCCCGATTGTCGTCGCCATGGATGCGGCCACCCAGTCCGGCGTTCGCCTGGCCAGGGAGCTCGGCGCCCCACTCGTGTTCGTCTACGTTCGCCGCGGCCCGTGGTCCGGGCTCGGAGAGCCGTACTACCAGCGTCGACTCGACGCTGAGCTCAGCGCGGGGCGCCGCGCCCTAGATGAGGCCCTGGCAATCGCCGAACGAGCGGGCGTGTCAGCCAGAGCGGAGCAGCTCGCCGGGAATCCCGCGCGGCGCGTGGTCGAGTTGGCCCGCCTGCGCGGCGCGCGTCTGGTCGTGCTCGGGACGCGGCGGCGACGCCTTGGCCGAAGCGTGTCCCGCGCTGTCATCCGCGGTGCCGATCGCCCGGTGCTGGTCGCCGCGCGGGCGGCGCCGCTTGCCGGCTGAGTCCTCCCGGCGCCGGATGGGTGTCCGCCGCCTGGCGAATCGGTGCTGACACCCATAGGCGAGCAGGTGTGCCTAGGGCACGCTTGATGGCGTAACCCTGAGTCAAGAGGAGGCGGACATGCCCAACGGAGTCTTCCCAGTCCCGGAGTTCCGCCCGACGCCCACCCGCGCCGGCGGAACGCGCCCGAGCCTTGCCGATCGGTGGCGGATGCGCCGACGGCGCGGCCGCCTCGACGAGCAGCTCGCGCGCGACACAGACCCGACTACAAGCGCTGAGCTCGGCGTGCGCGCCGCGCAGCTTCGCTCCAGCGCGGAGCGCTCGCGGCTCGCAAACTCGCTCGTTGAGGTCCTGGGTGGCGCCCGGGGACCCAACCTCGGAGCGTTCAGGGTCAGCACCAGGCAACGGCATGCGGCGATCCGCGAAAGCGCGGATGAGCTGCTGGCGCTCGTGCTTCGGCTTCGCGACGACGAGCCGATCGCGGTGCGTGGCGCCGCCATGGTCGCGCTGCTCGTGGACCGCCGGTCGAGCCCGCTGCGCCACGGTGACGGGCGTGACCTGCAGCTGGCCGTTCGCGCCGCCCGCGTCGGCCTCGACGTGGCGGATCGGGGGGCAGACGAGCTGGCAGCCGCGGCCTAGGACGAGCCGCCTCACCTACGACCGCCGCCTCCCACCGGGCCTCGGCCGCTGCGTTGACCGACACACCCCGTCGCGCAGCGTGCCGAGGCCTCCGCCCGGCGCGTCGCGCCCACCCGGCCGTCCGGTGGATGACAGAAGTAAGAACTGGTCCTGTTCGGGCGCTAAGCAAACATGGACCTTCGAAGCGGAGCGAAGGCTGGCGCCGGCCCAGGGGCCGCCGAGATCGTCGCCTGGCGACGGGTGCGTCTGCGCAAGGTCGGGTTCGAGACGGATCTGGCCGAGCAGCTCTCACGTGAGTGCGGGGTCGATCTGCACGCGCTCATTGAGCTGGTGGAGCACGGTTGCCCGCCGCAGCTCGCGGCACGGATCCTGGCGCCGCTCGAGCACGAGAGGCGTGAGTGTTGAGCCTTCCGGGGACTGTTAGCGTCCGTCAGGGCATGAGCTCGCGCCTGCCGATCAGCGCCGCCGACAGCGAGCCCGAGCGCGCGCAATCGGACTCGCGCGCGTGGCTGCGCGCCCTACGCAGCGAAGGCGCCGAGCGCGACGAGGCGGTCACCCGCCTGCACGAGCTGCTCCTGCGTGCCGCTCGCTTCGAGGTCTCGCGCCGGCGTGCCGCGCTCGCGCACGTTCGCGGCGAGGAGCTGCACGACATAGCTATGCAAGCCGCCGACGACGCGCTTGTCGCGGTGCTCGCAAAGCTCGACGACTATCGCGGCGCCAGTCGCTTCACCACCTGGGGCCTACAAGTTCGCCCTGCTCGAGGCCGGCGTGCGACTACGCCGACGGGCCTGGCAGGAACGCGAGCTGGTGCTCGAGCCGGAGGTCTGGCCGCTGATGCCCGACGCCGCCCAGAGTCCCCGGCATCAAGCCGAAGCGAATGAGCTCGTGCTCGCGATCACGGACTCGATCGACTGCTGCCTTACCGAGCACCAGCGCGAGGTGCTTGTCGCGCTCACGCTGAACGGTGTGCCGCTCGACGTGCTCTCCGAGCGGCTGAACACGACGCGCGGCGCCCTCTACAAGACCCTGCACGATGCGCGGCGAAAGCTACGCGCCGAACTGGCGACGAAGGGCTTCGCCCTCGACTCGACCTAGCGGAGAAGATCATGGACAGGCGCATAAATGACAACACCCTCAAGCGGTTGCTCGGACCGGCCGAGCCGGAGGTTCTCTGCGACGAGTGCTTCGACCGGCTCGACGAGTACGTCGAGCTCGAGCTCCAGGGAGCGCCGGCCGACGAGCGCATCCCCGGGCTGCGCGCCCACCTCGAGGGCTGCCCCGCCTGCCACGAGGACTACGACAGCCTGCGCGCGCTCGTCCAGAGCGGCGAGTCCGACCGCTAGCTTTAAGACCCGAGCGCGTTCTTCAGCTCGGCGATCTTGGCGCCCGTGAAGCGCACCCCCGCCGCAGCGCCGCGATCACCTCGATGGCGTCTCGGGCGCCCGGTTTTGAACACTGTGCGCGGCCGACGCGCGGTCGAGCAGACCCGCCTCGTCCTCATCCCTGAACCGGCGTACCCACGTCGAGGCGGTGCGCTCGCCGAGCTCGGCGGCCGCAGCCGCCTCAGTCAGCGACGGCTCGTCGTCGACCACGCGCCGGCACAGCAGTCGCCGCTTCTTCAAGCTGAGCGCCGCGTTACCGTGAAGCTTCATCCGGTGTCCTCCTTGGACTGGGTGGCTTGGACACCTCTCAGCCTCCAAGGACGCCCGGATGAACAATGGGCTCAGGGACTACCGCTAGCCGCCGCGTAAGAAGTCGGGCCGGCTCGCCGCTAAGCCGGGGACAGCTATCCCCGGCGATCCGCCCGACGAGAAGGAGCTGGCCCCATGAGGACCACGACGTACAACCATCGACGGCGCCTGAGCCTGTCGCTCACCGCCGTCGCCGCAACGGCTGCCGCCGCCCTGGCGCTTGCGCTGGGGGGCGGTCCCGCTGCCCTAGGCCATTCGCAGGAGCACGCGGACGCCGCCGAGCAGCGCGGTCTCAGCGAGCAGCGGCTGGCGCTGCACGACGAGATGCGCCGTCTCTGGGAGGACCACATCACCTGGACGCGGCTGTTCATCGTGAGCGCGTCCGCCGACCTGCCCGACACGCCGGCCACGATCCAGCGGCTGCTGCGAAACCAGCAGGACATCGGCGACGCGATCAAGCCGTTCTACGGCCGCGCCGCCGGCGAGCGGCTGACCTCGCTGCTCCAGGAGCACATCGTCGTGGCCGCCGACCTGCTCGCCGCCGCAAAGGCCGGCGACCAGGCCGCGGTGGAGCGCCACAGCGACGCCTGGTACCGGAACGCGCGCGAGATCGCCGACTTCCTCCACGCTGCCAACCCGCGCCACTGGGCGCGCGGCGAGATGCGCGCGATGATGCGCGAGCACCTCGACCTCACCCTGACCGAGGCGGTCGCCCACCTCGAGCGCGACCACCGCACCGACATCCGCACCTACGACCGCATCCACCGCCAGATCCTCGACATGGCGGACATGCTCAGCGACGGAATCGCAGCGCAGTTCCCGAAGCGATTCCGCTAGCGACCGATCGCCCCCTATGTGACGAAGGGGCGCGCCGCCCGGCGCGCCCCTTGCGCGCTTTCGGTCTCGTCAGGCACGGCGACTGCCAGCGAGTAAGGACCCGTTCCCGGCAGGCGCCTACTGGGTGACCGCAAAACGATCCTGAATGCGATCATGCACCACAGCTCTGTAAGTCACGCCGTGCCCAGCCAGGCGCCCGCCCGGGTGCTGCTCGTAAGCGACTGGGACGTCGACCCGCAGGCCGTGGTCGACGCCGCGCAACGCCAGCATCCAACCGCCGGCCCGTACCTCTTGGTGCCGGCGAGGTTGCGCGGGATCGACTGGGTCGGCGACCCCTACGCGAGCGTGCCCTGCGCACGACGCCAGCTCGATGCGATCGTCCGGCTAGCCCCAGCAGCGGCGCTGGAGGTAATCGATGCGCGCGTCGGCGACCCCGAGCAGATCGCCGCGATCGGCGAAGCGCTGGCCGACTGGCCGTCCAGGCGCTGCTGTTGTGCGCGCCGCGCGGACGCGTCGGCCCCCCGAATCCGTTCGACCCTCTGGAGCCGCGCGCGCCGTCTCTCCGGCCTGCCGGTGACGCGCATCGAGCTGCCGATCGCAGCCACCTGGCGCGAGCGCCATGGCCTGCTGCGGCTGCGCGGCCACTGCCCCATCGAGCAGCCCCAGGCGGCCTGAATCGGGATGAACGTAAGTTCCGCGCGGCCACGGACGCTAAGCAAGCACAAGCGTCTCCCAAGGAGGACCGATCATGAGTACCGCCATCGCGGGCGTCCTTCGGCCCGTGCCCATCCCAAGCTCGAGCGTGCTGCGCCGCGACCCGGCCGCACAGGCCTTCATGCTGCTGCGCATCGCGTTCACCGTCGCACCGATCCTGTTCGGCCTCGACAAGTTCGCCGAGGTCATGATCAGCGACTGGCCCAAGTACCTGGCGCCCGAGTTCAACGACATCATCCCCGGCAGCGCCCAGGACGCCATGTACATCGTCGGCGCGGTGGAGATCATCGCCGGCCTCGTGGTCGCCTTCTCGCCCCGCTTCGGTGGGCTGCTGGTGGCCGGCTGGCTGGCCGGCATCATCGTCAGCCTGCTGCTCGTCGGCGGCTACGCCGACATCGCACTGCGCGACTTCGGCCTGCTGCTCGGCGCGCTCACGCTCGCCCGGCTCGCCAGCGCCTACTCCGGCCGCGCACCGGACCTCGGCCAGGTCCGCTGAGCCAACGCGCCGACGCGCTCAGCCGGCCACCAGCCGGCTGAGCCCTCGGCGACGGCGAGCCGCTCGCGGCGGTGTAGCTCGAGCGTGCTCGGCTCGGAAACCCACATTTCCTTCATGCGTCTTCGAATGGGGTTGCGCGATGGTCCGATTGGACATTGGGCTCCATAGTCCGGGACGTGCGCTACGGGGAGGATTATCGGCATGAACACCACGGGTCCCCTTCACCACCCCGCGTCCGAGCTCCGCGCAGTCCGCTCGACGCAGCCCTGGGCGATCCTTGCGACCCTCGCCGGCGCGCTCGTATTGGCCGCCATCATGGGGCTCAAGCTCGACGCCGTGCCGGGGCTCCCGGCCAAGATCATCCTCGGCGTCTCAGTACCGCTCTTCTATGGCGCCGCGCTCGCCGCGATCAGGCCCTCGGCCCGGCCCGGGCCCCCGGCGCGCCGGCCCGATCCGCATCCGCAGGACCGGACTCCTGCCGCGGCGGATGCAGACGACGTGCACGGTCCCTCGGAGGAGGAACGCGTGCGCGCCTGGAGGAGGACGCGTCTGACCGCCCTCGGCGTTCCCGAGGACGTCTCGCTGGTCCTCGCCGATGACCTCTCCTTCAGCCACCACGCGCTGAAGCGACTCCTCGGACGGGGGTGTCCGCTCGACACCGCCCTCCGGATCCTGCAGCCCGACTAGCGTCGAACCTCCTGGCACGTGTCGCCGCGGCTTCACGCTCGGGATGGAGCAGGTGGCTTTGGCGACGGGCCGCGGGCAAGGTTGCCGTTCTCGACAGGATGCGCGGAGCGGGGTTCGACGACCCTCGCACGCCCGAGGGGCTCGCGAACGAGGTCGACGCCGAGACGGGCGGGCACGGTTACGTCGCCGGGCGGGAAAGACTTCGCGCCGGACACGCTTCTATGAGCGCGTTCACACGGATGCCTGGCCCGATCAAGACATCGCCGCGTGATTGCCCAGTCCCGCCGGCGTGAGGGCCGAACGTAAGCGCGTGAGATTCATTCCCCCCTGTATTCCCCCGGGACGCCAGACTCCGGTTCTGATGCGGAATTGCGGCCGTTTCGGCGCGGTCTCGAAATCCGTTGACGGCCTTACGGTCGACCGAGGGTTCGAATCCCTCCCCCTTTGCTGTACGCCCTAATTCCGCTGCCGGATGCGGTCGCCGCGAGAATGGTCGCCGGTTCGAATCGAGGTCTGTCATCGCCTGGCGCGAGCGCTGTTCGCCCGGTTTCGTAGCGCTCGCGAGCATCACCACGGCGTCATCGAGCCTGAGCTCCGCGTGACAGCACCGTGCCGTCGGTCCTTCGGCTACGCCTCCCAACGGCTCACCCAGCAGCTCACCCAGGCGAACGGCAGGCCATGGTTCGCTGCTAGGTGTCGTGGCCGGATGGAATGAGCTTCGTGACGCGGGCGGCCTCGGCCGTCGGGTCGCCGCGCAGCGCGAGGATGTCGCTCCTCTCCAGCGTCTCGTCTTCGGCGGCGCTCCCGCCGAGCGCCAGCCGATGATCTTTCGCGAGCGAGCGAAGCTTCGGCAAGACGGGCCGGACGCGTTCCCGGCTCACCGCGTTCAACACCACGAGGCTCGGCTCGAGCTGCCGGCTCACGTCCGCCACCGTGTCTAGCGGCGAATCGGGCCCGAGGTAGACGATGCGCCAGCCCTGCGACCGGAGCGCCAGCCCGAAGGCGATTAGGCCGAGGTCATGCTGCTCGCCCGGCAGGCAAGCCAGCACGGCGAGCGGCCCCCGGCCGAGGCCCCAGCCCCGAGCCAGGCCGAGCAGCCGTCCGCGGAGCACGCCGGAGGCAAAGTGCTCCTGGGCGACCGAGGCTTCCCCTCGCTTCCACCGCTCGCCGAGCTCTTGCAGGTAGGGCACGACCACTTCCGCCAGCAGCGTCTCCACCGTGGCCACGGCGAGCAGCCGGTCGAGGATCGCCTGCGCGCGCGGCTCGTCGAACGCGTCGAGCGCCGAGGCGAGCTCGTCGCGGATCGCCGCCGGGCGCAGCGCGGTTCGGGCAGCTTCCTCGTCGACCAGGTCGCGCACGGCAATCGAAGCTGCCTCCGCGGCGGCCATCCCCTCGGCGAGATGCTGCTGCATCAGGGCCACACGCTCGACGTCGGCGGAGGAGTACAGGCGAAGGCCGCCGGCTGAGCGAGCCGGACGAAGTAGCCCGTAGCGGTGCTCCCAAGCTCGCAGCAACTCGGGGCTGACCCCGGCGCGCTTGCTCAGCTCACCGATCCGCAGGACCTCGTCGGTGTTGGCCATGCCCAGCACTATACAACTTCTGAACAACTGCTTGACAAGCGCGCCACCCTTGTCTATGGTCGAACCTAGACAGTATCTCGACAGAAGGTAAACACAATGCGTAAGTTCGATGTACTCGCCGGAGCCCTTCTGATCGTCGGTGGGCTCAACTGGGGTCTTGTCGCGATCGCCGAGTTCGACCTCGTTGCCTGGGTCTTCGGCGAGGAGTTCGGCGCTACGAACGCGGCGAGCCGGATCGTGTACGGACTGGTCGGCGTCGCTGCGATCTACGCCATCGCCGCGGTGGCGGGGCGCCGGTCGGCAGGCGCTCAGCAGACGGCGACCGCCTCGCGGTAACCAATCAATCGATCAAGGAGTCATAGATGCGAACGATCCGAACCATCCTGGCGCTCTCCGCGGTGACGGCAGTGGCCGGCACCGGCATGATCGCCGGCGCCACTGCGGGCACGCAGCGGGCGTCTGACAAGAACATCGTCGAGACCGCCGTCACGGCCGGGAAGTTCGAGACGCTCACCTCGCTCGTCAAGCGAGCCGGGCTCGCGAGGACGCTGCAGGGCAAGGGCCCCTACACCGTCTTCGCACCGACCGATGCGGCCTTCGACAAGGTGCCGAACGCCACGCTGGCGCGGCTCGGTCGTAACAAGGCGGCCCTGCGCAGGGTGCTGCTGCTGCACGTCGCCGAGGGCAGGCTGACCGCGGCCAGGCTGACCAAGCGGCGCTCCGTAAAGACCCTGAACGGCCAGCGGCTCGCGATCCGCGTCCGCCGCGGCAAGGTCTTCGTCGGTGGGGCGCGCGTCGTCACAGCGAACGTGACCGCCTCGAACGGCGTCATTCACGCCATCAACAAGGTCCTGCTCCCCCGCTAAGCCCCACAGCCCTCACCGTCGCCCGGCGCGGCTCGCCGCGCCGGGCGACGCGAGGGACACGGTCAGGAGTCCCATGTCCTCTTCACCCCACTACCCCTTCGAGCGGACCGCCGAGCCCGGCCCGCCGCGGAGCTCCGGCCGCCGCGCGCTCGTGACCGGGGCGACCGGTTTCATCGGCGGACAGCTCGCTCAGGCGCTCGCCGACGCCGGTTGGATCGTCCGCTGCCTCGTGCGCGACCGATCGCGCGCCCGCGACCTCGAGCGGCGCGGCTTCGAGCTCCACGAGGGCGACGTGCTCAGCCCCGAAACCCTCGAGCGGGCGGGCCGCGACGTCGACGTCGCCTACTACCTGATCCACGCGATGGGCCGAGGCGCGCGCGGCGACTTCCCGGCCCGTGAGCACGCCGGCGCCGAGGCGTTCGCCCGAATGGCCGCGCGGGAGGGCATCGCGCGCATGATCTACCTCGGCGGGCTCGGGAAGCCGCACTCGCGCCACCTGCGCAGCCGCCACCAGACCGCCCGGGTCCTCGCCGAGCACGGCCCGCCGCTCACCTACTTCCGCGCTGGCATGGTCGTCGGCGCAGGAAGCGAGTCGTACCGGATGCTGCGCTACCTCGTCGAGCGCCTGCCGGCGATGATCGCGCCCGCCTGGCTGAAGGTGCCCACCCAACCAATCGCCATCGATGACGTGCTGGCCTACCTCGCAGGGGCCCCCGATCTGCCCGAGAGCACCGGGAGGGAGATCCAGATCGGCGGCCCGGACGTCCTGCCCTACGGCGAGATGCTCGACCGCATGGCCGAGGCACTGGGTCGGCGGCCACGGCCGAAGCTTCCCGTGCCGCTGCTCACACCGCGACTGTCATCGCTCTGGATCGGCCTGGTGACCCCCGTCGATGCCGGCGTCGCCCGTCCGCTGATCGAAGGGCTGTCGACGAGGACGACCGTGACCGACCCCTCCGGCGCGGCGCTTTTCGACACCACGCCGCTGGCATTCGAGGAGGCGCTCCGGCGAGCCGTCGCCGACGACGCCGCTGCCGCAAAGGGGGTCCCGGGATCGCGCCCATCAGAGCCCAGGACTACAACTCGGAAGGTCGTTTGGCCCGGGCCTCGATCAGCGCGATGACCGATTTCATTCCCCCTGCCATTCCCCCGGGCACTTGGCTCCGCTCTATGAACGGGCCGGCGAGGTATTCGCGACGGTCTCGAAAACCGTTGTGGGCCTACGGTCCACCGAGGGTTCGAACCCCTCGCCCTCCGTTAGCTCGGCAACCCCTCTTGGGACGAAACACCAGAACCCGAGCCGTTGGTGCTGCGCTGCCGTCGCCCGTAGCCCCTCCCCCGGGCCCCCGGGTCGGCTAGGTGCGGCGGCGTCAGCGTGCCGCCGCGAGAGCCGCCGACAGGTCCTGCCGACCCGACACGTCGAGCTTGCGGTAGGCGCCGGTCAAGTGCATCTCGACCGTCCGGCGGGTGAGGAAGAGGGCTTCGGCGATCTCGCGGTTGCTGAGCCCCTCGCTGGCCATTGCCGCCACGCGGCGCTCCTGTGCCGAGAGCGAGTCGACGCCGCTGATCGCGGGGCGGCGCGGGCGCGCTCCGGTGGCCCGCAGCTCGTCCATCGCCCGATCGGTCTCGACCACCGATCCGCAGCGGTTGGCGAGGGCGAGCCCTTCGCGCAGCGGCTCGCGGGCGTCGCGGCGATGGCCGCCGCGCCGCAGCGCGGCGCCCAGGTCAATCAGCGCCCGTGCGTGCGCCACGCGGAGCTCCGAGACGGCGAGTACCTCCGCCGCCTCGCGCGCCAGCTCGACCATCTCTCCTCTCGGGGCGAGCAGCGCCCGCACGCGGAGCGCCTCGCCGAGCGGCTCCGGCGCGCCGAACCTGCGCGCGATGTCGAGCTCCTCCTCGACCAGCTCATCGGCCCGGTCGCGCTGGCCGAGGCGGGCCGCGGCGAGTGCCGTGTAGCTGCGCCACATCAGCGCCATCGGGTTGATGTAGCCGATCGCCAGCGATCGCCGGCCGGCGTCCTCGAGATCGCTCAAGGCGGCGGCCGGATCGCCCATCCGCAGGGCGAGCCGGCCGCGCGAGGCCAGCGCCTGGCAGACGCTCAGCGTCAGGGGGAGCTCGCCGGCGGGCCAGGCCTCGCGCAGCATCGTCACGGCCGCGCCGAACGTGCCGCGCTCGATGTGGACGTCCGTCAGCGCGGAGAGCACGGCCGGCAGGACGATCGGGTCGTCGGCGGGCATCCGCGCCAGCGCCGCGACCGCGTCGGCCTCAGCGCCGCCGACGTCGCCGGTCCAGATCCTGCCGGAGGCGCGCAGGCCGAGCGCGTTCGAGTAGAGAAGCATCGAGCTGCGTGCCCGTCCCTCCTCGACGCCGGCGGTCCACACCTCAATCGCCCTACCGAGCCTGCCCGCGAAGGCGATGGCGATCGTGGCTGCCGTGAGCGCGATCGTCGTCGCCGGGGCCGCCAGGGCGGGGTGCTCGGAGCGGACCTCGACCAGCAGCTGCCCGTCGCCCCAAGCCGTCTCGCCGAGCGCCGCCACCTCGGCCGCGCCGCGCGCCGTGGTGGCCGCGAACACCACGGCGATCAGGGCCAGCAGGCCGCGCTCCGCCGCCGTCTCACCGCGGCTCACCTCCTCCTCGAGCGCCAGCAGGCGGGCAAACGTCTCCGCGCTCGGGAGCCCGCCCACCAGGCGGGTTGCGGCGGCCTGGAACTCGAGGCCCAGTCGCAGCTCCCGATCAAGCTCAGCGGCCGTCCCCAGCACCTGCTCGCAGGCGGCAACCGCTTCCGGCAGCTCCGCGGCCAGGAAGCGCACCATGGACAGGCCGAGCGCCGCCTGCGCATGCTCGGCGGGACCCCTCGACAGGCGCCCGGCCTGCTCCATCCGTCCGGCCGCTTCGGGCATGCGGGCAGCCGACTCGGCCGCGCCGAGGTCGAGCAGGAGCGAGCGCCGCAGCGCGGCAGGGGCTTCCTCTTCGAGCGCCCGGCGCAGGAATCGCACCGCCTGTCCGGCGGAGCCGCGGAGGCTTGCGCGGCGCGCGGCGTCCGTGAGCGCGTCGAACGCCCATCGGTCACCCACGCGGCCGGCCGGGCCCGCGGCCAGCAGGTGGGCGGCCACCCGCTCGCAGCGTGCCGGGTCTCGAGCCAGCTCACGGGCGGCGGCCAGATGCAGCTGCGCCCGCTCCGCATGCGGGATCGAGTCCTGGAGCGCCTGGTGGATTATCGGGTGGACGAACCGCGGCGGCAGTCCCGGGTACAGGAGCTCCGCCTCGATCAGGGCGTCGACCGCCCGCGCGGCCGTCCTCGAGCTCACGCCCGCGACCATGGCGGCGTCCGCCAGCGAGGCGTCGTCACCGAGGATCGCCAGGGTCTGGGCAACGGCCTCGACGGTCGGTGAGCGTCGCCTCAGCCTGGCGGCCACGAACCGTGCCACCGACGGCGGGCCCACGGCAGCGATCGTTTCGACGCCCAGCTCCGCTCCACCTCGCTCCTCGAGCGCGGCGATCAGCTGATGAGCGAGCAGCGGGTTCCCACCGGTGGTTCGTGCGCATTCGACGCAGACCTCGTCCGCCGTTCCGGCGCCGAGGCCTGCCCGCACCAGCTCGCCGATCGCCGCCGCGCTGAGCGGCCCCGGCCGGACAGACGTGAGCGGTTCGCGCTCGAGGACCTTGGTCAGGGCCTGGGGCGCCCCCGCGGGCTCACCCGTCCGGACCGCGAGGATCACGCAGGCCGGGATCTCCTCAATCCTCGCCTCGAGGTAGGCCAGGAAGCGAAGCGAATGCTCGTCGGCCCAGTGAGCATCGTCGACGAGCAGGGCGAGCGGCCGCTCCTCGGCCAGCCGCGCGCACAGCCAGTGCAGGCCGTGGAATCGTGCGAACAGGCGATCGTCGGCGGCCGCCCGGTCGGGGACCTCCTCGAACAGCGGGCGCGCCAAGCCCGCCGCTCCTGCGAAGACCAGCTCGCGCTCGCGCTCCGCGCGCGGCTCGATGGTCGGCGCCAGCAGCTGGATCACCACGCCGAGCGCGAACTCGCTTTCCATCACGCCACCTCGCGCGCGCAAAACGGCCATCCGCTCCGCCTGGGCCAGCTCCGCGGCCGCCCCGAGTAGCGAGGTCTTGCCGATGCCGGCCGCTCCCTCGATCACCACTATCCCGCCCGACCCCGCCCGGGCGCCGCGGAGTGGGGCGCGAATCTGCTCGAGCTCGGCCCCGCGCTCGAGCAGATCGGTGCGCGCCTTCAGATCCGTCATCCGTTCAGCCGTGGGACTCGTCACATCTGCAAAAGCCTACGGAGGGTCCACGTAGCGAAGCACGGCCGGCCGGTCGTAGCGTCGCCGGCATGCGAACCCCACGTCGCAACTAGGAGGTGCCGATGGCATCAGGACCGCTCTTCGCCGCCCTGGCCTCGCGGGCGCTCTACCAGCGCGGGCCGGCCCGCGGCTCCACCCAAGGATGGAGCCACCGTCAACACACTGACACGGTCCTACCGCCGGCAGGGCCGCTCCCTGCGGGTCAGTTTCCGGTTCGAGGTCGGCGAGCCAATGCTGTTCGAGCGCCTCGAGCTGGAGATGAGAGCGCTGCCCACGGATGACCTCGAGCCGGTGAGCCGGAGGAGCGATCGGGCTTCTGGGTCGAGCTGCAGTACCGGCGGGGACGTGCTCTCGACCGGGGCTCGATGCCACACCCGATGATCCGGCGGTCCGAAGCGCCCGCAGGCCAGCCCGGCCCCCGAGTGCAACCATCATGAGCAACGCCCCTCGGCAGCTGCTCTCTGCCTCACCCGGGCATGGAGCCTCTAGCCAACTGCCCGACATCGACCGCATGCTGGTCGAGCTCGTCCTGGCGGCCCGTGCCGGCGACAGCTCGGCGTGGAGCAAGCTGATCGCTCGGTTCGATACGACGCTGCGGCGCATCGCCGGCTCCTTCAGGCTCGCGGCCGCAGACGTCGATGACGTGGTGCAGGCCACGTGGCTGGATCTGCTTCAGGACGTCCAGCACCTCCGCGAGCCTGCTGCGATCGCGGGCTGGCTGGTCACCGCGGCACGTCGCAGGGCGATGCGGCTCCGGCTAGCCCGCGTACGCGAGCACCTCACCGATGACCTGGAAGTGAGCGGCGGCCCGCACCTGCCCGGGCCCGAGGCGAGCGTCCTGGCAAGCGAGCGCCGCGCCGTCCTGACCCGGGCGCTTGCCACCCTTCCCGACCGCCAGCGACGGCTGATGACCCTACTGCTGGCTCAGCCGACGCTTAACTACCAGCAGATCAGCAGGCGGCTGGGCATGCCCGTGGGCAGCATCGGACCGATCCGCGCCCGCTCGCTGGCTCGCCTGTCACGCCACCCCGAGCTGCGCGCACTTCGTCTCAGCAGCTAGTTGTGAATCTGCTGTATCTCAAACTCAGGCTGCTGTCCCTTCAGGAGTACCAGCGCGAGTCACCGGACTCGCGCATCACGAGAGGACCTCTCGATGCCCACGACCTCCCAATATGTCGCCATTCAAGGAAGCACCATCACTATGGGTCACGAAGGAGACATCGACCATACCTTCGAACGATTCGACGCTCCCGACCTCAACGATAACCGCCGCCCGATCCTGAGCTTCAAGGCGGACCCGACGGGGAACGTCAGGCTGAAGCTGACGCTCAACGACACAAAAATCCTGGAAGAGACCTTCACCGGAGCCGCACAGGCGCGCCAAGAGGTCATCGACGCGAACGTCCTGCGCGCCGATGACAACGAGCTGACCGCGACACTGACCGACACCGACGACGCCGGGGCGATCGCGCTCTCCGACGTCTGGACGCTCTACATGAACGACTGAGTCGACCTCGAGACCGCGAGCCCCGGGGGCCGACATGATCGAGCGTGCTCCGGGGCTCGCGTGCGTGCTCGGCCAGCCAGCGGTACCACTCCGCCCAGGCGGTGTCGCGCGAGTCGGCGAATTAGACGGCGTCCACCAGCCGGCCGCGCCGCCAGGGCGCGTCTCGTGGCGGATCGGGTGCCCGTTTGGGTCGAGCCCGGCCGGGACCTAACGCCACCAGTCGTCGCGGACTTTCGGTTAGTCGTTGTCTTCTGCGAGGTAATCGCCAAGACTGTCGAAGCGGCGCTCCCAGCTCGACTGCCGTGCGGCGATCCAGTGCTCCACGGGGCGCAGCGCCGCCGGCTCGATCCGGCAGGTCCGCACCCGGCCGACCTTCTCGGAGCGGACGAGGCCGCTCCCCTGCAGCACCTGCAGATGCTGGACCACCGCCGATAGCGACATCGGCAGCGGCCGCGCGAGTTCACTGACTGTGGCCGGCCCGCGGCTCAACCGCTCGACGATGATCCGTCTGTTGGGATCAGCCAGCGCGTGAAAGACGCGATCGACCGGTTGTTCACGCCCCGCACGTCGGTGAAGCATTTACTTAAGTATATTACGGCCCATGACGAACGCCAGGAGGTCTGATGGGAAGGTCCTGACCGACCTTCGCTTCTGCACCACGTACGAGAACGGACCCCCCGATTACGAAAGGAGCACAAGCCATGTCACTCGTCCGCGTCCACAACTTCGCCATCTCGCTCGACGGCTTCGGCACCGGTGAGGGTCAGAGCCATGACGCACATTTCGGTCACGCCGGGGATCGGCTGCACCAATGGATGTTCGCCACCCGGTGGTGGCAGTCCGGCGGTAGCGGCGGCGTCGACGACGTCTTCGTTCAGCAGCATGATCCGGGGATCGGCGCCGAGATCATGGGTGCCGGGAAGTTCGGCCATCCCGGATGGCACGAGGACCCGGAGTGGAAGGGCGCTTGGGGTCCGAACCCGCCGTTTCACACACCGGTGTTCGTCCTCACCCATCACACGCGCCCGTCGATCGAGATGGAGGGCGGCACGACGTTCCACTTCCTCGACGCGTCGCCTGCCGAGGCGCTCGAAACGGCCCGCGAGGCTGCGGACGGCAAGGACGTACGCATCGGCGGAGGTCCCACCGTGATCCGTGACTTCCTTGCTGCCGGGCTCGTCGACCACACGCACATCGTGGTGGTCCCGATCCTGCTCGGCCGAGGCGTACGCCTCTGGGACGGACTGGAGGGCCTCGAGAAGGACTACGAGGTCGAGGCCACCTCCTCGCCCAGCGGAGTCACGCACGTGACGTTCAACCGTGCGGGTGTCTGAACCGCCTCGGTCGAGAACCCGGGGCGCGGGCAGGGCTGGGGCCGCCTCGGGCTTAGACGAGGGTGTCGCTTCCCCATGCAAAGCGGTGGCGGCGCGCGACTGCCGCTTGCATGGAAAAGCAGGAGCGCGCGCTCGGGTACTTGGACTTCGGAACGGTACTGCTCGGCCGACCTCTCGGCGACGCTTGCCCAGAGCACAAGCTGCAACGCATGTGTAACACGCACTGAAGGGTTCGCGGCTCGGGTAGGGTTGGACGCGCGTCCCCCAATAGGGCACTGGACCGACCGGGGGGAGTCTCGTTGCAGGACCCGCAAGCGACCCGAGGAGGCGTCAGGGTGCGGAGAGTCAAGCTGATCATCGGAGCGGTTTTGCTTCTGGGAGTCCCGGTGACCCTCGCGGCCGCCCAGTCGTCCGTTCCCACCGTGGCCGTGAGCGTGTCTGGCTCGAACGTCGTCCTGGACCCCTCCGGACCGATCGGTGCGGGTCCCACGCGCTTCACGTTCGAGGGGCGGGGCGAGTTCAACCTCGCCACGTTGCGGGCGGGGGTGAGCGTCGATCAGCTGCGCCAGTCCCTTTCCAACCCCCGCTCCGTGAAGGCGCTCGGCCAGGTCTTCCTCGAAGCAACGGCGGCACCGGGGAAGGCGGTCACCGTCGACCTGCGGCCCAACACGACATACGTGGCGGCCGTGATCGCGGGCCGTAGACAGGCGCTCACGACTTTCACCACAGGCGGCCCCAACGGAGCGAGCGCGCCGCGGCCGGACGCGCTTATCCGAATGGTCGACTACGGGTTCCGCGGTCCAGAGACCCTGCCGCGAAGCGGTCGCATCCGGGTCGAGAACGCCGGGACGACCCTCCACTTCGCGATCGCGTTCCCGCTGCGTCGGGGCGTGACCGGCCGCCAGGTCAACCGAGCCTTCCGCGGCACGAACGAGCGGGCCCTCGAGCGTGTGGTTGCGGGCGAGCCCGTCGACGTCCAGGGACTGATAAGCCAGGGCTCGACCAACGACAACGAGGTGAGCTTTGGCCGTCCTGGGCGCTACGCGATGGTGTGCTTCTTCAGCGAGCACAACCGGCTCGGCATGTACCGGGTCTATCGCGTGCGCTGAGGTCTAGGCGGCCGCTTCATCCGCTGCCGAGGCACCGGGTCGTGGGGTGCAAGTTTCGCTCCACTAGTGGAGCGATAGCGCCCGTCTGGACGGGTTCCGCGCGACAACCAGGTCCGCCTCTAGGGCCGAGTGGTCGCTCAAACCCTCGTCGCGCCAGCTGTGGTGGTAGAGACAGGCGGACGGTTCCAGTTCCGCTGAGCTGAACAGGTGGTCGAGACGCCAGCCGCTGGCATGACCTGAAATCCGCTGCCAGGTCCAGCTCGGCTCGCGAGATTTGTAGCCGTGCAGGGAGCGATAGGCGTCTCGGTAGCCGAGCTCCCGCAAGCCGGGCACAACGCCCAGCTCGGCCTCGTCCCAGTCGCTTCCGCGCTCAGGCCGAAGGCGGCCGCGGGAGTCTCGGGCGAACGAGACCACTTCGCCACTCTCGAGCTCACGGCGGGGGATGTTGAGGTCTCCGCACACGACGCGCGCCAATGCCGGTGCAACCTCCAGCCCGGCCCGGACGGCCTTGAGCGTGTCGGGCTTCACCCAGCCGTTCGCCGCGTTGGGGACGTGGAGGCAGTGAATTTCGACAGGGCCGATCGCCGTCGCTGCCACCGCGGCCACGGCGGTCTCGGCCCAGGGAACGGGCAGCGTCCTGGACGGGTCCCGAAGTGCTTCACTGGAGCCCAGCAGCACACCGGTGCGACGCCGCTGAGCCGGCGTCCGGGCGGGGTCGGCGGTGTCCAGAGATGCTCGGATGTGGGAAAGCCCGATGCGCTCCAGCACTGCCCGCCAGAGGGGGAGCGTCGTGTCGGTGATCTCCTGAAGCGCTACCACATTGGGCTCGCGACTCGCCAATGCCGCGGCCTGCTCTGCCAGGCGCGACGAGCGGCGAGCGACATTCCAGCTAATCACCCTCAACGCGGGACGCGAGCCCGGACGCACAGACGAAGTCTCGGCGAGGCGCGACTCCGCTCCCCCGCGTAGATCTGCGCCGCGCGGTCAGGAATCGGAGGCGCGTCGAGATCGGGCTGGCGCAGCACACTCAAACTCAAGGGCGGCCGCTCCCCGGTGTGGCCGATCGACGGTCCATTCGCTACCCGCTTTCGTGGTACAGCCGAGTTCTCTCGATGGCGGCCGAGGCCATCTACGCGAGTCGTACCCCGCCCGGTCGCTGATTTCTCGCCGCTTGGGACCAGACGCAAGAGCATATGTGGCGACCCCCTCACAGCTCGTATTCGCGCATTGCGACAGCGAGCCGACGTAGGGATTCGCGCTTGCTGGTCGTCCTTTGTGCTAGCGCCCGACGCCTCCGCGGAGACGCCTCCTTTCATGAGCGAGCGACTCTCCCGATCGGCGGACGTCAGGCTGGCCGGCGCTGCTCAGGTCACGCTTGCCTGGGGGTGGGCGGATCGTCGGGCATCACGTCGATTTCGGGGTCCGCCCATTCCGCCGAGCATCGCGCCGTGCTCTCGGACGCGACGTTCGACCGCGCGCGGCGCTGAGGGTCCTGTGCCACGAGCGAGCATCCCGATTGTCACCTTTGAGTACCTGCGACTGCCGGCGGGCTTGTTGCGCGGCCCACTGGCGTGCGAGGATCGGCGGTGGCGACAAGGGGGGACCGTATGAAGGAGCTCGTCTATCACCGGCAGCTGCTGCCGACCGCCGACCGCTTGGCCGACAAGCCGGCGTTTTTCGACGGGCCGTACGAGGCGACCTATGGCGAGCATGTCGATCGGGTGCTGCGGCTCGCTGACGGTTTCCGCGGCGAGCTCGGCGTCGCCCGCGACGAGCGCTTCGCGGTGATGGCGCTCAACGGCCACCAGTTTCTGGAGCTGTACCACGCCGCGTTCCTCGGCGGCGGGGTGATCAACCCGCTCAACCTTCGGCTCGCACCCAAGGAGCTCGCCTTCATCCTCGGCGATTCGGACACGAGGGTTTGTTTCACGGACGCCCCGTTCGCGCCGCTCATCGACGCCGTGCGTGCGGAGGCGGGGATCGAGCAGGTGGTGCTGATCGGCGAGGGCGATGTGCCCCACGACGTCCGCTACGAGGACCTGCTCGCTGCCGGGGAGCCGGTCGTGCCCGAGGAGCCCGATGAGCACGACGCGGTCGTGCTGATGTACACGGGCGGCACCACCGGGCTGCCGAAGGGCGTGCTGCTCGACCAGCGGGCCGAGTTGCTGAACATGTACCACGTCTTGATGCGGTGGCGCCTCGCGGAGTCGGATGTGTACCTGCATCAGACGCCGATGTTCCATGCCGCGTCGATGGGCGGGATCTTGGGGATACCCGCCGTGGGCGGCGTGTCGACGTTCGTGCCGATGTTCGACCCGGGGGCCGTGCTCGAGGCGATCGAGTCGCACGGCGTGACCGGGACGGTGATGGTGCCCACGATGATCGGAATGCTGCTCGACAGTCCCGACTTCGCGCCCGACCGGATGGCGTCGATGGAGGTGCTGACCTACGGCGCCTCGCCGATGCCCGGCGCGCTGCTCGAGCGGATGCTCGAACTCTTCCCCGATGTCGATCTCTACCAGGGCTACGGCATGACCGAGTGCTCGGCCGTGCTGACCTCGCTCGGGCCCGAGGAGCACCGCCTGGGCGGCGAGCTGCTGGGCTCGGCGGGACGGCCCGCGCCGGGCGTCATGATCAGCGTCCAGGACCCCGGGGGCAGGTCGCTGCCGCGGCGCAAGACCGGCGAGGTGTGCGCCCGGGCCGGCAACTTCATGCGTGAGTACTGGAAACGACCCGAGGAGACCGCCGAGGCGTTCCGCGGCGGCTGGTACCACACCGGCGACGCCGGCTACCTCGACGAGAACGGCTACCTGCATCTGGTCGACCGGGTCAAGGACATGGTCGTGACCGGCGGTGAGAACGTCTACTCGGTCGAGGTCGAGAACGCGCTCGCCACGCACCCGGCCGTCGCGCAGGTCGCCGTGATCGGCATCCCCGACGACCGCTGGGGCGAGGCCGTGCACGCGGTCGTGGTGCTCAGGCCGGACGTGGCCGCCACAGAAGACGACCTACAGGCCCACGCCCGCGAGCGGATCGCCGGCTACAAGCTGCCGAAGTCGATCGAGTTCCGCGACGAGCCGCTGCCGCTGTCCGGGGCGCTCAAAGTCCTCAAGCGCGAGCTGCGGGCACCGTACTGGGAAGGCAGAGAGCGGGCGGTCCACTGACAGCCGGCGAGAGCGCGCCGTGCACATCACCGGCGCGCGCCCCGGCATCGGCGAGTGACGCAGCACCACGATCGCCCGCACGCAAGCAGGAGCGCCTAGGCCAGGCGGGGTCGCGCCTGCTAATCGTCCGAGGGAGCAGTCGCCCGCGGGTCGAGCGGCCCGGCCGAGACTGCCGGTTTCGCTGCGGAGCGGCGGTCTCCACCTGCACTCCCGCTCTTCGTGCTTGGCGGGCGCGGTCGTCTGCGGGGAAGCCTCGGTTCGGGCCCGGGGGTCTTCAGTGGCGGCGGAGGTGTGCCGAGAGTTAAGAGGGTGGATGTGATCGGGTTCGAGTTGAATGTGCGTGGGGTGCGTGAGGCCGCCTCGCCGGATCCGGGGTCGAGCCGCGGCGGCGGCGAGGCCGAGCTTCACTTCATGATCAACGGCCGGCGGCTTGTCGAGCTGATACGGGAGCACGAGCGGCCGCTGGCCGCTAACGACGGGCAGCCGGGCCTGGAGGGCAGCTATCAGCCGCTGTCGTTCCGTCGCGTCCCGCGAGCTCTGCTGTACGGCGACGCGAGCTTCGAGTACGCGCGCCGAGATGGCCGCATGACACTGATGGGCTGCGGCTGCGGCACGGTCGAATGCTGGCCGCTGGTCGCACGCGTGACCGGCGACGACGAGCGCGTGGTGTGGGACGCGTTCGGGCAGCCATTTCGGAGATGGGACTACTCCACGTTCGGGCCGTTCGAGTTCGACCGGGCCGACTACGACAAGAGCGTGGATGCGCTCGGCAGGCGGTTCAAAGACGAGGTTCGGTTCCCCAGCGGATGGGCCGAGTACCTGCACCGACGGGCGCTCACCAACGTGAACAACAACCTGGAGATGTACGAGGACCGGCTGCTTGCCGCGCGGTCGCTAGGGCGCCTCCCGCTCGATCGGATGGGCCACACGCTGCCCATCGCGCCGGACGAGCTCGATGCGACGACCGATCAGATCCGCGACGCGCTCAACGTTGACGATCGTGTCGCCCGCGGCATCGCGCTCATGGATCCGGGCTACCTGACCCGCTCGCAAGGTCAGATTCAGCGCGTCGTCGGCCTCCTCCGACAACTGCGCGACGAACTCACCGGCCGCGGCCCCGTCCCACTTGAGCACGCCGACGTCGACTTGGCGAGCACCCTCCGACTCATTCAAGAGATCTGCCGCGGGCGTTTCCCCCCTCGCCACTAACGAGCGCAGAAGCAGCTCGGCGTTAGTCGGAGCGCTGGAGTTGCCCCGTATTGGAGGACACTTGAGCGCTTCCGCTCCGCCATCTGAGCCCTTCACATACCATCGCGCCGCTACCGCCTTCCATGCAAAGCGACACTGCGTAGCTGTCTCAGCATCGCCGTCTGAGGCTCTCAGCGGCGGTAGGATCGCTCGGTGGACACCGCGCTGGTGGTTGCGGGGATCTCGTTGGTTGGTGCGCTCGGTAGTGCGGTTGTGTCGGCGCGGGCCCAGAGTAAGTCGGCTGAGGCTCAGAAACAGTCGGCGGAGGTAGAGCTGAAGCTGGACGAGTTACGGGCGCAGCGGGAGCTTGAGCGGAGGGATGAGGAGCGTCGATCGGAGGCGAAACAGGTCCTCGATCGCTATCGGGGTCCTCTGCTCGATGCGGCATGGCAGCTCGGGAATCGTATCGACAACATTCGCCATCGGGGCTTCCTCGACTACCTCACCGATGGCAGCGGACGCGAGCATGATGTGAAGCTGACGACGCTGTTTCGGTTCGCTCAGTACTTCGGGTGGCGCGAGTTCGTACGCTCCGAGGTGCAGTTGCTGCGATTCGAGAACGAGAACGACACGCGGCTCGTTTCGAGATTTCTGAACGACGTCACTTGGATCTTCTCGACGGATTCGTACGACGGTCGGCGGGCGATGCTGTGGGTGGACGAGCAGCGTGGTATCGGGCAGTTGATGGCGAGCGATCGTCCTGGGTCACCCGCGGTACGAGGCCACGCCGCGTTCCACCGAGACTACGACGACGTGTTCGCGCCGTGGATGGAGCGGTTCTCCGGAGAGTTGCTGACGACGGAGGCCGCGAGAGGCGATCGCTTGCGACTCGAGCAGTGGGCCTTGTTCGGGCTGGCGAAGCTACTGGACGAGGAGGGGCACTACGGGCCGAGTCAGTGGATGACTTGCGCTGAGCAGGAGATCCGTGAGGCAGCCGTACGTGAATCCGTTCACCGCGAGTCAGAGGCTCGGCTGCGGCAGGATCTCGCCGACCTTGGCCTCCCTGGCGACGTGCATCACTAGCTCACTGACGGTCCCCGTTCGCGCGGAAGTCGTGCGTCAGTTCCGGCAACGTGGCGATTGCACGCGGAAGATCCGTCATCGTGCCGCCCAGTATCTCCGCTCGCTTTACGTTCCGCCAATGGCGAGCGCCGATCTGAGCCGCCGCGTCGAGAAGGTCGTCGGCTACCCGCCGCTATCGGAGATGAGGCAACACCAACGTCGAGAGTTCCACGAGGCGCTACTCGACGCCGACGCCTTGCGACGATCTGCCTGGGAAGTGGCATGCGGCGATCCTGAAGGCCGAGGAGAACCGGCCGAAGCTGCGCGTCGTCACGAGCGACTAGCTCGTGAAGATGCTGGTTGGGCCGTCGGCCCGCCAGCTCACGGCCGACGATTTTCCCGCCGACGTGCCGATGAACACCGATTTGCGGGATTGGCGCAGCGAGCGGCTCAGAGCGCGGCTCGCTCGTACCCCCTTTTTTGACACCCGCGTCACTCGCTGGTCTACTCGGTTGATGCGCTGGCCCGCTCTTGTCATTGCCGCCTTCCTGCTCGCGCCCGCCACGGCCTCCGCCCAGCGGGTTCAGGACACCTTCTTTAACTCGCTCATCCCGAGCCGAGTCGACCATCTCATCGGCTTCACGCCGACCACGTTCGCCATCCACCCACCTGGGCAGCGGGTCGTGCCGATCACGGTCCGCGTCGGAGGGCGGACGTACCGGTACATCTTCGGCAATGCCGCTGCGGCGGTGGGCCCGACAGCCAAGCTCTACCTGAGGAACATGATCCGTGCGCGCCGCTTCCCGAGCCCGCAGGGAATCTTTCTCGACCGCCGGCTCAAGGCCGCTGAGCGCCGCTACGTGCAGGTGCGCGCGGACCTCGGCCGCGACGCCGACGTGCTGGCCGTGGGACGCGGGCATCCCGCGTGTGCGTCGGGGGTGTCCGGTGCGGTCGCCCGGGAGATCGCCGCGGGGACGATCCGTACTTGGTCGGCGGCCGGCGTTCCAACCCCGGCGAGCGGGGACGCGATCGCGCTGCGCCGCGCCGGCAGCGGGGTCGATCGCTTCGTGGAGCCACGCTTCCGAGCGGGCATCCGGCTGCCCCAAGCGGCACGGGCTGCGTCCGACGGCGGCCTGTCCGAGGCCGCATCGGGCGACCTCGCAATCGCCGCGGTGACGAGCTGGTCACGAGCCCGTCGTTACCAAGCGACGACGTGCGCGGTCCCGGTCGGCGGAGCGGCGCCAAGCGACGAGTCCGTGCGGGCGCTGTCACACCCGGACGCCTACCCGATCTCGTTCGTGACGCTGCGGCGCCTCCGCGAGGTGCGCCCGATCGTCGCCGCCTTCTTGAAGTATCTCACCGGCCCGCGCGCCACGGCCTCCTTGCGCCAGCGCGGGATGCTCCTCGTCAAGGAGGCGTGGCCGGCGGTGCCCGGCCCGCAGGACGACCCATTCGGCTCATGATGCGTTCGCTCCCGCTCCGGAGCCGTTCTGCGCGCCGCTCTCAGAGCTGGGCGAACGCCAACGTCGAGAGTTCCACGAGGCGCTACTCGACGCCGACGCCTTGCGACGATCTGCCTGGGAAGTGGCAGGCGGCGACCCCCGAGGCAGAGCAGAATCGGCCGAAGCTGCGCGTCGTGGCCAGTAACTGAATTCGGCCTCTGATCAGTTGAGTCGGTCTCTGTCCCGCTCCTGCTTTTCGTCTCTATGAAGAAGAGCCTCTTGTCAAGTAGCGGTCGGTAGTTCGGGTCAGCCTCCTCTCGCGGTTTCGGGTGGAGCAACGCTCATGTCTCTATGGCCTCCTCGGCGGGAGGATCAGGCGAAATTGGAACGTTCGCTCGGGGCGCATGTCCAAAAGGGCGGTCAGGCCGCCAGACGAAAACGGGCGCCTCGGGGAGCGAACTCCTGGTTGCGGGTAAGCATGTGCCAGATCGCGTGCGCGAGCCGGCGAGCGATGTCGACCTGGGCGACCTTGGCGCCGCGCTGCTTGCCGAGCCGCTTCTTGGTGCGCTGGTAGCGCTCGGCGTAGGCGGGGTGGCGAAGCGCGTGCATGGTCGCCTCGAGCAGCGCCCAGCGCAGGTAGGTCGGCCCGTGCTTGGTCAACGGCCCGCGGCGATCCTTGTCGCCCGACTGGTTGACGCGCGGGCAAAGGCCGGTGTAGCCGGTGAGCTTCTCGGGCGATGAGAAGCGCTCGATCTCGCCGATCTCGGCGGCGATCGTGAACGCCAGCACCCAGCCGATCCCCGGGGACGCTCATGAGCAGCGGCACGTAGGGATGGTCGGCGTGGCCTTCCCGAAGCCGGCGGTTGATCTCCGCGATCTGGCGCTCGAGGTCGTCGATCAGCTCGACCGATGCCGTGACGTTGCCGCGCCAGGGCTCCGGAACGTCGAGCGTTGGCCAGCAGCCGGCGGCCCTCGGCCCCGAACAGGTCGGTGACCGGGCAGGGCCGGCCGAAGTTGATCATCGTCGAATGGACTCGGTTCTTGAGCGCCGACTTGTGCTTGACCAGATGCATCCGGAAGCGCGCCAGCTCGCGCTCCTCGCGGACCCGCGGATCGGGCAGCCAGATCGCCGGCACCAGGTCGCGGTGGCTCAGCACCGCCAGCACCATCGAGTCGATCTTGTCGGTCTTGCAGGCCAACGGCGCCAGGCCCTTGACCTTCTGGGCGTCGGCGATCTCGACGTCCCAGCCCTCCTGCTCGAGCGTGTCGTGGACCAGCCGAGCGCCGGTCATCGACTCGACGACGGCGCAGACCGGCTCTGCGTATGCCTCGTCGACTCGTCTCGTGAGCGTTCGCAGCGAGTCGACGTCAGGCGCGACGGCGAGCTGGTCGAGGTGTTCCCCGTGGTCGGTTCAGAAGACAGACGTCGACCTTGCGTCGACTGAGATCAAACCCGGCGTGCAACATTGAAGTCGGGCCTCCTTTGAGCTCGCTCCTCGGTGACAGCCGGAGCGTGTCACCAGAGGAGGCCCTCCTTCATGGCAGTCCAAAGCGGTAGCGGCCAGGCTTCAGTCTGGGTCCGGCTTGCGACCTGAGGCGAGCTTGGCGGAGACCGGAAGCTCGAGGACGTGTTCGCGTTGGTACTCGCGGACGAGCCGATCGAAGGAGTCGCGAATGCGCTGCCGGGTCTCGTCCGGCTGCCGCTCGATGAGCGCGGAGGTTCGGACGGTCCCTCCGAGCAACCCCTTCCAAAGCTCATCGGGGGTCGCGACACGATGGGTGAAAGCGACGGTCCTGACTGTGCGGTTCTCTAAGCCATGGTCACGCAAGAGAGCGTCGAATTCCTCGTCGACGGAGAACCGGAAGAAGTCGGGCCCGGTCGGTAGATCCTCGGGGGGCGTTGCGCCTGCCTCCGCGACTGCATCGAGGAACACGCCGAGAAAGCGTGCCCGCTCGGGCACGTCCCAAGCCGTCAACGCGAGCCTGCCGCCAGGACGCAGCATGGACACGAACCCGGCCATCGCCTGCTCGGGGCGTCCGAGGTGCAAGATCAGGAAGTTGCCCACCACGGCGTCGAAGAAACCGAGCTCTAACGGAAGCTCGTGGACGTCCGCCTGGCGGAAATCCAGCCCCGGATGCAGCCCGGCGGCGAGAGCGACCATCGCCTCCGCGACGTCCACTCCAACCACGGGCGCGCCGCGCTCAGCCGCTCGCGCCGCCACGTAACCGGGGCCGGTGGCGAGATCGAGCATCCGCGTTCCTGGCCCTACGGAGGCAGCATCCAGGAGAGGCTCGACGAACTGGCCCGTAATCCCGGCGAAGAAGCGGTCATAGCCGGCTGCCTTGTCTTCCCAGCCTCTTGCCTCGAAGGCATTGAAGGCATCGGGATCGATCACGGGTGCCCCACAACCGCACCGTACTCCCCCGCAGCCCGGCACCGGGCTGCCCAATGACCGGACGCCGCTCTCGCTCGCCATGCAAGGCGGTAGCGGGCGTGCGGACTAGCGGTTTTCGTCCATTGCGAGAGTGGCCGCGAGGACGCTTCGGCTGTTGCTTCTGCCTCAGGGAAGCGCTCTGGCTTAACCTTGCCACGGAGTGTTCAGAATCGATCTGTTGGAGCAGGGTTGGTTCGAGGGTTGCGACGCCGCGTCCGAACTTTCTTCCCATGGCAGGCTTCGCATCGTCATCGGTGACACGACGGTCTGGGACGGCGAAGACAACTTCGGGATCAGCGAGTCGGCACTTGGCCTCCTGCGCACGCTCAAAGACGATCGACATCGCGCGGTGGAAGGACACCGCCGTCGTCTACTTCGAGGTCGAGCCCGGCGAGTACCTCCCCACGAGCGACTGATCGTTTGTGGCTGTGGTCTCGTGCTGATGATGAACTGCCCGCGCGGGATCGACTGGGACGTTGAGCACGCTGGCGATCTTGTCCGCGTCCGGAACGTGGTTGTCGACGACGGAACCTGCGAGCGCGACCTGCACATATCGGCCGACGTGCCTATGTCCGAGTATCGCCAGCAGGTCGTAGCCCTGGCGAACGCCGTCAAGGAGTTCTTCGCTGGGAGTCCTGACAAGGTGTTCGATGATCCGTTCGACCGTGAGCAGTACGTGGCCTTTTGGGAGGAGTTCGACGCTCGCCTAGCAGCGGCGAGCTGACTTCTGCTTTCGCCTGACAGCGGCAGCCGCGAGGTCCACGTACGGTGTGCTCGCTGTCCTCCTTGTCGAGGAGCAGTAGCCAACGCCGGTGGCATGTTCGCCACGAAGGCACGCCGGCGTACGGCGGTTGGCGGAGAACCGACGTCCGCTTGTCGGCTTGCCCTCCTGGTCTGAAAGGCACCGTCAGGAGATCTTTTCCTCGTGAAGAGCTTCGCGAGCGAGGAGATCGAGATGCCAGCCAAGCGACCCTTGAGCCGACCGACCCGGGCGCCGCTTGTCCGCTGCCTGACGGCCGGCGTGGTAGCGGCGCTGCTGGCGGGCGCGCTGCCCGCCGTTGCTGGGGCTACCGACTACTGCGTCGCCCCCAACACGAGCTGCGGCGGCACGAACGTCCCGAGTTTCGAAATTGCGCTCGACCAGGCCGACAACGCGGCGGACGCCGACCGCGTCTTCCTCGGCGTGGGTACCTACACCGCCCCCACCGCGAGCGGTTACAACTATTCGCAGGCGTACCCTGTCGAGATCATCGGTCAGGGCAGCGGGCAGACGATCCTGACAGGCCCGCAAGGAGCTTCCAAGGTGCTCGCGCTCTACGGCGGCGCGGACTCCTTGGTCCACGACCTGACCATCCGGCTGCCGCAAAACTCGGCCCACGAGGCCGTGGGGCTCGAGACCGAGAGCACGGCCCGACGGATCGAGGTGGTCGAGGATCCACTACAGGCCAACCTGCGATTCGGCGTAAGCCTCGCGGAGGGTGGTGCGACGCTCGAGGACTCGCGTGTGACGCTCCCGAACCTGCCGCACCTGAGCATGGCCGTCCACCTCGGGGCGCCCGGGGCGACGGCGCGCCGCTCGACGCTCAGCGCCTGGACCGCTGTCAGGAGCGACGGGGGCTCGATCGAGCGTTCGCGCTTGATCGCCACGAACGCCGGCGTCGCGGCCCAGCGGGGCGTGACGACCCTCGCCCGCAGCGTGGTCCGCCTTACCGAGGGGAACGGCGTCGGGATCTACGCGAGCGCGGCGTCGGGCTCGCACACCACGCTGAACGCCGACGGCGTCACGCTCGTCGGTCCGGGCCTGCCGAACACCGACGCCGTGGACGTCTACAACGGATTCGCCCCTACTGAAAACGTCGACCTGAACCTGACGAACTCGATCATCCGCGGTTTCGAGCATCCCCTCCGGGCAGATTCGGGGGGCTCGGGGCAGGCGAAGATTGCCGTCTCCCATTCGGACTACGACCCGAGCGGCAACGTGCCCCCGGGCGCCAACGCCAGCATCACCCATACGAACGTGTCGAACGTCGGCGACGCTCGCTTCGTCGACCCGTCCGGAGCCGACTACCGCCTCCTGCCGACCTCCCCGCTGATCGACGCGGGCGACCCGGCCACCGCTCCGGGCCTCGACCTCGATGGCAACCCGCTCGTCGCCGACGGCAACGGGGACGGCACGGCGCGCCGCGACCTCGGGGCGTTCGAGCTGCAGCCCTCCCCCGGCGGCGGACAGCCGCCAGCGGGGGGCGGCCCCGTCGCCGACAACGAGGCGCCGCTCGTCAGCAGCTTCAAGGCCACCCCGGCCCTGTTCGCGGTCGCTCGCCGTAGAACACCGCTGGCCGCCGGGCTGGCGCGCGGCACCCGCCTCCGCTACACGGTCAGCGAGAACGCGCGGGTGACGCTCACGATCCGGCGGGCGCTTCCGGGCCGCCGGGCCGGCGGCCGGTGCGTGCGGCCCACGGAGCGGCTACGGACCGCGCGGCGCTGCACCCGCCACCGCACCGTGGCCACCCTCCGCCGCGCTGCCATTAGCGGTCCCAACAGCATCCGCTTCACTGGCAGGATAGGCAGCCGGGCGCTGCGACCCGGCCTCTACCGGGCCGTGATACGCGCCGCCGACGCGGCCGGCAACCGCTCAGTGCCCCGAGCCGCCCGCTTGCGGATAGCCCGCAGCTGAGAGCTCTTCCGCTCTCCAGCCTCCTGCGCCCTTGAGCAGCATGCCGAGGGCCCGGATAGCGCCGACCAGCCGAACCCCCAACAGCACAGCTCCTCCCGTGGCGAAGCAGCCGTAGACATTCCCAACGACCAGACCGTCGCCTCGAACGATTTGGGAGCGTCTGCACCCGATCGCTGGCTTCGCCGCCGATCAGAGCTGCCGGTTGTCCGATTGGAGCATCTCGTCTTTGACGGCTGAGACGCTCGGTCGCGTGCAAGATGGGCGTTCACCCGATGATGTGTGCGGACTCAGGGCGTAGTACCACGATCGGCGACCGCGACAACGAGGGGGAAGGAGTAGCCGTGCCGGGAGCAGACGTCAACGGCGTCAATCTGTACTACGAGCTCGAGGGGAGCGGCGAGCCCTTCGCCCTGGTCCATGGGGCGTGGTTCGACGCGACCAGCTGGGGACTCGTGGTCCCGGGCCTCGCCGAGTCCTTCCGTGTCCTGGTCTATGACCGGCGCGGTCACTCGCGCAGCGAGCGGCCGGACACGCCGGGCAGCTTCGACGAGGATGGCGACGACCTCGCCGCCCTGCTGGAGTCGCTCGACCTCGCGCCCGCACACGTGGTGACGAGCTCCTTCGGCGGCAACGTCGCGCTGCGGCTCGCTACGAAGCGTCCTGACGTGTTCCGCTCGCTGTTGTGTCACGAGCCGCCCCTGTGGGGCCTCCTTGAGGGTGACCGCGAGAGCCAGGAGATGCTGCAGGAAGGCGCCGGCAGTCTCGAGTCGGTCGGCATGCGGATCGCCGAGGGCGATCACGAGGGCGCGGCGCGCCAATTCGTCGAGGAGGTCGCCTTCGGTCCCGGCGCGTGGGAGAACGAGCTGCAGCCCGAGATCAGGTCGATCTTCGTCAGGAACGCTCCCACGTTCCTCGATGAGCTCCAGGATCCGCAGCTGTTCAACATCGACGAGGACGCACTCGCCAGCCTAGAGATGCCGGTGCGCTTCACGGTCGGCTCCGAGAGCCCGCCGGTGTTCCCGCGCGTGTTCGATCGGCTAATGGAACTGATCCCGCGCGCCACGCGCGAGACGATCGAAGGGGCGGCACACGTCCCCCAGCTGACGACGCCGGAGCGCTACGTGGAGGTGACGACGCGTGCCGTGCGGCAGGCGGCCGCCTGAGCCGCCACACCGCCCACGGTATGTGCGAGCGAAGCATCGCCAGGCAGGCTGCTGCTCTGCGCGAATAGCGAGCGTTTTGAGCGACAAGACCCGAAGGTCTGCAGATTCGAATCTGCCCCGCGACTCCTCGAAAGGCACGCTCAGGCGGCGTTTCTCGTTCTTCAGCGGTGTCTCGCCCGCCGGGCCCTCTTTTCCCGAATCCACCGCTGGGCGATGAATTCAAGCGAGGGGGTAGGTCTCTACCGACATGAGCGATAGAAAAGTAGTTCTCAAAATGGTCATGTCCCTCGACGGTTTTGCCACCAGCCCCAACGGGACCCATGAATGGATGTTCGAGTGGTTCGGGGACGACTCGGGCGAGTGGAACCGTCGCGCGCTCGCGGCGGCCGGCGTCCACGCGATGGGGCGCCGCAGCTACGAGATCATGGGGCCGCACTGGGCCGCGTCCGAGGGGCCGATCGCAACCGCGATGAACGAGAAGCCGAAGGCTGTCTTCTCCCACACTCTGGAGAAGGCGGAATGGGGACCGGCCGAGATCTTCGGCGGGGACCTGAGCGCGGAGATCGCGGAACTGAAGGCTCGGGACGACGAAGGGACGGTCCTGGTCCACGGCGGCCCCGACTTCGCCAAGTCGCTGACCCGCCTGGGCCTCGTCGACGAATACCAGCTGACGACGGTCCCGATTGCGATCGGCGAGGGGCGGAGCCCATTCGCCGAACTGGGAGAGCACCTGAAGCTGGACGTCGTCGAAGAGGAACGCTTCCAGAGCGGAGCCCTCGCGCAGATCCTGGTGCCGAAGCGATGAGCGACCGTCCAAACTGAATCGCGCTGCCACGAGCTCATCGCCCGAAGGTCGAAGGTTCGAATCCCGCCCCCGCTACTCACGACGACCGCGCCCCGGCCTTGTGGTCCCACTGAGATCCCATTTTCCTGCATATGGCCGCGCATTTGAAGCGATGGCCGCGGCCGGAAACGAGCGCTGAACCGGCGAACGTGACGTGCAGAGCGAAACGACTTCGCGGGATTGAGCTAGCTGCTGCTTCGGGCGAAATGCGAGCGCCTCCGCATCAGCGGTCGAGGCTGCTGGGTTGGACGGGAGCAGCAGCGATCGGGTCGCGTTGAGCGGACGCCCCTCCCGCGGGAAGCGGCGCGCCTCGGTGTGCGCCCGGAGCTAGACCGTCAGCTCCCATTCCTTGACGCGCAGGACGTTCCCAGCCTCGTCCGTGTCATCCGTCTCGCGCACCATCGCAAAGCCCGCCTTCTCGACGACGCGGCCGCTCTCGGGGCGCTCGAGCGGCGCGTGGGCGACAAAGCGACGCACCTCGGGCGCCTCGCGCAGCTTCGCCACGAGCGCCTCGACCGCCGCGGTCGCGTAGCCGCGGTTCCACTGCGACTCGACGACCGCGTAGCCGATTTCGATCGTCCCCTGCTCGTCTACGAACGCGGCACCTATCTCACCGACCACGACGTCGTCTTCGCGGCGCTGGACGAAGTAGTGAAACTGGCCGTCGGTGCCGACTGCCTGGGCCATTCCGGCGGAGAACTCCGTCGGGTAGTCGTCGGCCACGCGCACGTTGGCGGGCCGCTCGCCGGCGAGAATCGCTTCGGCTGCCTCGCCGGTCACCTCGCGGAGCACGATCGTCACCCCCGCGATCCTAAGACGCGCGAGACCCGGGCGTCGCCACGCCCAGGGCTCCTTTCGCGTTGTTGCGACGGTCTCGGCAGGGCCCAGATCACTGCCCCCATCGACGACGAGGAGCGGTCTGACCGGGTGCGGCCTGGGCTATCGCATTGAGGCAAACGCGGTACTCAGCGTGGCAAGTACGGTACGCCCGCGATCAGCTCGCAGTCGTCCCCAACCATGGCTGTCGCGATAAGCGGCTGACAGCTCCGCAGCGCGCTCACTCCGGTATGAAGGTCGGATCGAGCGGCTCGCCGTAGGCACGCGCGGCCAGCGGCAATGCCCTGGCCGGCACAGCCTCGACGTCAAGCAGCTCGGCGACGCGCGCCACAGCCGCTCCGCGCCGGCGCGAGGACGGCAGGGCGAGCGTGACGATCCGAGCGAACTCGGCCCGCATGCCACGCTGGTGCAGCTCGATGCGGCCCCACAGGACGACGGCGCCGCGCACGACCGCCAGCCGCTCGCGCCCCCTGGACCGTTGTGGAGTGAAGAGCGCGTAAATCCCGCATACGCAGCCGTGTGCCGGAGCCGGCTCAGGGTGAGTCGACGCCGTTCGCCACAGGCCCTGAGCTAGGCGGCAGTCGGGCAGGCACTCGGCTCGCATCGGCCCCGCCCCCCAAAGCGTGCGCGCCAGTGGCGAGAGGATCTCATCCGCGATGAGCACCCACTCGCGATAGCCGATGATCGGTCCGATCGCGTCCTCGGCGACACATTCACTGGTCCGCGAATCGCGCACGCCGGGCCAATCGTACGCCCGCGCGGCGCCAGTCAGCGACGTATGCGAGATCGGACGGCTCCGAGTGACGCATCTGGTTATCGATGGTTCGGCGGGTCGGCGCATTGCTCGTTCAGAGCGCGTGAGTGATAGAGCCTCGGTGGCGCAGTGCGCCGTATGGCGTTCTCGGCGGAGGATCAGGCGAGATTGGAACGGTTGGTGACGACGACCGAGCCTGTCACCAACGGAGGCCCTCCTTCATGGCAGTCCAACCCATCACCAACGGAGGCCCTCCTTCATGGCAGTCCAACCCAGGAGCCCGGACGCGTCGCACCCGGGCTCTTGGTTATGTCCCGATACATCAGTGCCGCTCATCCCCGTCCGCCCGCGCGCGCAACGCCTGCTGCGCCGTCTGTCGGTTGCCGTTGCTCGCGGAATCGGCGTTCGAGGTTGCGTATGGTCTCGCGCGCGGTTTCCGTTATCGCCTGCCGGACGAGTGTCCGGTCGAGCAGTCCACGCCACCCCGCCCTGGGGACGTACTCGATCACGATCCGGTAAATGAAGCCACTGTCGGCCTCTTGGAAGTGGCGCCAGTGCCGAGCCGCCGGAAGTCCGCGTTGCTCGCTCGTGTACTCGACGACCCGGTAGCGCTCGAGGCGCGCGAGCGTCATCTCGAGATCGACCTCGCGCGCGAGGATCCGGAGGGTGAGGCGGGCGCGGTCGCCGGGCGCGCGCCAGCGCGATTCTGGGTCGAGGCAGACGAAGCGGGGCCAGTACGCGGGCCAGTTCGCGAGCTCCGTTATGTAATCGAAACCCTCGTGGAGGGAGACGCCGAACCGGTGCTCGACGTCAATCCGGACCACCCGGCGAAGGCCTCGACTCATGGGGAGCGGATGAACGTGGACAGGAGCTCGGACCCTCGCTGTGGGTGGCCGAGGTAAGGGACGTGGCAGGCCGGCAGCAGCTCGAGTTGCGCCCGAGGCCGCCTGCGGCTCGCCGCTCGGGTTGTCCAGCGCGGCACGGTCCAGCACCTGGAGCTTGTCCTTCGGCGCTGCGGTCGCGACCCGGCATGCGGCGACGAGCGCCACCGCGAGGAAGGCCGACGAGGCCCGCCCGCGTCCGGCACAGCGCTCACCTCGCCTGACCAGCCTGCGTAACCATCGCTTGCTCCTTCTCGCGCCCTACGCCATGTAGTTGTGCACTGGCCAGAGCTCGGGCGGGGGCGGCGCGAGGGCGCCGACCGCCTCGAAGGCGGGCCGCAGACGTTCGACGAACCGCTTCGCGTCCTCCTCCGACTCCCAGACCTCGATCACTCGCCAGCCGCCGTTCGGGCTGGGACCGGCGACGTGGAAGATCCCCCCGGCGGGCCTCTCCAAGCCGAGCCGCTCGCGGACCCTGTCATAGGTCTCCTGCGAGCCCTCCGGGTTGTCCACCATCATCGCGACCGCCATCCTGTCCTCCTTCGCTTTCGTTCGCGCTCGACGCGCTTGTGGAGTCGAGGCGGACGCTACGACCGAGGCGCCGCGCGCACAATCGGGAGTTCTCCTGATGCGATTAGCCCATGCTCCATCGCGAATAGGGTCGCCGCCGCGCGGGTCGAGACCCCGACCTTGCGGTAGGCGTGCTGGATGTGGCTGTCGGCGGTCTTGATCGAGATCCCGAGATCCCGGGCGACCTGCTTGGTCTGGAGGCCGCGGGCGAGCATGCCGAGGACCTCGGCCTCGCGCTCGGTCAGCCCGGCTGGGCGCTCCAGTCGCGGCACCCGCTCCCCGGCCGCTTCCACCACGGAGGTGACCGCGTCCGGGTCAAGGCGGCCGGCGCTCGCCTCTCGTGCCAGGTGCTCGGCTGCCGGCTTCGGCCCCACCGGCTCGCGGTGCGGCCGCGGCTCACACATCGCGTGGAACACGTCGGCGGCCGCGAGCAGTCGCGCCGGGAGCGAAAGCTCGGCGGCGGATGAGCCGCGATGGTAGCCCGAGCCGTCGAGGCGCTCGTGGTGCGCACCCGCGACCGGCGCGAGCGCGGAGAGCAACGGCGAGCGCGAGATCACGCGCTCGGTCTGGTAGGGATGAAGGCGGACCTGCTCCCACTCGCCAGGGGTCAGCGGCCGGGTGCGCTGCCAGATGCGGGCGCCAATCGCGACCCGCCCGAGGTCGTGGACGAGCGCCGCGCGCCGTGCCGTGGTCGCTCGCGTGTCGTCGAGCCCGCAGCGCTTTGCGGCTGCGCCCGTGAGCTCCGCGACGCCGGCCGAGTGGCCGGTCAGGTAAGGCGAGATCAGGTCGGCGAAGCCGCCCATCGCCGAAAGCGCCCGGTCGATCGCCTCTCCCTCGAGCGTCAAGCGTGGCTCTGGCTCACACGCGAGCACCTCATCCCAAGCCGACGCCTCCGGATCGAGCGCGAGGATCTCCTCGGCATCGTCGGCGAGCATGGCGGCCACCTCCGGATCGAGCCCGCCTCCGGCGCGCTCGCTGGCGAGCCGCGCGGCGCGCTCCACGCCGCCGAGCGAGCGCTGGAAAGTGGCGTCGACGGCGACGTGGACGATCCGCATCGGCAGCGGGATCTCCTCGCCCTTGGCCCGTCGAAGCGGGCCCTTGCCGTCCCAGCGCTCGGTCAGGTGGGCGAGCAGACCCGCGATCGAGGAGGGCAGCCCGACCCCGTCCGCCAGCATCTGCGCCACCTCGCACATGGCGGTGAAATGCGGACGCTGCACCCGGGCGATCCTCGGGAGCCCGCGCACGACCTGAAGGGCACGCACCGGCGCCGGGCTCTCCGGCTCGGGCAGCGCGCGCATGATCCCGGTCACGACCTCTCGCTGGGACCCGTACAACACGGGGTTGAGATGGGTAGTCAGCGAACCGCCGAAGATCTCCGCGGTGACGTGAGCGTCGGTGGTGCAACCGGCATGGGAAAGCAGACAGGCGTAGTAGACCTGCGACGCCGTCGCCGAGTCGACCCCGAGCCTGTCAGCGAGCCGCGCCGCGATCAGCGTGCTTCGCAGCCCATGCTCGAACGGGAACCCCATGCCGAGGTCGGTCGCCAGGCACAGCGCCCCGATCACCTCCGCGGCGCGGACGTGCTCGGCGCCCTGGGACGGCACGTGTGCCACGGCCCCGACATTATCCGAGCCCCGGGTACGAGAGGCAGCGGCATTCCCAGGCTAGGTCACGGCCCTCGAGCCGATCATCCAACCCCACCGAATACGCGACGCCCGTGGCTACGGTTGTGCCGGTTTCGTGCGGGAGCGGGCGTGGTGCATAGTCAAGTTCAGAGCCCTGCTTCGGACGAGGTACGATCGTCCGGATCGATCGGGCGCAGACTCCCGCTCGTCCCTTGGAATGAGCGCCCGACGACCAGGTCTTCTTCCACGTTGTGATACGCCGCAACGCAACCCGCGAACTCGACCAGGTCAACTTCCAGACGCACACGAACCGCACGTGGGCGGTCTTCGGAAACCACTGGCCTCGCGTACTGGGCGGCCAGTTTGAGTCCGCCGGCAACCGAGACATCGCGGGCGAGAGGCTCAGCGACTTCCACCAGCGTGCGCTGGAGGTCCACGGCGCGAACGCGCCGGCTTTAGCCATGGGCGACTTCAACGACGTGCTCCTCGACACGGTCCTCGTGCGCAGCGTCCTCGTTCCCACCCTCGTCGAGCCGATCCGCCCGAAGATCTGGTGGCCGTGACCGACCGATCGGCGGGCGGCTGGGAGCCGGGCGAGTACGAGCGGCTCGCGGGCATCGCCGTGGCCGCCGTCGCCCGCTACGTCGAGGAGAGCCAGGCGGGCGAGACGCCCGTCGGCAGCCCACCTCCGCTGGCCGACCTGGTTGAGGAGCTCGAGCTGCGGACGCTGGTACGCCGCGGCGGCATGGACGCGGACCGCTTCGAGGAGTGGCTCGGCCGGATGCTCGCGCGCAGCGCGCGGCTGCATCACCCGGCGCAGGTGGCGCACCAGGTGGGCGCTCCGGACGTGCCGGCCGCGATCTCGGACCTGGTCCAGGGCGCGATCAACCAGCCGATGTCCATCTACGAGATGGGCCCGGCGGCGCACGCGGCGGAGCGGGTCGTCGTCGAGTGGATGGTCGAGAAGCTGGGCTGGGGAGACGCGGCCGGCGGGGTGCTCACGCACGGCGGCTCGCTGGCGAACCTGACCGTGCTGCTCGCTGTGCGTGCGGTGGCGGCCCCGGACGCGTGGACCGACGGGGTGGACGGCAGCCTCGCGGTGCTCGCGCCGCCGTCGGCGCATTACTCCGTCAAGCGGAGCGTCGCGATGCTCGGTCTAGGCGAGCGCGCGGTGGTGGACCTCGGGGTAGACGCGGAGGAGCGGATCGTCCCGGCCGCCCTCGGCGGCGCGGTCGAGCGCTGCCGCGCCTCCGGCAGGCGCCCGATGGCACTCGTGGCCGCGGCGTGCGCCACCAGCACCGGGCTGCACGACGACCTCGAGGCGATCGGCGCGTTCTGCCGCGAGCACGGCATCTGGTTCCACGTGGACGCGGCACACGGCGCGTCCGCGTTGCTGTCCCCGGCCCACGCGCATCTGCTTCGCGGGATCGAGCACGCCGACTCGGCGATCTGGGACGCGCACAAGATGCTGCGCACCCCGTCCCTCGCCGCCGCGGTCCTGCTTCGGGACGGCTCGCTGCTCGAGGCGGCCTTCCGGCAGACGGCCGCGTACCTGATCTACGAGGAGTCGGGCGGAGAGGACCTGTCCCTGCTGGAGCGCCAGGTGGAGTGCACGAAGGCGGCCATCGGCATGAGGATCTTCATGAACCTCGCGTTCCGAGGCGAGGAGGGGATCGGCCACTACGTGGCGGACAGGTACGACCAGACTGTCCGCTTCTGGGAGCTGATTGAGGCGCGGCCGGGCTTCGAGTGCCTGAGCCGGCCCGAATCGAACATCCTCTGCTTCCGCTACGGCCGCGACCCGGAGCTCCAGGTCCGGCTCCGCAAGCAGCTCCTGGCCGAGCAGCGCTTCCACCTGAGCTCCACCGAAGTGAACGGGGAGCGCTGGCTGCGCATGACCGTCACCGCGCCGAGCACAAGCGAGGAGACCGTCGAGGGGCTTCTCGCCGCGATCGAGGAGCTCGCGCGGGCCGCGGCCTAACGCGCCCGAGTGCCTCGGCCGTCATCTTGCGAGCAGGCGGTCGAGGCGCGACGGCTGGTCGCGGGCCATGCTCGCCCACCACCGCGGACTCGCGATCACGCCCGAGCAGCGCTTTCGCTTCGCCTTGCTGCTCAGCCTCGCCGGCGACGACGCCGGCCTCCCGGACGATCCCGAGTTTCGCTGTGCGCTGGCTCTCGCATCCATTGGAAACGAAGCCGGTAGCCGCCAGCACGACTGTTCTGCCGTTGCTCGTACCGCGACGCTCCGCTCACCTCTTGCCAGTAGCGCCGCCTGGGTGGCTTGTCCGCGAGCCGAAGCGATTGGACGATCAGACTGTGCTGTGCAAAGCGGCTGATCGCGCATATCTTCTGCGCGCGGATGGCTGGGTCCACACCTCAGCCCCCATCCCCGACACGGGAGACGACGGCGAAATGACAGAACGCCACTCATCACCCGTGACATCAGCCAGGCGACATTCGGCAAAGGGAGTCCAGTGAACGAAGAGGTCCTGGCAGAACTCCAGCGGTCCGTGTCTGGTGCGGTAATCGCCCCAGCCGATTCCGGGTATGACGGCCTGCGTCGCTGCTTCAATGCTCTGGTCGATCGCAGGCCCGCGGTCATCGTTCGCTGCTTCGGCGCCCGCGATGTCGCGACCGCCTTCGACTTCGCACGCTCCGTGGGGTTGGAGGTGGCGGTGCGTGGAGGCGGGCACAACCCCGCCGGGCACTGTGTCTTGGACGGCGGGCTCGTGATCGATCTCTCAATGATGCGCAGGGTCGACGTCAAGGCCCACGAGAAGATCGCCCTCACCGAAGGCGGTGCAACGTGGCTCGATTTCGACTCGGCGACGCAGGCCTTCGGCCTCGTCACTCCTGGCGGAGTTGTCGGCTCCACTGGCGTGGCCGGCCTCACCTTTGGCGGCGGAATCGGCCACCTCACTGCGCAACACGGCCTGACATGCGACAACCTGGTTGGCGCCGAGGTCGTCACTCCGGAAGGCGCGGTGGTGCGCGCTAGCCAGGATGAGGAGGCCGAGCTTCTCTGGGGACTCCGCGGCGGGGGAGGCAACTTCGGTGTGGCGACGCGTTTGGAGTTCCGCCTGCATCCATTAGAACGAGTGGTCGGCGGTCGCCTCGTCTTCATCGGTGATGGAGTCGTGGAGGCGCTCCGCCGCTTCCGCGACCTCGTCACCGGTGCTCGGCGTGACCTGAGCTGCAGCGGAGTGCTAGAGGTGGACGAGTCACTCGAGCCAATCCTTTTCGTCGTCCCCTGCTACACCGGCCCCAATGCGGATCCAGAGGAGCTGCGATCGTTGCGCGCGGCCAGGGGCCTCGTCGACGACAGCGTGCGCCCACGCTCTTTCCTCGGGCAGCAGCACCTGTTCAACCCCCCTTACGGCGAGGACCGGAACTACTGGAAGAGCCACTTCGTGGGCGGGCTTCCGGACGAGCTGCTGAACGACCTGCTCGCGCGCATGGTCGCTCTGGGCCGGCGGCCCGGACAGGTGCTGATCGAGTCCCTCCACGGCACGCCTAAGGACACTGGCAGCAACATCGGGGCGGTCGGGTTTCGCCAAGCGGCTTTCAACATCAGCGCGATGGCAAGCTGGCGGGACGCGGCCCTCGATGCGGAATCCATCGCATGGGCGCGTGAGACTGCGGCGGCCGTCGAGCCGTGGTCGGTCAGTGGCGGCTATCTCAATTACATGCAGGCGGACGAGCCGATTGAGCGCGTGCGGGCCGCCTTTGGCGCCGACGCCTTCGGGCGCCTCCAGGCGCTGAAGCGACGGTACGACCCCGCCAACGTCCTGCGCCGTAATCAGAACATCCCTCCGCTCTAGCCCACGGTCGTCGAAGGCTGACCTGACATCGCAGGAACGCGGTTCGTGCGAGGCGTCGTGGAACTCAGCCCAACCTGCGCGCAAGGAGGCCGCCCAACGATGCAGCGCACCGGCTCCTGCTACACCTGCCCGAGCGCTAGCTCACCGGCATGACGAGCTCGCCCCGCCACGTGCTGTGCGTGACCGCTCGCACCGATCTCGGTGAAGAGGCGGTGGGCCTCACGGAGGCGTCGCTGGCGCTCCGCGTCGCCGCCGCTCAGGCCGCCAGTTCCGGGGCGGCCAGTCATTGGTGGCATTCGATCTCGAACCATGCACAGGTGCCGGATGCCGTTGGCGTGATTCCCCAGCGGTCAGCGATCCGATCGATGAGGAATAGGCCCCAACCGCCCGACCGGTCCCGCTCGGGGTGGGGGGCTTCCGCTGTGAAGCCGGTGCCTTCGTCGAAGACCGCCACCCCGATCATCCGCGCCCCTTGCTGGAGCTCCACGCGCACCGCCCGGCCGGCCCCTGCTTCGGCGTGGCGCACCGCGTTGCTCACGAGTTCGGTCAGCAGCAGCAGAACGTCGTCACGGACGGTGCTGGGCAACCCGCCATTGGCGGCGAGCAGCGCGCGCCTCGCCGCGGAGACGGCGGCCGGCCTCGCGGGTAGCTCGAAGACAAGGCTCTGCGCGGCCTCGCTGGTACCCGCGATTGAAGCGACGTCCCGCGCCTGACCGGTCATCGGCCCGCCGCGCCTTCATACGACCGGGTGAGGCGGCGCTTCCAATCCCCGCCTGCCGCCCGGGGTCGAACCGCGGCCGCCCGAGCCCAGCGTGCGCGCCGCGCACGGTACGCCGGCGGTAGGCCACCGCTGACCGCGGCGGCCCGGTCGAGCCATTCGAGCGCGTGCTCGAAATCGCCCAGACGCTCGTACGCCTCGGCGCGATCGAAGCTCGCCTCGATGGTCTCTAGGTGGCGTGCCTCGCGCGCTGCGCGCTCGTCCCACGCCCAATCGTCACTCGACTCGTGCGGGAGACCGCGAACGGCACGCGGTGGCGCGTGGTATTCGCCCGGTGACGGCTCCGAAGCCGCAGCGGAACCGCCATTCCGCCGGTCGGGACCCGAACTAGGGATGCGCGCCGCTGTGCCGGCTGACCGTTGCGACCAGAAGGGCGACATGCTCCGCTCCTTAAACGACGTTCCGTGTCGGGCAAACCGACACCGTGCGCCGACCATGTGCTAGAGCCGGAGAGCGCCCGCCATGGGCTGGAGCGAACCGTACAGGTAAATGTACCCAACACGAGCAGAGCGCAACCCTCGCCCGTTCGGCACCACGACGGAGCGCCGCGTGTTTCATACCACCGGATCTCGGGGAAAACCTCAGAAAGACCTTCGAGATCATGAGCTCCCGCGAGACACAGCATCTGCGCGTGCTGATCGCCAACGAGAGGCGCGATCGACTCGCCCTCGTTGCCCCGATCGTGGCTGCCCTCGGACATGAGGTGATCGCCCGCGAGATCGACGTCGACGAGGTCGGGCCGGTCACCGCACGAGAGCGGCCGGACGTGGCGCTCGTGGGGCTCGGCGAGAGCTCCCAGCACGCGCTCCACCTGATCGAGAGGATCGTCAAGCAGGCGTACTGCCCGGTGATCCTGCTGATCCATGAGCCGAATCCCGGCTTCATCCGCGAGGCGTCGCGGCGCGGCATCTTCGCCTACATCACCGATGGCGAGAGCGAGGAAGAATCGGACTGGCAGAGCTCGATCGACATCGTGCTGCGGCGCTTCACCGAGTACCACGACCTGCAGGGCGCGTTCGGGCGGCGCGCGCTCACTGAGCGCGCCAAGGGAATCCTGATGGAGCGCCACGCCGTCGGCGACGACGCGGCCTTCGAGCTGCTCCGGAGCCACGCTCGAACAAGCAACCGCAAGCTCATCGACGTCGCCACCGCGGTCGTCGACGGGCACGCGCTGCTGCCCAAGCAGGCGCCCGAGCCAGCCGACTAGCACCGGTTGCCACGGGCTTCGGGCAACGGTGCACCGGATCGGCCTTGGCACCCTTGCGCTGCTGTTTCCCCTGCAAAGAGCCGTCTTGGCGCACGGGTGCGAGCCTCCGCTCGCTGCCGAAATGGACGACTTCCGGCCGTCCGGGATCACGAGCGCGCGGCTCCTGCATCACCAGCCGGACCGGGCGTGAGCCGACTCGTACGACGCGCTCTCGCGCGGCCTGAGGGCTGGTCGCGACTTTCCTCCAGGTCTGAGCGGTCAACGCTCAGCGATTGCCCTCACTCGGGTCTTTGACGCCACCGCGCGTACCCGCGGTAGGTGTACTTCCTCGAGCATTCGTGGAAGTTGGGGGGCCAGCCATCGGCGGGCTCGATCGCGGCACGTGTTGCGGTGCGCTGGATGGGAGTAGGCTGGATGGAACCGAGCCGGTTACGTCAGGCGCTTCATAGCCTCCCCGGATCAAACACAAAGCGCCAGCGAAGGGGACGACACATGTCCCACGACGGTTGCTGTAGCTCCCAGCCGGCTGGCGATCTCGCAGAGATTCTCATGCTGGACGGGGCCTTCGACCGATCGAACGCCGCACAGGTCGAGTTGGCGCTGGGTGAGGCGATCGATGCAGATAGACCACAGCTGGTCATCGACCTCAGAGGTGTGAGCTTTCTGGACTCGACGATGCTCAGGGTGCTTGTTCAGGGGCTGGGTGACACCGCCGCCCGCGGCGCCCAGCTCGCGCTGATCCGCCCCAACGCGACGGTGTGGAGAGTGTTCGTGCTCACCGGCCTCAGTCACAGCTTCCATTCGTTCGGCCGCTTGGATGAGGCCTTGGCCAGCATGGCGCTGCCAGCTTGACGCCACCCAGGGATGAGAGGATCCCCCGCGCGCCGGCGCAGCCGGAACGGTCCGGGCAAAGTCGGACCACGCCCGCGTCAGGCTGAGGCTGCGTGCCCGACCCACGAAGTCCGTGGGCGATCGTATGCCAACCGCGGAGCGGGCGCGAGCCCGACCTCGCGGCAGGGCTCGCCCCTGATATGTCTGGGCCTCAGTCGCGGTCGGACCGCTAAGCGTCGCCCCCCTTGACACCTCTCGATCGTTGTGGGGCCGGGGGCAGCCGTAGCCGCCCCTAGCGCCAGCCTCGAGGTCACCCGAGTCCTCGAGGTGGACGATCTGGCCCTGGTGATCGGCATCTGGACGTTCAACGGCACGGGACCAGACGGCGAGCCGGTGCGGTTGGCGGCACAGAACGCGGACGTCCTGCGCCGTCAGGCCGACGGCACCTGGCGCTTCGTGATCGACAACCCGTGGGGAACCGACTGAGCGGCGGGTCAGGCTCGATCGGATCCCAAGCCACGACCACCACAAGCGTCGGCTCGAAACCGCGTCCTGAGCGGGGGTTCGAGCCGACTGAGGTCATCGTGAGTCAGCCCGGGTCAACGCACGGCCACACGTGCTTCACCCCGCCGCCTGTCGGCGTCGGCTGAGCGTCGCAAGGTCACCCGTGCACGTGTGCCGCTCGGACGGCGGGGTTTAGGGTGCCCGGTCGTGGCGACGTTCGCGCTGATCCACGGTGGAGGAGGAAGCGCGTGGGACTGGCATCTGGTCGTTCCCGAGCTGCGCAAGCGCGGGCACGAGCCCGTAGCAGTTGATCTTCCGTGCGAGCGCGAGGCGGCCGGCTGGTGGGCGTACGCCGGCGCCGTGGTCGATGCGGTCGCCGAGCGCCGGGAGGTCATCGTCGTCGGCCATTCGCTCGGCGGTTTCACGGCGCCGCTCGTCTGCGCGCGCATCCCGGCCGAGCTGCTGATCCTGCTTTGCGGGATGATTCCGTCCCCGGGCGAGCTCGTCGACGACTGGTGGAAGAACGCCGGCTACGAACAGAGCGAGTTCGACGATGTCTTCTACCACGACGTCCCGCCGCAGCTGGCGGCAGAAGCGCAGCGACGAGCACGAAGCGAGGATTCGAAGGCGATGCGGGAGCCGTGGCCTCTCGACTCATGGCCAGCGACGCCGACGCGGTGCCTCCTGTGCCGCGATGACCGCATGTTTACGGCCGCTTGGGCGCGGCTGCACGCTCGCTCACGCCTTGGCATCGAGGCTGACGAGATGGACGGCGGCCACTACGTCGCGCTTAGCCGTCCGCGTGAGTTGGCCGAACGCCTCCACGACTACGCCGCGAGCCTCGCGTAATCGAGCTCCGCTCCCTGTAACCCTTCACGACGGTGCGATTGCCTGCGTCCAGCTCGGTGGCGCCAGACACCGCGGCCGCCTGCTTGGGGCGGGTGCCGGCGAACGGTGGTGGCGGGGCGATGACGCCGCAGGCGTTGACGGGTAATCGGCCGGGTGTCGCGTGCACATCGGGATCGCGCAAAGACAGCTCGCGCGCCCACCATTCGCGATCCTCGACGCCCGCGGCCCGCTGGGCTTTGGCGTTTCGGGCGGTCAGTCGCTGGTGCGCGATCTCGCGACTGCGATGAGGTCGCTGAGCACACCCTGTCCCGCGAGCTGCGGCCCGGCGCCGGGTCCGATAATGGTGACCTCTCCGATCGGACTTGCGCGGCACACCACAGCGTTGGTGGTCCCCTCGACGTTCGCCAGCGCATCGTCGCGGGGAACGAGCTCGCGTTGCACGCGAGCGCTGACCCCTCCAGCTCCATCTGGCTCGGAGAACTCGAGTGTGGCGACGTGCTTGAGCCGTGCCCCGCTGGAGGCCGCCTGGTCGACCTCGGAGCGAGCGATGTCGGTGATCCCGCGACAGGCCACCTGCTCGCGCCGAAGCTGCCTGCCAAAGACGAGGGCCGACAAGATCATCACCTTCGCGGCGGCGTCGTGGCCCTCGACGTCCGCGGCCGGGTCACGCTCGGCAAGGCCCGCCCTCTGGGCCTCCGCGAGCGCATCCTCGTAGGGCGTGCCTTGCGCCATCCTGGAGAGGATGAAGTTGGCGGTTGCATTCAGGAGGCCCCGGAGCGCGATCGGGGTCGCGCCCGCGAGACCCTCGAGCAGCGCCCTCAGCAGCGGCGTTCCGGACATGACGGTGGATTCCGCAGAAAACATGACCCCGCGGTCGCGCGCCAGCTTGGCAAGCTCCACCCCACCCAGGGCGACGGGCCATTTGTTGGAGGTGACCACCGGCATGCCGCGTCCAAGCGCCTCGCGCATGTGCGCGAGTCCGGGCTCGCCGTCGGTCGAACGGCTGGCTGTCACCTCGACGAGAACGTCCGCGTCGGTGGCGCGGAGCCCCTCGATGGTGCTTCGCCAGCAATGCACACCAGGCTGCTCCGCGATTGACGCTCCACCCGAGGCCAGCGCCAGGACAGCTGGGAGGTCGAGTCCGTCCTCGTCGTAGATGAATCCGTCTCGAGCGTTGGCGAGGCCAACGACGGAGACAGCGACGTCGTACCGGTCGGCGAGCCGCTCCGCCTCCGAGTCGAGAGCACGCACGAGCCATCGGCCCACCGTGCCAAAGCCAACGAGCCAGATCCGTACTGGCTTCATCGCGCGGCCGACAAGTTTCGCATCCGTCAAGCGTGACGGCTCAGCCAATCGCCGTACAGGGCAAACGACATGCGAAGACGCCCGGACGCCGCGGCCGCCATCGTGAGGAGCACGATGCGAGACACTCGGGACGAAGTGTCTAAGGAAAACGTAGAGCTGGTGCGCCGACTTTACGCCGAGCTTGCGAGCGAGGGTTCCAGTCGAGAGTTCGAACGGCGTCTGACGGATGAAACTCTCGGTCGTTTCCTGGACCCGCGGATCGAGTGGGTCCCGGTGCCTGATTCATTGCTTGCCGTAGACAGCTACCGGGGCTTTGAGGGCGTGCGGCGGTTCTGGGGCGAGTTCGTCTCGACTTGGGAGAGCTACAGGGTTGAGCCGTTGAGGTTCGATGACGCCGGTGATCAGGTCGCGGTCGTCGTGCACATCGTCGGCCGGACGCACGAGCTCGAAGTCGATGAGACTCGATCATCGCTCTTGACCGTCCGCGATGGGCGGGTCGTCTGCGTCCGATCCTTTACCGACGCGGAGGGTGCCCGCGAGGCCGCCGGGTTGCCACGGTAGGCAGCGCATCGTCGACCTTGTCATACGACGCGGCCAGTACATACGCTTCTTGCGGAGCCGCTGAGCCGGTGGGCCTCGGCCACGAGGGCCGAGGCCCGGGCCGGGTCAGCTGAGGGCGTCGCAGAGCGCGGTCCAGAGTGCCGGGTCTTCGCCGGGCACCGGCCACTTGGTCCAGAAATTCGAGTGGCCGCTGATGGTCACGCGCGGCCCCTCGCCGGTCGGGGACAGCGACCAGTAGCCGGACATGTGCCGGCTGACGAAGCGCCGTACGATCAGTGCGTCCTCGTACCAGCGGATGCCCTCGCGGTCGTCGCGGCTGGTCTGGTAGAGCGTGCCGCACGGCAGCTCGAGGACCGGCTCGGCGTCGAACGGCTCGTGGAGGCGGAGCCACGTGAGACCCACCGCGCTCGAGCGTTGAAGCACTTCCACGAAGCGGGCGTTGACCGCGGTGCGGCCGGGTATAACGATGGCGCCGCCGGCGTGCTGCCCATCCCGGGCGGGCCGGAGAGGGAGGAGACATGTCCAGGTGCTTGCGGGCCGCAGCGGTCGCAGGGGCGATCGTGGGGGTGGCAGTCTGCCCGGCGGTGGCGACCGCTCAGGTCGGCGTCGCGGAGGCGCGTGACATCGCGCTCGATTACGTCCGCAGCAACGCGGGCGACTTCGGCACGACGCGCGCCGACCTGGCCGAGCTGGCGGTGATGAGCAGCTACCGCAGCTCGCACAACCGCGTGACGCACGTCAGCGTCAACCAGCGCCAGCGCGGCCTGGAGGTGTTCGGCGCCTACGCGACGGTGAACGTCTCCGCGGCCGGCCGAGTGATCTTCGCCGGCGGCAGCCTCGTGCGCGGCGTCGAGGGCGGCGCCGACAGCGCCCGGCTGGACGCGCCGGGGGGCGTCAAGGCGGCCGCGAACGGGCTCGGCCTTCGCGAGCCGCGCGACCTGCGAGTGCTGCGCCGGACCGCGCGCGAGACCGTCGTGTCGGACGGCGACATCTCCGCGGCGCCGATACCGGCGCGGCTCGGCTACCAGCCCAGCGGCGACGGGCTCCAACTCGCGTGGCACGTCGTGATCGATGATGTGGCGGACGAGCACCTCTGGAGCGCGGTCGTCAACGCCGTGACCGGGAAGCTGCTGGCGAAGGACGACTGGACCGACCACGACAGCCTCGACCAGGTTGCCGCACGCGTCGGGCGGGCCGAGGTGGCGACGGTCTTCGAACCGCCGGTCCCGGTCGACGACGGCTCGAGCTACCGGGCGCTCGGCTTCCCGACCGAGAGCCCGAACGACGGTCCGCTGGCGCTGCTCGCGTCGCCGGCGGACGGCGAGGCGTCGCCGCTCGGCTGGCACGACACCAACGGCGCGACGGGGGCGGAGTTCACGATCGCGCGCGGGAACAACGCGCACGCATACCTCGACCAGGACGACGACGAGGCGCCCGACTTCGGCGGCGACGTCGACGGAGGGCCGGGGCTCGACTTCGACTTCGAGGCCGACCTGACGCAGCATGCGCAGGCATACCGTGAGGCGGCCGTCGCGAACCTCTTCTACGCCAACAACGTGATTCACGACGTGCTGTGGCGGTACGGGTTCGACGACGCCTCGGGCAACTTCCAGGTCAACAACTACGGCCGCGGCGGCACCGGCGGCGATCATGTCCGGGCCGAGGCCGCCGACGGCAGCGGCACGAACAACGCCAACTTCAACACTCCGGCGGCCGACGGCAACCCGCCGCGCATGCAGATGTTCCTGTGGCCGGGCAATCAGCTCGGCCGCCAGAACCAGGTGGTCATCGCCGGCGCCGGCGAGTTCGGCGCCGGCTGGGCGCGGTTCGGGCCGCCGGCCACGACCGCAGGCACGAGCGGCCAGATCATGCTCGTGAGCGGCAACGGCAGGAACGCGAGCCGGGCCTGCGGCGAGCTGGACAGTCTCCCGGCCGGGGCGATCGCGGTCGTCGACGCTGGCGGCAGCTGCGACTTCCTGGAGAAGGTCCACAACGCCGAGGCCGCTGGGGCGAGCGCGGTGATCGTCGCCAACGACGAGGCCGGTAACCCGCCGATCCTCGGTGGCTCGTTCGCCGAGGCGCCGCCGACGGTCCCGGCCGTCAGCGTCACGCAGGCGGACGGCGCCGCGATCAAGGCCGCGCTGCCGGCGCCGGGCACCGTCCGCAAGCATCCCAACCACCCGGGCATTCGCGATGGCGACCTGGAGAACGGGATCATCATCCACGAGTACGGCCACGGCGTCTCGAACCGCCTCACCGGCGGCCTGAAGACGATGAACTGCCTGACCGGCAACGAGCAGGCGGGCGAGGGCTGGAGCGACTACCTGGCGATCACGCTGCTGCTGAACCCGGCCCTCGACGACCCGAACGGCCCGCGCGGGATGGGCCCGTACGCGCTGTTCCAGCCGAACCGGCAGGGCAACGGCATCCGTCCACGGCCCGTATTCGCGCAACATGGCGATTCAGCCGTTCACCTACGACAGCATCAAGACCGGCGCCTGGCTGAACGGTGTGTCGCTGGCGCTACCGCACGGGCTCGGTCACGGCTGGGCTGCCGTGCTGTGGGATCTCAACTGGGATCTGATCGACAAGTACGGGTTCAATCCGGACCTGTACGACGCGTGGCACACCGGCGGCAACAACCGCGCGCTGCAGTACGTGATCGACGGGCTCAAGCTCCAGGGCTGCGGGCCCGGGCTGGTCGTCGCCAGCCGGGCGATCATCGCTGCGGCCAACCAGCTGTCCGGCGGCGCGGACACGTGCACCGTGTGGGCGACGTTCGCCCGTCGCGGGCTCGGGTTCAGCGCCGTGCAGGGCACGACGAACCGCGACGACAACAGCGAGGCGTTCGACACCGAACCGAGCTGCCGGCGCGACTTCCAGTCGCCGGCGACCGGGCCGTACGGCTCGCTGACCACGGCTAACGCGGGCACGGCGGTGCCGCTGAGGTTCACCGCCGACGGGCAGACCCGGCTCGACGTGCTCGCCGAGAACTCGCCGTTCTCCCGGCGCGTGGACTGCTCGACGCTGCGGGTGCCGAGCTCGGGCGCGGCGATCACGCCGCGCGAGCTGCCGATCCCAACCGAGGGAGGCGAGCTGACCGTCGACTCGGCGGGCGTCTACACGTATCCCTGGAAGACACTCCGCGAGTGGGCCGGGACGTGCCGTGAGGTGGTCGTCACGCGCGACGACGGCCGCCAGCACCGCGCGTTCTTCCGGTTCCAGTAGCGCGGGACTGCGGGGGGGCCCGGATCCCGGGCCTCCCGCCAGGCCCCCGACGTCGCTCCTGCGGAGATGGCCGCCAGCACAGACATATGCAGCCTTTCCGCGATCTCATCCGGCGGCCAGCCGAGAGAAGCTCGCTGGTCAAGAATCTCCCGCGGATCGGCTAGGGCGTTCCAGACCGCAAGGGCGTAGCTCAGTTCTTCGGACCGCGGCGGTTGACCCAAGCGGGACAGCTCGGTCTTGAGTGGCCCTTCGGCGACGTGGACCATGCGCGTCGATTTACGTACTGGCGGAGCCGACCAACCGCAACTAGTGGCCCCCGGCGCCGGCTCCGTGCCGGGGCGCGCTACCCTCGTCCTACGAGCCGGGCAACCGTTCGGCTGAAAGCAGTGCTCCGCGTTTCCGTAGTTGTTGCCTTCGAGCACCCTCCGCGTCTCGCAGTGCACACAATCCCCGGAGGGGACACAGATGGCTACAGGAACCGTCAAGTGGTTCAACGACGACAAGGGCTACGGATTCATCACACCGGATGACTCCGGCAAGGATCTGTTCGTGCACCACAACGCAATTCAGGGCAGCGGCTTCAAGTCGCTGGCCGATGGCGCGAAGGTGAGCTACGACGCCGAGCAGGGACCCAAGGGTCCGGCGGCCGCGAACGTCCAGGTGCTCTAGACCTAGGGCTTCGATGGACGACGGAGGGCTCATTCGCGGGCCCTCCGTCAGCTCCACAACTCGGAGGGACACGCATGGCCTCAAGCGGCAAGAGAAAGACCACGATGGCGAAGCTCAACCGTGAACGCAGACTTCTCGAGCGCCGGCTGGAGAAGAAGGCGAAGAAGGACGCGAGGAAGCGGGCGGCGGCACAGGATCCCGGTGCGCCCGGCGACATCCTCACCCCAGACGACCGCTGAGTCTCGCCGTCGGGTGGTTTGACCGATGGCCTACACGACCTCGGAGGCGAGGGAGGAGCTCCTCGACACCATCGAGGAGGCGGCCAACGAGCTCGGGTTTGCCAGCGCGTGCCTCGCCGAGGCCTACGAGTTGCTGGACGAGTACAACGGCGACAGGCTCGAGGCGGAGTGCTTTCGTCCGGTGCAGATGGCCTTCGGCCGCGCGAAGCGCGCGCATAGCGAGTTCGCCGTCCGCCATGGGTTCCCGTCCGCTGCGTTCGAGCCCGGGCCAACGGGCCTGGCGTCGCAGGGGGTGCCCAGCTTCGTCGCCCGCGCGGTCGAGGCGGTCGGTGTGGCCGATCGCACCCTCGCGGACCTCCAGGATTCGATGTTGCCCGTGGAAGCAGGCGACGAAGAGCTGCGCGCAGGGCTCAAGTCGGTCCGGGAGCCACTCGCCGGCCTCCCCGCGAAGGCCCGCGACTTCCTTCGGGGCCTCGGGCGCTAGTGACGCCCGCGCAGCGGCAACTGCAGAGCGACGACAGCCGACCGCTGGACCTCGCCGTGGGATGCAGCTTGGGCTTGAGGACGCCGCAGCCGGTGTCGGCTGTGCTCCAGGTGGCGCCATCGGGGCGCGATGTCCACGTGAGGGCGGAACACTGGGAGACTGGCAGCGACCACCACGGCTACATCGACCTGTTCGGCAACCGCTGCGAGCGGGTCACAATTGCAGCGGGCGAGTCACGGATCGTGTACGAGGCCGAGGTCGTGCTGTCGTCGCCGAGCGACCGGATCGCCCCCGGGACACCCGAGACGCCGATCATGGCGCTGCCCGACGAGCACATCACGTTCGTCATGCCGAGCCGCTTCTGCCTGCCCGACGAGCTCGGCCACGAGGCGTGGCAGCGCTTTGGCGACCTGACTCCCGGCTGGGAGCGCGTCCAAGCGATCGTCGACTTCGTCCACGGTCACCTCGAATGGATGGCCGGTGCGTCGAACCCATGGACTACGGCGGTCGACGCCTACCGCGCCGGTCAGGGCGTGTGCCGCGACTTCGCCCACCTGGCGATCACGTTCTGCCGCGCGTTGAACATCCCGGCGCGCTACGTGTGCGGCTACATCCCCGAGATCGACGCCGCGCTGCCCGCCGAGCCGATGGACTTCGCCGCCTGGTTCGAGGTCTACCTCGACGGCGGATGGCACACCTTCGATGCCCGCAACAACCGCCGCCGCGTCGGTCGCGTGGTCGTCGGCCGTGGCCGCGACGCCGTCGACGTCGCCGTCATCACGTCGTTCGGCCCAGTGACGCTGACGGAATTCGAGGTGCGCGCCGCATAGGCGACGCGCCGCACGCCGGCCGCTACCGGGTGCCCGGGCGCACGGCGACGACGTGCGCCGCGTTGAGCGCGATCGGCTCGCCGGTCCCGGCCTCGGTGAGCCGGGCGAGCGTGCCGGCGCTGCTGCGCGCGGCGTCCTCGAGCTGCTTTACGACCTTGTCGAGCGGAGCCTCGACCTCGACCTCGGCCCCGGTGGCGAGGAGGAGCGTGGTGGTCGCCACGGAGGCGCGGTCACTCTTCGGATCCCCGCTGATCTCCGGGACGGTCGTCAGGTGGGGGCCTGAGTCGGTCACCGACTCATTCCATCTCGGTGGCGAGGTGGAGCGGAGCGGGGGCCGCAAGCGGCGCCTGGCCAGCCGGGTCGGCGCCGCCGTCGGATGCCGGAAGGAGCACGGGGCCGACCTGCAGGTGGCCGACGAGGTCGAACAGGCACGCTCGATGCTTCGCGAGAGCTGTATGGCCAGCGCGCCGAAGGCCGCGCGCGGCCCGTCGAGGTGCGCGACGAGGACTGACCGTCCGCGCAGGGCGAGCGCACGCGTGCCCGGGCGTGACAGCCCGATGTCGACGGCTCCCCAGGCGGCGAACAGGAGTCCACCGACGGTGCCGGTTGCGGTCAGCAGCACGCCGGCCGCGGCGGCGGCGGCCACGCCCTGGGGGCCGAGGATCAGCACGCTCGCGGCGGCGCCCACGCTCAGGCCGAACGGCAGTTGTCCGAGCGTGACCACGGCGATCAGCACTGCGATCGCGTCGAACACCGACGCGTCGACCCCTACCGCGTTCAGCAGCAGCCAGTTGCGAGCGATCTGGGCGAATACCGCGATCAGTACGAAGCCGACAAGGCGGGTACGTCCGTCGACCGTGCGCATCACCGCCAGGCCACTGCGCAGCCAGCGCGCCCCGGCGCTGGCCACGCCGCGCAGCGCGGCGCTCACCCCGACGACAGCCGCGAACGACACGAGGGGGATCCACCAGGGCAGGCCCAGCGGACCGACCAGCGTGAACGACGTGAGCGCGGCGAGGCCTCCCTCCACGATCAGAATCGGAAGCTCGGCACCGATCAGCGCGGGCACGCGCGGGCTCGCCTCCGGCGCGGTGCGCCGCAGCGCCGCGATCCTCGCCGCCGTGCCGAGGTGGGTATTAAGCACACCGCCGACGAACCCCATACTCGAGGCCCGGTAGAGCGTCCGGCGGCCCACGGTGCCGCCGCCGGCGCGCATGCACCCATGCCAGGCCTCGCTTCGCGATACCAGCGCGACCACCTGCAGTGCGACCGCCGCGGCGGCAATCGCCAGCGGTGCCCCGGTGACTCCGGTCTCCAGCTCCTCCCACTTGCCGACGAGGACGAGCCCGAGCGCGACCGACGCGAGGATCGACACCCCGACAGTCACGGTCGTGCGGTGTCGACGGCAGCGCAGCCGGACCATTTCGGACCACCTCGCGAGCGGGCGCTGGGGCCGGCGGAGGCGCTTCAGTATGTGCTCTCCTCTACCTCTATCGGGGAACCAGCGCGTCAGGCAGAGGAACGGCCTGAAGTGCCATCCGGGGTGCCAGCCCGGGACGTCGACTACAGCATAGACCGGGATGGGGAGTACCCTCTCTTTAGGAGTACCCATCGCCGGGTGTGTCACGCCTCCTGCACCCACCGTGGTTCCTATTCAGCCTGGGGGCGGCAAGGCGGACCATTGACCGACCCGTCGGACCCCACACCGGTAGCTCCGCGCGGGGAGGCGGCGCGGTGAGCAGCTCGAAAGAGCGGGCGGAGCAGAAGCGCCGCGAGAAGTTGGAGCAGATCCGCGAGCAGCTCGACAGCGGGGAGCTGACGATCAGGAAGATGACGCCGGCCGAGCGCAAGAAGCACCCGCCGCGCCCGGCCGACCAGCGGCGCAAGCGCTACTGAGCATCGCCGGCCGGAGCGGGGGTAATCCCTGACGCACCGTCCGTAGGCTGCTCGCGTGCGCACGATCGACGTCTCCGAGCGCCGCGCCCGGCTCGCGCGCCGCCACCGTCTGGCGCCGAGCGAGCGAGCCGCTGACGTCGTCGAGGCCGCCCGCAGCATCGTCTGCCTGCACGCGACCGACCCGGCTCCGTCCACCTCTCGGCATGGGCGCGCGTCGACGGGATGACCGTCGCCGACCTCGAACGGGCGCTCTACGCCGACCGCTCGCTGGTCAAGCACCTCGCAATGCGCCGCACGCTGTTCGCGTTTCCGCGCGAGACGCTGTCCGTCGCGCAGGCCGGAGCCAGCGAGAGGGTGGCCGGCGCGGAACGGCGGCGATTGATCAAGGACGTCGAGAAGGCGGGGCTGCATCGGGACGGCGAGCGCTGGCTGGCGCGCGTCTCCGAGGAGGTGCTCGCCGCGCTCGCCGACGGCCGCGAGGCCAGGTCGGCGGAGCTGCGGCACGAGCTTCCCGCGCTCGAGGGCGCGATCATCTACGGCGAGGGCAAGTCGTGGGGCGGCGCCCTCCCCATCGGTCCCAGGGTCCTGACGATGCTCTCGGCAGCGGGCCGGATCGTGCGGGCGTCCAACGACGGCGGCTGGTGGTCCGCGCGCCCCAGATGGACATCGATGGCGTCGTGGCTCGGCGAGGAGATCGCTCCGTGCGCCGAGGCCGAGGGCGTGGCCGGGCTGGTCGAGCGCTGGCTGCGGTCCTTCGGACCGGGGACCGAGGCCGACCTCAGGTGGTGGCTCGGATCGACGCTGGCCGCGGTGCGCCGGGCGCTTGCCGACCTCGGCGCGGTCGAGGTCGACCTCCAAGGCGACGGGGCGACCGGCTACCTGCTGTCCGATGACCTCGAGCCGACCGAGCCCGTCGAGCCGTGGGCGGCGCTGCTGCCGCCGCTCGACCCGACGACCATGGGGTGGCAGGGGCGCAGCTGGTATCTCGGCCCGCACAGGGACGAGCTGTTCGACAGCGCCGGGAACGCCGGGCCGACCGCGTGGTGGGAGGGCGGATCGTCGGCGGCTGGCGCCAGCGCGAGAACGGCGTCGATCGAGCTGCAGCTGCTCGAGGACGTCGGCGGCGACGCCGCTCGGTGCGCTCACCGCAGAGGCGGAGCGGCTGACGGAGTGGTTCGAGGGCGTGCGGGTCCTCCCGCGCTTTCCCTCGCCGCTCTCGAAGCGGG
>CAWEVH010000025.1:0-183509 GCA_963812415.1 uncultured Thermoleophilaceae bacterium | reverse complement strand
TCACCGGCACCCTGCCCTGACTACCGGGCGACGCCTTGTCATCGGCCCAGCCCGTGACGAGCATAAGGATCACGACAGCAGCGACGGCGCCAAGAAAAATGATGAATCGAGTTGTGTTTGCTTGATCGGCCATTTCGTGTTGTGGGTCGGGACTTCCGACATTAGTGACGAGACCGAACGTCGCTCGGTGCCTGCGGCGGCGTGATCGGCTCCGTGGGCTTCATGCCGCGAGTCTCGGGACGGACAGCCGAGTTCGGTTGCCGGGTAGTTCGTTATGAGTCGGGCCCCGCGGCCGCGGGTGACGAAGCTGATGAACCAGCGGATGAGGACGATCAGGCGGTTCTGGAAGCCGATGAGGTAGAAGAGGTGCACCGCCAGCCAGGCCGCCCAGGCGGGGAAGCCGCTCAGCCGGACGCGGTGGAGGTCGGCGACCGCGCGGGCGCGGCCGATCGTCGCGAGGTTGCCCTTGTCCAGGTAGCGGAACGGCCCGATCGGGTGACCGCTGAGGCGCGCACGAACGAGCTTCGCCGCGTAGCGACCCTGTTGCATCGCGACCGGCGCGACGCCGAGGAGCGGTTGGACGCCGCCGTCGCGGCTGCGTACGCGAACCATGTCGCCGAGCGCCAGAACCTCCGGGTGTCCGGGGAGGGTCAGGTCCGCCTCGACGGTCACCCTGCCGGCACGGTCCAGCTCGGCACCGGTCAGCTCGCCGAGCTGGGTTGCCAGGCTCGACGCCTCGACGCCCGCGGCCCAGATCGCGGTGCGCGCGGGGATGCGCTCGGTGGAGCCGTCGGGCGCCGCGACGGTGACGGCCTCCTCGTCGATGTCGACGACCGTGCGCTCCAGCAGCGGCGTGACGCCGAGGGACTCGAGCGAGCGCGCGGCTTTGCGCGACAGCGAGGGCGGGAAGGTCGTCAGCACGCGGTCGAGGGTCTCGATCAACAGGACGCGGGACTGACCGGAGTCGATGGAGCGGAACTCGCCGCGCAGCGTGCCGCGGGCCAGCTCGGCGATCTGGCCGGCCATCTCGACGCCGGTCGGGCCGGCGCCGATGACGATGAAGGTGAGCAGCGCTCGGCGCCTGTCGGGGGCCGGCTCGGTCTCGGCCTCCTCGAATGCGGTCAGGATCCGTGCACGTGTCGCGAGCGCGCTCTCGAGCGATTTGACCTCCGGGGCGTAGCGGCGCCAGTCGTCGTGGCCGAAGTAGGAGTAGTGCGAGCCGCCGGCGACGATCAACGTGTCGTAGGGCAGCGAGCCCGACCCGAGATGAACCCGGCGGCCGTCGAGGTCGAAGCCCGTGACCTCGGCGATCAGCACGCGCACGTTGCGATGGCGCCTGAAGATCGCGCGGAGCGGGTAGGCCACCTCGCCTGGCGACAGCGCGCCGGTCGCCACCTGGTAGGTGAGTGGCTGGAAGAGGTGGAAGTTACGTCGATCGACGATCGTGAGATCGACCGGCGCGGTGGCGAGGTGCTGTGCAGCCTGCAGGCCGCCGAACCCGCCACCTATGACGACCACCCTGTGCCGCTGATTTGGCGCGTCACCGTTCGGGCTCATGCCGAAGTCCATTCTCGCTGCTCCGGATCCCGGTCGCCCGGAGTCGGGACCCCGCCGAAGAGGCAGGGTCCCGACGCGGGTAGAGACCCGAGCACGATGGCGTCGTTAGCGCACTGAGCTGAATGCAGCCCGCATCTCGGTGGAGAAGAGCTCCGGCTCCTCCCAGGCGGCGAAGTGGCCGCCCCTGTCGACCTCGTTGAAGTACGCGAGGCCGGGGTAGACCGCCTCGACCCAGCTGCGCGGGGAAGCCCAGATCTCGCCGGGGAACGTCGTGAAGCCGACCGGCACATTGACCGCCGGAGGAGCCTGGCCGCTCGCAAGCGCTGCGGCCAGCGCTCGTCCGTCCTCCCAGTACGACCGGGCCGCCGACGGTGCGGTGCCGGTCAGCCAGTACAGCGTGATGTTGTCGACGATGCTCTCCCGGGTGAGACTGCCCACGGGCTCGCCGTCGACGAACGCGCGGGCGATCTTGTAGTAGCTGTCCGTGTCGTGGTCGAGCATCCAGGCCGCCAGCCCGACGGGTGAATCCAGCAGGGAGTAGCCGATCGTCTGCGGCCGCGTGGCCATCTCGAGGAAGTAGCCGAAGCCGTCCTGCCTGAACGTCGCAACCGCCTCGGCCGCTGCGCGTTCCTGTTCGGATTCCTTGGGCAGTTGATCGCCGATTGCGAGCACCGCCGTGAGCAGGTTCACGTGGTAGCCGACCAAACCCTCGACCGCCTGGCGTCCCATCAGGTCCGTGACGAGCGCACCCACGTCGCCGCCCTGGGCGACGTAGCGGGTGTAGCCGAGGCGGTGCATCAGCTCCGCCCACGCGCGTGCGACGCGGCTGGCGTCCCAGCCGAGCTCGGCCGGCTCGCCCGAGAAGCCGTAGCCAGGCATGGAGGGGAGCACCAGGTGGAACGCGTCCTCGGGGGTGCCACCGTGAGCGGTCGGGTCGGTCAGCGGGCCGACGGTCTCCAGCAGCTCGACGACCGAGCCGGGCCAGCCATGCGTCATGATCAGCGGCAACGCATTCTCATGCCGCGACCTGACGTGGATGAAGTGGATCTCCACCCCGTCGATCTGCGTCGTGAACTGCGGCAGCGCGTTCAGTCTCGCCTCGCACTTGCGCCAGTCATAGTCGGTCGTCCAGTAGCGCGCGAGCTCCTGGATCGTCGCCAGTTGCACGCCCTGCGAGCGATCGGCGACAAGCTCCTCAGAAGGCAAGCGCGTCGCCTCGATCCGGCGTCGCAGCTCAGCGAGCTCCTCCTCCGGAACCTCAATGTGGAACGGGCGGATCGCTGTGGTTTCAGCCGTAACGGACATAGGTCGCTCCTCGATTCGTTTCAGGTCCTCACTGAGCGGAAGCCCGCGCGGACCTCGTCTGCGAACAGCTCCGGCTCCTCCCAAGCGGCGAAGTGGCCGCCGCGGTCGACCTCGTTGAAGTAGATGAGGTTGGGGTAGGCCTGCTCGGCCCAGCTCCGCGGCGCCTGGTACTGCTCGCTGGGGAAGACCGTTACGGCAACAGGGATATTCACGCCCTTGGCGTTGAAGAAGCCGCCCTTGTATTCCCAGTAGAGACGAGACGCGGAGACCCCTGTGTTCGTCAGCCAGTAGAGCGTGATGTTGTCGAGGACCTCGTCCCGCGTCAGCTCGCCCGTCGCGCTCTCGGCGCGCTCCAGAGCGGACACCACCGCGGCGGCGGGCTGGGCGTCAGCGTCGTTGTGGTCGAGAAGCCACGCGGCGAGGCCGACGGGCGAATCCGCGATGCCGTAGAGGGTCTGCGGGCGCGCGGCCATCATGTGGGCGTACTCGACCTGGCCGTACGTTCTGATCAGCTGTTCGTACGCGCGGCGCTCCCCGGCCGAGAGGCCGGATGGCGGCGGGTCGCCGGCCAGGGTGGCCTTGTCGACGTCGGCAGGCACCGTGGCGGGCATGTTCGTGTGGATGGCGAGCAATCCCGCCGGTGCCTGGACGCCCATCTGGTCGACGACGAACGCGCCCCAGTCGCCGCCCTGAGCCACGTACTGGGTATAGCCGAGGCGCTTCATCAGCTCGTCCCAGGCGCGTCCCATGCGCTCCGGCCCCCAGCCCGTGCCCGTGGGCTTGCCGGAGAACCCGTAGCCCGGCATCGACGGAACCACCACGTCGAAGGCGTCCTCCGCGCTCCCGCCGTGTGCCGTGGGATCGGTCAGCCGATCGATGATCTTCAGCTGCTCGACGATCGAACCGGGCCATCCGTGATTGACGACCAGCGGCAGCGCGTCGTCGTGCTGCGAGCGAACGTGGATGAAGTGAATGTCGAGACCGTCGACCTCGGTAATGAACTGCGGCAGCGCGTTCAGCTCCGCCTCACACCTGCGCCAGTCGTACTCGGTCGCCCAGTAGCGCGCGAGCTTCTGCATCGTCGCTAGCGGCACGCCCTGCGAGGCATCGGCGACCGTCTCCTTCTCCGGCCACTGCGTGGCCGCGATGCGCGTACGCAGGTCATCGAGGTCCACCTCGGGAGTCTCGATCGTGAACGGGCGAATTATCGTGTCGCCCGCTGACTTCTCGGCCATCACAGCCATGTGGCTCCTGACGTTGGTCGCTATGGCGCAGACCGGTTGAAGTCGGCACGCCCACACACCGACCGAGTGTCGGAGCCGGAAAGAACCGCCCGCCGAGGGTTGAGGCGAAGCGCATACCCACCATACACCCGGACGCAAGGGCCGTCGGCGGCCCTCGGCGGGCGCTGCCCCCGAGCTAGACTCGGGGCTGACTGGACCGTCGATGAGCTACCGCGAGACCGAGCATCTCCGAGTGCTGATCGCCAACGAGCGCAAGGATCGGCTGGCGCTCGTCGCGCCGATAGTCGCGAACCTCGGGCACGAGGTGATCGCCCGCGAGATCGACGTCGAGGACGTCGGAGCCTTAACCGCCAGGGAACGACCCGATGTCGCGCTGGTCGGTCTCGGAAAGAGCTCGGACCATGCCCTCGCCCTGATCGACAAGATCGTCAACGAAGCCGCGTGCCCGGTAATCCTCCTGATCCACGCGCCCGATCCCCCCTTCGTCAAGGAGGCCTCGAAGCGCGGCATCTTCGCCTACATCACCGACGCCGACGTCGACGAGTGGCAGAGCGCCATAGACATCGTGCTCCGCAGGTTCGCCGAGTACCACGACCTCGAGGGCGCGTTCGGCCGCCGAGCGGTCACCGAGCGAGCCAAGGGCATCCTGATGGAGCGTCATTCGGTCGACGACGCTGACGCCTTCGAGATGCTGCGCGACCAATCGCGCCGGGCCAACACCAAGCTCGCCGACGTCGCGGCCGCCGTCGTCGACGGCCACCGGCTGCTGCCGAAACAGCCGGACGTCTCCCAAACCGCGCGCTGACATTCTGGTGCTGACGTCGCCGATCTGGCTCGGGCAGAAGTCGTTCGTCTGCGCACGGGTGATCGAGCGCCTCTACGGCAACAGCCATCTGCTGAACGACGCCGGCCAGTACGCGTACTACGGCCGGGTCGGCGGCTGCCTGATCACCGGCAACGAGGACGGCATCAAGCACTGCGCGATGGAGATCCTGTACTCGCTCGGGCACCTCGGCTTCACGGTGCCGCCCGAGGCCGACGCCGGGCGGCTGGCTGCCCGTGGCGGTCCCTGGTCTCCTCCCTGGTCTGCCTAGACGGCGACCTGCAGCGTGCGGACTCCTTGGAGCCCGATCCACACCCGTGTGTCGTCTTTGACGATCCTCACGAGGGCATTGTCGCAGTGCGGGCAGCGCATGACGATGCCGGCGCCGCGGTAGACGTGCATCGCGCCGACCGCGTCGGTGGCGCCGCAGCTGCCGCACGTACCGATCGCCGTCGTCATCTCGACCGCGAACACCTCTTGGAGGAGCCCGGCGACGGCGTTTCCATCAAGCGTCAGCGCGTCCATCTCATCCTCCCGTCGGTCCGAAGCGTTCTGTCTTGATCGCCCGCGGGTCGTGCCCGAGCTGCACGAGCGCCTCTGAGACCGCCTCGACGAACGGCGTCGGGCCGCAGACGTAAACGAGCGGCCGCTCCGTCTGGCCCGGGCCGACCTCGGCCAGCATCTCGGCGTCGACGCGGCGGGCGTAGCCGGTCCAGCCGGGCGGCTGTGACCGCGTCAACGCGTGGACGACCGTGAGGCGGTCACCGCCGAGACTGCTCGAGCTCGTCGCGGTAGATGACGTCCTCCCAGCCGCGCGATGACAGTAGGAGCCGCGTTTCGGCATCGCTCCCGGCGGCATCGCGGACGCGGATCATCGCCATCAGCGGCACGACGCCCGAGCCGCCGGCGACGAGCATCAGCGGCCCGCCTTGGTCCGGCTCCCAGACGAAGTAGCCGCCGATGGGGCCACGGAGTTCGATCTGGTCGCCCGGCCGGAGCTCGTCGGTCAGGTACGGGGACACCTCGCCGTCATCGAGGCACTCGACGGTGAGCTCGACGCGGGTGCCGTCGGGCGTCGATCCGATCGAGTAGCTGCGCTGCGCCTGGTAGCCGTCTTCGGCGGTGAGGCGGATGTCCACGTGCTGGCCCGCCCGGTGTCCGGGCCAGCCGGGCACGTCGAAGGCGATCGTCTTCACGCGGGGCGTCTCGGGTACGACGTCGAGGACGTCCGCGACCTGCCAGGTCAGTCGCCCCAATACCGCTGCTCGCGCCATGGATCTCCGTAGTTGTTGTAGCCGTTGATCTCCCAGAAGCCGGGCTCGTCCGTTGCGGTGAGTCGCAGCCCTCGCACCCACTTCGCGCTCTTCCAGAAGTACAGGTGGGGGACGAGCATGCGCGCCGGGCCGCCGTGTTCCGGCTCGAGCGGCTCACCGTCGTAGCCGAAGACGACCCACGCCTTGCCGCCCGTGACGTCCTCGAGCGGCAGGTTGGTGGTGTAGCCGCCGTCGGTGAACTGGACGAGGTACTTGGCCGCGGTCTCGAGCCCGTCGAGCAGTGTGTCGACCGGGACGCCCTGCCAGACGGTGTCCAGCTTCGACCACTTCGTCACGCAGTGGATATCGACGGTGACCTCTTCGCTTGGCAGGGCGCGGAACTCCTCCCACGTCCAGCGGCGCGGCTCGCCCACTTCGCCGACGATCGAGAAGTCCCACTGCTCGAGCGGCGTGTGCGGAGTCGGGCCGGCGGAAAGAACGGGGAAGTCTCTGGTCACGTACTGGCCGGGCGGCACCCGGTCGCTCGGCGCGTCGCCGCGGCGGCCGCCGAAACCTCGCGAGATGATGGGGGTCATTGCTCCTCCTCTCTAGCCGAAGGTGAAAACGTACGCCTCGACGCCCCCCGCGTGGAACGTGATCTCGAAGGTGCGCTCGTCCACGGCCCCCGGCTGGCGGACGAGCTGGTACAGGCGATCCTCGTCGAGGTGGCCGTTGCCACCGGCGTCGGCATCGACTCCATGGGCGGCGCCGGGACCCTCGCCGTCGAGGAGAACGCGGAACGGAACCGGTTCACCCTGCCCCGTTCGTCGCAGCACGAGGTGGACGTCGCGTGCCTGGAAGCGGAACAGGATCCGCCCGCCGGCCGCGTTCAGGCTGACGCGCTCTCGCTCCACCGTCCAGTCGCCGGAGAGCGCCCACTGGTTGAGCTTCAGGCGGTCGCCCGGTGATGCGAAGTTGCCGGTGCGCTCCCGGCCCAGATACGTCTCCGGGCTGTTAAGGCGCGCCCAATCGGCCTCGGCCTCGTCGCCCTCGCCGTCGACCGTCACCAGGCCCTGCGGCGCGAGACCCAGCAGCTGTTGGAGCACTCGCTCGGACTGCTCGTACCGCCCTTCGCCGAAGTGGTGGTGGCGAATGACACCTTCGCGGTCGACGAAGTACAGGGCGGGCCAGTAGTTGTTGCTGAACGCCCGCCAGATCTCGTAGTCGTTGTCGACGGCGACCGGCCAGTCGATTCCTCTGGCCTTCACCTCCCGCCGCACGCTGTCGAGGTTCTGCTCGAACTCGAATTCCGGCGTCTGTATACCGACGACGACGAGCCCGTGCTCCCGGTACTTCTCCGCCCAGGCGCGGATGTGCGGGAGCGTGCGGAGCCAGTTGATGCAGGTGTACGTGCCGAAGTCGATCAGGACGACGCGTCCATTGAGGTCGGCCTGCGTCAGCGGCTCGGAACCCACCCACTCGGTCGCGTCGGCGAGCGACGGCATCCTGCTCTCGCGTTTAAGGATCGCGTTCATGAGAAGCCTCTCTCCATATCGGGGTCGTAGGCCTCACGTCAAGGCCGCGCCACTGAAGGTCTCGGGACTGGGCCTTCGTACGGCGAAGACCCCTCGCGAGCGCGCCTCCGTGCACGCTGCTGGACGAGCTGGTCGCGTCCGTCCGGGCAGGCCAGCGCCCATCGCCATCGGCACACTCTAGGTCGGCGCCACAGTCTCCACAAGCAACGCACGGCTCGCGCCCGACCAGTTTGTGGCGGAGATCACATATGGGGCATAGGGTGGCCCCACACCAATCAAGGAGAATTGTCTTGAAGGGATGGACTCGCATCGGCGCGCTCGTATTCGCGTGCGCCTTCCTGCTGGCGTTGCCCAGTGCGGCGTCGGCCAACATATTCCTGGAGCTCGACGGCATCGAGGGTGAGTCGAACGCGGTCGGCTTTGAGAACCAGATCGAGCTCGGCTCGGCTCCAACTCGGGGTAGGCAGGGGCGCCAAGGGGGCCTCTTCTCGGATGTCACCGTGACGAAGCAGCTCGACAAGTCATCGCCCCAGCTCATGCTCCGCGCCGCGAACGGAACAACGATCCCGTCCGCCAAGCTGCGGTTCACGACGACGGGCGGGGACAAGGTCGCCGTGTACCTCCGCTACTGCTTGACCGGGGTGCGCATCGCGGGCTTCAGTCAAAGCAGCGGCGGGGAACAGACCGACCGAGAGCGTCTCGTTCAGCTACGCCACGATCGTGCAGTCGTACACCCAAGGGTCCGAGACCGGCGCCGGCACGGTCTTCGCCACAGGCTGGGACCTGCTCAAGAACCTCCAAACTCACTCCGGCCGTTTGTAACGACTGATCATGTAGCGGGGCTACGCGGGCCAGCCTCAGAGCAGCGCGTGTTCGGAGGAAAGCGGCTCGGGCCGCCCGCTACGGCGGGCGGCCCGGGCCGCTACTTCCGTCCGGCCGGCGCGCCCGGCCGCACTCGGATTGACTAGCGCTTCAGCATGATCCGGCTCGTGGTCCGCCAGCCGTTGCCCTTGCCGTCGCGGGCGTCGATCTGCAGCTTGGCGCTCTTCCCCTTGCTGGAGGATCCGGCCAGGAGGCGGCGCCCCGCGCTGTTGAGCTTGATGCGGACGGTCTTCGGCTTGCGGGTGACCTTGTACTTCACGCTGCCGAGCGACCTTCCGCCGCGCAGGAGCCGCGCGCGGCCGCTGCTCTGCCGGGTTCCCACGGACTGAAGCCGCACGGCCGCGACGTTGCCCGCCACGGTTATCGCCTTGCCGCCGAGATGGCGGACACGCAGTCCGCCGCCGATGACGGTCTCGACGTCGCGCAGGCTGTCACGCTTGTCGACCTTCGCCAGGTCGACGCCGTCGCCGCCGTCGACCTCGTCGGCGGCCTTGTCGCGTGACCGGATCACGTCTTGGTCGTCGCCGCCCGAGAGCAGATCGGCGCTGTCGCCGCCCTCGAGTGTGTCGTTGCCAACTCCGCCCTCCACGTCGAGCTTGAGGCTGCTGACGCCGCGGTCGGCGCTGACGCTGTCATTTCCAGCGTTGGCGTTCAGGTCGAGCCGCTCGGTGTCGCCGCTGATCTCGATGTTGAACGGGCCGGGCGGGGTCGGGCCGGTGCGGTCGAACCGCACTCCGCCTGGCGTCGCGATTGAGGGCTTGACCGTGAACTGCTCGCCCGCGGCCGCTCCGTTGACCTCGGTGGTGTCGTTGTCGGCGCCGCCTTCGTTGACGTCGTCGTCGTCACCACCGTTCCAGACCATGGTGTCGTCGCCGGCGTCGCCGCGGACGACGTCCCGCGTGTTCTGAGGGTTGTCGTCCCCGGTGAGGCGGTCGTTGCCGTTGCCGCCGGAGAGCAGATCGGCGCCGTCGCCGCCGTCGATGGTGTCGTTGCCATCGCCGCCGTCGATGTCGAGCGCAAACGAGAGCGCGTCGAGCCCAGCTGCCGAGTTGACGATGTCCTCGCCGGCGCCGGCGTTCAGATCAAGCCGCTCCGTGTCCTCGCCGATGTCGACCTTGAACGGCGCCCCGAACGTCGCGTCGGGCTGGACGCGCTCGAAAAGCACCCGGCCGGGCGTGGCCGACGGCTTGACCTCGAACTGCTCCTTGCCGCCGCCGTTGACCTCGGACGTGTCGTCGCCTGCGCCGCCCTCGTTGGTGTCGTCGTCGTCACCCGGATTCCACACCAGCGTGTCGTCGCCGACGCCGCCGCGCATGACGTCGAACGTGTCCTGCTGGTTGTCGTCCCCGATGATGCGGTCGTTGCCGGCGCCGCCGTCGAGTACGTCGGCGAGCTGGCTGCCATTGATGGTGTCGTTGCCGTCGCCACCATCGACCGTGACACTCCCGAGCAGCGGGAAGGCTGTGCCCGTCACACCCTTCAGGTCGATGCTGTTGGCGTCGGGACCGCCCGTGACGGCGATCGAATCGATCGTCGCGCTCGCCGCCGGGCCGGACTGAGGATCAGCGTCGTTTACCTTCACCTGGCCGCCCACGTCCGTGATCACCACTGCGTCGCCGGCGTTGCTCGTGACGACCAGGTCGCCGTTCGCCACCTGCGAGGTCACGGCCGCGCTCGCGGCGCCCGGGAAGGCCAATGCCGCGGCCGCGGCAACCCCGCCGAACACACCCACGCGCGCCTTCAATCTGGTCCTCGTCCTGGCCATTTCGACTCCTTTCCGGAAATACATGTCATGGCCTAGGACGACTCGTGGGCGTCTTCCTTCCCGCCGTAGCCGCCTGTGTGAACCACCTCACAGAGTCGGACGCCGCTTTTCCCGGACCGCTACGCCGCAAGCAAGGGCGATGCATCAAGGAAACCGGGCCGGGCCAAGCGGCGGTGCTACGCCTGGACTGCTGATCCTCTCCGGCTTACGATCGGGGCGCCGTCGAAGTCCGGACACGGCTGAGAAGGAGCGCAGTGCGCACACTCAAGGACATCCGTTATGGCGTAGCCAACCGGATCGAGACGTACGCGACCACGAACCTGCGCGGCCTCTGGAAACTTGTCCAGCGCGTGCCAGTCGTTCACCGTCGTGTCAACGCACTCCTCATCGATCGGGCGATCCTGAAGATCCCGACCAGGCCCAATCCGCTGAGCACGATGGCCTCCTACACGTCCTGGGCCTCGCTCACCGACCGCACATATGACGGTCGCCACCTTCCACCCGCTGAGCGCGCGCAGCCGACGGACCCCGCGGCGGAGGAGGTGGCGGCGCTCTTCAACCGACGGGGGGAGATGACGCCGTGTAAGAAGTCGACGGTGCTGTTCCCCTACTTCGCGGCGTGGTTCGTCGACGGGTTCCTCCGCAGCGAGCGCCCGAAGCGGGACCCCGAGACCGACGAGCTCATACGCGACCCCGATACAGGCGAGCCCCTCCGTGACGTTGCCAAGAACGAGTCGAACCACGAGATCGATCTCATCCAGCTCTACGGGCTGAACGACGAGGTCACCAGGCAGTTGCGCGCGGGCGAGGGCGGGCTCCTCCAGTACCAGGTGATCGACGGAGAGGAGTATCCGCCCTACCTCTACGAGGGCGAGCACAAGAAGTTCGACAAGGTCAGCCTCGTACGCGACGACCAGATCACCGACGACCAGCGCCGCCAGCTCTTCGCGGTGGGCAGCGACACGGGCAACCTGCAGCTCGGATTCGTGCTCCTGAACGTCCTCTTCCTGCGCGAGCACAACCGCGTAGCGCGAACGCTCGAGAAGGAGTACGGCTGGGATGACGAGCGGCTCTTCCAGACCACGCGCAACATCCTCACGGTGATCCTGATCAGGATCGTGGTGGAGGAGTACATCAATCACATCTCTCCCTACCACGTGAAGCTGCTCGCCGACCCGACCGGCTTGCGCAACCCCCGCTGGTACCGCCACAACTGGATGGCGATCGAGTTCAACCTGCTTTATCGCTGGCACAGCCTCGTGCCCGCGAGCTTTCGCATCGCCGACGGCGACGTCAGCGTGAACGACACGCTTTTCAACACCGACATCGTCGTCGAGCGCGGTCTCGGTGCCTGCTTCGAGGATGCCTCGAACCAGCCGGCCGGGCGTGTCGGCCTGTTCAACTCTCCGCCTGAGGTGTGGCAGGCCGAGCTCGCGAGCGTCCAGCAGGCGCGCGCGGTCAATCTTCGCCCGTACAACGAGTACCGCCGACTGGCCCGATTTCCCCGGGCGACGCGGTTCGAGGAAGTCTCGAGCGACCCGCAGGTCCAGCACCGGTTGCGCGACCTCTACCGCGACGTCGACAACATCGAGTTCTACCCGGGTCTATTCGCCGAAGACGTCCGGCGCAACTCTGTGCTTCCGCCACTGATCGGCCGGATGGTGGCAATCGACGCGTTCTCGCAGGCGTTCACGAATCCGTTGCTCGCCCCGCGCATCTTCAACCCCGGGACGTTCTCGCCGCTCGGTTGGAGCCTGATCCGCACGACCAGCACCCTGTCCGACCTGGTGCACCGCAACGTCCCCGACCGCGCACGTCCCCTGAAGGTGACGATGACACGCTCGGACTGGGCCCGGACCTGACCACCCCAAGCCTCGCGCGGCCGGCGGGGGCGGTGGTACAACACCTTCAGGTGCTGGAGACCAGCGGGCTCGTTCGCTCGGAGAAGATCGGCCGTGTGCGCACCTGCCAAATCGAGCCGGCGGCGCTTCGGCCGGTGGAGCGATGGATCGGCGAACGGCGGTCCAGCTGGGAGCGCCGCTTCGACCGCCTTGGCGAGTACCTCGCCGAAGGTAGCGACGAACCGGAAGGGGGCATGCGATGAGTGAGCGAGCGGTGGAGCACGCCACCTTCGTCGTCGAGCGCAGGTACGCGGCATCGCCCGAGCGAGCGTTCGCGGCCTGGGCCGATCAGGAGGCGAAGGCGCGCTGGTTCGTCGACTCCGACGCGTATCTGGAGCTCGACTTCCGCGTCGGCGGGCGGGAAAGCAGCCGAGGCACCGCGCCGGACGGCAACGCCTACACCTACGAGGCGATCTACCAGGACATCGTCCCGGCCCAGCGCATCGTCTACACGTACGAAATGCTCCTGGACGGGATCCGCATCTCGGTCTCCCTCGCCACAGCGGAGTTCGAGCACGAGCGCGACGGCACCCGACTGGTCTTCACCGAGCAGGGCGCGTTCCTTGACGGCTACGAGATGCCGGCCCAGCGCGAGCAGGGCATGGGCAGCCTGCTGGACTCGCTCGGACAATGGCTCCAGTAGGGACGGTGCGTCGCGAAGCTCACAGTCGGGCAAACAGTGCTCGCGCGGCCTGGCGGGCATCCGCGAGGATCTCCTGTTCGCCCGCAATCTCGCGGTGGCGCATGATCACACGGCCGTCGCAGACGACGCTGTCGACGATGTCGCCGCTCGCGCTGTAGACGAGGTCACTGGTCAGCGAATGCGACGGCGAGAGCTCCGGCCGCTCGCCGTCGATCAAGATGAAGTCGGCGGCCCGGCCAACCTCGATCTCGGCCCCCGGCAGTCCGAAAGCCGGCGCTGGGTTGGTGGTCCCCATTGCGAGCGTCTCGGCGGCAGTCAGCGCAGCCGGGTCGTTCGAGTCGAACTTCTGAAGCAGCGCCGCGATCTTCATGTCGCGGAACAGGTCGAGGCAGTTGTTGGAGGCAGCGCCATCGGTCCCGATCGCGCATACGGCACCGGCCGAGGCAAGCCTTCGGTACGGGTAGACCGCGCCCACCGCCAGCTTCATGTTGCTCACCGGGTTGTGCACGCATACCACCCGCCGCTCACCCAGCAGGGCGACGTCGTCGTCGGACAGCCACACCGTATGGGCCGCCACGGTGCGCTCACCGAGCAAGCCGAGTCGACCGAGATACGCCACCGGCGTGCAGCCCTGCTCCGCCAAGCAGCGTTGACCCTCGGTCTCGGTCTCGGCCACATGGATATGAAGGATCAGCCCCCGGCCCGCCGCGAGCTCCCCCGCCCAGCGAAGCGAGTCCTCGGAGACGGTGTACACCGCATGCGGATCGACCGACAGTGAGACTCTGCTGGAGCAGCCCTCGAGCTCGTCGAGCAGCCGCTCGATCTCGAGCCGACGCCGGCGATTCGCCTCTGCTTCGCCGTCGATGAACACCTCGCCGATACAGGCGCGTATCCCCATCTCCACCGCCGCCCGGGCCGTGCCGCGCGAGGACCAGTACATGTCGTTGAAGAAGGTGATGCCGTTGCGGACCATCTCCAGGATCCCCAGCCGCGCACCGGCGTAGACCTCGTCCTCGGTCATCACCTCCTCGTACGGCCAGATGTGCTTCTCCAGCCACTCCATCAGCGGCAGGTCATCGGCGCGGCCGCGGAACAGCGTCATCGCCGCGTGGGTGTGGGCATTGATCAGCCCTGGCGCCACCAGGCAGCCGCGCCCGTCGAGCCGATCGACTGCACCTCGTTGCACCCCTGGCAGGTCGGCGCCGTCGACGCGGATGTCGGCGATCACGCCATCGGCGCAGTGGATCGAGACCTTTCGTCCGCCCAGGACGGCGTTTTCGACCACCAGCGACCCCAACCCGTCGACCCTATCGCAATGGGCGAGAGAGACGAACGACCCTTACGGGGCATGAGTCCTGTGGCTGGGGATGACCCCTACGGGCCACACGCCGGTTAGCCGCCCCGCCACCCACCGGCTGCCTCGGTGGTGGGGCAAGGGTGTGAAGGCCATGCTCGTCGTACACAAACGAGCCGGGCCTTCCCGGAGAAACGAGAAGAAACAATGGCCGTAGCCACACAGCCGCAGATCGATGTCCACGACAACTCGCTCGCCGGCGCACGCGCATGGTTCGCCCAGAACGGCCTCTCGCGTCCACGCGAGGGCCGCCTCCTGGCGGGAGTAAGCGCCGGGTTCGCCCGCCGCTATGACATCAACCCGCTCGTCGCACGACTGCTCGGCATCCTGGGCACCCTGCTACTGAGCCCGCTCCTGTACGTCGCGGCATGGGTTCTGATGCCGAACGAGGCAGGCCGCATGGACTAGGTCAAACGGGCGTGGTCCGCTCCGCGTGGTGGCCAGAATGGACCGATGCGGAAGATCGACGCCTTCGCCCACATCCTGCCGGCTGGCTATCTGGAGCACCTGGAGCGCCACCTCGCCTCGACGATGAGGCCGGCCCAGCTGCGGTACTACCAGGAGGGTGTCTTTCGCTTCGACCCGGTCATCAGCGACCTCGACGCGCGCTTCCGAATGATGGACCGGCACGGCGATTACGCGCAGGTCCTCGTGCTGGCCGTCCCTCCGCTGGAGGAGGTGGACCCACCGGAGGCCGCCTCCGAGCTGGCCCGGCGCGCCAACGACGAGATGGCCGACCTGGTGCGGCGCTTCCCCGAGCGGTTCGCGGGGTTCGCGGCCGCCCTGCCGCTGGGTGACGTCGAGGCGTCTCTGATCGAGATCGACCATGCGGTCGGGGAGCTGGGCGCGCTCGGCGTCCAGCTGTTCACCAACGTTCGCGGCGCACCGCTGGACGACCCCCGCTTCGACTCGATTCTCGCGCGGATGGACGAGCTCGACCGGATGGTCTGGCTGCACCCGACACGCCACGCCGCATGGCCCGACTACGCGACCGAGCGCGAGTCCGACTTCGGGATCTGGTGGTCGCTCGGCTGGCCGTACGAGACGGCGGCTGCCCTATCGCGGCTTGTCTACTCCGGTCAGATGGACCGGCACCCGCGGCTCCGGGTGATCGCCCACCACGGTGGCGGCATGGTGCCGCACTTCTCGGCGCGGCTCGCGATGGGGCCGGGATACCGGCAGACGAAGGAAAGCCTCCCGCTGCCCCCGCTGGACTACTTCCACCGCTTCTACGCGGATACAGCACTCTTCGGAGCTCCCCACGCGGTGCGCTGCGTCATCGAGTTCTTCGGCCCGGAGCACGTGCTGTTCGGCACCGACACGCCGCTGGGACCGCCCGACGCCATCGAGGCCACAATCGCGGACCTCGGGGCCGCCGGGCTGTCAGAGGCGGAGCTGGCCGCCGTCTACGCAGGAAACGCGCAGCGCCTCCTCGGCGTGCGGTGAGCCCGGGGTGGGACCGCCGTGCGGATGAGGCTCAGCCGCGCACGCGCGCGCAGAAGCGGGTCCGGGCCGGCCGGGCCGCCTCGGCGGTCACGACGGCGCCGACGCTGCGCGGCTCGCGACGAGGAAGACAACGAGGAAGACGGTTGCTGCGACCTCCGCGACCATCGCCAGCACGATCGCCGTTCGATAGCCGTTCTCCACGAAACCGAAGAGTCCCGACGACTCTGACACGAACAGCGCAGCGAGCGAGAAGACGCCCAGCCCGATCCCGCCGATGGCGAAGAGGGAGCGGATGGCGTCTGCGTTACGCCGGCTGACGCGCCCAAGCGGGGCGATCAGCCCTACGGCAATGACCACCGCCGCCACGAAGTTGAGAAAGAACAGCGTGCCGATCGTCGGAATGGTCGAGTAGTCCTCGGCGTAGTACTGCTGGATGTGGACGACGCCGGTCGCCAAGACCGACAGGGCACCGAGGTACAGCGCTGCCTGGGCGATGGTCGAGCGGTCTCGCGTGGTGAGGTTGGGGGTGGCCGAAGCCGTGGTGGTGGGATTGGCGCTCACAGGGTCTCCTTTCAAGTTCCGAGAAGGCCAAAGCAACACGCTCCTCCTCGGGCCTCCATTTGTCGTCGGGCCGGCGGCGACTCTTCGACCTGCGACCCGCGCGGCAGGGGCGGGTCTCGTGGTACTCCAGGCGAAGGCTCGAACAAGCACCCCCGCGGCCGATGACATCGGCGCTCCCGCCCTTCAGCCCGACGCGCCTTAGTCACGCCGCGCGCTCGGTCAGCTCTTCGTGTGAGGGAGATGCGGCAAGCAGGTCGGAGAGACGCTGCAGCGCAGCCGCGAAGCGCCTCGCGAGCCACCGGTGGCCCCCGAGAAGCAGAACCACGCGGTCGATCGGACTCGCGGCTTCCACCGTGGCACTGAGGGTTACGACGCTGCCCCCATCGTTTTCCTCGACCCACCATGCCACCGACGCCACGGTGCGCTCCCCGATCCTCGCCTCGCCCGCGATCGAGTTCACCTGCGGAGTTTGCAGGAGCTCGGTCGACGCGGTGCGCCGCATGCCGAGCGGCCCGATCAGTCGCACCAGGGCGCGCGCGGGGCGGCCCGGCGGCTGACTGAGCCGCAGGACCTGAACCGAGTCGGGGGCCAGCTGAACGTGGCGCTCGAGGTCCGCGAGGAATCCCATGACAGCGTCGGCCGGCGCCGACATCTGCATGCGGGCGACGATCTCGCCACGGGGCCGACGGGCATCGCTCATCTCGCCACCGACACCAACGGGTGCAGAGGCCGGGAAGCTGGCGCGGGTTCCGCAGGCTCGGCCGTGCTCGCATCGGCCAGTCGCCAGCGTCGGTGGCCAGTCCTGCGAGCAGGCCGAGCCGCGGAACAGTCCGACACCTAGTAGGGGTTGCTGCCTCCACTGTTGTTCGATGACGATGCCGGTCACCTGCTGACCTGCCGGAGACACCGCGTACCAGAGGCCGCCGAAGGCGTTCACGCCCTGGCCGCTCGTGTCGCCCGGGCCGCTGTCGCCGGCGAACGTGTAGAGCGGGTGGCCGTTGTAGGTCACCTGCGTCTTGCCGTCAGAGCGCTTGGTGGTCCCGGTCATCGAGGCGCTCGCGCCCTTGCCGACCGTCGGATTCGCGCTGGTGAGCGGCGGCCAGTTCGTGGCGCAGGCTCCGGAGCAGTTGCTCTTGGTGCCGGTGTCGGCCTGGAACAAGTACAGCGTCCGACTCTGGCCGTCGACGAGGATTTTGCCGAGGCTGCTGCTCTCCACCCCGAGCGTCGCGGACTTACCGCTTGCAGTCTTGGGCGGTGGGCCCGCGGCCGTCGCGCTGTCGTCGCCACCGCAGCTGGCGAGAGCCAGGGCTGTGAGGGGAATCACCGCGGCGCTTGCCAGCAGCGTGAGGGGTGTGCGGGACATCATTCGTGCTCCTCTGCAGTACGGGTTCAAGTCCCTGCAAAGGCTCCTCCGCGCAGCCCCAGCTGTCGTCAGGCCGGCGACGACTCTTTGACCTCGCACCGGTGGGGCAGCCGAAAACGCCCCGGTACCCCTGCGGTCGCATCTCGGACTGTCGCCTCCGGCCCGACGACAGATTCGCGCGCGCCGAGGACCCTCCGAGCGTCAGGCCGCGTTGGCCCGGGGCGAATCCGGCTCGGCAGCGGCGGGCTGAGCACCGCCGAGCGTGCTCGCGCGCCGCTCGGCGCGCTCGGCGCGCAGCAGCGCGACGGCAGGAACGATTGCCAGCAGCGCCATCACGAGCGCCCACATGAAGGTGTGTCCGAAGGCGGTGGCAACCGGTCCACTGATCTGCTCGCGCTCGCCCGGCGACAGTGGCGCGAGCAATCCTCCGGCCCCGCCGCTCGCCGCGGGCAGCGCCGCCGCGGCCTGGTGTTGGAGGACGACCGCAAGAAGCGCGGTGCCGACCGAGCCGCCGGCCTGCCGAAGCGTGTTGAGCGCGGCGGTGGCGCGCGGTACCTGCGACGAGTCGAGCAGCGCGTACGCCGCGGCGATCGTTGGCTGAATCGATGCGCCGAGGCCCAGGCCGCGGACGAACAGCACGCCGCCGAGCAGCGCGTACGGCGTGTGGTCGCTCACGAAGACCCACGGCACGGTCGCCAGAGCGATGATGCAGCAGCCGGCGACCACCACCGGACCGCCGCCGAGGCGGTCCGTCAGACGGCCGCTGATCGGCAGCATCAGTGCGGCCCCGAGACCCTGCGGGGCAAGCAGCAGCCCGGCGTCGAGCGCGCTCTGGCCGCGATCCACCTGGTAGTAGAGCGGGAGCACAAGCAGCGTCCCGAACAACGCGCCCCCAAAAAGGAAGGTGGCGATCGCGGCGGCGCGGAACCCCCGTGAGCGGAACAGCCGCACCTCGATCAGCGGCCGCGCCACATGCAGGCTGTGCCAGACGAACAGCCCGACGAGGACCACGCCGGCGGCGATGGGCCCGAACGCGATCGGGTGACCCAAACCGCCGTGGCTCTCGGTCTCCGAGAGGCCGAAGACGATGCCCACCAACCCTGGGCACAGGAGCGCTACGCCGAGCCAGTCGAGCGCGCCGGCATCGGCGCGCCCGGCATCCCGGTGAAGCAGCCGGACAGCGGCGGCGATCGCCACGACGGCGATGGGGATGTTGACGAGGAAGATCCACTGCCAGGCCGCGTTGTCCACGATGAGGCCGCCGATGATCGGCCCGAAGATGGGGCCGAGCAGAATCGGCACGCCTATCAGCCCTAACGCTCGTCCGACGCGCTGAGGCCCGGCGCTCTGCGCGACCAGCGTGAAGCCGACCGGCACGAGCATGCCGCCCCCAAGGCCCTGCAGGACACGGAACGCGATCAGCTCGGCGGCCGAGGTCGCGAGCGCGCACAGCGCCGAGCCGACGGCGAACAGCGCGATCGAGGCGATCCAGGTCGGCTTCGACCCGAAGCGCTCGGTTACCCAGCCCGAGATCGGGATCACTGCCGCGAGTGAAAGCAGGTAAGCGGTCGATATCCACTGGCCGGTGGCCAGCGAGACATGCAGGTCCTTCGCCAGGGTGTCGAGTGCGACGTTGACGATCGTCGTGTCGAGCACGGCCATGATCAGGCCGAGCGTGGCCACTCCGGCGACCACGAGTGTCGACCGGTCAAGCCCGCCGCTGAGGCGCGCGACGCGTGCAGGGGCGTCGTGCGGTCCGGTCGAGCTCATGCGACAGATCGTCCCCGCCGCCGGCGGCCCTGTCGTCGGTCTCCTGACGGGTCTTTGCCGTACGCCCTGTGCGGTACGACGGCTCGCGACTACTCAATCCGACCGCACGTCTCCACCCGAGAGGTACCCCGCCGGGAGGCCGCGAAAGCGCCGCCCTCGGGCCGACGACAAACGCAAGCGCCGCAGGGACCATTGACCGCCACCCGAGCAAAGGACCAACTCATGGCGAGCGACAACCAGAAGAGCACAGGACAGCCGAGGTGGCGGAGTCGAACGACGCGCGGGGCGGCCGTCGTATCGCTTCTCACTCTCGCGGGTCTGGCGGCTGCGGGCTGCGGCAGCGACGGCGACGGAGGCAACGGCGGGGACACGATCGCGCTGCTGCTGCCGGAAAATCAAACGCCGCGGTACGAGGCACACGACAGGCCTGACTTCGAGAAGAAGGTCAGCCAGCTGTGTAACGACTGCAAGGTCATCTATAGCAACGCCAACGGGGACGCCACCACGCAGCAGAGCAACGCCGACGCGGCTCTGACCCAGGGTGCGAAGGTGCTCGTGCTCGATGCCGTCGACGCGAGTTCGGCCGCCTCGATCGTGGCAAGGGCGAACGCCCAGAACGTGCCGGTTATCAGCTACGACCGACTGATCACGAACTCGGACATCGCCTATTACGTCTCGTTCGACAACACTCGCGTCGGCAGGCTGCAGGGCCAGAGCCTGACGGCGAAGCTGAAGTCCATCGGCAAGCCCAAGGGGCCGATCATCATGCTCAACGGCGACCCGGCGGATAACAACGCCCATCTGTTCAAGCAGGGCGCGAGCAGCGTCTTCAAGGCGAACAACGTGAAGGTCGCCAAGTCGTACGACACTCCCGGCTACAGCGGTACCGCTGCAGATGACGAGGCACAGCAGGCGATCACGGCTCTCGGTGGGAACGGGTTCGCGGGCGTCTACGGCGCCAACGACGACATCGCGGGTGGTGGCATCACGGCGATGAAGGCGGCCGGCATCACGCCGTCCACGCGCCCGACCACCGGTCAGGACGCCACGATCGCCGGTATCCAGCGGATTCTCACCGGGGACCAGTACATGACGGTCTACAAGGCAGTCACTCGTGAAGCCCGCGTCGCGGCGCAGCTCGCGGTGGCGCTGGCCAAGGGGGACAAGGCCCCGGCCGGTCTGATCACGTCCAACCAGAACAACGGCAAGAAGAACGTGCCGTCGGTGCTGCTGACGCCGGTGGCCGTCACCCAAGCCAACGTCAAGAACACGGTCATCAAGGATGGCTACGACACCGTGGCGCAGGTCTGCACCCCCGCCTTCCGGGCGGCGTGCGATGCGGCCGGTATCGAATGAGCAGATCCGACGCGTAGGCCGAGGCGCTCGAATAGAGGCCGCGATGACCGAGCGCAGCTGCTAGCTCGAGAGATCCGGCGCGTCGGACAGCGGCAAGACCACCTGAATCGCCGTGCCGCCGTCGCGCGCGCTGTCGACGCGGATCCGGCCGCCGAGCGCCTCCACTCGATCCTTGAGGCCGACGAGGCCCGATCCGCCTGCGAAATCCGCGCCGCCGACGCCGTCGTCCCGAACCGACACGCTGAGCACGCCGTCGGTTCGGTCGACGTCCACGGCGACCGAAGAGGCATGCGCGTGCTTCGCCGCGTTCGTGAGCGCCTCGGATACGACGTAGTACGCCCCGACCTCGATCGACTGAGGGAGCCGCCCCTCGGTGCGGATGTCCAGGTCAACCGGAATCGCGGAGCGGCGTGCCAGCGTCTTCAGCGCGGGCTCGAGCCCGCCCCTCGCCAGGATGGGCGGATGGAGGCCGCGTGACATCTCGCGGAGCTCGTCGAGCACCTCGGTGATCTCGGCCGCGATCTTGTCGAGGTCCGTCGCAAGCTCGGAGAGCTCCGGCGGCACGCGCGCCTGCGCGCCGCGCAGCTCGAGCGTCAGCGAGACGAGCCGTTGCTGCGCGCCGTCGTGCAGGTCGCGCTCGATCCGGCGCCTCGTCTCATCCGCGGTGGCGACGATGCGTGCTCGCGACGCCTTCAGCTCGGCTTGGCTCTCCGTGTTCGCGATCGCGGTAGCGACGAGCTCCGTGAATCCGCTCAACCTGTCCTCGCTTTCGGGCGGTGGTGGGTCGTCGCCGGTCGAAGCGACCGCCATCACTCCCCAGAGCCTGCCCACTCAACGGTGATCGGCACGCCAACCACCGAGCGGACCCCTAAACCGGGCCGCCACAGCTCGGCACCGCTTTCCGGCTCGTAATGGTCAATGCGGGCCGGCCGCCCGGTGTCTCGAACCATCATGGTGACCTTCGATGAATCGATCGGACGCCGCACTCCCTGCGGCATCCAATCGCCCGTCGGACGCCACGAGGCCATGACTGTGAACATGTCGTCCGAGTCCAACCGGGACAGGCCGGTGGCGCCGGCGGACAGCAGCTTGCCGGCCTCCTTCGCGACCGCGGCGAAGACCTCTCCCGGTTGCGCAGCCTCGGCGACGAGCGTGGCCACACGCCTGAGGGCCGCCTGCTCGTCCGCCACGCGGCGGAGCTGCTCGCACGCCTCCGTGTTCGCGATCGCCGTGGCGGCGAGCTCGGTGAAGTCGGCGATTCGCGACTCCGTGTCACGCTGAAACGGGGCGGCGCGCGTCGTGGACGCTGCGATCACTCCCCAGGTCCGCCCCCCGACGACGATCGGACATCCGACCGAGGAGCGGATCCCCAGGACCTGGGCCTCCTGCGCTTTTTTTTTTTTTTAAAAAAAAAATTTTTTTTTTTTTTTTTTTTTTTTTTTTTTTTTTTTTTTTTTTTTTTTTAAAAAAAAAAAAAAAAAAAAAAAAAAAAAAAAAAAAAAAAAAAAAAAAAAAAAAAAAAAAAAAAAAAAAAAAAAAAAAAAAAAAAAAAAAAAAAAAAAAAAAAAAAAAAAAAAAAAAAAAAAAAAAAAAAAAAAAAAAAAAAAAAAAAAAAAAAAAAAAAAAAAAAAAAAAAAAAAAAAAAAAAAAAAAAAAAAAAAAAAAAAAAAAAAAAAAAAAAAAAAAAAAAAAAAAAAAAAAAAAAAAAAAAAAAAAAAAAAAAAAAAAAAAAAAAAAAAAAAAAAAAAAAAAAAAAAAAAAAAAAAAAAAAAAAAAAAAAAAAAAAAAAAAAAAAAAAAAAAAAAAAAAAAAAAAAAAAAAAAAAAAAAAAAAAAAAAAAAAAAAAAAAAAAAAAAAAAAAAAAAAAAAAAAAAAAAAAAAAAAAAAAAAAAAAAAAAAAAAAAAAAAAAAAAAAAAAAAAAAAAAAAAAAAAAAAAAAAAAAAAAAAAAAAAAAAAAAAAAAAAAAAAAAAAAAAAAAAAAAAAAAAAAAAAAAAAAAAAAAAAAAAAAAAAAAAAAAAAAAAAAAAAAAAAAAAAAAAAAAAAAAAAAAAAAAAAAAAAAAAAAAAAAAAAAAAAAAAAAAAAAAAAAAAAAAAAAAAAAAAAAAAAAAAAAAAAAAAAAAAAAAAAAAAAAAAAAAAAAAAAAAAAAAAAAAAAAAAAAAAAAAAAAAAAAAAAAAAAAAAAAAAAAAAAAAAAAAAAAAAAAAAAAAAAAAAAAAAAAAAAAAAAAAAAAAAAAAAAAAAAAAAAAAAAAAAAAAAAAAAAAAAAAAAAAAAAAAAAAAAAAAAAAAAAAAAAAAAAAAAAAAAAAAAAAAAAAAAAAAAAAAAAAAAAAAAAAAAAAAAAAAAAAAAAAAAAAAAAAAAAAAAAAAAAAAAAAAAAAAAAAAAAAAAAAAAAAAAAAAAAAAAAAAAAGGGTCGACGACCGCGGGCGCGCATGTCGTCCACCGAGATCCGCGCCCGCCCTGATCGAGCTCGCGCAGGTCGCTTCGCCGCCGAGCACGCCCAGCCTCGACAGATACCACGCCTACGTGACGAACATGGAGGACGTGATCGCCGCGTACCAGTGCGCCAGCACGCCGTCGCCGCCGTGACCCGAGGACATCGCCGTCCTGCCAGGCGCCCTGTTCGGCCGCCAGCTCGGCTGATTCTCCGTCGAGATGTCGGCCGTCGTTCCTCCTCAGTTCAGCGCGACGAGCGCCGGCTCGACCTGCGAAGCGGCGCCCGGCAGCAGCCCGTTCCGCCGCGGATGAACCAGTCCCGTCTCGTACGCGAGCGCGACGAGCTGCGCGCGGTCGCGTGCGTCGACCTTGCGGAGCGCGCGGCTGACATGCGTCTTGGCGGTCGCGAGGCTGATGACGAGCCGCTCCGCGATCTCCTGGTTGTTGAGGCCACGCGCGACCAGCGCCGTCACCTCACGCTCGCGCGCGGTCAGCTCCTCGAGCTCCTCCGGGCTTGGCCGGTAGCGGTCCGGTTGAGATGCCACCTCGGCGATCAGCCGCCGGGTGACACCGTGCGACAGGAGCGCGTCGCCGCGAGCAACCGCCCGCACCGTCTCGAGAAGCTCCGCGGGCTCGGTGTCCTTCACGAGGAAGCCGCTCGCGCCGGCGCGCAGCGCGCCGAACAGCGTGTCGTCGTCATCGGTGGGGCTGAGCACGATCACGCGCACGCCTTCGAGCGCGGGGTCGGCGAAGATGCGCCGCGTCGTCTCGAGGCCGTCCGCCCCCGGCAGGTCCAGGTCGATCAGGACGATGTCGGGGCGCTCCGCTCGGCCAGGGCGAGGGCCTCGTCGCTGTCGGCGGCCACAGCGACGGCGATGTCGTCTTCGGCGTCGAGAAGCGCGGTGAAGGCGCCGCGGACGAGGTGTGGCCGTCCGCGATGGCGACGCGGGTCTGTGGGTTGATCCGGTACATCCTTCTCTTCCTTTCGACGGAGTGCACAAGAAAGATCCCGGTTCGCGTCGCGCCTGTCTGCGGGGCCAGCCTCCAACTTTGAGCCCCTGTCACCGCCACTCTCGAAATTCCTGCTAGCTGCAATGTGGGGGAGGCTGCGCGGTGCGATGCTCAGTGTGTATGGCTCTGCGCTCTCTCCTGGTGGACGACAACTCCCGCTTTCTCGCGGCCGCGCGCGAGCTGCTCGAGCGCGAGGGCATCGAGGTGGCCGGGGTCGCGTCCACGATCGAGGAGGCGATGCGGCTCGCGGCCGCGCTGGAGCCGGACGTCTGCCTCGTCGACATCGACCTGGGCGACGAGAGCGGGTTCGACCTCGCTCGACGGCTCGCGGACCGGGAGAACGACTCGCAGCGTGTGATCCTTATCTCGGCCTATCCGGAGCGCGACTTCACGGACATGATCGCGGACAGCCCCGCGATCGGGTTCCTCGCCAAGCCCGAGCTCTCGGCGACGCGCATCCGCGCCATCCTCGGAGACGACCTGGGAAGTGAGCCGCCGCTTGCCTAGCGCGCCTCGAGGAACGCGATCACGGCGAGCACACGCCGATGGTCGTCGTCCGTCTCGGGCAGCGGCAGCTTCGCGAGGATGCTGTGGACGTGCTTCTCGACCGTGCCCTCTGTGACCCAGAGCCGGCGGGCGATCCCGGCGTTCGAGCGCCCCTCGGCCATCAGCGCGAGCACCTCGCGCTCGCGCGGCGTCAGGTCCGCGAGCGGATCGTCGCGGCGCTGGGTGGCCACGAGCTCCTGGACGAGCCCGGGGTCCACCACCGACCGCCCTCGGCGATCCGGTCGAGGCTCTCGAGGAAGTGGGTCACGTCGGTGACGCGGCTCTTCAGCAGGTAGCCGGTGCGCTCGCCGCCGGCGAGCAGCTCCATCGCCTGCTCGACCTCCACGTGCGCGGACAGGACCAGGATGCCGGTCTGCGGCAACTCCGCGCGGATCACGCGGGCGGCATCGAGCCCCTCGGTCTCGTGGTCCGGCGGCATGCGGATGTCGACGATGACGAGGTCCGGCTCGTGCGCGCGCACGAGCTCGAGCAACGCCGGGCGTCGCCCGCCTGGCCCACGACCTCGAAGCCCGAGCGCTCGAGCAGGCTCGCGAGACCCTCGCGAAGGAGGACGTCGTCATCGGCGACTGCGACTCGCGTCGACGGCATCCGGGCGATTATCGAGGACCCGACACATTTAAAGCGCAACCGAGCTACCCGGGGTGAGCGGCCGGGAGATGCGCCCCGGCTACCTTCGCCAGCGCCGAGTCGAGCCGAGCGATGAGCGAGTGAATTGTCGCGGCGTCGCCGGGTCCCCTGACGGCGGCCGCGTTCTCCAGCTCCTGCGCCAGCGCGGTGACCTCCGTGGCACCCACGATGAGGCTCGCGCCCTTGACGCGGTGCGCGCTTCGGCGCAGCTGGTCACCGTCGTCCGCCGCGGCGGCTTCCCGGAGGGCCCGCAGGTCCGCGCGGGACGTGTCGATGAAGTCGCTGATCACTGACGCGGCCATGCCGGCATCACCCGCGGTGAGCTCGTCCAGCGCCGCGCCGTCGACCCCGTCTTCTTGATTTTTTTTTTTTTTTTTTTTTTTTTTTTTTTTGCTCCGCGGTCCAGTACAGGTGCCGCGAGCCACGGTGGAGCAGCTTGCCTGCGAAGAAGGGGATCGTCGTCGGCTTCGCGGCGAAGTCGTCCATGCCGGCGGCGCGGCACTTCTCCGGCTCGCCCTGCATGACGCTCGCGGTCAGCGCGAGGATCGGCGTCCGCGATCCTCCGGTCTGCGTCTCGCGTCGGACGGATGGCGCGCGCCAGCTCGTAGCCGTCGATCCGCGGCATGTTGAGATCCGTCAGCACGAGCCCGTACCGCCCGCTGACGAACATCTCGAACGCCTCCTGGCCGTCGTCGGCGGTGTCGACCTGGAAGCCGATCGATGTCGAGCTGATGGGTCAGCACGGTCCGGTTGACCGGATGGTCCTCGGCCAGGAGCAGCAGGCTGCCCTCGCGCTCGGCCTCCTCGCGGGTCGGCTTGCGGCCGCGTGCCGGCAGCGACGACGGGACGGGCGACGGGCTCGGTATCGACGTCGGCGGGTCGCCGCGCGGGAGCGGGACCGTCAGGCGCATCGTCGTGCCTGTCCCTGTGCACGCTGCGCTGGTGACCTCGCCGCCCATGAGGTCGCGAGGCGCCGGCAGATGACGAGCCCGAGCCCGGTGCCGCCGTGACGCGGGGCGGTCGATGCGTCCGCCTGCGCGAACTCCTCGAACAGGCGCCTGCTGCTGCTCGGGGATGATCCCGACGCCCGTGTCGGTGACCGCGATCTCGACCGTCTGCGCCTCGCTCGGACTCGTCCAGCACCCGACGGCGACCTCGATCCCGCCGACCTCCGTGAACTTCACCGCGTTGCGAGAGGAAGTTGCTGAGGATCTGGCGCAGGCGCAGCGGGTCGCCGACGTGCGCCGGGCCGAGCCGCTCGTCGGCGTTCCAGGTGAGCAGCAGGCCCTTCGCCGAGCGGTGTGGACGAACGTCTCGACCGCGGCGTCGACGAGCGCGACGCAGGTCGAACGTCGCCGGCGCGAGCTCGAGCTTGGCGGCCTCGATCTTCGAGAAGTCGAGGATGTCGCCGATGATCTGCAGCAGCGACTGCGCCGAGCTCTGGGCGGTCGCGACCATCTGGCGCTGCTGCGTGGTCAGCTCGGTCCGCGCGAGCACCTCGAGCATGCCGGTCACGCCGATCATCGGCGTGCGGATCTCGTGGCTCATCGCGGCGAGGAAGGTCGACTTCGCGCGGTTGGCGTGCTCGGCCGCCTGGCGTGCGGCCAGCGCCTCGTGCTCGGCGCGCTCGCGCGCGGCGATGTCGGACTCGAACGGCGTCGGCCATCTCGTTGAACGCGCCCGCGACGTGCTCGAGCTCGGCGACGCCCGGATCGTGCGCGCGCTCGGCGTAGTCGCCGCCCGCGATCCGGCGCGTCGCGACGATCAGCTCGCCAAGCGGGCGGAGCGCGACCGCGAGAGCACCACCATAGCCGCGACCGCCGAGGACCACGATCAGCGCGAGGATCGCGATCTGCGCGGCGAAAGCTGCGGTTGTCGGCCCGCACGCCCTCGACCTCGCTCAGCGTGCGCTCGTTCGACGAGCGCGATGAAGCGGCCGATGGCGGCCATGATCACGCCCTTCTCGGCGAGGTAGGCGGCGTCGACCAGGCGCCGGTAGTCGGGGTGGACGTCGGCGAAGTAGGCGGCGTCGACCCCCTGCGGCGATGCGCCGTTCGACGCGTCCATGACCTCGAGCTCGAGCTGCGCGAGCCCGTTGGACGCGCGCAGCGACGCGTTGAGCGCAGCGAACTCCGCCCGCGTGAAGTCGGCCGCGCGCATCTGCGCTCGCAGCGACTCCGGCGGGCCCGTACTCGACGAAGCCCTTGCCCTCGGCCAGGACCCGGTCCCAGAACGCGCTGTCGTAGTCCCGCGGCCGGGGCGCCGTTCCGGCGCGGATGGCCAGGATCTCGTCGTAGTAGCCGCGGTAGCGCGGCTCGCCGGTCGAGACGTACAGGCGGACCATCTTCGTGAGGTCGTTGGAGCTCTGGCGCATGCTGTCGGCGAGCAGGAACGAGCGGTGCGCCGGTTCTCGGCCTCGGCTGGACGTCGAGCCCCGAAGTTGCAGCGTCGTCACGAGGAACAGCGCGGCGACGAGCAGGCCGAGAACGCCGAGCAGGAGCGCGAGCAGCCGGCGTAGCGACAGCCGTGACGCTTGGGCGCTCACGTCGCGCCGCCCACCAGCGACGACGGCGGGCTCCAGCGTTCGGCCCAGGCCGGCAGCTCGTCACCGGACATCGGATCGGCAATGAAGGCGCCCTCGGCTTGCCCGCATCCCAGCCGGAGCAGCAGCTCGAAGTCAGCCTCCGAGTCGCAGCCCGCGGCGATCACCGCGAGACCTCGGACGCGCCCCCGCTCCAGCGTCTCCTCGAGCATCACCGCACGGCCCAGGTCATCGCCTGCGCCGGACACCAAGCTGGCGGCCACCTTGATCGCCGTGAGCGGCACGCGCCCCAGCTGCTCGGCCGAGGCGTGCGCCGCCACGAACTCCTCGACGCAGAGACCGAAGCCCTTCAACCGCAGGCGCGTGAGCGCCGCCAGCGTGGCAGCGTCCGGCCGGAGCTCGCGCTCGCCGATCACGCAAACGACCTGACCCGTGTCCGCGCCGCGCTCACGCACGATCTCAGCGAACCTGTCCACCAGCCCGATATCGCCAAAGCAGCGCCCCGGCACCCTCACTGAGACAGCGATGCCGAGCCCGCCACCCGCGAACGTCTGCAGGTGCGTGCAGGCCAGTTCCAATGCATGGTCGGTGAAGCGGCTGACAAGCGGGTCGGTATCCAGCGCCGCCAGCACGGCCGGGGATCCGATCCACCCGTGCGCGGCGTCGTGCCAGCCGGCGAGGACCTCGGCGCCGCTGACCCTTGCGCTGCTCAGGTCGACCGTTGGTCGGAAGCGCACCACTATCCGTCCATCGTCGAGGGCGCCCGCGACATCCGACGCCGTCACCACGCCTCCTCCTCCCCGTTGAGCCGCCGGATCGGGGCGGTAGGACTCGAGCAGCTCGGCCAGCTTTCGCGAGGTGAGCGGCTTCTCGATGGCCCCCAAGAGCTCCAGGCCGGACGCCTGCGTGAGGGCCTCGACGGCATGAACGACGGTGGCATCAAGCCCGCTGGCGATGATGACCGCGCTCGCAAGCTGGCGCTCGGCGACGCGACGGATGAACTCCACGCCGTCCATCCCGGGCATGTCGAGGTCGCAGACGATTACGTCCGGAGCCGCGGCACGGCCGAGCAGCTCCAAGGCAGCCGCGCCGTCCGCCGCCTCGGTGAGCTCGGCGATCCCCAAACCGCGGAGCAGCTGAAGCGCGGTGCGGCGCTGGAAGTCGTGATCCTCCACGACGAGCACTGAGCGCACCTGCAGGCCGTCCGCCCGTGGGGCCGCGGCCGCGGTCGGAGCGGTATCGCCCTCCGGCGCCCGCGCCATCGCGGCGCGGAACACCGCCTCCGTCTCGGCCGATGGCTCCACGCCGAGCTCCGACGAGAGGATCTCCTTGCAGCGCTCGTAAGCGCGTGCTGCGCCCGCGCGGTCGCCCGCCTCGCCGAGGACGCGGATCCACAGCTGGTGCACCGGCTCCTTGAACGGCTCGAGCTTGACGAGCCGTTCCGCCGCGGCGGCCGCCGCGCCTGGGTCGCCTGCCTCCGCCTGCGCCTGCGCTTCCAGCTCCAGCGCCTGTACCTGGATCGATTCGAGCTCGGCGCGGACGCCATCCACCCACTCGCCCTCGTGGCTCGGAAGGAAGGGCAATCGCGCCAGCGCGGCGGCGCGTCCCGCGTGACCAGCCGCCACGGCCGGCGCCCCTGCCGCCAGCTCGGCGCGGGTGGCCGCGAGCGCCTCTCGCGCCTCGTCGACGTCGACGACGACCTGCGCCGGGAGACGCAACTGATAGCCGCCACGGCCCGCCGCGAGCACCTCGGCAGGATCCAGTCCGCCGTCCTCGAGGAAGCGGCGCACCTCGCTCACCACTCCGCGCAACGCCGCCGCCCAGGAATCGGGAAGCATGCCCGGCCACAGGGCATCGGCCACCTCGTCGCGGCTGACGGTGCGCCGGTGCTCGACCGCCAGGTAGGCGAACACCAGCTCCGCGCGGCGCCCCGGCAGACCGCGCCCCCAGGCCTCCTGGCCCTCGCGCTCTATCCCCAATCGGCCTAGAACCGCGATTCTCGCCGCGGACACGGCCGAAGCATCGCAGCCGCGCCGCAGCTTGCCAACGCCGCGAGTTGCGCTTCGCGCGCGAAGCGCTTGCGGGGCAGGCGTAAAACCAGCGCCGATCCACCACCGTGACTCGAGAGGAGTCCCAAATGATCCGCAAGAGACTCGCCTTAGCGCTCTGTGCCGCGGGCATCGCCGTTTCCGGTCTCACGACCGCAGCGACGCCGGCGGGCGCCAAGAGCTTCTCGCCCGAGGTTCAGCGCAAGCTCGCGCTGGCGACGAAGAACAACATGACGGACTCCCGCCTGCCGGGCGCCGTGGTGGGCGTGTGGGTGCCCGGCCGCGGCAGCTACGTCCGCGCGTTTGGGATCGGCAACCGGGCGACCGGTCGCCCGGCCGAGACGACCGATCACGTGCGCATCGCCAGCAACACGAAGACGTTCGCGGCGACGGCGATCCTGCAGCTCGTCGACGACGGCCGGCTCTCCCTCGACGACCACCTGAGCCAGTACGTCTCCGGCGTGGCGAACGGCGACGCCATCACCATCCGCCAGCTGCTGCACATGACCGCGGGCGTCTACGACTTCACCGACGATGACGCCTTCGGACAGGCCTTCTACGCGAACCCCAGGATGTCGTTCACGGAGGCGGACTTCTTCGCGATCCTCGGGCGGCACGCGCCGGAGTTCGCGCCTGGGTCGGCCATCTCCTACTCCGACAGCAACTACTGGCTCCTTGGAATGGTTCTGGAGAAGGTCACGGGCCGTCCGATCAGCAGCGTGATCCGCGACCAGATTCTGCGCCCGCTCGGGCTCAAGAACACCAGCTACCCGACCGACCAGACCCTGCCGAAGCCCTTCGCGCGCGGCTACTTCGGCGGCCTCGAGTTCAACGATCCGCTGACCGACAAGACGCTCGTCAACCCTGCCGTCGGCGGGGCTGCCGGGGCGATGCAGTCGACCCTGGGCGACCTGCGCAAATGGGTCAAGGCGCTGGCCACGGGCCGGCTCCTGTCTCCCTCACTTCAGGCCCAGCGGCTGCAGTTTCAGTCCTTCGGAATTCCCGGCCCCGTGAACCTCTCCTACGGCCTGGGCATCTTCAAGCTCGGCAACCTGATCGGTCACAACGGCGCGGTCATCGGCTACTCGTCGGCCATGTTCTACCTCCCGTCGAACGGCGCGACGATCGTGGTCTGGGGCAACAACTCCACGAACTCGAGCACGCCGACCACCACGATTGCGTTCGATATCGCCGAGATCCTGTTCCCGAAGGCGGTCGACGAAGGAGGGGCCTACGGGCCGAGCTGACCGCTCCGGCCGCGTGAGCTCATCGGCCCACGGCGTAGCGAAGGAAGACCATGCCGTTTCCGAAGCGGCGTTCGTCGAGCAGCTCGAGCGGCTGACGAACGCCGTGAGGAAACATCCGCTTGCCGCCCCCGACGAGCATCGGCGCCACGAAGACGTGGCACTCGTCGATGAGGCCGTCGTGCCAAGCCGAGGCCGCCAGGTCGGCGCCGGAGACGTTGAGGTCGTGATCCGCCTCGGCCTTGATCTCTCGGACGAGAGCCGGATCGAAGTTGCGCTCGATCCGGGTGCGCTTCGTGGACACCGACTCCAGGGTGCGCGAGAAGACGACCTTCTCGGCCGCCTGCCAGATCTGAGCGAACTCCGCGCTCTTGGGGGACTGCCCCGCCACGGCCGGATCGTTTTCCCAGCCGATCATCATCTCGTACATGGTGCGCCCGTACAGATAGGTACCCACGTCACGCTCAGCGGCGTTGATGAACTCGAGTACCTCCTCGTCCGGGACGGCCCACTCGAACCCGCCGGCGTCGTCGGCGATGAAGCCGTCCAGCGACGCGAGAAAGGAATAGATCAGCTTTGCCACGGGTTCGGCCCAGCCGCGGTCAGGACGCCGGGAGGTAGGTGACGAGGACCACTCCGGAGTCGAACCGCTTCACGTCGTCGAGCTCCATCCGGACAGTCCCCCTGTCGCCGAGCACGTGGACGTTTCCCTCACCCCAGACGAGCGGGTTGAGGTAGACCTCGTACTCGTCGATCAGGCCCTTCTCGGCGAGGGCGTATGCAAACTCGCCGCTCCCGTGCATGAACAGGTCGCCGTCGACCTCGTCCTTCAGCCTGGGGATCGATTCCTCGAGGTCCCCCGCGAGCAGCATCGCGTTCCACTCGAGATCGCCGGACAGGGTGTTGGACCCGACGTACTTGGGCATCGCGTTGACCATGTCCGCCCACTTGCCGGTTTGGCTCGGCCAGTACCCGGCCAGCCCCTCGTAGGTCTTGCGGCCCAGCACCAGCCCGCTCGATCTCGCCTGACGCTCGAACGAGTACTCGCCGTGGTCTCCGTCCGGCTGCACCCACTCGCCGACCGGGTCTATGACGCCGTCGACAGTGGCCTGCGTGGTCGCGATCAGCTTTCCCATCTCGATTCTCCTTCGGTTGCGGGAGCTCCCTCTGAGTCCGCCCTACCCATGAGTCGAACGGGGACGCGCGGATTCGACGTCGTCGGGGCGAAAGCAGTCGAAGTTCTCCTGGGGCGTGCGATCAGCGACGCGAGATCGCCGACAGAGGTACCGTCGAGGCGGCGCCGCGCTTCAGCCAGTGGACGCGCGCTGTGCCGGCCTGTGGATCGACAGAGCGAACCTTGCCGATCTCGCCGGTGGCCTTCTTGCGGACATGCCCCGGCGGGAGGGCGGTTGTGGTCGTCTTGACCGGTCCCCGTGGGGTCCGCGTTCGCGTTCGCTTGGATGTGGGCTCGGCCTCGGAGGCGTTCGGCGCCGGGACCCTGCTCACCGGACGCGAGGCACGGCCGCTGTCCCTGGGCGTCCTTCTGCAGCTTCTCGAGCGGCACCATGTGGGCGCCGGTTCCCTTCGTGTCCGAGTCAAGTACCCAAGTCTTCCCCATGTCTCACCGAGTCTAGAGGGGGTCTTGACTGACCCCCGAAGCCCCGCCCGCACGGAGCCGGATACCCTGCGGCCGTGGAGCGGGGCGATGGCGGGACCGGTGCCGATCGCAACGTCGTCGTCATCGGCGACGACGATCTCTGCGATGAGACCAGGCGCGCGCTCGAAGCCGCGGGAGCGCAGGTCACCCACCTCGGCGAGCCGAACGAGGATGCCGTCCGGGACGTCTTGGGTGACGACGTGGACGCCGTGGCGGTCGTGGGCCGCACCGACGCCGTGGTGCTCCGCCGGGCGCTGATCGTGCGCAGGCTGAACGAGGACACTCCGCTGCTGCTCACGATCTTCGACCCGACGATGGCCGAGACCATGGAGCGCGAGCTGCCCAATACCCAGGTGACCTCGCTGGCCGACATCGTCGCGCCATCGCTGGCGGGGCCTTGCATCGACGAGCGCTTCACCGCGGTGGGCGTGGAGGGCGAGCAGCCGGTCGGCCTCGTGGAAGACGGCGACGAGGTCCGCGAGGAGCCGATCGCGCGCCCCAAGCGCCACCGCGCGGAGGCGCTGGCACGAGCGCTCTTCACCCCATACGACAAGACGGCCGGGCTGCTGCTGTTCGGCACGATCGGCCTGGTCGCGGTGTTCCTGGTCGAGACGATCACCGCGGTGCTCGTGCTCGACGACAAGGTCGTCGACGCGATCTACGGCTCCGCCAAGACGCTCGTCACGGTCGACCCCAACCTCAAGGTCTCGGACGGACCCGGCTGGTACAAGGTCTTCACCTCGGCGACGATGCTCATCGCGCTGGTGTTCGCCGCGTCCTTCACCGCCGGCCTCGTGGATCGAGTGACCGGCCGCCGGCTCACCGGGCTGATCGGCCGCCGAGCCGTGCCCCGGCGCGATCACGTGATCGTGATCGGCCTGGGCCAGGTGGGACTGCGGCTCTGCACGGCGCTGCGCGCCTGCCACATACCGGTCGTCGCGGTGGAGCGCGACGCGGATGCCGAGACCGTCGGCCTTGCCCGCGAGATGAAGCTGCCGGTGGTGGTCGGCCGGGGAGCCGATCCCTCCCTGCTGCGCCGGCTGTCGCTCAAGCGGGCTCGGGCGGTCGCGGCGGTGAGCTCGGACGACCTCGTGAACATCTCGGCCGCGATGGGCGCACGCGGCATCCACGAGGAGGTCCGGGTGGTGCTGCGAGTGGGAGACGGCGAGGTGGCCAACGAGACGCGCTCGCTGCTCGCGCTGGGCGTCGTGCGTGACGTCCATCGGATCGCAGCGGCCCTGCTGGCGATGATGCTGCTGGGCGAGGAGCCCGAGAGCGTGGTGTGCCTCGGAGACGACGCTCACGTGCGCTTCCCCGACGGGCGGCTGGAGCGCGCCGAGCTCGACACGCTGGCCAGCTAGAGCGGCGGGTCTGGGATCATCGCGTGATGGCCCAACCGTCCGCCGTGGACCAGCTGCGCGAGGGATGGCGCGCGCTCGAGGAGGCGCGCTGGCAGGCGGCGCAGGCGGCGTTCGAGGCCGCTCTCGCCGACGAGGAGACGCCCGACGCACTGGACGGCCTCGGCCAGGCGCTCTGGTTCCTCGGCGCCATCGAGGACGGGATAGCCGCCCGCGAGCGCGCCTTCGACGGCTACGCGCGCGGCGGGCGATGCGACCGCGCCGCGCGCATCGGCGTCTGGGTCTCGCACCAGTACCTCCTCTCGGGACGGATATCGGCGGCGCGCGGTTGGCTCGCCCGCGCGGAGCGCGCGCTCGAGAACGCCGGGCCGTGCGCGGGCCACGGGTGGGTTGCTCTCGAGCGTGCCCGGCACGCGCAGAACCTGGACGAGTGCGCCGCGCACGCGCGCCGGGCGATGACGATCGCGCGGGAGACCGGCGCCGACGACCTCGAGGTCTTCGCCCTCAGTCAGCTCGGCCGCGCGGAGGTCGGCGCCGGGCGCCTGCGGGAGGGGATGCAGCTGCTCGAGGAGGCCATGGCGGCCGCCTCGGCCGGACGCATCCGCGACATCCACACGCTCGGCGAGGCCTACTGCAACCTGATCATGGCCTGCACCAGCGCCGGCCAGTGGGAGCTCGCCTCGGAGTGGTGCGAGCTGGTGGACAGGTTCGCCGGCGAGCACGGGGTGATGCCGCTGTTCGGGGCCTGCAGGACGGTTCATGCCGACGTGCTGCTGGCCGCCGGCCGCTGGCCGGAGGCCGAGCTCGCGCTCGAGAGCGCGCTCGCCACGCACGCCCGCTACGTGCCCGAGATGGGCGCGCCGACGGTGGCGACGATGGCCGAGCTGCGCATCCGCCAGGGCCGCCTGCCGGAGGCCGAGCAGCTTCTAGCCGGCCGCGAGGAGCACCCCGCCTCGCTGCGGGCGCTCGCCCTGCTTCGGATCGCGGCCGGCGAGCCGCGGGTCGCGGCCGCGCTGCTGGAACGCGGGCTGTCGGCCACGGAGGGCGATGCGATGAACGCCACGCAGCTGCTCGCCCCGCTCGTCGACGCCCGCCTTGCCTGCGGCGACGTGGCGGGCGCCGAGAGCGCCGCGCGCCGGCTCGAGGAGCTCGGGCGCAGCTCGAATATCCGGCTGGTCGAGGCGCGCGCCGACCTGGCGGCAGCCCGCGTGGCGCTGGCGGGCGACCGCCCGACCGAGGCGGCCGAGCCCGCGCGCCGGGCGCTGACCGCGTTCGGGCGGCTCGGGATGCCCCTCGACTCGGGCGAGGCGCGGCTCGAGCTGGCGCGGGCGCTCGCAGCCGAGACGCCGGACCTCGCGCGCGAGGAGGCGCGCTGCGCTGCCGCGTCCTTCCGCGAGCTCGGCGCCTCGCGGGCGATGGACGCCGCCGCGGCCGTGCTACGCGACCTCGGGGCGGGAACCGCGGCGCGTCCGCGTAGCCAGGGCGAGCTGACCGCTCGCGAGCGGGAGGTGCTGGGGCTCGTGGCGCGTGGCATGTCGAACGCCCAGATCGCCCAGGCGCTGGTCATCAGCGAGAAGACCGCCGGGCACCACGTGAGCCGCATCCTCTCGAAGCTCGGTGTGCGCAACCGCGCCGAGGCCGCCGCGCACGCGGCCCGGGCCGAGGGCGTGGCGTAGCCCCATAGGGAGCAAATAGGGCGTCCTCCCGATGTGCCGGACCCCGCGCTGGCGGATGCTCCGCCCATGATCGCTATCGCAGACCTCAAGCGCACACACCGGGCGACCTGGGCCGCGGGAGACTACGCGGCCGTCGCCGAGCTGATCGACGAGGCGCCGCCGCGCGACCTCCTCGCCCGCATGGACCTCGCTCCGGGGCAAGACGTGCTGGACGTGGCGACCGGGACCGGGAACGTCGCGATTCGCGCCGCCGCCGCGGGGGCGCAGGTCGTCGGGCTAGACATAACACCCGAGCTCTTCGCGACCGCGCGCCGGCGCGCCGAGGAGCAGGACGTGACCGTCGACTGGCTCGAGGGCGACGCCGAGCAGCTCCCCTTCGAGGACGAGTCGTTCGACCGCGTGCTGTCCACCTTCGGCGTCCAGTTCGCCCCGCGGCACGAGATCGTGGCCGAGGAGCTCGCGCGCGTCTGCCGCCCGGGCGGACGAATCGGCCTCGTGAACTGGACCCCGCAGGGCCAGATCGGCGAGCTGTTCAAGATCATGGGCAGCTACCTGCCGGCCCCGCCCGACTACGCCTCGCCCCCGCCGCTCTGGGGCAGCGAGGAGCACGTGCGCGAGCTGTTCGCCGGCACCGGCATCGAGCTCGAGTTCACGCGCGGCCTGAACCCCTGGCACTTCGACTCCGCCGAGCACTACGTCGTGTTCATGGAGACCCACTACGGCCCCACGCTGAAGGCGCGCGAGCGCCTGACGGCCGAGGGCCGCTGGGAGGACTGCCGCCGGGAGCTGCTCGCCATGGCCGAGCGCCGCAATGAGGCGACCGACGGCGGTCTGCTGATGCGCGCCGAGTACCTGGTGGTGGTGGGCCACAAGGGCTAGACCCGGCCGGCGCGCCTCTTACGCGCCTCTTAGCGGCACACTTCACAGTGGCCGCCATGCCCGAGAACGACGATCGCATCCCCTTCCTGCGGCGGCGCGAGGCGCTCGCGAGCGCGGGCGCCCTCGGCCTCGGCCTCGTCTGGACCAACGGCTGCGGCTGGTTCGACTCGGCCGGGGCCGCCGTCGAGGAGGACGCGGTCGAGGCCGCCTCCTGCACGCTCACGAGGGAGCTCACCGAGGGGCCGTACTGGATCGAGAACGGCCTCACGCGCCGCGACGTGACCGAGGACCGCCGCGGCGTGCCGCTGACGCTGCTGCTTGCGGTGGAGGACGCCGGCAGCTGCCGGCGCCTGCGCAGGGCCGACGTCGAGATCTGGCACGCCGACGCGCAGGGGGCCTACTCGGGGGTCGAGGGCGCCGGGGCCTCGTCGCGCTTCCTGCGCGGCCACCAGCGGACGAACGCCAACGGCGTGGCGCGCTTCGAGACCATCTATCCGGGCTGGTACATGGGCCGCACTCCCCACATCCACCTGAAGGTGCACGTGGGCGGCGACGAGGTGCACACCGGCCAGTTGTTCTTCAGGGACTCGGTTTCGCGCGAGGTCTACCGCACACGGCACTACCGCTCGCACGGCCAGGCGGACACGAGCAACGCCGCGGACATGATCTACGAGCGCGGGTCACTGATGCGCCTGACGAGGCCGAGCGGCGAGCGCCGCTGGATCGGGCGCAAGACGCTCGTCGTCGACGCCTGAACGGGCGCCGTCACATCTCGTTCCGGATCGCCCAGAGATCCGGGAACGCCGGGCTGAAGAGCGTGGTGCGCAGGTACGCCGCGCCGGGCGAGCCGCCGGTGCCGACCTTGTCGCCGATCGTGCGCTCGACCATCTTCACGTGGCGGTAGCGCCACTCCTGGAGGCCCTCGTCGAGGTCCACGAGCCGCTCGCAGATCTGCGCCTCCTCGCCGTCGGCGCGGTAGACGTCGAGCAACACCCGCTGGACGTCGCGCGACGGCTCGCGGGGCTCCGTGACATCACGTGTGAGCTCGCCCTGGGGCACGTCGTAGCCGCGCTCGGCCAGGTAGCGAAGCAGCGAGTCGAGCAGCGCGGGCCGCTCCATCGCCGCGGCGATGCGACCACGCGCGGAGCTGTCCACCTCGTGGTGGCGCAGCACCCGCGGGTCGCGGCGGCCGAGCACCGCCTCGAGCTCCCGGAACTGGGCGGACTGGAAGCCGCTGCCGGACTCGAGGCGCTCGCGAAAGCCGGCGAACTGGCGCGGGGTCATCGTCTCGAGCACGTCGATCTGGGCGACGACCGTCTTCAGGATCGCGAGCAGCCGGCGCAGGGTGTGGAGCGCCCGCGGCCCGCGGTCCTCCTCGAGCCGGAGCTGCAGGGCGCCGAGCTCGTGGAGGATCTGCTTGAACCAGAGCTCGTAGACCTGGTGGATCACGATGAAGAGCAGCTCGTCGTGCTCGTCCGAGCGCGGTCGCTGGGTCCCGAGGAGCTCGTCGAGGTGGAGGTAGGACGAGTAGTTGAGGGCGGGCGAGCGCTCGCTCATCTAACTCAGCGCGCGGTCGAGCGCTTCGTTCACGAGCTCGTCGGCCCGTTCGTTGTGCTCGCGGCGGACCGAGCGCACGGCCCACTGGTCGAAGCCCCGCAGCTCGCCCATGGCCTCGAGGTAGAGCGGCTTGAGGCCGGCGTGCTTGACCTTGTACTCGCCGCCGATCTGGCGGGCCACGAGCTCCGAGTCGTTCACCACCTCGACCTGGCTCGCTCCGAGGTCGCGGGCGAGCGCCAGGCCGAGCAGCAGCGCCCGGTACTCGGCCACGTTGTTGGTGGCCTCGCCGATGTACTCGTTCCGCTCTCCGAGCCGCTCGCCCTCGGGGGACGACGCGACGGCCGCCACGGCCGCTGGGCCGGGGTTGCCGCGCGCGCCGCCGTCCACGTGGACGACGACCCTCACGCGCTCGCTGGCGGCTCGATCGTCGGGAAGGTGCCGAGCGCGCGACGGCGGCGGCGATCCTCGAAGGCCGGATTGTCGCCGGGCGCCCCGCCCTGCGCGCGCCGGTCGACGATCACCTCGACGTGCGGGTCCTCCCGGTAGTAGTCGGACAGCCTGTCGTACAGCTCGCTCTCGAGCGCCTGTGGGACAACGCAGTAGATCACCCTTCTGAACCTCCATCGGTTACCGCCGCGACCACACGGCCGTCGGCGTCAAGCGCGGCGTTCCATTCGCGCAGCGACTCCTCGATCTGCTCGAGCTCCTCGCCCTTGTCGAGCATCACCACGGGGTCGGCTTCGTCGCCCAGATCCACCCGATAGCGATACCACGAAATCTCCCAGGCGACGAGCACCGTGACCGCGCTCGCCTGCGTGGGATCGGGCTGGGCGCTCACCCAGGCGGGGCCCAGCGTGCGCGCCAGGCCCGCGACCGTGTGCTGGTGATCGGAGCCGTTGAAGAGGTCGAGCGCCCGGTCGACCTTGGCCTCCGCGGTGGTGGGAACGGCCCGCACGTGGCGCGGATCCTTGGGGCGTGAGCGCGGCCGCTCGCGCGGGGAGGAGCGGGGAGCATCGTCGGCATCCTGTTGGTCGGACGACTCCCCTCCGCCCGAGCCCGCACCCGAGATCGCCTCCTGCTCCGAGGGCGCGGCGTCCTCGCCGCGCCGGCGCCGCAGGCGTCCGAGCACGCCGCGGCTCTGGTCGTTGCGGGCCGGGCGCGTGGGGATCTCGCCCGCCGCCGACTCGCGGATCCAGCCGTGATGCTGGGCTCGCACCGCGCAGAGGTCGCAGACCTTGTGACGGTGGCCGCCCGGCGCCAGGTACCACTCGGTCCGCTCGCCCTTGAGGATCGTGCGCCCGCAGACGTCGCAGCTCACGATGTCGTGGACGGCTCTGAGCTCCTTCTTCATCGAGCCTCCAATATAGGGGCGGCCCGGTCCCTTCCTCACGCCTTGACGGCCTCGGCCTCCTCGCGCGCCTGCTGGACCACCTGCTGCGCCACGTGGCCGGGCACCTCCTCGTAGCGCGCGAGCTCCATCGAGTACTCGCCCTGACCGCCCGTGATCGTGCGCAGGTCGGGCGCGTATTCGAGCATCTCCGCCATCGGGACCTCGGCCTTGATCTCGGTCACGCTCCCCTTCGGCTCCATGCCGAGCGGCCGGCCACGGCGGGAGTTGAGGTCGCCGATCACGTCGCCCACGTACTCCTCGGGCGTCGCAATGAGCACAGTCATGATCGGCTCCATCAGCACCGGGCCGGCGTTCTCCATCGCGTCCTTGAACGCCATCGAGCCCGCCACCTTGAATGCCATCTCCGACGAGTCGACCGAGTGGTGCTGCCCGTCGAAGAGCCTGACCCTGAGGTCCTGGACCGGGTAGCCGGCGACCGTGCCGGAGCGCATCGCCTCGACCACGCCCTTCTCGACGGCCGGGATGAAGCCGCCGGGGATCACGCCGCCCTTGATCGCGTTGACGAACTCGAAGCCCTCGCCGGAGGGAAGCGGCTCGATCTCGATGTGGCAATCCGCGAACTGGCCGCGGCCGCCTGTCTGCTTCTTGAAGCGCGCGCGGGCCTTCGCCGAGCCGCGGATCGCCTCGCGGTAGGGCACGTGCGGCGGGTGGAGCTCGACCTCGGCTCCGAAGCGCTCCTTCATCCGGTCCACGATCACCTCGACGTGGATCTGCGTGATCCCGGCGAGGATCTGCTCGCCGGTCTGCGTGTCGCGGTGGAAGTCGATGGTCGGATCCTCCTCCTGCAAACGGCGCAGCGCCTGGCCCATCTTCTCCTCGTCGCCCTTGGCCTTGGCCTCGATCGCGAACGCCATCACGGGGCGCGGCATCTCAGGCAGCGAGAGCGGGATCTCGGCGTCCTTGGCCGCCAGCACGTCCCCCGCGCGGGTCTCCTTGAGCTTGGCCACCGCCCCGATGTCGCCGGGGCCGATCTCGTCCGTGTGCTCGTTCTCCTTGCCCTGCGGCACCAGCAGCTGGCCGATCCGCTCCTTCACGTGGGCGCGGCAGTTGAACACCTGGGAGTCGTGCTTCATCACGCCCTGGTAGACGCGGAACAGGTTCAGGCGCCCGGCGTAGGGATCGGCCAGCGTCTTGAAGACGAACGCCACCAGGTCCTTGTCGGCGTCGGGCTCGAGATCCACGCCGTCGAGGTCGGTCACGCCGTGCTTGGCCGGCGAGGGAAGGTCCTCGACGAACGCGTCGAGCAGCCGGTTGATGCCGAGGTTGCGTGTGGCGGCGCCGCAGGTGACAGGGAACAGCTGCCCGTCGGTCACGCCGGTCTTGAGCGCCGAGACGGTCTCGTCGTGGGAGATCTCCTCGCCCTCGAGGTAGCGCTCCATCAGGTCGTCCGAGACCTCGGCGACCTCGTCCATCAGCTTCTCGCGGTACTCCTCGGCGCGCTCGCGCAGGTCCTCGGGGATCTCGATCTCGGTGCAGTTCTCGCGCGCCGCGCCGTCGTAGCGGTAGGCCTTCATGTCGATCAGGTCGACCACGCCCTCGAGCTCGTGCTCGGCGCCGATCGGGATCTCGGTGGCCACGACGTGCTGGCCGAAGGCGGCCTTGAGCGAGTCGAGCGCGCGGAAGAAGTCGGCGCGCTCGCGGTCGAGCATGTTCACGAACAGGATGCGCGCGAGCCCCAGCTCGGATGCGCGCTCCCAGAGCCGGCTCGTGGTCACCTCGGCGCCCATCACGCCGTTGACCACGAACACCGCGCTCTCGACCACGCGCAGGGCTGCGAGCGCGTCCGCGATGAAGCTCGGCTCGCCCGGCGTGTCGACCAAGTTGATCTTGCGGTCGTCCCAGTGGAACGTGGACAGGCTCGCGGCGATCGACATCTCGCGCGCCTTCTCGTCCGGGGCCGAGTCCGAGACCGTCGTTCCGTCCGCCACCGCGCCCAGCCGGTTGATCGTCCCCGCCTCGAACAGAAGCGCTTCGTTGACGGACGTCTTCCCGCTGCCCCGGTGGCCGACCAACGCCACGTTGCGGATCCTCTTCGGCGATTCGTGCGCCATCCCACTCCTTGTGCTCGACGTCGATGGCGGAGCCTACTGGGCGAGCGCCTGGTCCAGCGTCTCGAAGATCGGCGCGGCGCTGCCGACCTCGGTGAGCTCGAGCACGCGCGTGAGCGGCGAGCCCGCGGGCACCACCAGCCGCAGCGCCTGGCGCCTGCGCCCAAGCCTCCGAGCGAGGTCGAACAGCACCTCGATCGCGGCCGAGTCGAGATACCGGCAGCGCCCGAGATCGATCACGAGCGCGAGCGCGTCGTTCGGGATCGAGCTCAGCAGCTCGTCGCGCAGGTACGCCGCATTTGTCATGTCGACGTCGCCCGTCACGTGGGCGACGACGGTGCCGCCCTGCCTGACCACCGCGATCTCAGCCGGCGAGGTCACGCCGCCCGGGCCGCGTCCAGGCGCCTGCGCATCTTCACCACGGTCCCGTCGGCCTCGGTCGCCACGTCCACCTCGTCCATGAGGCCCTCGATGATCCGCAGGCCGCGCCCGCGGTGCTCCGAGCGGCGCTCGCGCCAGCTCCCGCGGTCCCGCACCGTGGCGGCGAGCTCGCCGTCCGCGAGCGCCGCCTCGACGTCGAAGGTGGCATCTCCCGGGCCGTAGGCGTGCTCGATGGCGTTGCCGGCGGCCTCGCAGACGGCCAGCGTGATCTCGTACGCCTCGATCTCCGAGGCGCCCGCCGCGTGCAGGAAGCGGCTGAGCCGCCGGCGCAGCCCGGTGAGCGACTCCGGCTCGGCGGGAAGCGAGACGCTGATCTGATCGGCGCCGGCCGCCAGCAGGCGCACCGCCAGCAGGGCCACGTCGTCGCTCGGCTTGCCGCCGCCCAGCACCGCGGCCAGTACGCGGTCGCACAGCGCTTCGAGGTCGTCGTCGGCGGGGCGGGCGGCCTCGGCCAGCTCGTCGAGGCGCTCGCCGAGCGGCACGTCGCGGCGCTCGACCAGCCCGTCGGTGTAGAGCAAGAGCGTCGAGCCGGGCTCGAGCTGCGCACGGCTCTCGCGGAAGACCACGGGGTCCGCCGCGCCCACCGGCACCGAGCGCCCTCCCTCGAGGAAGCGCGGCCCACCGGGTGCGAGCACGAGCGGCGGCGGGTGCCCCGCACAGGCGTACGCCACCTCCCCCGTCTCGCGGTCGAGCACGAGGTACAGCACCGTGGCCATCGCCTCCTCGACACCGCTCGTCACGAGCCGGTTGAGCCGCGCCACCACCTCGGCGGGTGAGGCCTCGACCAAGCCGTAGGCGCGAAACGCGTTGCGCAGCTGACCCATCGTGGCCGCGGCGCGCAGGCCGTGGCCGACCACGTCCCCAACCACCAGCGCCACGCGCCCGTCGGGGCGCTCGAGCGCGTCGTACCAGTCGCCGCCCACCGAGGCCCCTCGGCCGGCCGGGAGGTAGCGCGCCGCCAGCTCGAGACCCTCGATGTGGGGCAGCCGCTGCGGCAGGAGGCTGCGCTGGAGCGTGGCCGCGATGTCGTGCTCGCGCTCGTAGGTCGCGAGTCGCTGGCCCTCCATCGTCTTGCGCTCGTGGATGTCCACGGCGGCGCCCACGTATCCCACGAACGCACCGCCCTCGTAGCGCGGCACGCCGCGATCGACGATCCAGCGGTACTCCCCGGTGTGTGAGCGCAGGCGGTACTCGAGCTCCCAGGACTCGCGTGCGGCGCGGCGCTGGTCCCAGCTCCCCAGCACGACCGCCGCGTCGTCCGGGTGGACCCCGAGCGTCCAGCTCGCGCCCAGCTCGTCCTCGAAGCGCGTGCCGGTCCAGGACAGCCAGCCCTCGTTCACGAACGTCACGAGGCCGTCGGTGTCCGTCGTCCAGAGCATCACCGGCGCGGTGTCGGCGAGCTCGCGGAAGGCGGCCTCCGACTCGCGTAGCGCCTCCTCGTGGCGGGCGCGCTCGGCCGCCGCGCCCAGAACGTTGGCCACGGCGGTGAGGAAGTGGGCGTCGTCCGAGGAGAAGTGATGGGGCTGGAGCGCATGAACGCCGATCACGCCGAAATGGCGGCCACGGGTGCCGATCGGGGCCGCCATCGCGCTCACGACGCCGGCGCTGCGCTGCAACTCCGAGGGCCGGAAGCGCGCCTCGCTGGCGAAGTCCGGGGTCACGACCGCCACGTTCGAGCGCAGCGCGTAGCCGGGCAGCTGGTCCGGCTCGGCGGGCAGCACCGTTCCGAGCGCACCCGGCGGAAAGCCGACGGCGGTGCGCACCACGAGGCCGCCGCCGTCCGCGGTCAGCTCGAGCACCGACGCGTAGTCGGTGCCCAGCTCGCGCGCGGAGGTCTCCGCGGCCGTGCCGATCAGGTCGTCGAGCGGGGCGCCCGCGAGCGCCCGCTGGCCGAGCTCCGCGACAGCCGCCTGCTGCCGCGCCCGGACCCTCAGCTGGTCTCGACGGCTCTCGGAGTGGCGGCGCGCCATCGGAGACCAGCCATCTACTCGGCCTCGGAGATGGGGTCTCCCTGGAGGCGCGACTTCAGTCGCAGCACGGCCTTCGTGTGCAGCTGCGACACGCGCGACTCGGTGACCCCGAGCACCTCGCCGATCTCCCGCAGAGTCAGGTTCTCGTAGTAGTAGAGCGCCACCACGAGCTTCTCCCGCTCCGGCAGGCGCGCGATCGCGTCGGCCAGGCGGTCCTTCATCTCGGTGGTGTCCATCTCGGCCGCCGGATCGAGCGCCTGCGGGTCCTGGATCGTGTCGAGCAGCGAGACCTGGTCGCCGGACGAGTCGGACACCGTCCAGAGCTCGTCGAGGGCCACCACCGACGAGTTCGAGATCCGGACGAGCGACTCCTGGAACTCCTCGACCGACACGCCGAGCCCGCCGGCCATCTCCTGATCGGTCGGAGCCCGGTGGAGCTGGTGCTCGAGCTTCGCGTTCATCTTCTCGATCTCGCGCGCCTTGGCGCGTACCGAGCGCGGCACCCAGTCGAGCGAGCGCAGCTCGTCGATGATCGAGCCCTTGATGCGCGTGATCGCGAAGGTCTCGAACTTGATCTCGCGCTCGGGCTCGAAGCGCTCGATCGCGGAGATCAGGCCGAGCAGGCCGTAGGAGATGAGGTCGGCCTCCTCGACGTGCGACGGCAGGCCGCTCGACATCCGGCCCGCCACGTACTTGACGAGCGGTGCGTAGGCGAGCACCAGCCGCTCGCGGGCCTTCTCGTCGCGGTCGTCCTTATAGCGACGCCAAAGGTCCTTCAGCTCTATCGCCTTGAGGTTTGTCTCCATTCGGGTCTTCGATCACGCGCGCGGGTGAGAGCGCGAGTACGCCATCCTGAGGCGCCTCGACTCTACCCGAGTGTAGGTCTGAGTCGTGCCGATGGAGGCGTGGCCGAGCAGCTCCTGGATCGCCCGCAGATCGGCGCCCCCCTCGAGCAGGTGGGTGGCGAACGAATGCCGGAGCGTGTGCGGCGTGATCCCGGCCCGCCGGGCCTGGAGCCGCAGCCGGCGGCGGACGTCCGAGGTCGAGAGCCGGCGTCCGCTCTTCGACAGGAAGAGCGCATCGCCCGCACCGTCCCTGAGCGCCGGCCGGCCACGGGCGAGGTAGCGCTCGAGCGCCTGCCAGGCGTGCTCGCCCGCCGGCACGACCCGGGTGCGGCCGCCCTTGCCCTCGACTCGGACCTGCTCGGCGTCGGGATCGAGGCTGTGCGTGTCGAGGTTCACGAGCTCCTCGGCCCGCAAGCCGGCCGCGTAGGCCAGCTCGAACATGGCGCGATCGCGCAGGTCCAGCGGGGTCGAAGCCGGAATGCGGTCGAGCAGCTCCGCCACCTCGGCTGCCTTGAGGACGTGGGGCAGGTAGGAGTCCTTCTTCGGGCTCGACACGAGCTCCGCCGGGTTCGCGTCGATCTCGCCACGCTCCAGCAGCTGGCGGTGGAAGGTGCGGATGGCGGCCAGCTTGCGCGCGACCGTCGACTTGGCGGCGCCGCGCTCGGACACGACGCCCGCGAACAGCCGCAGGTCCCGGTGCCCGAGCTCGTGCGGGCCGAGCCCCCGGCCGGCCGCCCAGTCGGCGAGCTGCGCGAGGTCGACGTGGTAGGCCCGGCGCGTCTTCTCCCCCATGCCGTGGGCCCGCTGCCAGTCGTCGAAGCGCTCGAGCGCCTCCTGCCAACTACGCTCGACGGGCGTGGGTGCGTTCTTCGTCAACACGCGGGACGGTCGGGTCGCCACCCGGCGTCAGCTCGCCGAGGCGCAGCTGGTCGACGACCAGGACAAGCCGGTCAAGCCGTGGCATCCGATCCAGGGCCCCAGCGACGCGTCCACCATGTGGTACGCGGTGCTGCGGAAGCGCGAGCGCGGAGTCTTCATTGGCACGCTCTGCATTCGACACACCGGCCGTCAAGCCCTGCTCGAAGAGCGCGGCTGGCAGGAGGTACCGGTGGGAGAGATCGGGCCGTAGCGGAACTAGGCGAGCTTCTACGCGATGTAGATCGGCGCGCCGACCGGGACCTGGTCGTAGAGCTCGATCACGTCCGGGATCGCCATCCGGATGCAGCCGTGCGAGGCCGCCGTGCCGAGCGAGTAGGTCTGGTCGGTGCCGTGGATCCCGGCGCCGTCGTAGATGCCGAGCCAGCGCGCCTTGAGCGGGTTCTCCGGCACGCCGCCGGGCACGACCGTGCCCGCGAGCGACCCCGCCCAGTCGCTGTTCGGCACGCTCCAGGCGGGGTTCACCGCCTTGTTCTGGATGTGGTAGAGCCCCGCCGGGGTGTCGAAGCCGAGCGCGCCGACCGCCACCGTGTACTCCCTCTGGAGCTTGAGGTTGCGGTAGAAGCGCAGCTTGAAGTTGGCCCGGTCGGCCACGAGTATCGAGGGGTACTTCTCCGCCAGCTCGGCTTGGGTGACCTTGGGCTGGGTGGTCCTGACGGCGGCCTTGACCTGACGATCGACACCGGGCACCGTGAGCGCCTGGGCGATCCGCCGCTGGAGCGCCACGGCCTTGACCTGGATGCCGGTCTGCTCCTTGACCTTGTCGAGGGACGGGAAGCTGAGCTCTGCGTCGCGCGCGGGACGGCTCACGTTGCGCTTGACGCGACGGACGAGCTTGCGGACGGCGTCCTCGGAGTAGCTGACCCGCGCCGCCACCTGAGCGTCCTCCTCCCCGCCCGTGATGTCGCGGGTCACGCGGCTGACGATGCTTCCGCTGCGGCTCTCGGCGAGCGCCTCGTCGACCATGCCCTCGACGTCGGCGTTCACTCCGGCGTCCTGGGCGGAGAGGTTGAAGCGCCGCTTCTTGAACGTCACCGCGATCGGCTGCTCGAGCGGCTCCTCGAGCTCACGGCGGATCACACGGCGCGCCTCGTCGACGCGCATGCCGCCGACGTCCACGCCCGCGACCGTCACGCCCTCGGCAATCAGATCGTCGCGAGACGAGTCATAGGCGAGCGCGGCAACGGCTCCTCCTGCGAGGACGAGCGCGAGCACGGCGAGGAAGATGAGCCACTTGTGCTTCATGGCAAGGGGGCCCCATGAGTGTAGGGAGCGTTCCGGCGAGCGCCTACGGTTGACAGCGAGCTTGCGTAGCTTCGGGTGCCGGAACCGCCCGATTTCCCGCTCTATGCGCGGGATCCGGCCCGCGCGAGCACGGACTCGATCGCGCTCAGGACCCTCGCCCGATTGGCGTGCCGACGCTCATGGTCGCGCAGCGTCTGGAGGTCGTCGCGCTCGAGCGAGGCCAGCAGCGCGATCACTTCCTCGGCCGCAAGGTCGTCGTAGTGCTCCACCGGCTGCGGCTGCGAGGCGGGCGCCGGCAAGGGGCGCTCGTCGGCCTCGCGAGTGACCTCCTCCACCGCCTGGCGGGCGCGCCGCTCGGCCTTCTTCGCGCGCTGCGTGGCCTTGAGCGCGGCCTCGGCCGCCCGCCGCTCCGCCTTCTTGGCGCGCTCCACGGCCTTGCCTGCGGTCAACTCGGCGGCCAGGGCGCGCTCCTCGGCCGCGACCAGGCGCTGCTCGGTGTCGCCGCCCGCCGCCGGCTGCTCGAGCGGCGCGGCCGCGCGCGGGCGCGCGCTCTTCACATGCGGGCTCCAGCGCAGGAACTCCTCGACCTCGCGCTCGTAGCGGTAGGGCTCCTGGCCACCCCGCATCACCGGGTGGAGGCGCAGGTGCTCGCCGAAGCGCAAGACGGTCTCGCGGCTCGTGTGCTGGTAGTGGAAGCCGGCTGCCTTGAAGCGACGGTTGTCGACGCCGCGCCCGAAGCGCAGCTGGTTCATCGCCTCCGGCGGGATCCGCAGGCCGAGCCGGCGTAGCGTCCCGACCGCCAGCCCGGTCCCCCAGGGCGGCAGCAGCGGCGCGTAGCGCTTGCCGAGCAGGCCCGCCACCTCACTGAGCGCGAGGACCCCGTCCCCCGCCACGTTGTACACGCCGGCCGCCCGGTGCTTGACGCCGTGCTCGAGCGCGTGCACCACGTCGTCCTCGTGCACGAACTGGTAGCGCGGGTCGAAGCCGAGGATCATCGGCACGGCGGGCAGCGAGAACAGGTCGACGTGCGAGGTCCGCACGTCCGGGCCGAGCACGTTGGCGAAGCGCAGGATCGTGACCGCCGCCTGGGGATTGCGATCGGCGAACTCGCCGAGCGACGCCTCGGCCTCCACGATGTCGCGCTCGATCGGCGTGCGCGGCGGGTGCGGGCGGCGCATGGTCTCGTCAAAGAACGCGGGGTCGTCCTGCTCGGACCCGTAGAAGTGGGTGGACGACTTGAACACGACCTTGCGCACGGGCGAGTCCGGCCCGCTGCACGCGGCGAGGATGTTCATCGTCCCGATCACGTTGTTCTCGTGCGCCTTCGCGGTTGTGGTCGTTGACGAGTCGACCACGAGCCGCGTGTCGACCACCGTGTCGATCTCGGCGGCCTCGACCACCCGCCGCAGCAGCGCGTGCTGAGCCCCGACCTTCACGTACTCGGTCCGCTCGAGCTCGACCTGCGGCTCCTCGTTGTCGACCGCGATCACCGCCTCGACCTCCGGGAATGCCTCGAGAGCGCGCGCGAGCCGCCCGCCCCAGTAGGTCGAGACGCCCGTGACGAGGATGCGCCGCGAGTCCACTACCCGAACCACACGGACTTGCGCTTGGCGAGCATGTCCCAGAGGTTCTCCTGGATGCGCGCGCGGATGTCGTGGGCGACCGTCTGCACGAGCGCCTTGTCGCGCTCCAGGCCCTGCTCGTCGAAGCGCACCGGCTCGAGGAAGCGCAGCTTGAACTTGGCCGGCAGGTAGCCCAGCATCCCGAGCAGCCCGAGATGCGGGAAGGTGGGCGTGATCGGGAAGTAGAGGAGCCCGGTGAGCCGCTTCAGGAGCCCGACCTGCGCGAACACGGGGGCCGCCTCCTCGGCCCCGACCACGCACACCGGCACGATCGGCGCCCGCGCGCGCATGGCCGCCTCGACGAAGCCGCCGCGGCCGAAGCGGCGCAGCCGGTAGCGGTCCTTGTAGAGCTTCTCCGTGCCCTTGCGCCCCTCGGGGAACACCAGCACGAGCTGCTCCTCGTCGTAGAGGAGGCGCTGCACGTTGGCGGGGTGCGCGGCCACGCAGCCGATCTTGGGCAGCAGCACGCTGAAGCCTGGGTAGCCCTTGAAGAAGTGCTCCACCGTGATGTTGAGCGGGCGCGGGTGCGGATGCTCCTCGCGAATCGCCTTGGCGATCATGGCCGCGTCCGGCGGCAGCGCGCCCGAGTGGTTCGAGACGAGCAGCGCCCCACCCGTCGACGGCACGTTCTCGATCCCCTCCACCTCCGCCCGGAACCAGTAGCGGTAGAAGAACTCGGCGGCGGTGGCGTCGAACGCGCCCTCGATCCGCTCCGAGCGCCCCCAGTCGGTGAGCCGCCGCTCAGGCTCGACGCCGGGCAGGTGGCGTTTGAGGGCCTCCGCGGGAACGAGCGCCTGGGCGGCCGGCTCGGGCTCGCGAACGGAGAGTGGGGTCCTGCTCGACTCGGGCATCGAACGTCCGAGTGTTGCAGAGCGCCCGAGCTCAGTCTGGATCCACCGAGGCAGCCGTCAGAATCGGTGGATCCAGGCTCAGTCCGTGAGGCGCCCGAGCACGGGGTCGAGCTGCGCCTTCAGCCCGCGCCAGTCACGCGCCCCGATCACCCCGTCGCGATCGACGATCTCCTCGTTCCAGGGATGGATGATCGTTGCCGGCACGATGCCGGCCGCCTGCGCCCTCGTGATGTTCACCGGGCTGTCGTCCACGAGCACGTGAATCCCGAGCTCGGCGCAGCGAGTCACCTTGTCGAACGAGCAATGGAGGTCGTCGAAGGGCATCCCGATCGTCTCGAGCCAGCCCGCCGTGGGCTCGTAGGTGCTCGGGCGCCGGTGGCTCGTCACGTGGATCCAGTGGCCGGCGGCGTGCCACTCGCGCACCGTCTCGACGGCGTCCGGGTAGGGCTCCGCGCAGGCGATGTTCTCGTCCGAGTGCGTCTCCTCGACGCAGTGCACCACGGCGTCGCGCTCGAGCACGGTGATGCCCCAATCGCGCTGCTCCTCGTACGGCAGGTCGACCCCGTACCGCTCTTTCGCGACCCGCTGCAGGAGGTCCCAGTAGTGGTGCAACGTCGAGTCGATGTCCAGCGCGATCTTTGCCACGTCCCCTTACCCTAAGGACCATGGCCAAGGTCTTCGTCCCCACGGCGCGGCCCACCAGCCCGCGCCGCGCCCGTCACGCCGACGCCGAGTACGGCAGCTCGGCCTCGCCTGGCTGGCGGTCGGTCGACTGGGCCGCGCACCTGCACCAGCTCGAGGTATACGGCACCCCGGTCAACTACGTGGACATCGGGGAGGGACGCGAGGGGCTCGAGCCGATCGTGTTCGTGCACGGCCTCGCCGGGCAGTGGCAGAACTGGCTGGAGAACATCCCGCGGGCCGCGGAGGAGCGGCGGGTGATTGCCATGGACCTGCCGGGCTTCGGGCTCTCTCCGATGCCGGGCGAGCGGATCTCGATTCCCGGCTACGGCCGCTGCGTCGAGGCGATCTGCGAGAGGCTCGAGCTGGGCCGCGTCGACATGGTCGGGAACTCGATGGGCGGCTTCATCGCCGCGGAGGTGGCGATCCAGTTCCCGGAGCGCATCGACCAGCTGATGCTGGTCTCGGCCGCCGGCATCACGAGCGCCGACATCGTCCATGGTCCGGTCGTGCTCGCCGGCCGCTTGATGAGCGCGATCGTGACCCACACCGCCGCCCAGCGCCGCAAGGCCGCCCGCCGACCGGTCACCCGACACGCCGCGCTTGCCCTCGTGGCCCGCCACCCGAGCCGCCTGAAGGCCGACCTCGCCTACGAGGCGTTCTTCAAGGGCGCGGGCAAGCCGGGCTTCGCCGACGCCCTGCTGGCGAGCCTCGACTACGACTTCCGCGATCGGCTGCCGGAGATCCGCCAGCCGACGCTGATCGTCTGGGGCGAGAACGATTCCATCATCCCGGTCCGCGACGCCCAGGAGTTCGAGCGCCTGATTCCGGACAGCCGCAAGGTGGTCATGAAGGAGACGGGCCACATCTCAATGGCGGAGCGTCCCGAGACGTTCAACCGGCTGATGCTCGAGTTCCTCGCGGAGTCGGGCCCGGCGTCCGCGCGCGAGCCGGTCGACGGGGAGTCGCAGGCGGCCTGAGCGCCGCCCGCCGGGGCTCGACTCAGCTCGTGACGGCGCCCTCCGAGGCGGAGCCCACGAGCCGGGCGTACTTGCCGAGCACTCCGTTCTCGTAGGCCGGCGCCGGCGCCTCGTACGCGCGCGTGCGGCGCTCGATCTCGCCGGGGTCGAGCTCGACGTTCAGCTCGCGCGCTCGCACGTCGAACACGATGGTGTCGCCGTCGTTCACCGCGCCGATCGGCCCGCCCCGCGGCGCCTCCGGCGCGACGTGGCCGGCCATGAAGCCGTGGGTGGCGCCCGAGAAGCGGCCGTCGGTGAGCAGCGCCACGGAGTCGCCGAGGCCCTCCCCCACGAGCGCCGCCGTGACGTGCAGCATCTCGCGCATCCCGGGTCCGCCCGAGGGGCCCTCGTTGCGGATCACCACCACGTCGCCCGGCTCGATCGCCTTCGCCATGACGGCGGCGAATGCGTCCTCCTCGCGTTCGAAGACGCGCGCCGGCCCGCGGTGCTCCATCCGGTCGTGGCCCGAGAGCTTCACGACGCAGCCGTCCGGCGCCAGGTTGCCCCGCAGGATCGCGAATCCGCCGTTCGGCTTGATCGGCTCGCCGACCTGCCGGACAACGTCCTGGCCCTCCGTCTCCTCGGCGGCGTCGGCGACCTGCCCGATCGTCATGCCCGTGACCGTGCGCTCGCCCTCGTGCAGCAGACCGGCGTCCTTGAGGCGGCGCACCACCAGCGGCACGCCACCGGCGCGGTAGAGGTCGGTGGCCACGTAGCGGCCGCCGGGCTTGAGGTCCGCGAGCAGCGGCGTGCCCCACGCGATCCGGTCGAAGTCCTCGAGCTCGAGCGCGACCCCCGCCTCGTTCGCCACCGCGAGCAGGTGCAGCACCAGGTTCGTCGAGCCGCCCGACAGCGCTCCCGCTGCGATCGCGTTCTCGAGCGCCCGCTTGGTGATGATGCCGCTCGGCCGCCGGTCCTCGGCGAGCACCTCGAGCACGAGGCGCCCGCACTCCTCGGCGACCTGACCCTTCCTGCCGTCCTCGGCCGGCACCATGGAGCTGCCCATCGGCGAGATGCCGAGCACCTCGAACGCCATCGCCATCGTGTTCGCGGTGAACTGCCCGCCGCAGGCGCCCGCGCCGGGCGACGCGTTGTTCTCGAGGTCCGCCAGCTCGTCGTCGCTGAGGTTCCCCGCGGCGTGCGCGCCGATGCCCTCGAACACGTCCTGGATCGTCACGTCCTTGCCGCGCCAGCGCCCGGGCGCGATCGAGCCGCCGTAGAGCATCAGGCTCGGCACGTCGAGCCTGGCGAGCGCCATCACGCACCCGGGGATCGTCTTGTCGCAGCCGGAGAGAGCCACGATCGCGTCGAACATGTGGCCACGCGCGACCAGCTCGATCGAGTCGGCGATCACCTCGCGGCTCACGAGCGAGGTCTTCATGCCCTCCGTGCCCATCGTGATGCCGTCGCTCACCGCGACCGTGTTGAACTCCATCGGCGTCCCGCCGGCGGCGCGGACGCCGTCCTTCACCTTCTCGGCGAGCCGGCGCAGATGGAAGTTGCACGGCATCGTCTCCGTCCAGGTGTTCGCGATCCCGACGATCGGGCGCCGCAGCGCGTCGTCGTCGTACCCGATGCCCTTCAGGTACGCGCGCGCCTGCGCCCGCTCCGGGCCGTCCAAGATGACCCGGCTGCGACTGCGAAGGTCCCGGCTCACTTGGTGCGCTGCGGCACCTGGCGCCGGCGCTCCCACTCGGCGAGACGCCAGAGGTCGCGCCGCACCCGCGCGGGGTCGAGCTGACGACCGATCAGGTGCATGTTCGCGCGCCGAATCACCCGGTCCTCGTCCGAGGTGAGAGCCATCCACTTGGCAAGCACGTCGTCCGAGGCGGGCAGCCGGTGGCGCCCGCCTCCGCCGGTGAGGTCCGGGAACTCGACGCAGTACTCGCTGAGCAGCTGGCCGCTCTCCGGAACGAACGCCACGATCGGCTTGTGCGGATAGACCAGGTAGGCGTAGGCGAAGTTGGCGGGCGAGCGCTGGTCGGACTCGCGGCGGGCGTGCTTGCCGCCGACCCGGATGAAGCCCAGGTCGCGGTACATCGCCCATTCCTCCTCGTTGACGCACGAGCGCAGCAGCTCCCGGGCGCGCTGCTCGGCGCGCCGCTCGCGGCCCGGGTCGTAGAGCCCGAGCTCGAGCGCGCCGGGCGCCGGGCGGTCGGCCCGCGGCGGGCGGGCGTCGAGGCGGCGCTTGACCGCTCGCACCGCCAGCGGCGTGGCGAGCACCACGGCGATGAGCGCGAGCGTGGCCAGCGCGAGCACCATCCCTCAGCCCCCGGACGCACGCGGGAAGAAGATCACTCGCTCCGCCTCGGACGGGATGTCGCCGAAGTCCTTGACGAGCTGCGCCTCGCGACGACCGCTCGCCCCGTCGGTTACCGGCACCGCCGCCCACATGCCCTCGTCGAGCTGGCGCCGGAACTCCTCGATCAGCCGCTCCTCGTCCTCCCGCACCCGCGGATCGCCCTCGGCGAGCAGCACCTCGCCGTGGCCCGGCTTCATGCGCAGGAACTTGATAGGGATCTCCTCTGAGAGACGGTGGGTCGTTCGACTGGCCGCCCGCGCGGCGTTTCCCGATTATGCCACGGGACTCGCGCCGGCCCGCCGTGCCGCTCAGCGGCGGTCCCGGCCGATCCCGAACACGTCCACGGGCCCCGAGCCGGCGCCGACCGAGCGCAACCCGTCCCGGACCGCCTCGGAGGCGATGGCCTTCGCCGCCCGCGCCGCCTCGAGCGGCTCGACGCCGAGCGCCAGCTGAGCCGCCAGGGCGGACGAGTGGGTGCAGCCCGAGCCGTGGGCGGCACCGTCGGGATGTCGCTCGCCGCCGATCTCGACGAGCTGGTGGCCGTCGAAGTAGACGTCGACGGCCTGCTCGCGGTGCCCCCCGGTGACGACGACGATCGCCGGTCCGAGAGCGTGAACCTGGCGCGCCAGCTCCGGCGCGTCGAGGCGCTCCGCGTCGGCCGCCGCCGCGCCCAGCGCGGCCAGCGCTCGGGCCTCCGGCAGGTTGGGGGTAACGACCGTGACCCGCGGCAGCAGCAGCGTTCCGAGCGCGTGTTGGGCGCCCTCGTCGAGCAGCCGAGCCCCGGTCTCGGAGATCATCACCGGGTCCAGGACGACGGGTACGCCCCGCACGAGGTCGAGCGCCTCCACGACGGCCTCGATGGTCTCGGCGTTCCCGAGCATCCCGATCTTCACCGCGTCGACCCCGATGTCCTCGGCGACAGCTCGGACCTGCTCGACGATCATGTCCGGCGGGATCTGGTGGACGGCGCTGACCGTCTGCGTGTTCTGCGCGGTGACCGCCGTGACGGCCGTCATCCCGTGCACGCCGCAGCGGGCGAACGCCTTGAGGTCCGCCTGGATGCCGGCCCCGCCACCGGAGTCGGAGCCCGCGATCGACAATGCCCTGGGGATGGAGTCCGCGCTCACGAGGGCGTGAGGATAGGCGCCCGCCGATCCTCGTCATCGGTTCTGTGGCGAGCGGTGGCATTCGCCGCGGCTCCGACAGCGCGGACGGCGCGACGGTGGTCATCGCGCCGCCGGCTCCCAGCCGCCCAGGTCGCAGCGCACGAGATGCCCGTCCAGCTCGAGCCGGCCGAGGGCCGCACGCGCCTCGCCAGTTGAGAGTCCGGCCGCCCGCGCGATCTGCTCGACGGAGCCCGTGAGCTCGGCCGCCTCGAGCACCGCGCGCAGCACTGGGTCGTGGACCGGCGCTGGTCGAAGGGCCGCGGGCACCTGCCGGACCCCCACGCCAAAGAGCTCGTCGAGCACGTCCTCCGTACGTGTGACAGGCAGGGCGCCGTCGCGTAGCAGGCCGTTCACTCCCTGCGCGACGGCCGAGGTGACCCTGCCGGGCACGACCGCGACGGTCCGGCCGAGCTCGCGCGCGAAGGCCGCGCTGATCAGGCTCCCGCTTGGCTGCGCCGCCTCGACGACCAGCGTCATGCGGGCCAGCCCCGCCATGATCCGGTTCCGCGCCGGGAAGCTCCACCGGAACGGCTCCGTTCCTGGCGGCAACTCCGATATCACGATCCCACGCTCGCGCACGCGTTCGTGGAGGGAGCGATGCCGGCGCGGGTAGACGAGATCGGGCCCGCAGGCGAGAACAGCCACCGCGAGGCCGCCCGCATCGAGGCAGCCCCGGTGGGCGCAGGCGTCGATCCCGAGAGCGAGCCCGGATACGACCGGGACGCCGGCCGCCCCGAGGCCGCGCCCGAGGGCGTGGGCGACCTCGGTGCCATACGAGGTTGGCCTGCGGGTGCCGACGAGCGCGACCGCGGGCTCTTCCTGCACGCGCTCGAGCGCCTCGAGGTGGCCGAGGCCGAACAGCACCGCCGGAGGATCGTTCAGCTGCCGCAACGAGGACGGGTAGGCCGCGCCGTGCCTGCAGACCGCGACGAGCCCTCCGGCGTTGAGTCGATCGCGGGCCGCCACGACGTCGAAGCGGTCAAGGAATTCGTGCGCACGGCGGCGTCCGCTCGCGGCCGCCGCCTGCACCAGTTCGTTCTCGGGAAGCGCCAGCAACGCGGGCGTCCTGTCTGTCGGCCGCCGCCCGAGCAGGCCCGCGATGCGCGGGGCCAGGTGAGCGATCAGGAAGCTTCTTCGCAGACAGGAGTCGCACGCGTCGATCACGCCGCCACCCTCTCCCAGGCGTGGAACCGGTAGGAGAGCGCCTCGTCGAGGTCGCCAATTGCCACCCGTTCGCGCCCGTCGAGATCCGCGATCGTGCGTGCTACGCGAAGCACGCGGTCGTGGCCGCGTCCGCTGAGATTGAAGCGGTCGCGCACGCTGAGCATGCGGACTGCCTCCTCGTCATCCAGGGCCACGGTACGCCGCGAGAGCGGCCCGTCCATGTCGCCGTTGCAGAGCGCGCCGGTACCGCTCGAGCCGTTCGCGCTGCCGGGCTCGCGCAGCGATCACCCGCGCCCGCACCGCCGCCGAGCGGGTAGGAGCCTCGACCGCCGACCCGATCAGCTCGAGCGCCGGAACCTGTTCGACCTGGCAGACGAGGTCGATTCGGTCCACGACCGGCCCGCTCAGCCGGCGTCGGTAGCGGGCGAGATCGATGACCGAGCATGAGCAACCGTCGCCTGGGCGAGCGCACGGACAGCGGTTGCATGCTGCGACCACGATCGCGTTGGCGGGGAACTCGAGCGTGCGCTGGCCGCGCATGACCTCGACCCGGCCCTCTTCGAGCGGTTGCCTCAGGGCGTCGATCGCCAACCGGTTGAACTCCGGGAACTCGTCGAGGAACAGCACCCCGCGATGGGCGAGGGTGATCTCCCCAGGCATGGGCCGATGTCCACCCCCGACCAGGCCGGGCGCCGAGATCGTGTGGTGGGGCGCTCGAAAGGGACGCCTCGTGATCAGGCGACCGCCGCCGATCCCCGCCGCGCTGTGGACCTGTGTCACCTCGAGGGCCTCGTCGAAGCTCGGTGGAGGCAGGATTCCCGGCAGCCGCCGGGCCAGCATCGTCTTGCCGGCGCCCGGCGGACCGATCATCAGCAGGTTGTGCCCGCCGGCCGCGACGATCTCGAGCGCACGCTTGGCGTCGCTCTGTCCTCGCACGTCGCTGAGATCCACGTCGTCGGTCGGGGGCGCGAGATCGAGGCCGTTGGCCTCCACCGGTCGGGGCTGGAGGCGACCGTGCAACACGTCGGCGAGCTGACCGAGCGACGAGATCGCGCAGACCTCGATGCCGTCGACCAGAGCCGCCTCCGCACCGACGGCCTCCGGCACGAGCAGGCGCCGGTAGCCCCGGTCCTTCGCACCAAGCGCCGCCGCGAGCGCGCCGCGGACCACGCGCAGCTCTCCGCTCAGGGATAGCTCGCCGACCAGGGCGCAGTCGCCGAGCCCATCGCTCGGGACCTGGCCGCTCGCCGCCAGCACACCTACCGCGATCGCGAGGTCGAAGCTCGGTCCCGCCTTGCGCACGTGGGCGGGCGCGAGATTGACGGTGAGACGCTGCTGTGGAAAGTCGAGGCCCGAGTTGAGCAGCGCCGCGCGGACCCGCTCGCGTGACTCCCGCACGGCGCGGTCCGGAAGCCCAACGAGAGTGAAGGTCGGAAGCCCACGCCGGACGTCGACCTCCACGGTCACCTCGTACGATCGGACCCCCTCGAGGGCGAAGGTTGCCACTGCTGCAAGCACCTTCGCCACGCTAGGACCCGGCGGGTTACGCGTGGGCACCCGCGGGTGACAACTGTGGAACTTCTGCCGCGGCCGGCCGGGAGCGTGCGCGCTTGTAACCGAACCCGGTCCGAGAAGTCACTCGCGGGTGCCCACGGGTCGCACGGACCCGCCTAGCGTGCGATGCATGCCCGATCTCGATCCCCGCCGCCTCCTCGGCTCGCTCGGCGAGTCGCTCGCGCGCCGGCATCTCCAGGCGCGCGGGCTCGAGATCCTCGAGTCCAACTACCGCACGAGGCACGGCGAGCTCGACCTGGTCGCGGCCGACGAGCGCTTCCTTGTCTTCTGCGAGGTCAAGACGCGGGTGCTGGCGGTGACGCGCGGAGACGAGCTCGGTCCCTTCGCCGCGATCGGACCGGAGAAGCGGCGCCGCGTACGGCTGATGGCGCGCGAGTGGCTGGCAGAGCGCGGCGGCTCGGCCCGCCGGCCAGCCCAGATCCGCTTCGACGCCATCGGCGTCAGCTTCGACCGCAGCGGGCGCCTGCTCGAACTGGAGCACCTCGAGGCGGCGTTCTGATGGCCGGGCCGGATCTCAGCGGACCCGGTGCGAGGTCTAGCCCTCGAGCGCGAGCTGGGTGTAGGCGATCGACTGGAACGACATGCGGTGGAGCGGCGAGACCCCGTTGGCCGCGATCGCGGCGCGGTGCTCGGGGGTCGAGTAGCCGACGTTGGTCTCGAAGTCCCAGCCCGGATGGCGCTCGGCTGCGCGTCGCATGTAGCGGTCACGGCTCACCTTGGCGAGCACCGAGGCGGCCGCTATCGCGGCGCTCCGGCAGTCGCCGTCGATCACGGCGCGCTGCTCGAAGCCGAAGTCGGGCACCTTGAAGCCGTCGACCAGGCAGACCGTGCCGCCCCGGGCAACTCCGAGCAGTGCGGTCCGAAGCGCCTCCAGATTGGTGTTGTGGAGCCCGCGTGCGTCGATGCCGCCGACGCAGCGCGAGACGATGACCGAGCGCGCCGCGGCACGCAGCACCAGCGGGTAGAGCTCCTCGCGGGCCTCCGCGGTGTGCTGCTTGGAGTCGTTCAGCTTGCTGAGCGCGCGCCGATCGCCGAGCGTGAGGCTCTCCAGGTCGAAGAGCACCGCCGCCGCGACCAGCGGGCCTGCGAGCGAACCGCGACCGGCCTCGTCGGCGCCGGCCACATAGCGGCAGCCGATCTCGCGGTCGAAGGCGAACAGGCGCCTGCCGCTCCCCGTCCGGCGGCGGGCCCGGGCGGCCCGCCGGGCGGCCCTGCCCCCCTTGTCGCCCCCAACAGCGGCGGACGCAGTACGGGCTCCCGGGTCGAGCCTGGGCGGCGAGCCTGGCATCGGCGTGTCGGCAGTCCCCGAGGAACCCACGGTCGGCGCCGATAATGGCACGGGCAGCGGCGGAAGGCCGCATCCACCGCGAAAGAGGTGGGGTGGCTAGGGCAGCCTGAGTTCGCCGGTCGCGACGACGATCACGTCGCCGCTCACGCGCACCCGATCGTCCTCGAACTCGGCGGTCAGCCGGCTCGGTCGGCCGATCTCGACGCCCTGCAGGACCTCGATTCGCTCGTCGCCCGTCCGCGGCCGCAGATAGGCCAGCAGCGGCGCCACCGCGGAGCCGGTCGCCGGATCCTCGCTCTCGCGCGGCCTGCTCGGCACGGAACGGGCACGCACGGGACCGCCGTCCTCGTCGTACGAGAACACGTAGAGGTTGAAGCTCTCCGGGTGAAGGGCCTCGATCGCCGCGCGATCCGGGCGGATGCTTCCCAGCGCGTCGGCCGGCGAGAGCGGGGCGATCAGCGCGGTCAGCCCGGTCGTCACCAGCTGTGGGGCCCAGTCCGGGTGGGCGGCATCGAGCGCGAGCCCGAGCGCGGCCATCACCTCGTCCGCGTCGAGCTCCTCCCTGAACTCGACCGGTCCCTGGAGCACGGACGCCGACGCGCGATCGCCCGCGCGGCTCACCGTCACCGGCTGGAGCCCCGCCTGGGTCTCCTGGGTGTAGGTCACCTCGGTCTCACCGCTGCGGAGCGCCACCGCGACGGCGGTGCCGAGCGACGGGTGGCCGGCGAAGGGCACCTCCTCGGCCACCGTCCAGATGCGGTTCCGGTAGTCGGCCTCGGGCGCGCGCGGAGACTGGACGAAGGTGGTCTCGGCGAGCCTCGTCTCGCGAGCGAAGCTCAGCATCACCTGGTCGGTCACGTCATCCGCGTCGTGCACCACCGCGAGGCCGTTGCCGGTGAGCGGCTCGTCCGCGAACACGTCGAGCAGCGTGTAGGGGTGCACAGCGAGCTACAGGATGCCGATACGCCTTGGCGGCCAATAGGTCATGAAGGCCTGGCCGATGATCCACTTCTTGGGAACCGGGCCCCACTCGCGGCTGTCGGCCGATTCGCCGCGGTTGTCGCCCATCATGAAGTACTGGTCGTCCGGGATCGTGATCTCCTGGGGGAGGTTGCAGATCTCGCATTCGGCGTCGAGACGCGCGAAGTCCTCCTTCTGGCGCTCGCCGTTGATGTAGACCGCTCCGTCGATCACCTTCAGCCGGTCGCCCGGCGTGGCCACGACGCGCTTGATGAAGTTCGTGTCCGAGCGCTCCTCCGTCGGCCGCGGGCAGGCCGAGTCGCTCGAATGCTGGATGCCGCACGAGTTGGACTCGGAGCCGAGCGGCGGCTTGAACACGACGATGTCGCCACGATCCGGGTCGCCGAAGCGGTAGCTCACGCGATCGACGAGCACGCGCTGCCCGACCTCGAGCGTGGGCACCATCGACTCGCTCGGGATCCGGAAGGGCTTGACGAGGAACGCCTGGATGCCGAGCGCCAGACCGAGCGCGACCGCAACGATCGTGACGAGCTCGATGAGCGAGCCACGGGTGCTCTGATGCTTGCTCTTGCTGCGGGCCACCGTGCCCCGAGCCCTCCGGGCTCCGCCCTAGTCCCGCGACTCGTCGGTCGGCTCCGGCCCGTCCGCGGACGCCTCCGCGTCATCGCCGGAGTCGTCCGCTGGGGCCGGCGCGTCCTCCGCCGCGTCGGCGTCAGCGTCCACCGGGTCGCCCTCGGCCTCCGCGACCGGCTCGTCGGCCGGCGCGTCGCCGGGCTCGGCGTCCGAGGCAGCGTCGGCCACCTCGGCGGCCGGAGCCTCCCCGGTCTCGGCCTCGTCCGAAGACACCTGGTCGGCGAGCTCCTCCTCGCCCGGCCGCGGCGCGTCGTCGGCCGGCATCGCGCCCTCCTCCACGGGCTCGCGTGCGCCGGTCCAGCGGCGCTCGCGAACGCGCGCCCCGCGCCCCACCCGCTCGCGCAGGTAGTAGAGCTTGGCCCGGCGAACGTCACCGCGCGCGGCCACCTCGATCCTCTCGATCTTCGGCGAATGGAGCGGGAAGGTGCGCTCGACACCGACGCCGAACGACTGCTTGCGGACCGTGAAGGTCTCCCGCGCGCCGGTGCCCTGGCGCTTGATCACCACTCCCTCGAACACCTGGGTACGGCGTCGGGTCCCCTCGACGACCTGAAAGTGCACGCGCACGCGGTCGCCCGCCTGGAACGCGGGGACGCGGCGCAGCTGAGCGCGCTCGATGCTTTCGATGACGCCGGACATGATCTGGGGGCGCGTATCGCGGCGGGAGGCACAAAAAGGCGCGACCTCCCTGGAGCCGTCGCGCGTGGCGGCAATGGTAGCGAAGGAGCGTCGAGCGGTCAGACGGGCTCTGCGCCCCCGGCGGATCCCCCCGGGCCACCCCGTTCCCTGCTCCTGGCGAGCCGCCAATCCCGGACGCGAGCGTGATCGCCAGACAGCAGGATGTCGGGCACGGTGTGGCCGTGCCAGTCGAACGGCCGGGTGTAGTGGGGGTACTCGGGCGCGCCCTCGAGCGCCTCGCTGAAGGACTCCTCGACCGCGCTCTCCACGTGGCCGAGCGCGCCCGGCAGCTTGCGGATCACCGCGTCGCAGATCACCATCGCCGCCAGCTCGCCGCCGGACAGCACGTAGCGGCCGATCGAGACAACGTCGGTCGCCAGGTGCTCGTGCACCCGCTCGTCGAAGCCCTCGTAGCGCCCGCAGAGGAGGGTGAGCTGCTCCTCGGTGGCCAGCTCGCCCGCCAGCGCGTCGTCGAAGCGCCGGCCGCCCGGCGCGAGCGCGATTGTCCTCCGCCCGTCCGGGACGCGGGTCCCCGTAGCGCGCCGCGAGCGCCGCCTCGACCACGTCCACGCGGATCACCATGCCGGCGCCGCCGCCATAGGGCGTGTCGTCCACCTGTCCGGCCCCGAGCGGCGTGGTGGAGCGCAGGTCCACGAGCTCGAGCTCGTGGCCGAGCTCGAAGGCATTGCGCACGTGGCGCTGCGCCGTGAACCACTCGAACGAGGCCGGGAAGAGGGTGAACACGTCGATCCTCATCCGAGGAAATCCTCCCGAAGCTCGATCCTGCGAGCTCCGACCGACGCGATCGCGTCCGAGACGAACGGCACCAGGGTGCCGTCGTCGAGCTCGAGCAGCGAGCAGGACGGTCCGTCGAGCACGCGTCGCACCCGGCCCAGGTTGCCGACCTCGAGTCCGACGAGGTCGGCGGCGAGCCATTCGTCCTCGCCCAGCACGTCCTCGACCATGAGCAGCTCCCCGCGGAGCGGGCGCGGGTCGTCCACGCCGGCGAGCCGCAGAAGCGGGCGTGCGTCGGTCCCGCCGCGGCGCGCGACGACGTGCTCGGCCGTCCCGATCATGACCTGCGTGCCCTCGGACAGCTCATGGCGCGCGTCGTCGACCCAGAAGCTGCCGTCGAGGCCGTGCGCCCTGCCAACGCGCCCGGCGGTTACGAGGGTCAATCCACGACGTCGACGAGCACGCGCCGGCCCTGGCGCACCGCGGAGGCCTTCACGACCGTGCGGAGCGCGGCCACCGTACGGCCGCCCCGGCCGATCACCTTGCCGGTGTCGTCCTCGCCTACGTGCAGCTCGAGGACGATCGTGCCGTCCTCCTCCTCGAACGACTCCACGCTCACCTCGTCCGGGCGGTCGACGAGCGTCCGGGCGAGATAGGCGAGGAGGTCCTCCACTACTGCGAGTCGGCGTCGGGCTGGGCCTCGGCGGCGTCGGGCTGCGGCTCGGCGGCCTCGCCCTGCGGCTCGGCGGCCTCGGGCGGCGGGCCTTCGGTCTCGGAGGCGCTCGTCTCGTCCGCCGCGGGGTCGGGCACCGGGGCCTCGCTCGCCTCGACGGCGACGGGCTCGGCCTCGGCGTCGGCGGCCGGCGCCTCGGGATCCGGCTGGGCCTGCGGCTCGGGGGTGGCGGCGGGGGCCGTGGTGGCGGCCGCCGGCTTAATGCCCTTCGCATGGGCCTTCATCAGCTGCTTGACCGTCCCCGTCGGCTGCGCGCCGCGGGCGATCCAGTGCTGCAGGCGCTCCTCGTCGAGCACGATGGTCGACGGATCGGTCTGCGGGTTGTACTGGCCCACGGTCTCGATGAAGCGACCGTCGCGCGGCGAGCGCTGGTCGGCGACGACCACGCGCCAGATCGGATTCTTCTTGCTGCCCACGCGGGTGAGCCTGACTCGAACGGACATAGCGGCGAAGGAGGTTAGCGACCGCCGGCGAGCTGTTGCAGGTTCGGCATCTTGCCGCGCGCGATCTGCTTCATCAGCTTCTTCATCTGCGCGAACTGCTTCACGAGCTGCGAGACCGCCTGGACCGAGGTCCCCGAGCCACGGGCGATCCGGCGCCGGCGTGAGCCGTCGATCATGGTCGGGTTGGCTCGCTCCGCCGGCGTCATCGAGCGGATGATGGCCTCGAGGCGGTCGAGCTCCTTCTCGTCCACGTTGAGGTTGCCGAGCTGGGAGCCGACCCCCGGCATCATCTTCAGCAGCGATCCGAGCGGACCCATGCGGCGCACCTGCTGCATCTGCTCGAGGAAGTCGTCGAGGGTGAACTGCTCCTTGCGGATCTTCTTCTCGAGCTCCTGGGCCTGGCGCTCGTCGATCTGGCGCTCGGCCTTCTCGACCAGCGTCATCACGTCGCCCATGCCGAGGATGCGCTGCGCCATCCGGTCCGGGTGGAAGCGCTCGAAGTCGCCGAGCTTCTCGCCCGTCGACGCGTAGAGGATCGGCTTGCCGGTGACGGCCTTGACCGACAGGGCGGCACCGCCGCGGGCGTCGCCGTCGAGCTTCGAGAGGATCACCCCGTCGAACGCGGCCGTCTCGGCGAACTGCTCCGCCACGTTGACCGCGTCCTGGCCGGTCATCGCGTCGACCACGAGCAGCACGTTGTGCGGCTTGGTGCGCTTCTTGACCTCGGCCAGCTCCTTCATGAGCGTCTCGTCGATGTGCAGCCGGCCGCTGGTGTCGACGATCAGCGCGTCGCGCCGCTCCTGGCGCGCCTGGGCGAGCGCCCACTCGGCGATGTCCACCGGGTCGCGGTTCGTGCCCTGCTCGTACACGTGCGCGCCCGCCTGGGCGCCCACCTTGACGAGCTGGTCGACCGCGGCCGGGCGGTAGACGTCGCAGGCCGCCACGGCCACGTCCATCTTGTGCTGCTCGCGCAGGTGGCGGGCGAGCTTGCCGCAGGCGGTGGTCTTGCCGGATCCCTGCAGACCGGCCATCAGGATCACGGTCGGCCCGGCCTTGGCGAACACGAGGTCGCGACCCGAGCCGCCCATCAGCGTGGTGAGCTCGTCGTTCACGATCTTCACGACCTGCTGGCCGGGGTTCAGGGAGCTGAGCACCTGCTCCCCGAGCGCGCGCTCGCGCACCGCGTCGGTGAACTGCTTGACGACCTTGAAGTTGACGTCCGCCTCGAGCAGCGCCAGCCGCACCTGCCGCATGGCCTTCTTGACGTCGTCCTCCGTCAGCGCCCCGCGCGAGCGGACGTCGCCAAGCGCGGCCTGAAGCCGATCGGAGAGGGCGTCGAACACCAGTTGGAGGCTAGCGGGGCGCGCCTGGCGGGCCCGGCGGCTCGGAGCCCGGGCCGGCCGCCGGCGGCGGCGTGCCGGGCGGGCGGCTCTCGGGCTTCGGGATCACGTTGCCGATGTTGGCCAGCGCCTGGGTGACCTCGCTCGGGATGATCCAGACCTTGTTCGACTCGCCCGCGGCGATCCGCGGCAGCGTCTGCAGGTACTGGTAGGCGAGCAGCTTCGGGTCGGCGTCGCCGCGGTGGATGGCGTCGAAGACCTGCTCGATCGCCTTCGACTCGCCCTCGGCACGCAGGATGTCGGCGGTCTTCTGGCCCTCCGCGCGCAGGATCGAGGACTGCTTCTCCCCCTCCGCGGTCAGGATCTGGGACTGCTTGACGCCCTCCGCGGTGAGGATCGCGGCGCGCCGGTCGCGCTCGGCGCGCATCTGCTTCTCCATCGCCTCCTGGATCGTCACGGGCGGATCGATCGCCTTCAGCTCGACCCGGTTGACCCGGATGCCCCAGCGGCCGGTGGCCTCGTCGAGCACCGTGCGCAGCGACGCGTTGATGGTGTCGCGCGAGGTGAGCGTGTCCTCGAGCGTCATCCCGCCGGCCACGTTGCGGAGCGTCGTGACCGTGAGCTGCTCGATCGCGACGATGTAGTCCGCGATCTCGTAGGTGGTGGCCTTGGGGTCGGTGACCTGAAAGTAGATGACCGAGTCGATCGACACCGTCAGGTTGTCCTCGGTGATCACCGACTGCGGCGGGAACGAGACCACCTGCTCGCGCAGGTCGATCAGCGGCTTGACGCGGTCGACGTACGGGATGATCAGCGCCAGCCCGGCGTCCAGCGTGCGGTGGTAGCGGCCGAGCCGCTCGACGATGCCGGCGCGGGCCTGAGGGACGATCCGGATGCCCTGCGCGAGCGTGATCAGCACGACCGCGGCGAGGACGATGAGAACGATAAGAGTTGCCATGTGGCGCGGAGTCTCCTTCCCCGTCAGTCGCCGACGAGCGCGGTGGCGCCGTCGATCTTCATCACCTCGACGCGAGCACCGGGCTCGAACGTCTCGTCGTCGTCGTAGGAGCGAGCGGTCCAGATCTCCCCGGCGATCTTGACCTGGCCGCCGTCGCGGTCGACCCGCTCGAGCACCAGCGCCGTGCCGCCCACCAGCGCGGCGGTGCCCGTGCGGAGCCCCGCCGGTGTGCGCAGGTGACGCCTGGCGATCGGCCGCAGCACGAGCAGCGACGCCAGCGACGTCACGATGAACACCACCCACTGGATCCCGAGGCCGGCGCCGGCCAGCGCCACGATCGCGGCCGTGACCGCGGCCACCGAGATGGGCCCGAGGAAGAAGCTGAGCGTGAAGATCTCGCCGACCGCGAGCGCTCCCGCGGCGACCATCCACCAGACCCATTCGTCCATGCGCTTCCGATCCTACGCGCGGGTCCCTACGCCCGCCATGTCGAGCGCACGTGCCACGTCCGCGACCAGGTCGGGCGTGTCCTCGCAGCCGGCGGAGAGCCGGATGAAGCCCTCGGACACGTCGTCGCCGCCCCAGCGGGCGCGCCGCTCGGCGGTGGTGTAGACGCTGCCGAAGCTCGTGGCGTCGCAGAGGAGCTCCGCCGCCGCGAGGAAGCGCTCGGCGCGCTCCTCGGTCTCGAGGTCGAAGGACACGACCATCCCGAACGCCCCGCGCATCTGCCGACGCGCCGTCTCGTGCCCCGGGTGCGACGGCAGGCCGGGGTAGAGCACGCTCGCCACGTCCTCGCGCCCCTCCAGGAGCTCGGCGATCGCCTGAGCGTTCCGGCAGCTGCGCTCGAGCCTCAGCGCGAGGGTCGGCAGCGAGCGGTGGGCGAGCCAGGTCTCGAACGGCCCGGGGACGGCGCCGGCGTCGCGGCGCCAGTCGCGCAGGCGCTGCGCGCGCTCGGGGTCGCGCGTCGCGACGTAGCCGAGCAGGATGTCGCCGTGGCCGGCCATCTGCTTCGTCGCGCTCGTCATCGCGGCGTCGGCGCCCAGGTCGAGCGGGCGCTGGATCAGCGGGCCGGCGGTGGTGTTGTCCACGACGGTGAGCGCCCCGGCGGCGCGCCCCGCGGCGGCGAGCGCCTCGATGTCGTAGACCTCGAGCTTCGGATTCGAGGGCGTCTCGAGCCACAGCATCCGCGCCCCGCGCACGGCCTCGGGGAGCTCCTCGGGCCCCGCCAGCCGAACCTCGACGCCGCGCGGGTCGAAGTGGGTCCGGGCCAGCCGGCGCACGCCGAGGTAGCAGGAGCGGTCGATCGCCACGGCGTCGCCCGGTCGCAGCTCCGTCAACAGCAGCGCGGCGGCGGCCGCCATGCCGGAGGCGAACAGCACCGTCTCGGCTTCCTCGAGCCCGCCGAGCGCCGCCTCGTAGCGCTCCACCGTCGGGTGCTCGTAGCGGGAGTAGGTGTAGGGCACGTCGGCGGGGTCGCCGCTCGCCTGGAAGGGGGCCGCGAACACCGGCCCGGGCAGGAAGGGCTCGCCCTGCCCCGGCTCGGGGAGCCCCGCCCTCACGACCCGGGTGCCGTCGCCGCTCACGGCTCGAGGATCGCCTTCGCGAAGTCGTCCGCGTCGAACGGGCGCAGGTCCTCGAGCGACTCGCCGACCCCGATCAGCTTGACCGGCACGCCGAGCTCCTGGGCGATGGCCAGCGCGATCCCGCCCTTGGCCGTGCCGTCCAGCTTCGTCAGGGCGATTCCGGTCACGTCGACCGCCTCCCGGAACAGCAGCGCCTGACGCAGCCCGTTCTGACCCGTGGTTGCGTCGATCGTGAGCAGCGTCTCGTGGGGTGCCCCGTCGGCCTGGCGAGCGACCACCTTGCGGACCTTACGCAGCTCGTCCATCAGGTGCTGCTGGGTGTGGAGGCGGCCGGCGGTGTCGCAGATCACCACGTCGTAGCCGCGTGCGCGTGCGGCCTCGATCGCGTCGAAGAGCACGGCGCCCGGATCGGAGCCGGGCTCGCCGCGCACGATCTCGCAGCCCGCCCGCTCCGCCCACGTGGTGAGCTGCTCCGCGGCGGCGGCGCGGAACGTGTCGCCCGCGGCCAGCATCACCTTGCGACCGAGCTCCCGCTGGAGGTGCCAGGCGATCTTCCCGATCGTGGTGGTCTTGCCGCTGCCGTTCACGCCGACCACGAGGATCACGGCGGGCTTCTCGGTGAGGGGAATCGTGTCCTCGCCCACGCGCGCGGTCTCGGCGAGCAGCTCGCGCAGGCGCCGCGACAGGTCCTCGCCGTCGCTCAGCTCGCCGGCGTCCGCCTCGTGCTCGAGCCGCTCGACGATGGCGGCCGTGGTGGGCGCGCCCACGTCGGCGTAGATGAGCGTCTCCTCGAGCCGCTCGAAGGTCTCGTCGTCGAGCGACTGGAAGACCGTCGCCTGCAGCTCGGCTCCGAGCGCCTGGCGGGTCTTGGACATGTTGTCGCGCAGGCGACGGAAGAAGCCGCGGCGCTCCCCCTCGCTCTCCTCGGGGGCGGCCGCCGCCGGGGCGTCGTCGCCTGTCTCGAAGAGCTCGTGCCAGGTGCGGGCCATGGGCCCGCGAGGATAGTCGCGGCCCCCTGTCGCTTCTTGTTGGGCGGTCCTGCGCCGGCTGTCTCCGGCGGGCCTGGGGCTGGGTGGGCCAGGCCCGGGCGCTGCGGTCGGCAGGGCGCACCGTCCTGGCTTTGGTCGCTCCTGGCGTACAAGTCAGGACGCTACTCGGGAGGGCCCGGTCGTCCTGGGTTGACCTTCCATACGCAGGTGAACTCAGCACGTCCTGAGCGCCGGGCCCGCGGCTGACCCGTCGCGAGCGCCCGCCGGCCACCAACGGCACGAAGAGGGGCGCATCCTCACCCAGCCCAGATCGGGTCGAAGCCGAGATCGCCCAACAAGATGCGACAGGGGGTCGCGCCTAGGCCGCTTCCTCGGCCCCGGCGGGACCGATCGCGTGCTCGTCGGCGGGCCGGCCGGCCAGCCGGCGCGAGACCACGCGCGAGATGCCGTCGCCGCCCATGCTCACGCCGTAGAGGGTGTCGGCGGCGTCCATCGTCCGCTTCTGGTGGGTGACCACGATGAACTGGGCGCGGTCCGCGTAGCGCTTCACGAGCTCGAGGAAGCGGTCGATGTTGATGTCGTCGAGCGCGGCCTCGACCTCGTCGAGGATGTAGAACGGGCACGGCCGGGCGAGGAAGACCGCGAACATGAAGGCGAGCGCCACGAGCGACTTCTCGCCGCCGGAGAGCAGCGACAGGCGCTTGGTCGACTTGCCCGGCGGCGTGACCTCGATCTCGACGCCCGCCTCGGGCTGATCGGCCTCGGTCTCGGCGTCGGCGTCGGCCTCCGCCGCCTCGCCGCCCACCACCGGCCGCGGGCCCTGCTCGGTCTGCACGAGCCGCAGCCGGCCGCGGCCGCCCGGGAAGAGGTGCTCGACGACGTCCTCGAAGTTGCGCGCCGCCGCCTCGAAGGTCTGCTCGAAGGCGGCGCGGATGCGGCGGTCGGTCTCCTTGATCAGGCCCTCGAGCTCGGCCAGGGCGGTCTCGAGGTCGGAGCGCTGGGTCTCGAGCTCCTCGACGTGCGCCACGGCCTCCTCGTACTCGCGCTCCGCGAGCGGGTTCACCGGCCCGAGTTGCTCGCGGCGCCGGGCGAGTCGCTCGACGCGCGCGAGCAGCGCATCGCGCTCGTCGCCCGGGAGCGGCTCCTCGGCGGGCTCCGGCGCGAGGCCGAGCCGGCCGGCGATCTCGGTGAGCTCGCGCTCGGCGTCCGCGGCGGAGTCGCGCACCTGCTGGGCGGCGACCTCCGCGTTCGTCACGGCCTCGCTGTCGCGCTTGAGTCGACCCTGGAGCTCCGCCTCCTCGCCCGCGCACGCCCTGAGCGCGGCCGCCGTCTCCTCGCCCGCCGCGGCGCCGGCGTCGAGCTCCGTGGCGAGAGCCTCGCGCCGTGCGCCCACGGCGTCGAGCGCGTGCTCGAGTGCGGCGGCGGCGCGCTCGGCGTCGGCCGCCACCCGGGCGTCGCGCGCCACGCCTGCGCGGAGCGCCTCGAGGGCGCGTGCCCGCTCGGCGCGCTCGCGCTCGATCCGCTCGGCCAGCCGCTGTTCCGCCCGCAGATCGCCGAGCAGCTCGGCCCGCCTGACCGCCTCAGGGCCGTCCTCGGGCGCCTCGCGACGGCGGCCGATCAGCCACTCGGAGCGGCTCACCCGCTCGCTCGCTTCCGCGGCCTCGCGCAGCGCCCCGCGCAGCTCGCTCTCCGCCTGCTCGCGCGCGGCGTCGGCGGCGCCCACCGCCGCGATCGCGCGCTCCAGCGCGGCGCGCGCCTCCGCCTCGCCGGCCACGGCGCGCTCGGAGGCGGCAATCAGCTCGTCGCGGCGGCCGAGCTCCTCGAGCAGGCGCTCGGCGCCGCCCGCCGGGGCCTGCGAGAGCTCCCCCGTGGCGCCGTCGAAGAGCCGCCCGGAGCGTGTGACCGCCACGCCCGCGAAGCCGGCCGGGAGCGTGTCGAGCGAGGCGACGACCCAGACGCCCTCGAGCAGGCGGGCCGCCAGGCCGGCCGCGGCGGGCTCGGGCCGCACGTGGGCGAGGAGCGGCTCGGCCCCCGAGAAGGGCGGGTTCGGCGCGTGCGAGGGCCTCGTCCGCGGATGGCCGCTCGACCAGCACGCTGCCGCCGTCCCGTCCCGCCGCCGCGAGGAGCCGCTCGCCGGCGGCGAGGTCGGCCACCACGCCGGCCGTCAGCCGCGGCCCGAGGACGGCCGCGAGCGCAAGCTCGTAGCCCGCCTCCACCTGCAGGCGCTCGGCCAGCGGGCGCGCGTCCCCCGCCGCTGCGCTCGCGCCGCGCACGAACTGGTTGAGCGCAGCGAGCTCGGCGCCCGCGCGAGCCGCCGTCGCCCGAGCCGCTTCGGCCGCGCGCTCCGCCTCGCGGCGCTCGTCGCGTGCGCTCTCGGCGCTGCGCTCCGCCGTTTCGAGCGACGAGCGGAGCTCACCGGCGGACCGCTCGCAGCGCTCCAGCTCGAGGCGCGCCCGCGCGAGCTCGCGCTCGAGCTCGGAAAGCTCTCCGGCGAGCCGGCGCTCGCGCCCGGCGTCGAGCTCGGCGAGCTCCGCCTCGATGGCCTCGATGCGCCGCGCGGGCCGCTCGGCCTCCGCCGACAGCGAGGCGTCGGCGGCGGCCTGCTGCTCGAGCAGCTCGATCTGGCGCTCGCGCCGCTCACGCCGCTCGGCGGCCGCCACGCCCTGCTCGCGCACGCGCTCGAGGCGCATCGCGATCCGGTCGTGGGCCGCGCGTGCGGCGTAGACCCGGCCCTGGAGGCGCTCGCGCTCGCGCGACTGCTCGGCGAAGGCGTGCTCGGCCCGCTCGCGGCGCCGGCCGACCTCGGCCAGCAAGCGCTCGGCCTCGTCGCGCTGGGCGCGCGCTGCGCGGGCGCGCTCCTCGGCGTCCGCCAGTGCCCCGCGTGCCGCGCGCGTCTCGTCGCGCGAGAGCTCGAAGCGCGCCTCGAGCGTCTGCCGCTCCAGCCGCGCGTGGAGCTCCGCGGCCTCCGCCTGGCGCTTGAGCGGCCGCAGCCGCGAGCGCGCCTCGCGCTCCACGTCGAGAGCGCGCGAGAGGTTCTCCTCGGTCCGTTCGAGCTTCAGCTGGGCGCGGCGGCGGCGCTTTCGGTGCTTGCCGAGGCCGGCGGCCTCCTCGATCAGGAGGCGCCGGTCGCGCGGTCGCGAGAGCACGATCTGCTCGACCTTGCCCTGCGAGACCACCGAGTGCATCTCCTTGCCGAGCCCCGAGTCCGACAGCACCTCGAGCACGTCGACCAGCCGGCAGCGCGCCCCGTTCAGGCGGTACTCGCCCTCGCCGTCGCGGTCCAGGCGACGGAGGATCGACAGCTCGGAGTAGTCGCTCTGGAGCGCGCCGTCCGAGTTGTCGATCACGACCTCGACCTCGGCCGCACCGGCGCCGTGCACGCCGTGCGCGCCCGCGAAGATCACGTCCTTCATCGACTGCCCGCGCACGGCCAGCGGCGACTGCTCGCCGAGCGCCCAGAGCACCGCGTCGGTGATGTTCGACTTGCCGGAGCCGTTCGGTCCCACGATCACGGACACGCCCGTGCCGAACTCGAGCTTGGTCCGATGGGGGAAGGACTTGAAGCCCTTCATCGAGATCGAACGGAGATGCATCTAGCCGGCGGCCTCCACCTCGAGTGAGTCCAGCGCCTGCAACGCGGCCTCCTGCTCCGCGCTCTTCTTGGTCTTTCCCTCCCCGCGGCCGAGCTCCTGCCCCGCCACCTCGGCGACGGCGATGAAGCGCCGGTCGTGCGCGGGCCCCTCCTCGGAGACGGTGCGATAGGCCACGACCTCGGCTCGGCGCGCGAGCCGCTCCTGGAGCAGCGACTTGTAGTCGACGGGGTGCTCGAGCGCCTCGTCGATCTCCTGGGCGAACGACTCGACGACCGCGGCCGCCGTGCGCTCGAAGCCGAACGCGAGGTAGGCGGCGCCGATCACCGCCTCGCACACGGACGCGAGCACGCGCTCGGACTCGACGAGCATCGCGGCGCTGCGGCCCGTGGTGCCGCTCGGCGCCGCGGCTTGCAGCGCCTCCGGAACGCCGAGACCGGACGCTACGCGCGCGCACGAGGCGCCGCTCACGGCCTGCGCCCGCACCTTGGTGAGCCGGCCGGCGCCGTGGCGCTCGAAGCGGGGGTACAGGTGGGTGGAGACCGCGAGGCTCAGCACCACGTCCCCGAGGAAGGCGAGCCGCTCGTAGGACTCGGGCCGCTGCTCGACCCACGACGCGTGCGTGAACGCCTGCCGCCGGAGGTCCTCAGGCAGCTCGGCGAGCAGCTCCTGTAGCGACTCAGTGCTCGATCTCCGCGGCATGGGCGGCGACGAAGTCGGCGGCTTGGCCCACCGTGAGGATCTTCGCTGCCTCCTCATCGGGTATGCGAATGCCGTAGCTGTCCTCGAGCTCGACCACCAGCTCCACCAGGTCGAGCGAGTCCGCCTCGAGGTCCTCCCTGAAGCGGGTGTCGTCGTGAATGCGCCCGGGCTCGACCTCCAACTCGGTGGCCAGGTGTTCCCGAATGCGCTCGAGGACCTCCTCTCGGGTCATCGCTCGGCGACGCTAGCAGCGGGCGCGGACCGCAAGGCCCCCGCCGCTTCGAGCGCCGCCGAGGTCCGGTCGACCATGTCCTCGTCGACCGCTCGCCGCGCCAGCCTGACCGCGTGCTCGATTCCGAGCGGCCCGAAGCTGCCGTGTCCGACCACCACGGGCTTGCGCAACCCGAGCAGGATCGCGCCGCCCACCCGCTCCGGGTCGAGGTCGTCGCGCAGCTCCCTGAGCTTCCCGCGCACCAGCAGGCCACCGAGCGTCGAGACCGGGCCGGAGCGCACCCGCTCCCGGATCTGGATCCCGACCGCCTTCAGCGTCCCCTCGAGCACCTTGAGCGCGACGTTGCCGGTGAAGCCGTCGGCCACCATCACGTGGGCCCGGGCGGCGGCGAGGTCGAAGCCCTCGAGGTTGCCGACGAAGTTGAGGCTTCCCTCGGCGATCCGCTCGTGCGCGGCGAGCACGCCCGGTGTGCCCTTGCCGGCCTCCTCACCCACGGAGAGCAGCCCGACGGTGGGGTGCTTCACGCCCACGACCGCCTCCATGAAGCTCGCCCCCATGTAGGCGAACTGCACGAGGTGCTCCGGGCGCACCTCGACGCTGGCGCCCGCGTCGAGCAGCAGCACGGGCCCGCCGGGCACGGGCAGCAGCACCGCGAGCGCCGGCCGGAAGACGCCGCGCAGGCGCTTGATCGAGATCGTGGCGGCGGCGAGCGTCGGGCCCGTGGAGCCGGCCGATACGAGCGCCTCCGCGCGCCCCGCGGCCACGGCCTGGGCGGCCTGGACGATCGAGGCGTCGCGCCGCGTGCGCACCGCGGCCACCGCCTCCTCGCCCGCCTTGATCGACACCGGGGCGTCGACGATCTCGGTGTTGGGCCCCGCGACGTCGCGGAGCTCGGCAGCCGGGCCGAAGAGCAGCACGGGCACGCCCGAGCGGGCAGCGCCCTCGGCGACGGCGGCCGGCCCCTGATCGGCGCCGTTCGCATCGACGGCGATCACGCGGCGCTACTCGTCGTCGTCGGCGACGCCCTGCTGCTGGACGACGACCTCACGGCCGGCGTAGGTGCCGCAGCTCGGGCACACGCGGTGCGGCAGCCGCGGCGCGTGGCAGCGCGGGCAATACCGCAGTCCGGGCGTGCTGATCTTGTGCTGCGCGCGGCGCTTGCTCGTCCGCGAGTGCGACTGTCTCTGCTTGGGGACCGCCATAGCGGCCGGGAAGGATAGCCGGTGGCCCTCCGCCCGGCGTCTAGTCGAGCTTCAGCTCCCGCAGCGCCGCCCAGCGCGGGTCCGGTGCGGACTCGTGCGCGTGGCCCGGCTCCGCGTCGTTCAGGTTCTCGCCGCAGACGGCGCAGAGCCCGAGACAGTCCTCGCGGCAGACGATCTGGGTCGGCAGGGCGAGCGCGAGCGCGTCGCGCGCCCAGGCGTGGACGTCGAGCTCGTCCTGCTCGAGGTACGGCGAGCTGAGGTCCTCGCCCCCGTCGGGCTGGTCGATCTCGCGCGCGTCGACGCTCAGCTCGTGGTCCGCCGGCTCGAGGCAGCGCATGCAGGGTCCGTCGAGGCCGGTCTCGAAGCGCAGCCGCAGCGAATAGCCGTTGGTGGTGTGAGACACGTCGAGCTGGGCTTCGACCGCGCCGCCGGGCACCTCGTAGCGCTGGCCCGCGAACGAGAACGGCTCGACCGGCACGGTGAGCGCGATGCGCCTGCCCTCACCCGACGAGAGACCGAGCCTGCCGACGTCGAATGTCTCGGTGCGCTGTCCCATGGCCCGAGAGTAGCCTGGGCGCGGTGCGCGACGGCAACGCCGACCTGGTCAGCGCGGCGTTCGACGCCTGGAACCGGCGCGACCTCGAGGCGCTCCTCGCGCTCTGCGAGCCCGACGTGGAGGTGCGCTCGCTCATGACCGAGGCGGAGCGCGCGACCTACGGCGGCGCCCGCGGGGTGAGCGACTGGCTCGCGGCCGTGATCGACGTGTTCCCCGACTGGCAGCCGGTCGCGGGGAGGGTCGACGACTACGGCGACGCCCTCGTGGTGTCCTTCCACGTGAACGCCACCGCCAGGGAGAGCGGCATCCCGATCGATCAGGACTACTGGCTCGCGGCGCGGCTCTCCGAGGCGGGGCGGCTGCGCTTCTGGGGCTTCTTCCGGACCGAGGAGCATGCCCGCGAGGCCGCGGGCGTCCAGGGCTACGGCCGGCCGATCAGCTCGACCCGGTAGCCGTCCGGATCGCGCACGAAGCAGATCATCGGTCCCTCGGTGCGTCCGCCCGGGCGGTAGGGCGGCTTCTCCGGCTCGATCCCGTCGCCGGCGAGCGCCGAGAGCGTGCCGTCGAGGTCGTCCACGGCGAGGGCGATGTGGTTGTAGCCCGTGCCGAGGTCGTACGAGTCGACGCCGTGGTTGAAGGTCAGCTCGAGCACCGGGTCCTCGTCGGGCAGGCCCATGAAGACGTTGACCGCCTCGTCGCCGATCGGCATGCGGCGACGCTCCTCGAAGCCGAGCTTCTCGTAGAAGGAGACCGAGCGGTCGATGTCGCCGATGCGGTAGCAGGTGTGGAGATAGCGGGGCATGACCCAACGCTACCCAGAGGGCAGCGAGGGATCGACCTCGTACCAGTCCGGCGCCTGCGCGGTGTAGATCTGACCCACGGTGTGGAGGCCGGTGGGCGGATCGAGCGTGCCGGCGGCGATGCTGACCGTCGTGCGGGCGGGGGCGTCCCAGAACAGGCTCGAACCGCATTCCGAGCAGAAGCCGCGGCGCGCGTGGGCGTCGCTCTCGGGACTGTCGATCCAGCGCAGCCCGCGCTCCTCGACGAGCCTGAAGTCGTCTCGCTCCGCTGCCGTCGCCGGGCAGGGCGCGCCGTGCCAGCGCAGGCACTCGACGCAGTGGCAGACGATCACGTCGCGCAGCGGCCCGTCGACCTCGTAGCGGACGGCTCCGCAGAGGCAGCGGCCGGTGAAGCCCATCGCGCCGCGTCCCGGCGCGTCAGCCGACCTCGGCCTCTTCGTGCTCGCGGCCCTGGAGGCGGTCCCTGCCGCGCTGCACGGCCGCGATGAACTTCGTGAGGTTGACCTCGAGGGTGTTGAGGATGTCGTCGGCGTAGTCCTCGGCGCCGAGGCGAATCTCGCGCTCGCGGGCACGGGCGTCCTCGACGATCTCGTCCGCCTGGCGCTCGGCCTGCTTCACGACCTCCTCCTCGGAGATCAGGCGGATCTGCTCCTCGCGCGCCTCCTTGATGATCCGCTCCGCCTCGCGCTTGGCCTCGGCGAGCATCTCCTGGCGCTCCTTGACGATCCAGCGCGCCTGCTTGATCTCCTCGGGGATCGTGGCGCGCATCTGGTCGAGGATGTCGTAGACCTCCTCCTTGTCGACGCGCACCTGATCCGTCAGCGGAACGGGCTTGGCGTTGTGGATCGTGTCGTCGAGCTTGTCAATCAGGACTAGGACGTCCATGCGCGGTTCCTCAGTTCTCTACCGCTTCAGTTCTTCCTGCAAACGGGATGCCACCTGATCGGGCACGAGTCCCCCCACGTCGCCGCCGAACATCGCCAGCTCCTTCACTCCGCTGGAGCTCAGGAAGCTGTACTGGGGCGCGCTCATCAGGTAGATGCTCTCAATGTCCGGGGCGAGCTTGCGGTTCAGCTGGTTCATCTCGAACTCGTACTCGAAGTCCGAGATCGCGCGAAGACCCTTGACGATCGCCTTTGCCCCGTGCTCACGGGCGAAGTCGACGAGCAGGGTATCAAAGGGTTTTACCTGCACATTGCCGTATTCCGCGACCTCGCCCTCGATGAAGCTGACCCGCTCGTCGGCCTCGAACAGCGTCTTCTTCTTGCGCACGGGCTGGTCGACCACGCCGACGACCACGCGATCGAACACGTGCGCCGCGCGGCCGATGATGTCGAGGTGGCCGTAGGTGATCGGGTCGTAGGACCCGGGGCAGACGGCCGTTCCGCCGCGTTCCGCGAGCGGGCGGTCCGCGCGAGCCTTCGATCTCCGCTCAGCTGCCATGGATCGCGATTCGGGTGTCGCCGTAGGTCCGCTCGGTGAGCAGCGGCAGCGACAGCTCGAGCGGGGTGCGCTTGTCGGATTCGGTCACGATGCGGGCGTCGTCGGAGAGGACCGCCGGCAGCGCCTCGGAGAGCGGGGCGGCCAGGCGGGCCGCAGAATCATACGGCGGGTCGCAGAAAACGAGGTCGTACGGACCACGCTCCTCGCCGAGCACCGACAGCGCGTCGCGGGCGAGCACCGTCGCCTCCGCGCCCACCGCGTCGAGGTTGCGCCGGATCGCCGCGAGCGCGCGCCGGTCGCGCTCCACGAACACCGCGAGGCGGGCGCCGCGCGAGAGCGCCTCGATGCCGAGCGCGCCCGAACCGGCATAGAGGTCGAGCACGCTCGCGCCACGCAGGTCCCCGAGCATGGAGAAGACCGCCTCGCGCACGCGGTCGGCGGTGGGGCGGGTGCGCGAGCCCGCCGGGGCATGCAGGCGCCGGCCCTTGAACTCCCCGGCGACGACCCTCACGCGGGAATCGGGTCGAGCTCGGGGCCGAAGCGGGCGACCACCGCCGCGCGCAGGAGCCCGTGCTCGGGCTGCTCGAGGGCAGGGTCGTCGAGCAGGAGTGCGTCGGCGCGGTCGCGGGCGCGGACGAGCAGCTCGGTGTCCTCGGGAAGGCGGGCGACGCGGAACTCGGGGAGCCCGTGCTGGCGTGTGCCGAGCACGTCGCCCGCGCCGCGCAGCTCGAGGTCGATCTCTGCCAGCCGGAAGCCGTCGCGCTCGCGGGCGATCGCCTCGAGTCGCGGCAGCCGCGGGTCGCCGAACAGGACGCAGAGCGAGCGGTGCTCTCCCCGCCCCACGCGCCCCCGCAGCTGGTGCAGCTGCGAGAGGCCGTAGCGCTCCGCGGCCTCGATCAGCATCACCGTGGCGTTCGGCACGTCGATGCCGACCTCGATCACGCTGGTGGCCACGAGCACGTCGGCCTCGCCGGCGGCGAACGCCTCCATGGCGGCCGTCTTGCGCTTGGAGGCCATCTGGCCGTGGATGAGCTCGACGCGCTGGTCGCGGAACTCGGTCGTGCGCAGCCGCTCGTACTCGGCGGTCGCGGCGGTGGCCTGGAGCGCCTCGGACTCCTCGACGAGCGGGCAGACGACGAAGCACTGCCTGCCGGCCGCGATCTCCTCGCGTATGCGTGCGTAGGCCCGGGCACGAGCGCGCGCGCCGTCGACCACGTGCGTCTCGACCGGCTGCCGCCCCTTGGGCAGCTCGCGCAGGACGGTGGCGTCGAGGTCGCCGTAGGCGGTGAGCGAGAGCGTGCGCGGGATCGGCGTGGCCGTCATGTGGAGCGTGTGCGGGGCAAGATGTCGGGCGGGAGCACCCGGCTCGGCCGGGTGCGAACCGACGATCTCCCGGGCCTTTGCGTCCAGCGCAGCACGCTGGCGCACGCCGAAGCGGTGCTGCTCGTCGACCACCACGACGGCGAGCGACTGGAACTCCACCCCCGGCTCGATCAGGGCGTGCGTGCCGACCACGAGGCCGAGCTGCCCGTCGGCGAGCCTGCCGAGCAGGTCGCGCCGGCGCGCTGCCGGCGTCGAGCCGGTGAGCAGCTCGACCGGCTGGGCGCCGCCGAGCAGGGTGTCGAGCGTCCGGTGGTGCTGCTCGGCGAGCGTCTCGGTGGGCGCCATCAGTGCGGCCTGGGCGCCGTTCTCGAGCGCTCGCAGCATCGCGCCGAGCGCCACCACCGTCTTGCCGGCGCCCACCTCCCCCATCAGCAGCCGCTGCATCGGCCGCTCGCCCGCGAGGTCCGCGTCGACCGCGGCCATTGCGGCGCGCTGGTCGGCCGTGAGCTCGAACGGGAGCGACTCGCGCCAGCGCTCGACCAGCGTGCCGCGCGCCGCAAGCGGCTTGGCCCGGCGCCCCTCGCGTCGCGCCCGGCGCCGCCCCGCGACGGCGAGCTGGAGCAGGAACAGCTCCTCGAAGGCGAGCCGGTGCCGCGCGTCGCGCTCGTCCTCCTCGCGGTCGGGGAAGTGGGCGGCGCAGAGCGCGGCCGGGCGGTCGGTGAGCCCCTCGCCGGCGCGCAGCCGCCCCGGCAGCGGCTCCACCACCTCGAAGATGAGCGGGTAGGCGTCCCACACGAGCTGGCGCACCCGGGCCGCGCTGATGCCCTCGCTGGCCGGGTGGACCGGCACGAGGCCCACGGTGTGCACGGGTGCGCTGCCGCCGCCGTTCGCCCCGCCGAAGAGCTCGTGCTCTGCCACCCAGAACTCGCCGGCCCGGCGCAGCTTGCCGTGGAGCAGCACCGTGGCCCCCTCGCCGAGCTGCCGGGCGAGCCAGGGCTGGTTGAACCAGACGGCCACGAGCGGCCCGCTCTCGTCGAACACGCGCGCCTCGACCCGCTTGCGGCGCCGGTCGCGCATCGGCTTGACCCGCACCCCGCGCACCGCGACGGCGACGGTGGCCTCCTCCCCCACCATCAGGTCGGCCACGAGGCGCACGTCGCGGCGGTCGCGGTGCGAGTGCGGCAGGTGCTCGATCAGGTCCGCGCTCGTGTCGATCCCGAGCGCCTCGAGGGCCTTCCCGGGCGCGCCCTTCAGGCGCACGGGCTCGGCGAGCCGGCTCGGGCGCGGGATCGAGCGCAGCTCGGCCGCAGCCAGCTCGTCGGCGCTCAGCTCGTCTGTGGAGGCGAAGCGAGTGGGTGCCCGGCTCACTCGGCGCACAGGAGCCACCACCAGGCGGGCTGGCCGCCCTCGTGGTACTCCACCTCGACCCCGTCGGGCACATGCGCCTCGACGGCATCGCGGCCGAGCGGCGGGCCGTCGCCCGCGATGCAGGTGAGCAGCTCGGCGCCGTCGGCGATCCGTCCGAGCGTGGCCGCGAGCGTGGCTCCGGGGTCGCCCCAGGCCACGAGCTCACCGCCCGCGTAGCCGACTGCCTCGCCGGCGATGAAGCGTCCCTGGGCATCGTCGCGCGCGGCCGGCGCGACACCGCCCACCCGCAGAGCGTCGGCCGCCTCGCCGACGGCTGCCGCGTTGGCCTCGCACCCAACCCCGGGGTCGAACGCGAGCAGGGCCGCCAGACCCTCCTGCTGCGCGGTGGTGGGCACCACACGCGCCGGCTTGTCCGAGAGCTCCGACGCCCGCTCCGCGGCAAGGATCACGTTCGGGCTGTTCGGGAGCACGACCACCTCCGCACCGGGCGCCGCGTGGATGCCGGCCAGCAGCTCGTAGGTGGAGGGGTTCATCGTCGCGCCGCCGTCCACCACCAGCACGCCTAGCCCCTCGTAGAGCCGCTTGACGCCCTCGCCGCTCGCGACCGCCACCACGGAGCAGGCGCTCTGGATCGCGCCCGCGCCGACGCCTGCGAGCCGTGCCGAGCGGTCGGCCACCTGCTCGTGCATGTCGGCCACGTCGAAGCGGGACACCTCGCCCGCCGAGTCGAACAGTGCAACGGCCCGCTCGGGGTCGTCGGTGTGCACGTGGACCCGCAGGGTGCGGTCGTCCCCGACCACGAGAACGGAGTCCCCCATGCCCTCGAGCAGCGGGGTGTAGTGCCCGGCGTCGAGCGACTCGCCGGTGACGGCGAAGTTCGTACAGAAGCGGAAGCTCGAGGACTCGTGCTCGGGGAGGTGGAGCGCCGCCGGCGCGTACTGGTGCTCGAGCTCCGGGGCGGCCTCGTCGCGCAGGGCGGCCAGGCAACCGGCGATGATCACCGTGAGGCCGTAGGCGCCGGCGTCGACAACGCCGGACTCGCGCAGGATCGCGAGCTGCTCCGGCCCGCGCTCGACCGCCTCCTTCGCCGCCTCGAGCGCATTCTCGAGCACCTCGGCGAGCAGGGCGTCCTGCTCCTCGGCGCTGGCGCCCTGGCGGAGCCGCTGGGTGTCCATGTGCGCGAGCTCGTGGGCCACCCGATGCGCCATCGCGCGCACGGCCGAGAGCATCGTGCCCTCGGCGGGGTCGCGCACCGACGCGTAGGCGGCGTCCGCGGCCCGCGCGAGCGCGGCCGAGACCAGGATCGGATCCACCAGCTCGCCCGGCCGTGAGGCGAGCTCCTCCGCCGCTCCGCGCACGATCTGGGACAGGATCACGCCGCTGTTGCCGCGCGCGCCGAGCAGCGCCGCCCGGGCGACGGCGCTCACGATCGCGTCGCGTCCGATCACGTCGATCGGGTCCCCGCCCATGGTGTCGAGCTCGTCCAGGACGGCCTTCATGGTGAGCGCCATGTTGTCCCCCGTGTCGCCGTCGGCGACCGGGAACACGTTCAGGTCGTTCACCTCCTGGCGGCGGCTCTCCAGCTCGCCGAGCGCCGCGGCGACGACGCGCCTGAAGCGGATGAGGCTCTCGTCGGGCACGGGCAGGTTTTACACCTTCGCCCGGCGCGCCCCGGTTCTCAGACGTGCTTGAGGACCTTGCCGGCCTTCAGGCAGCGCGTGCAGACGTACTCGCGGGAGGGCGCTCCGCCGACGGAGATGCGGACCTTCTGGAGGTTCGGGTTGAAGCGCCGCCTGGTGGCCACCATCGAGTGGCTGCGGCTGTTCCCGAACGAGGGACCCTTTCCACACACGTAACAGACCTTCGGCACGGCGGATCACGTTAGCAATCGGAGCGCAGCGGGCCGAGCCGGCTGCTTCCCGCCGGCAACGCGGTCTTCGCCGCCGCGAGGGCCTCGTCGATGCCGGCACGGTCGACGTCGAGGTGCGTGACCGCGCGCAGGCGGCCGTCGAAGGTGCCGCTCAGCTCGATCCCACGCTCGGCCATTCGCTCGGCGAAGCCGTCCGGGGCCGCGAAGATCACGATGTTCGTCTCGGGCGTCACGACCTCGCAGCCCAGCTCGGCGAGACCGTCCGCCAGCACGCGCGCGTTCTCGTGGTCGTCGGCCAGCCGCTCGACGTGGTGGTCGAGCGCGTGCAGGCAGCCGGCGGCGACGATGCCCGACTGGCGAAAGGAGCCGCCCATCATCTGCTTCCAGCGCCAGGCCTCGTCGATCAGCTCTCGCGAGCTCGCGAGCACCGCGCCGACGGGCGCCCCGAGGCCCTTCGTGAAGTCGATCCAGGCGGTGTCGAAGCCACCGGCGTACTCGGCGGCCGGGACGCCCGAGGCCACGACGGCGTTCATCAGGCGCGCGCCGTCCATGTGCGCGCCCAGGCCGTGCTCGCGCGCCAGCCCGAGCACGGCGCGCAGACGCTCGAGCGGCCAGACACGACCGCCGCCCATGTTGGTCGTCTGCTCGACGGACACGAGCCGCGAGCGGGGCAGGTAGCGGCTGGGCGGGCGAATCGCGGCGGCCAGCTGCTCCGGGCTGAAGATCCCGCCCTCGCCGTCGAGCGGGTTGATCATCAGCTGCGCGTTGTGGGCGGGCCCGCCCGCCTCGGCGATGATCGGGTGCGCGCTGCGGTCGAGGATCATCTCGTCGCCGCCGCCGCGGGCGTGCAGCCGGAAGGAGATCTGGTTGCACATCGTGCCGCTCGGCAGGAACAGGGCGGCCTCCTGACCGAGCAGCTCGGCCACGCGCTCCTGGAGCCGGTTCGTGGTCGGGTCCGCGAGCCGCTGCTCGTCGGCGACGTCGGCCGACGCGATCGCCTGCCGCATCGCGTCGGTCGGGCGGGTCTGCGTGTCCGAGTAGAGGTTGACCATGGGCGCCCGCAGGCTAGCGGGGCGCGCGAGGATTACTTCCCCAGCCCGGCGGGAAGAATCCTGGAGCCCGGACGCGGGAGCCGGGCGACCTTCAGGCCAGCTCGCGCCGCAGCGCCGCCCCCACGTGTCGCTCGCCGAGCCCCCGCGAAGGTGAGCGGCGCGAGCGCCGCCCCACCGGGCGCCGGGGCGAACGACGTGATCAGCGGAGGCACCGGATCGTGCACGCGCACCTCGGCCACGGTGCCGGGCTGCCGCTCGTAGGCGACGACGGCGTGGCCGGCGGGATCGACCGCCGCGTCGCCCTTCCCGAGAAGGGCGTTCGACGCCATGAGCTCCCCAAGAGGGAGCGCCCCGTCCGGCGGCCCCGCCGAGGCGAGCACCGAGGTCGGGCTCTGCCACGCGACGAGGGCGTGCCCTGACGCCCCGACGGCAGCCACCAGCCTCGAGACGCTCCCCGGCACCGAGCTGAGCGCCTGCGGCGCGTCGCAGGGGCCGCCGGGCGGCGGCAGGCACGCCTGGGGCGTCTGGGCTCCGGCTGGGCCGCTGCGCCAGGCGACCAGCGTCCGGCCATCCGGGCTCATCGCCACGTCGGGCTCCATCGGCGCATCGCTCGGGGGCGGCCCGAAGTTCGCGAACGGGCCAAACCCGCCGCCTGGGGAGCGCTCGCTCCTCTGGAGCCGGAAGTCGTTCTTTGGGCCGCCCCGGAACTGCCAGACGACGCGGGCGTTGCCGGAGGCGTCGCTGGCCAGCGCCGGTGAGGAGACGGACTCGTTAGAGGTAGGGGATTGAGTTGGGATCCTCGACCCGGTCGTCGAGCGTCTGGGTGACGAAGGCTCCCCCTGGGCGCTCTGACCGCGGCCTGGACCTTCGTGCGGGTTTGGGACCCCGAGGATCTCAAGCTCGCCCACGTCGCGTAGGCGCCTCCCTGAGCATCGATCGCAACGTCGAGCGAATCGAAGCCGAAGGAGTCCATCTGGCCTTGGGAGCCGGTGTCGAGCGTTTGCGCCGGCCCGAAGGAGCCGCCCGGGGCCGCAGCGACGCCCTCACGGCATAGTCCGTTCTCATGACGCTGTCGGTGTCGATCGTGGCCCACAGCAGCACGGCCTCGCCACTCGGCGCCATGGCGAGCTCGAATCCGATGATGCTCTCACCTACCGGAACGATCCGGTGCAGATCCCCGAATGCCTGCGTCCCGGCGGCTCGGGTCATGTACTGCAGCTCTCCGTCCCGCAGCCACACGAGCAGCGCATTGCCCGCGGCGTCGAAGCGCAGGGCCGGTGAGAAGGCGAACGCGCCGGCCTCGGACACGATCTGCCCCGGCTCGAGCGAGCCGCCCGGCGGGCGCGTGGCCGCCCTGATCTGCCCCGCCCCCTGCCAAGCCGCGCCCAGGCGCCCGTCGCCGGCCAGCCCGATCGCCGGCTGGCCGCTCGGGGAGCCGCTCACGTCGAGCGGCAACGCCGGCAGCCATCCCGCAGCGGCCGTGGAAGGCAGCGCTCCCGATATAAGGGCGCACGCGATCGCCGCGACGACGGGCCAGGGTCGCACCTCACGACGGTAAGCGTCCTCCCGGCGGCGCGCAAGTCGCCCGGCCCGCTAGGCGCCGAGCTCGCGCCGCAGCTCGGCCATCCGCAGCACCGCGTGCGCGGCGTCCTCGCCCTGGTGGCGCTTGCCGCCGCCGGCCCGCGCGAGCGCCTGCTCCATGGTGTCGACCGTGAGCACGCCGAACGCGCACGGGACTCCGGTGTCGAGCGCCACGCGCGCGATGCCGCCGGCGGCCTCGGAGCAGACGAAGTAGTAGTGGTCGGTCTCGCCCCGGATCACCGCCCCGAGGCAGGCCACGCCGTCGTAGCGGCCCGACTCGGCGCAGTAGCGCGCGGCCAGCGGCAGCTCGAAGGCGCCCGGCACCTCGTGCACCTCGAGCTCCGCGCCGGCGCCCTCTATCACGCGCCGGGCGCCCTCCACGAGGCGCTCCGCCAGGTCCTCGTAGAAGCGGCCCACGCAGGCGGCGTAGACCGCCGGCGCGTCAGCCATGCCGAGGTACGCCCCGCCCGCGCTCGCGGTCCTGCATGCGCTCCTTGTGGATCATCTCCTCGTCGAGCGCCAGGCCCTGGTGGTGGAGCAGGTGGCCGAGGCGCGACTTCTTCGCGCGCAGGTAGTCCCGGTTGTGATCGCCAGGCGCGTGCTCGATCGGCACCTGGTCCGTGACGGTCAGCCCGTACCCCTCGAGCCCGACGATCTTCTTCGGGTTGTTCGTGAGCAGCCGGATCGACGTCAGGCCGAGGTCGACGAGAATCTGGGCGCCGATGCCGTAGTCGCGCAGGTCGGCGGGCAGCCCGAGCTCGAGGTTGGCGTCGACGGTGTCGCGTCCCTCCTCCTGGAGCTTGTAGGCGCGCAGCTTGTTGAGCAGCCCGATCCCCCTCCCCTCCTGAGCCAGGTAGAGCAGGACGCCGCGGCCCTCGCGCTCGATCCGGGCGAGCGCGTCCTCGAGCTGCTGCCCGCAGTCGCAGCGCAGCGAGTGGAACACGTCGCCCGTGAGGCACTCGGAGTGCACGCGCACGAGCACGTCGTCCTCGCCTTCCACCTCGCCCTTGACCATCGCCACGTGGTGCTTGTCGTCGACGAGCGAGCGGAAGCCGACGACGCGGAAGTCGCCGAACATCGTGGGCAGGCCGACCTCCACCACGCGCTCCACGAGCTTGTCGTGCCGGCTGCGGTAGGCGATCAGGTCGCCCACGGTGATCATCTTCAGGTCGTGCTTCTCGCAGTAGCGGGCGAGGTCGGGCACGCGGGCCATGGTGCCGTCGTCGTTCATCACCTCGCAGATCACGCCCGACGGGTTGAGGCCGGCGAGCCGGGCGAGGTCCACTGCCGCCTCCGTCTGTCCTGTGCGCTCGAGCACGCCGCCGGGCTTGGCCTTGAGCGGGAAGACGTGGCCGGGCTGGACGAGATCCTGGGGGCGCGAGGAGGGGTCGATCGCCACCTGGATCGTGTGGGCGCGGTCGTGCGCGGAGATCCCCGTGGTCACGCCGTCGCGCGCCTCGACCGCCACCGTGAACGCGGTCTGGAAGGCCGACTCGTTCTTGGCCGCCATCAGGTCGAGCCCGAGCTCGTCGCAGCGCTCCGGCGTGAGCGCCAGGCAGACCAGGCCGCGCCCGTGGGTGGCCATGAAGTTGATCGCCTCGGGCGTGGCGAACTGCGCCGCGAGCGTCAGGTCGCCCTCGTTCTCGCGGTCCTCGGCGTCGCAGACCACGACCATCCGCCCGGCGCGGATGTCCTCGATGGCCTCCTTGATGCTGCTGAAGGGCGGGTTCGTCATGCCCTCACCGCGAGCTTCTCGACGTACTTGGCGAACACGTCCACCTCCAGGTTGAGCATCCGGCCGGGCGCCGCCTCGCCGAGCGTGGTGCGCTCGAGCGTCTCGGGGATAAGCGACACCTCGAACGCCTCGCCGTCGACGGCGGACACCGTCAGCGACACGCCGTCCACGGCGATCGAGCCCTTCTCCACGACGTAGCGCAGGGTCTCGGCGGGCGCCGACACGCGCACCACGCGCGAGAAGCCCTCGTCGCGCACCGAGTCGACGGTGCCGACGCCGTCCACGTGACCCTGGACCACGTGCCCGCCCAGCCGGTCGCCGGCGCGCAGGGGCAGCTCGAGGTTGACGGCGTCGCCGGAGGTGAGTGGCCCGAGGGAGCTGCGCCGGAGCGTCTCCGACATCACGTCGGCCGAGAAGCCGGCGGCGTCGGGCTCGACCGCGGTCAGGCAGACGCCGTTGACCGCTATCGAATCCCCGGCGGACAGCTCGCGCGCGAGCTCGCTGCGCACCCGCAGGCGCATCCCGTCGCCGTCGCGCTCGAGCGACTCGACCGTCCCAGTGCCGGCCACGAGCCCGGTGAACACCTCACCACTCCTTCAGCCGGGCGGTCACGAGCACGTCGTCCTCGATCCGCTCGGCCTCGACGGAGATCGCGCGCCGGCCGCCCGCGATCTGCTCTACGCCGATCCCCTCGACGGCGGTCTTGGCCTTGGCCCCGCCGAGCAGGATCGGCGCGATGAAGATGCGCGCCTCGTCGACCTCGTCGGCCTCGAGGAACGAGCCCGCCAGATGGGGCCCGCCTTCGAGCAGCAGCGACTGGATGTCGCGCGCGCCGAGCTCCGCGAGCGCGTGCTTCGCGCGGGCCGCCTCGTTGGCCCCGGTGGCCACGATCACGTCCACCCCCGCCGACTCGAGTGCCTGCACAGCCGTGCGGCTGGCGGCGCGCGAGCAGATCACGATCACAGGGACCTCGGACCCGCCCCGCACGAGCCTCGAGTCGAGCGGGAGCCGGCCCTCGGAGTCGAACACCACGCGCGTGGGCTGGCGCCCGACCCCCTCGATCCGGGCGGTGAGCAGCGGGTCGTCCGTGAGCGCCGTGCCGATGCCCACCGCCACGGCGTCCGCCTCGGCGCGCCAGCGGTGCGAGCGGGCGCGGCTCGCCTCGCCGGAGATCCACTGCGAATCCCCGGTGCGCGTGGCGACCTTGCCGTCGAGCGTCATCGCGGACTTGAAGATCACGAGCGGCCGGCCGGTGCGGGCGTGCTTGCGGAAGGGCTGGTTCAAGAGGCGGGCGCTCGCGGCGAGCTCGCCGTCCACGATCGTGACCTCGAGGCCCTCGTCGCGGAGGATGCCCGGCCCCCTGCCCGCCGCCTTCGGGGTGGGGTCGTCAGAGGCGATCACCACGCGCGCGATGCCGGCGCCGAGGATCGCGTCCGTGCAGGCCGGCGTGCGGCCCTCGTGGCAGCAGGGCTCGAGCGAGACGTACATCGTGGCGCCGGAGGGGTCCTCCTCGCACGCGGACAGCGCCATGCGCTCGGCGTGCGCCTCCCCGGGAGGCTGGGTGATGCCTTCGCCGATCACGCGCCCGTGCTTGACGATCACCGCGCCGACAATCGGGTTCGGACTGGTCTGGCCGCGGGCGCGACCGGCCAGCTCGATCGCCCTCTCCAGATGTCGGGCGTCGCGCTCGGTGGCCGTGGTCTCTGACATTCGGAGGGCTCTTCGTCGCTGGATTGACTCGCGAGTCAACGATACCAGCGGCCCTCCGGCCGGCCGGGGTCTGCCGGGGTGTTACTAGGGTGCGCGCGGATGCACCGGATCGTGCTCGCAGGGATCCTGGTGGCGGGGCTCGCGCTGCGCCTCTGGAACATCGACTACGGCCTGCCGTTCGTCTACTCGATCGACGAGGGATCGCATTTCGCGAGCCGGGCGGTGGAGATGTTCTGGCAGGACCTCGACCCGGGCTACTACCAGAACCCGACGGCCTTCACCTACGCCGTGTACGCGCTGCTGCGTGTGATGTACGGGCCGCTCGGGTTCCTGTTCGACCTGCCGTTCGGGAACGTGACCGAGCAGTTCGACAAGGACCCGAGCGAGATCTGGGTCGCCGCTCGCTCGCTCGCCGCCGTGCTCTGCATCGTGGGCGTGGCGGCCACCTACTGGGCCGCGCGCCGGATCTGGGGGGTTCGCGAGGGCCTGGTCGCCGCGGCGATCCTGTGCTTTGCCTTCCTGCCGGTCGCCTACTCGCGCGTGGCGGTCACGGACGTCGGCGCCCTGACCGGGGTGGCGCTCGCGCTCTTGTTCGCCGTCCGCGCCCGCGACGAGGGCCGGCTCGTCGACTTCGCGCTCGCCGGTGGCGCCGCCGGTCTGGCCGTTGGGTTCAAGTACACGGCCGGGCTCGCGCTCCTGCCGCTCGGAATCGCGGCGCTCGCCCGCCTGAGACGCGACCCGCGGCGCGCGCTGGGCGGCTTGGCGCTCGGCGGCGCGCTGGCGGCGCTCGTGTTCGTGGCGCTCAACCCGTACCTGCTCTCGTCCTTCGACGCGTGGTGGGCCGACCTGCGCGATCAGGCCGAGGTGGCGGCCGATCAGCCGAAGCCCGGCCAGGAGTCGGGCGGGATGTCGTACTACCTCGACAGCCTCACGTGGGGCCTCGGTTGGGCCGCCGCGCTGGCCGCCCTCGCCGGCGCGCTCGTGGAGCTGCGTCGCGACTGGGTACGCGGCGCTGATGCTGCTGGCGGTCCCCGTCGCGCTGTTCGTCTACCTGAGCACGCAGTCGCGCTACTTCGGCCGCTGGCTGCTGCCCGCCTACCCCGCGCTCGCGATGCTGGCCGCGGTCGGGCTCGCGCAGGCCGCCTCGCTCGTCCGGAGCCCGCGCTGGCGGACGGCGGCGCTGGCCGGAGCCACCGCGCTCGTGCTGGTGCAGCCGCTGGCCGCGGATATCCGCAGCGCACAGGTGCTCGGCCGCGACGACACGCGCCAGCAGGCACGCGACTGGATCGAGCGGACCTATCCGCCCGAGCTGCGGGCCTCGGTCGAGCCGGCCGTACCGGGACGCTGGTTCCGCTCGAACCCCGAGGGCGCGACGCCGTCGTGGCTGTCGCGCTGCCCGCGCCGCGCCGACTGGTCGGAGGCGGGCTGGGCGTACGAGGGCGAGGGCGGGAGCGAGGTGTGCGTGCAGTACAAGCCGGGCCTCGTGGCGCGTCCGGACGGCGGCGTGAGGGCGTCGGCCTACCACCTCGTGCTCTCACCCGAGGTGATCGACGACTACCGCCTCTACGGCTACTGCCTCGTCATGACCACCGGCGTGGTGCGCGAGCGCGCCCTCGAGACCGGCGACCGGGGGGCGCGCGCCTACTACGAGCGCCTCGACCGCGAGTCGGACGTTGTGCGCAGGTTCAGCCCCTACGACGACGGCGCGGCACCGGTGCCGTTCAGCTTCGACCTCTCCTACAACTACTACCCGCCCGAGTACGAGCGGCCGGGCCCGACGGTCACGATCCAGCGCCTGCGCGACTGCGAGCAGGCCTTCGGGCCGCCGATCCTGCGCGTGCCGCGAGCGCGCGAGCCGGTGCCGTTCGGGGCCGAGCCCGAGCAGGGACCGGCGGACGAGATCTAGGTCCGCTACCCGAAGGCGCCCAGGGCGCGCAGCGAGTAGCGCTTGAAGTGCCCGTGCACCGTGCCCTGCGGGGCCGCCTCCCAGTCGGTGGCGAAGCGCGCGTACATCAGGCCGCGGTTCGGCCACCAGGTGCCCACCGGCAGCGGGCCGCCGTTGCACGAGCCGGCGGAGTAGCCCGGCCGGTTGACGTACATGTAGGCGTCCACCTTCGGGTGCGAGGTGAGGGTGGTCGGCGCCGGGCCGAGCCCGCGCAGGCCGGGGTTGCACCACACGTTGATGCGGCGCCACTTGTGCTGTGCCCTGTTGATCCAGCGGCGGTAGTGGAGCGGGCCGCGGCCGTTGTAGGAGGTGTTGACGATGAACGGCTTGCCGCCCACCCGGCGCGAGATGTCGAGCCCGTGGCGCACGTTCTCGCGCGTCCAGTCGTGGTGGGTCACGTTCAGCATGAAGCCGCGCACCTTGTGGATGCCGATGTAGCGCAGCTGCTTGGCGGTGCGCTGGGCGGGCTCCCAGTCGGCCGCGCCGGCCTCGAGGTAGATCGTGGCGTTCGGGAGCTGCGAGAGCCGCTCGACGCCGTAGCGCAGCACGTCGAGGCGGTCCGTGCGGCGATCGGGTGCGAGGCAGTCGATCGTGCCGAGCGAGTCCGGCTCGAACCCGATCACCACGCGCGTGTTGCCGATCGCCTGGGCGAAGTCGTCGTACCAGCGCATCGTGGCGCGGTCCTCGGCCTCGCCGCCGGCCCGGTAGTGGCCGCCGCAGTCCTTGCCCTGGTGGCGCATCACGGCCATCAGCGGGACGGTGCCGGGCTGGTCGCACTGCACGCGGTCGAGGAAGCCGCGCACCTTCTTCTGCATGTGCGGGCGCGTGAACTTGCCGAACCAGCGGAAGCGCGGCTCGCGCGCGAGCTTCCAGATCGTGCTCGCCTCGGCGCCCTGGCCCGAGCGCTTCCAGCGCGACCACGACATGTAGGCCGGCTCCATGCGGTCCACGAAGTAGGTGAGCCCGAGCAGCGGGTTGGTGGCCGCCGGGTCGACCGCGCGCGGGTCGATGCCCACCGGCAGCACCGGCGGGGCCGGCTTGCGCTCCTGCACGCACTCGGCCCAGTGCTCGGGGTACTTGCCGACCGGCGGGGCCGGCACGTGGCTCGGCTCCTGGGCGAACTCGGCCGGCAGCAGGCGGCCCGGGGCCGGCGTCTGCGCGGAGGCGGTCGCGGGCAGGACGGCCGCTGCGATCAGGCAAGCAGACAGCAGCTGAGTCCGGGTCACGCGGATGGGCTCGGCCGCTCCCCGCCCGGATCCAAGACGTCCACCCGGAAACTGGACGTTTGTCCGATGGATGGCCAGAAATCGGCTCTGGGGCTAAAGTCCGCGCCCGGCCACGCTCCACGCCTTGCGCGAGGGGCCGGGCGTGGCCCGGACCGGGGCGAAGCAATCCCTTAGCTACCGTGTTGCGCCGTGGACCTGCGCCTCAACCGCCGGCGCTTTCTGGGGGCCGGCGCTGCGAGCGTGGCCGGTGCCGCCCTGCTCCCGAACCTCGCCTGCAGCACGGACGAGCGCGCCGGCTCGGACGGACGCCTGAACGTCCTCGTGCTGATCGTGGACAGCCTGCGGCCCGACCACGTGGGCGCCTACGGCTCGCCCCAGGTCCAGACGCCCACGATCGACGCCCTCGCGGCGCGCGGCCTGCGCCTCACGCGCGCCTTCCCCGAGGCGATGGTCACCGTGCCGGCGCGACGCTCGATCTTCTCCTCGAAGCGGATCTTCCCGTACCGCAACTGGAAGCCGAACCCCGAGATCGGCACGAGTCCGGGCTGGCTTCCGATCGACGACCCGCAGCGGACCTTCACGACGGTCCTGCGGGACGAGGGCTACTGGAGCGCGCAGGTCTCGGACAACCCCTTCATCGCGTTCATGAAGGCCTTCGAGCCGTTCCGCGACACGTTCGACCAGTGGACGACGATCGTCGGCCAGTCCGGCTTCTACGAGGACCCGGACTCGATACCGATGAGCACGGTCAGGCAGTGGCTGCCGCCGATCCTGCGCGACGAGCGCTACATGCCGGGCATGCGCAAATACCTCGCCAACTCGGGCGGCGGCAAGGACGAGGAGGAGACGGTGTGCGCCCGGCTCTACAAGGACGCCGCCGAGCTGCTCGACCAGGCCAAGCGCCGCCAGCCGTTCGCGCTCACGGTCGACTCGTTCGACCCCCACGAGCCCTGGAGCCCCCCGCGCAAGTACCTCGACATGTACGGCGACCCCGGCTATGAGGGCCCCGAGATCGGCGTGACCAAGTACGGCTTCGCCAAGTACTTCACGCACGAGGAGTTCCGGCGCCTGCACGCGGTCTACGCCGCCGAGGTGACCCTCACCGACCACTGGCTGGGTCACTTCATGGACCGCTTCTACGAGCTCGGCCTCGACAAGACGACCGTGATCGTGCTGCTTTCCGACCACGGTTACCTGCTCGGAGAGCGCGGCTACACCGGCAAGGTGCCCTCGCAGCTCCACCCCGAGCTGGCGCAGGTCCCCTTCATCATCGTCCACCCCGACGACAAGGCGGCCGGGAGGGTCAGCCCCTACTTCGCCTCGACCCACGACGTCGGGCCGACAGTCCTCTCGATGGTCGGGATCGATCCGCCCGGCTGGATGGAAGGCGTCGACCTCTCGCCCCTGCTCGACGGCGAGCAGCCGGCGCAGAAGCGCGACTACCACTACGGCGGCATGTACAACCGCTTCTACATCCGGACCGACGACAACGTCCTGATCGGCGACAACCGCGGCCTCGAGCGGCACATGTACGACCTGCGGGTCGACCCGCACGAGTACCAGAACATCGAGCCGCAGAACCGCAAGCTCTCCGAGGAGCTCTACCAGCAGGTGCTCGAGGCGGCGGGCGGGCCGCTGCCCTACTACGTGTAGGCGATCGCGGCCACGCCGGCCACGACCAGCACGGCGCCGGCAACCCGCGTGCCGCTCACCTTCTCGCCGAGGAAGACTGCCGCGAGGAGAGTGGCGATCACGACGCTCGACTCCCGCACCGCCGCCACAGGCGCCGGTGGCGCCAGCTCGAGTGCGAACAGCACGAGCAGGTACGCGCCGAGGGTGGCCGCGGCGGTCAGTGCGCTGCGTGCGCCGAGGTCAGGTCTCGTGCGGACGACAGCGGGGTACAGGATGGCGCTCGGGGCGAGCACGAGGGCCAGGTAGGTCACCGGCGCGGCCCTTTGGACCCCCTCGGAGTCCACCAACGTGTAGGCCGCGATCACCGCCGCGATGGCCAGCCCGAAGCCCAGATCTCGTCGCGCTGTCCTGACTTTCCCGCCTCCTGGCCGGTTAATCCAGGACAGCGGCGACGAAACGAGCAGGACACCGGCGACGACGCACAGAACGCCGACGGCGCCCAGCACCCCCACCCCCTCACCCAGCCCCGCCGTAACCGCAACAAGAAGCACCAGCGCCGGTGCCACCCCCCGCGCCACGGGATACACCACCGACAGCTCCCCGCCGCGGTAGGCGCGCGCCAGCAGCAGGAAGTAGGCCAGCTCCAGAGCGGCGGAGGCGAGGATGAAGGGGATTGCCGAGGTGGAGACGTCGGCGGCGAGCGCAGCCGGGATCGCCAGCAGCGCCAGCCCCCAGACGATCAGCCCTCCCGTGGCCGCCGCGGTGTCCCGGGCGCCGGCGAGCAGCACGTTCCACGTCGCATGGAGGACGGCGGCGCCGAGCGCGAGGGCGAGGGCGCCACCGCTCACGACGCGAGCTCCGCTAGGAGTGCAGCGGCTCCTTCATCGACTCGGTCTCCGGCGCCTCGATGTAGGGCTGCTGCTCGTCCTGCTTCTCCTCCTCGTGATACGCCGACTCTGCGTTGACCGCCCAGATGTCGTGGTCGGCGCCCTTCACGAGGTTCTCCACCGCGCGCATGGCGGTGAGCATCGAGTGGTCCGAGTTGTTGTAGCGGTGCAGCCCGTTGCGGCCGACCTGGATGTAGTTGTCGAGCCCGTCGAGCCAGGTGCGCATCATCGCCACGCGCTCGGCGTACTCGGCGTCGTAGATCGGATAGGCCTTGGGCACCCGCTCGACGAAGCCGAACTCGAGCTGGCTCTGCCGGGCGAGACCGAGCTGCTCGAGCTCGCGCATGCCGAGCTGGACCAGCTTCTCGTCGTCCGTCTCCCACAGCTCGTCCCCGGCGAAGCAGAAGAACTCGAGTCCGACGCAGGCCTTGGTGGGGTCCGGGACCATCCACGGGCTCCAGGAGCGGAAGTTCTGGATGCGGCCGACGTTCACGCTCGGATCGTGGATGTAGATCCAGTTGTCGGGGAAGATGTCGTCGCCGTTCAGGACGACGGCGACCGTGAGAAAGTCGCGGTAGCGCATGCCCTTGGCGGCAGCCACCACCTCCGGCCGCGGGTGCGGATGGGAGATGCCGACGGCGTTCCGCAGCGGCAGCGACGAGATCACAGCGGACGGCTCGAGGACGGTGTCGCCGACGTGCACGCGCACGCAGCGGTCGCCCTCGAAGTCGAGCTGCGTGACCCTGTGCTCGAGCAGCACCTGGCCGCCGAGCCTGCGGATGTCGTCGGTCATCGTCTCCCACATCTGGCCGGGGCCGTAGCGGGGGTAGTTGAACTCCGAGATGAGCGACTTGATCTTGTCGCCCTTGTTGCCGAAGAACGCGGACTTGGCCGCGCTGAAGAACGAGAGCCCCTTGATGCGCTGGGCCGCCCAGTCGGCGCGGATCTCCGACGTCGGCACCCCCCACACCTTCTCGGTGTACGACTTGAAGAACTGGTTGAAGAGCCAGCGGCCGAAGCGGTTCACGACCCACTGCTCGAAGGTCTCCTCCTTGCCCTTGGGCTTGAGCCTGGCCCAGACGTAGGAGAGGAAGGCCTTGGTGAGGTCGACCGGGCCGAGCTTCTTGATCACGTCCGGGCCTCGCAGCGGATAGTCGAGGAACTTCTTGTTCCAGTAGATCCGCGACATGCGCGGCCGCTTCAGGAACTCCTCGCGCATGATCTCGTGCCAGAGGTCGTCGACCTCCTTCACCTTGGTGAAGAAGCGGTGGCCCCCGAGGTCGAAGCGATAGCCGTCGCGCACCGCGGTCTTAGCGATGCCGCCCACCTGGTCCTCCGCCTCGAGCACGATCACGGGCAGCCCCTGCTTGGCGAGCAGATAGCCGGCCGTCAGCCCGGCCGGGCCTCCGCCGAGGATCACGGTCGGCTTGTCGCGCATGTCGGGGCGAGCCAGGTCGGCGGGCGGCTGCGGCTTCAGGTTTTCGTTCTCACTCATCCGGTCTTCTCGTAGAGGACGCCGCGGACTCCGATGCGGGTGGCACGGCGGTAGTTCGGGGGCACTGCGGACACGCGCTCGAGGCGCGGATCCTGGTCGAGGGCCGCGCCCCACTGGGCAGACCGGCGCCTGACGAGCTCGGTCCACGGAGCGTCCCAGTCGTCCGCGCGGCTCGTGACCGGATGGACGATCAGGACGTGCCCGCCCTCGGGCAGGCTAGCAACCAGGGGGTCCAGGTTCTCGGCCACGGTGGCTTCCTTCATGCGGTCGTAGCCGTCGGTCCAGTCCATCACGCGATCGTTCTCGACCTCCCCGAGCGGGCTGCCGAACCTCAGGTCCGGCGCGCCGCCGAGGTCCTCGAGGTGGTAGGCGAGCAACGGCCCCTGCTCGGGCTGCATCGAGAGCACGAGGTCCCCCTGCTGGAGCTCGGGCACGACGGCCTTGCGCAGGTCGGACGCGTTCGACTTGTTCTCGAGCCCGTAGCTCTTGGGGATCGCCCAGATGCCCACGATGATCAGCGTCGCCACGAGGCCGAGCGTGCCGGCGCGTGCGAGCCCGAGCGCGCCGACCAAGAGCATCGGCCCGAGCAGCACGCCGAGGTAGCGGGTGGTCCACGCGGGGGAGACCTGGGAGAAGAGCCACGCGACCGCGAGCGTGCCGAGCACGATCACGGCGCCCGCGATGAGCGCCGTGCGCTCCTTGTCCTCGAGGCGCCGCTGCACGATCGCGGCCAGCCCGGAGCCGCCGGCCAGCACGAGCGCGACGGTGGGCGTGCCGCCGCCGAGCAGCGACTTGGTGATCTGCACCGGGGCGCCGAAGTTGGGCGGGTTGAGCCAGGGCGCGCCGGTGTGCTGGATCTGGTGGAGCAGGGTGGGCAGCCAGGGCAGGAACAGGAGCCCCGCGAAGCCGAAGCCGATCAGCGCGTCCTTCCAGAAGCTCGAGCGGACCTCGGACACGTACCAGCACGGGATCAGCGCGAGCAGCAGGCCCGCGGAGAGGAAGAGACCCCAGTTGTGGGTGTAGAGCATGGCCGCCAGCAGCACGGCGAATAGCGGCAGGTAGCGCCGCCGGCCGAAGGCGAAGACGTGCAGGAAGGCCGTCGTCGCGAGCAGCGAGAGCACCAGCATGAGCGAGTACATGCGGGTCTCCTGCGCGTAGGTCGTGAGGAACGGGTTGACCGCGCAGAGCGCCGCGCAGATCAGCCCGGCGCGCCGGCCGAACAGGCTCCAGCCCGCCCACAGGCCGCCGGGCACGGCCAGCAGCGAGATGGCGACCGACAGCGCCTGGGTCTCCGCCGGGCCGTTGCCGACCACGTCCATCCAGGCGGAGAGCAGCATGTAGTAGAGCGGCGGCGAGCCGTCCACGCGCAGCGTGCCGGGGATGTCGAACAGCGGCTGCGTGGCGATCCCGATCGACAGGCCCTCGTCCATCCAGAGCGACTCGCCGAGCGAGTCGGTGCGCAGGTACAGCGACACCGCGAGCAGCCCGAGCACGATGAGCGCGGGGAGCACGAAGCTGTTCGGGAAGGAGCCCGGCCGCGGCAAGGCACGGGGACGTGTGGTCGCGACGCTGGCCACCGGGCGATCCTAGTGAAGGCCGCCTTGCCGGAGGCTGGGCTGGGCGGACGCTGCCATCACCGTCCGATGACCTCGACGGGGGCCTTGCCCAGCGCGGAACCTGGCGGCGCCGGCGCGGTCGGCGCGTTCGCGGATGCCGCCGGGCAGGCGCCGCGCTCGTTGCCCTCCGGCGGCACGGTCAGCAGCCGCCACTTGCCGCCCTGGTCGACGAGCCGGTAGCGGTCGTCGGTGGGCTTCGTGACGAGCGGGCCATCGGGAACGGTGCGCGTGCGGAACACCACGCCCGGCGGCGGGGTCTCCTTCCAGCCGACGTTGATGCCGTGCACGCCGAGCTCGTAGGCGACCATCTGCGTCTGGAACGGCCCGCTGAAGATGCCGCCGCAGGCGAGCAGGCGCTCCTTGCCGCCGTTGTCGTCGATCAGGCTCTTCAGGTCGTGCCAGAGAAAGGCCTCGTGGTCGAGGCCGCCCTGCACGCGCGCGGTGTTGTCGGCCTTGGCCACGATCGTCGGCGAGGCGATCGCGATGCCGACCACGAACGCGGCGGCCGCGGCGAGCCGGCCGGCCCGCTCGGTGCCGAAGCCGCGACGAGCGAGCAGCTCGACCCCCTGGAGCAACCGCACGGCGCCGATCCCGCCGAGCACCGACACGGCCGCCGTCGTGACCATCAGGTAGCGCTGGTTGCCGGCGAAGCCCGCCTCGGTCATCGCCGCCACGAGCGCGAACCAGGAGAAGCCGAGCCCGGCCAGGGCCAGGATCGCCCCCTGGGCCCGGCGCCGGAACCACGCGACGATCGCCACGCCGGTGGCGACGATGGTGCCGGCCTCGACGGGCGCGATCGTGCTCTCGGCGAAGCGCTTGAAGAGCGCCACCGAGGGCTGCTCCTCGAAGGCGGCGCTGCCGGGGTTGGGGGCGTTGGCTCGTGAGCCGGCCCGGAACGGGTCGCTCGCCCCCCACCACTCCGGCAGGAACCAGAGCGCGGGGATCAGCGCCGCGAAGCCGACCATGCGCAGCCGCAGGCGCGGCTCGGCGAACCAGAGCCAGAGCCCGTAGAGGCCGAGGAAGGGCCACACCTCGGGTCGCAGCAGCGCCGCGGCGACCCCCAGGTAGAGCGCATGGTCGCGGCGACCGTCGAGATGGCGCTCGAAGGCCCACAGGAACACCGCCGCCAGGAGAGGCTCCGAGTTGCCGAGCGCGGCGTCGCGCACGTACTTGTTGCTGGCGAACAGTGCGAGGAACGCGGACACGCCCGCGAGCGCGCCGTAGACGCCTCCGCCGATCAGGCGGTTCGCCACCCGGTAGGCCATCACGCAGCCGAACAGGCCGGCTGCGCGCGCGACCCAGATCCACAGGTAGGGCGCGAGGTCGTCGCCGAAGAGCGCGAACGGGGTGGTGAACAGGATCGGCAGCGGCTTCCACGAGGGGCCGCCCTCGGTCACCAGGTCGAGCTGCGTGATCTCGCGGCCCCAGAGGATCCATGCCCACGGGTCGTAGGTCGGCGTGGACGGGAAGAAGAGCGTGAGCGCCGCCACCGCGAGGCAGCCCGCGATGATGAGCGCCATCTGCATGCCGTGGCTCAGCTCGCGCCCGCCCGAGCGGGCCGCGCCGCCGTCGCGCGAGGGGTCGGGCCTGGGGAGGGTGGTCTCCCGGGTGCGTAGGAGTGGCAGCTGTGCGGTGAACACCCGCATGGGCGGGCGCTAGACGGTGGGGGCCTCGGCCCTCGAGGGCTGGGGCGCCTGATGGGAGCGTCCGTGCTGAGCGGGCTTGCCCGTCAGCACCTCGCTCTCGACCTCCTCGGCCGTCCTCGCCGCACGCAGCGCGTCACGCAGGCGCGCCCAGCCGCCGTAGCGCGTGACCAGCACCACGAAGCCGACGAGGGTGATCGGCACGTACAGGATGAAGCGCAGGATCAGCAGGTACGACACCGCCGTGCCGCTCCCCGGCGCGAGCCGCCCGACGCCCCACGCCACCGCGGCGTCGAAGGTTCCGATCGAGCCCGGCGCGGCGGGCAGCGCGGACACGAAGTTCGTGAGCGCGACCAGGTAGAGGGCGCCGCTGACGCCGATGTCGAGGTCGACCGAGCGGGCGACGGCGAGGTAGACGCCGGCCTCGACGGTCCAGAGCACGAAGGTCACCGCGAGCAGCACCACGCCGGCGCGGCTCAGCAGGGCGCGCGGCGAGTCCGCGAGCGGACGCAGCCAGTCGCGGACGCGCTCGAACACGTGGTGGCTGCGGAGGATCCAGATCACGCCCGCCAGGGCGAGCACGATCGCCACGAGGATCGCCGCCATCAGGCGCGGATGGTCGGTGGGCAGCGCGGACGCGCTGAGCACGCCGTAGACGGTGGCCACGAAGATCACGGCGAGCGCGATCACGTCGAGGAGGCGCTCCGCGACGATCGAGCCGCCGACCGTGCGCTTGCTCGCTCCGCAGCGCGGCGAGAGCATCACCACGCGCAGCACCTCGCCCGCGCGCGCGGGCAGCACGTTGTTGCCCATGTAGCCGACCGTCGTGAGCGCGTAGCAGTCCGCGCGCTTCGCCCTGACGCCGGAGATCTCGAGGATGCGGTGCCAGCGCTCGCCCCGAATCAGCGTCGCCAGCGCGTAGAGCGCCAGCGCGCCCGCGAGCCAGGCGAGCGCCTCGGTGCCGCTCGGCAGCTCGGGCGGATCCTGCCCCGTCGCCCACAGCACCACGGCCGCGAGCGCGACCAGGGAGATGGCTGCTTGGATGAGCGCGAAGCGTCGGTTCATGGGGTGGCTGGGTGCGGCGCCCGCGCACGGCGAAGCGGGCAAGGCCCGTCAGGGGCGATTCCGGCGCACGCAAACCGGCCCGGCCGGCACCGGTCGCGGGAAGGGACGGTAGCAGTCGGATACAAGGGTTCCAACGTGTTGTACCCGCGCGCGAAACCGCAACACGGAGCTCACGTCGGTGTTACCCGCGGGACCCGTCGCTACCCTGCATCGCCGTCCCCCTGCCCGTGCGTCTCCTCCCACCCGTCATCCTGGCCAGCCTTGCCCTCGGCGCCGCCGCGCTCCCCGCGAGCGCGCTCGCCCAGGGCGGAACCGGCGGCCCGCCCAGCGGCACACCCGCGCCGACCCAGCCCCCACCGCCGCCGGAGCTCCTGGTCGAGCGCCCGGAAGGCAAGCCGCTGATCCGCGAGGGTCAGGTGAACCGCCAGCTGCTCGGCGGCACCTGGTACTTCCGGCTCGACGACACGCTCGTGCAGGGCGACACCGAGCGCTGGTACGCGCAGCGCGATCTGATCGGCTGGCAGGCGATCACCGTGCCCGCATAACTGGAACGCCTCGGACACGACCCTCAACAAGTCGTCGGTGGGCTGGTACCGCAAGGAGTTCACGCTGCCGCGGGCGCCCAAGAAGGAACGCGCGCTGCGTTTCTGGAAGGTGCGCTTCGAGGGCTCGAACTACCGCACCAAGGTGTTCCTGAACGGACGTGTGATCGGCGGGCAGACCGGCCTGTTCCCGTTCGAGGCCGACCTCTCGAACCTCCGCAAGGGCCGCAACACGCTGGTGGTCAAGGTGTCCTCGGTGCGCAGCAGCACCGACCTGACCCACTGGCGGCCTGCCGCCTTCAACGGCTACGGCAGCGGCGGCTGGTGGAACTTCGGCGGGCTGCTGCGCGAGGTCTACGTGCGCGAGATCGACACGGTCGATGTCGCCGACGTCCAGGTCGTGCCGCGCCTGCGGCGGGTCGGCGGCGCGGCGCGGGTCGAGGTGCGAACGCTCTTGCGCAACCCGACCGGCAAGGACCGCGACGCCGCTCTCGTGCTCGACGTCGCCGGCGAGCGGATCCGCATGCGACCCGAGACCGTGCCCGCGCGCGGCACCCGCAAGCTCGAGACCAGCTTCGTCATCAAGCGGCCGAGGCTGTGGCAGCCGGGCGATCCCGAGCTGTACTCGCTGGCGGTGGGCGCCGAGGTCGACGGCGAGCGCAAGGGCACCTACAAGCTCAGCTTCGGGATCAAGAAGCTCGAGGTCCGGCGCGGCGGGATCCTGCTGCTGAACGGCCGCCGGCTCGCCCTGCGCGGCGCCAGCATCGTGGAGGACGACCTCGAGGAGGGCGGCGCGCTCAGCCAGGGAACCCGCAACCTGCTGGTCGGACGTCTCAAGGACCTCGGCGCCACCGTCACCCGCTCGCAGTACCCGCTCCACCCCGCGTTCATCGAGGCGTTCGACCGGGCGGGAATCATGTACTGGCTCCAGGCGCCGATCTACCAGCTCCCGAACACAGCTCTGGGGGAGGGTCCGGCCGGCGGCGCTGCGCGCGGTCGCCCTCACGGTCCGCAACAACATGAACAACCCCTCGATCTACACCTGGTCGTTGGCGAACGAGCCGGCCGGCAACCGCTCCGAGCTGGGCGTGATCGGTCCCGGCCTCGAGCGCCACATCGCGGACGGCGCCGCGGCGGTGCGCGAGCTGGACGACACGCGGCTGGTCGGGATCGACCGCCAGTCGCGGGTGGGCGAGATCGTGACGAGCCCGGCATACGAGCATCTCGACGTGCTTGGTGTGAACGAGTACTTCGGCTGGTACGACTCCTACAGGGAGGACCTCGTGCGGGGGCCCACCACGCTCGACGAGCTGCCGGGCTTCCTCGACACGGTCCACGCGGCCAACCCCGACCTGCCGATCGCCATCACCGAGTTCGGCGCCGAGGCGTCGCGCTCGGGCCCGGTCGACCAGCGAGGCACACACGAGTTCCAGACGAAGTTCGTGCTCGACCACCTGGCCGTTCACGAGTCCAAGCCCTACATCCACGGATCGATCCACTGGGCGCTCAGGGACTTCAGGGTCGAGCCCACCTGGGAGGGCGGCGCGCCGCCGGAGTGGGCCACGCCGCCCTGGCACAACAAGAACCTCATCAACGAGGACAACGGCCGCAAGCCCGTCTACTTCGAGCTGCGCAAGCGCTGGCGCCGCACCCGGACGCTGCGATGAAGAGGGGCTTTGCGACGGCGCTCGTCGCGCTCGCCGCCGCCGGCGCTGGCGGCCTGCGGCTCGAGCGATGCCGGCCCGCTGTCGGACGACTCGGACAAGCAGGCCGCCGCGCTCGCCTGCCTCACCGACGAGAAGGGGCTGGACGCCCGCGAGGACGGCGACACCGAGGTCGTGGTCGACGGCGCCCGGATCCGCTTCTACCTCACCGCCGCGGAGGCCGAGGCGGCCCAGTTCCGCGGCGACGGCGAGGGCGCCGAGCAGATCGGCCAGGCCCTCCTGTTCGTCGAGCCCGAGGTCACCGCCGAGGGCGAGGACCTGCTCGAGGACGTCGAGGCCTGCCTGCAGGACCTCTAGACGCGCCGGGGCCGCGCTACGGCGCCGCGTAGACCTCGACGCGGTTGCGACCCGGCCGGAAGGCCGACTCGGGCACCATCACCGACACGAGCTCGCCCTCGTCGCCCGACGCGAGCGTGAAGGTGCTACCGACACCGGCGATCGTGCCGTTCACGGCCACGGCGACGTCGCGCCCCGCCTCGCCCCCGCCCTCGACGCGCGCCACCACGTGCACCGGCACGAACCCGGACGCCGGGTCGACGTCCGCGTACTCGGACGCATATGCGAGCTCGACGTCGAGCTTCTCGCCCGCCGCCGAGGCCGGCTCGCCGATCAGCTCCTGGTTCGGCCCGATGCGATAGATCCGCTCGGGGCCGTCGGCGCCCGAGCCGAGCAGGCGCTGGTTGCGCGCGAGCACCTCGTCGCGCTCGGCCTCGAAGGTCGACGCGGGGATGCGCAGCTCCTCGAAGCTGTTCCGGATCAGCATTCGCAGCTCGTCGCGCTGCTGCACCTCGTCGCTGTAGGCCGACTTGCCGTCCATCTCGACCTGCGGGTCGAGGTTCAGCACGTCGAAGATCGTGGGCAGGATGTCGATCGTCTCCACCCAGGCGTCGTCGACCTTGCCCTCGGTCTGGCCCGGCGCCTTGACGAACAGCGGCACGGGCGCGATCTCGGCGGCGGTGTTGCGACGGAGCCGGCGCCGCTCGCGGCGCTGCGGGAACGCCACGCCGTGGTCGGCCGCGACCACGATCAGCGCGTCGTCCCAGAGCCCGTCGGCCTTCAGCTTGCGCCACAGGCGCCTCAGCTGCAGATCGGCGAAGCCCGTCTGGAGCACGTGCCGCTGGAGCAGCACGTCGAGCTGGCCCTGGTCCTCGTAGGACTGGTTCGAGAGCCCCGGGATCACGTCGTTGGGAGCGCGCCGGTACTGCGTGCCCGACGGGAGGTACTGCCAGGGCACGTGCGGCAGCAGGGTGTGCTTGAAGGCGAGCTGGGGGCGGCGGCCGGCGTCGATCGCGTCGATCCAGTCGGCGAAGCGTGCGGGGCGTCCGCTGTTGAGGTTCGCGCGGGTCGAGCGGCCGTTGCGCGTCCCGCCCCGACGCGGAGCCGCCTCCTCTTCAGCACCGCCGAAGTTGCCCCAGTTCTCGGACACGCTCGCGAGGTCGTTCTCGATCTCCGGCGGCGAGACCACGTGCAGCCAGACGAGGCCGAGGTCCTCGGCCATCGAGGAGATGCGCGAGCCGTACGACTCGTCGAGGCGCTCGTCCTCGCACAGGTCGCGCGAGCAGACGGTGGTGGCCTCCTCGGAGACGTTCATCCGGTGCGTCTTGCCGAACAGGGAGAAGATGCTGTTCGGGTGGTCGCCCGAGATCGGCTGCTTGTCCTCCTCGGGGAGGTTCCCGTCCATGATCGCCGGCTGCGCGCGCTCGGTGGAGTCGTAGACGGTGTAGGCGTTGCGGAACCAGGTCGCGTTCCGCGCCAGCTCGGCGAAGCCCGGGAAGCGGCGCGTGTCGAGCCGGCCGTCGGCGTCCATCAGGGTGGGCGAGGGGAGCTCGTCGAGCAGCACAACCACGATCGGAGCCTGGGTGACCCCGCCGATCGTGCGCGCCTTCGCCTCCGACGGGAACGCGAGCTCCGAGATCTGGCCGCTGAACAGGAACAGCAGCAGGAACACGAGCGGCGCCGGCGAGAGGATGTTGAGGAACGAGCGCACGGGCTCGGCTCGCAGCCACAGGAGCGCGAGGCCGGCCCCGATCGCCCCCGAGAGCACGATCAGCACCAGGTCCGAGGCGTCGAACGCCTTCTTGAGCGCCTGGGCGGCGATCAGCGCCACCAGGCCGCCGAGCAGCACCGTGTGCGCCGCCCGACGCGGCCCGGCGCCCGCCAACCCGATCAGCAGCTCGACGGCGAGCAGCAGCGCCGGCGGCACCACCACCAGCAACACCGAGAACGACACGATGTCGAAGCCCGACGACCCGCGCGCCGCGAAGAACTCGGGGTTGTCCTTCAGCAGGTCGAAGAGCGGCTGCGCGACGGCGAAGGTCCAGAGCACGGCGAGGTTCAGGTACGCCCACGCCGCCTCCTTGAGCGCGCTCCGATCGGACCTCGGCGTCGTCGCCTCGGCCTGGGCCTGGCTCATCTGCCCTTCGGCCGGGCGTAGTAGAGGACGCGCGTGCCCGACTCGAGCCGCTCCGAGCGCTCGACCTCGAACGCGTCGTTCAGGCAGCGCTCGAAGAAGCCGAGCTCGTAGTCGGGGTGGAGGCCCTCGCGCTTGGGCGCGAGCAGCTTCTTGACCATCGGGTCCTCGCGCGTGGGGAACTCGATCACGAGCGCCGTCCGCAGCGAGGCAAGCCAGTCGACGAACTCCTTCACGGGCACGTTGGCACTGATCGCGATGTGGTGGATCAGCGCGAGCGCCAGCACCAGGTCGGGCGTGCCGCGCTCGGGCATCGACCTGCGCTCGAGCCCGCGCCAGCCGAGGCCGGGCGAGGGGTCGGCGAGGTTCATGGTGAGCGTGAGGATCTTCTCGTCGCCCTCGCGCCTCAGATCGCGATAGAGCAGCTCCACGGGGCCCTGGTCCGCGTCGACTGCCACGACGGTCCGGGCGCCCTCGGCGGCGATGCGCGAGTAGCGGCCGTTGTTCGCGCCGATGTCCCAGACGAGGTCCCACTCGCGGCTCGTGGCCACCTCGCGCACGAAGGCGTCCTTGCGCGCGGCGTCGTCGTCCGTGTAGCTGTTGCGCTCGCCGTACGCCGTCCAGACGCCCTCAGGCGGGTCCCAGCTCTGGCGCTCGACGAGCTTGCGCATCTTGCGCACGTTCGCGACGAAGAGCTCTTTCTTGAAGACCCGCTTGACCTCCTGCTTGACCTGGTCGGGGCGGTCCGCGTAGCGGCGCTCGAGGCGCGCATGCAGGAAGACGTTCGTGAACACGCCCTTGCGGAAGCGGTCCCGGAAGGACATCAGCGCCCGCATCTGGCCCGGCGTGATGCCATCGATCGCGCCGCGCAGCCAGGGCTGGAAGGGCACGCCCTTGGCCGACTGCAGGAGCAGCGGGTAGAGGTAGAGCATGCAGAACTGGCGGTAGCCGACCCAGGGCTCGCCCTCGCGGATCCGCTCGAACGAGCCGATGTCCACGAACTGCGGCGTGGCGCCTCGGAACTGCACGTTGTAGGGGGTGGAGTCCTTCAGCACGAGATCGTGCTCGAGCGCCGCCAGCAGCAGGTCGAGCTGCACGAGCGCGGCGTCCTTCAGCATCGAGAAGGTCCACTCGTACGGGTAGGAGACGAACGGGATGCGCTCGTGGCGAAGCACCCCGGCGGGCTCGTGCACGAGCAGCCCGCGCAGGGCGGACACGTCGTCGGCCTGCCGGGTCCCGATCAGGCGCGGGTCGTCCAGCAGGCCCGTGGCCGCGAGCGCCTCGAAGTCGCTGAGGCCGTCGGCCGAGAGGGCGCGGTAGACCTCGTCGCCCGCGTAGAACACGCGGCTCTCCGGATCGCGGAATGAGCCGGGCTCGAGCGCGGAGGTATCAGCCATCGTCCCCATGGGCGGCGGGGAAGGGTAGCGAGGAGGCGCCAGCCGCCCGGCCGAGCCGGGTGCTTGCGCCTAGGCGGCGTCCGTACTGCGGGCGGTCTCGGTCTTCGAGGTCTCCGGCTCGTCCTTGCGGATGCGGAGGAACTTCAGGATCCGGTTCCAGTAGAGCTTCGCGGTGACCGCGACCGCCGCGAGGCCACCGGCGATGATCTGCAGGATCATGCTCCCGCTGCCGGGATCCAGGTAGGCGAGAACGGTGGTCATGGTGGTGGGTGCTCCAGAAAGGCCGGGGTCGCAAATGACGTGCACCCGGCTCGGCCGGGTGCGTACCGCTGTCGCAGGCTAGCAGAGGTGTTGCCAACCTGTGAATGCGGCGCACTACCTCCCTACTACCCGGACCACACCAATCCTCCCACGTCCGGCCGGAATGTGAATTCCCTGCAAACGGCGTGTAAATGCCCATGCGACGCCGCGAATGAAGACGTACTCGGGCACGCCCCGTCGCTGCACGACCTGCACCCGCCCGGCGGAGGCCAGCAGACGGCGCTCGCGGGGCCTTCCCCAAACCGGCACCTGGCCCGCCAGGAACCTGTTCTCTGTTTTGAACACGAGCCCCTGCCCCCTGGCCCCTTCGATCTCGGAGATGGTGGCGCCCAGCGTCCACGCCAGGTGGGTGCGCAGCGCCCGGTTGGCGGCCGCCGGCCCGTGCACGACCACGGCCTCAGCACCGCCCACCGCGGCAACCGCAGCATCGAGGTCGCGGTGCATGCTCATGCGCTCGGACACCTCGCGTGCCTCGAAGGCGAGCCGGTCGGCGCCCCTCTCGAGGTGCGGCGTCGCCAGCGCCGCCACCGCGCCTGCCGCGGCGAGCGCACCCGCCAGGCGCAGCGGCCAGGGACCGAAGGCCGAGGCCGCCGCCGTGAGGCGGGCCGCGCCCACGCCGGCGAGGACGCAGAGGATCACCAGCGCCGGCAGGACGTAGCGCGGGTTGCCGCTGAAGTCGGCCTCAGTCATGAGCAGGTAGAGCGCGGCCTCGACGACCGCGGCAGTGGCGAGCACGATGACGGCCGCCTGGCGGCGAGCGATGGCGAAGGCGACGGCGGCGAGCGCGAGCAGCTCCACCGCGGTTCCGGCGTGGTTGTCGATGCGCACGAGTGCCCGCCGCCACGGCTGCTCGGCGTGCGAGAGCGACCAGCGCGGCTCGCTGCGCGCCTGCTCGCCGCCGCCGAGCGGATTGCCCGAGCCGATCCACTCGGGCACGGTCCAGGCGAGCGGCACCAGCAGCATCAGCCCGGCGACCAGCGAGCGGCGGGCCGGCTCGGCACGCCAGAGCCAGAGCGCGTACGCGCACTGGAATGGGAACAGCTCGGGTCGCAGCAGGCAGGCGAGGGCGCCGAGCACGAGCGCGTGCTCGCGCCGGCCGTCGAGGTGGCGCTCGATCGCCCAGAGCATGAGGGCGACCGCCAGCGGCGCCTCGCTCGCGTGCGCCGCGAACTGGAACCAGTCCGGCGTGAGGGCGAGCGCGCCGGCGGCGACCGCCCCGGCCAGGATGCCGGAGGGACCTTCGCCGGCGAGTCGGCGCGCCAGCCGGAACGCGAGCGCCAGCGCGAGCAGCGCGCCGCCGCGAGCGATGATGGTCCAGATCGCCGGCGGCAGCGAGCTGTCGAGCTCGGCGAGCGGCGTGACGGGCACCAGCAGCGCGACCGTCAGCGGCTTCCAGGACGGGCCGGCGGTGGTGTCGAGCCCAAGATGAGTGAGCTCGCGGGCCCACACGAGCCAGGCCCACGGGTCGTAGCTCGGCTCGGACGGCAGCAGGAGCGAGCTGGCGGCCAGGGCCAGGCAGGCGGCGATCAGCTTCGCCATCGTCCCGGGCCACGGTACGGGCGCCGTCCGGGGGCGTTGTGAAGCATCCGTGACAGCGCCGTGACGGCGAGGTGAACGCGGGATGGCGCCTGCGCGCCGTCTACGCTAGGACCGGCACATGAAGCTGATCGTCCAGATCCCCTGCTTCGACGAGGAGCACACGCTTCCCGCGACGCTGGCCGACCTCCCGCGTGAGGTGCCCGGGGTCGACGAGGTGGAGTGGCTCGTGATCGACGACGGCTCGACCGATCGAACGGTCGAGGTCGCGCGCGCGAACGGCGTCGATCACGTCGTGCGGCTCACGAACAACAAGGGGCTCGCCGCCGCCTTCCAGGCAGGGCTCGACGCCTGCCTCAAGCTCGGCGCGGACGTGATCGTCAACACCGACGCCGACAACCAGTACTACGGCGGGGACATCGAGAAGCTCGTGGCGCCGATCGTCGCCGGCGACGCCGACATGGTGATCGGCGACCGCGAGACGGACCAGATCGAGCACTTCTCGCCACTCAAGAAGCGCCTCCAGCGGCTCGGCAGCGCGGTCGTGCGACGCGCGTCGGGCACGAACGTGCCCGACACCACGTCCGGCTTCCGTGCATACAACCGCGAGGCCGCCCTGCAGATGCAGGTGGTCTCGAAGTTCACCTACACGCTCGAGACGATCATCCAGGCGGGCAAGCAGACCGTGGCCGTCGACCACGTCCCGATCCGGACGAACCCGGTGACGCGCGAGTCGCGCCTGTTCCCGTCGATGAGCTCCTACGTGCGCCGCAACACCCTCTCGATCTTCCGGATCTACTCGCTCTACGAGCCGCTGCGCGTGTTCACCGCCGCCGCGATCCTCACCGCGCTCGCCGGCGTGTTCCTGTGGATTCGTTTCGGCGTGTTCGTGGTGCAGGGCGAATCCGGCGGCCACATCCAGTCGCTGATCCTCGGCTCGACGCTCTTCATCGTCGCCGTGCAGTTCGCCGCGCTCGGCGTGCTCGGCGACATCCTCGCCGGCAGCCGCGTGCTCCAGCAGCGCATCCTCGAGCGCGTGCGGCGCGTGGAGCTCCACCTCGGCGTGGAGCCCTCCCACTACGAGCCCGGCGCGTCCGAGACCGGCCAGGCCCCCACCACGGGGGCCCGCTCAGGCAGGGCGACGGGCAAGACGGAGGAGCGGGAGGCGCTCAAGCTGTGAGCGACCCGGCAGCCGCCAGCCAGGCGCCACCAGGACCCGGGGGCGCGAGCCCCCGGACTCAATCCCCGGCCGCCGTTCCTACCGGGAACACCTTCGACAAGTACGGCTCCTCCAACCCGGTCGTGAAGCGCCTGATGAGCGGCTTCCACTCACGCTCGACGAGCTCTGGGAGCGCGCCGCGCCCGAGTCGGTGCTCGACGTCGGCTGCGGCGAGGGCGTGCTCACGGCCGAGTGGGCCGAGCGGCTGGGCGACTGGCGCGTGGTCGGCATCGACCTCGACGACCCCAAGCTGCGCGCCGAGTGGGAGAAGCGCTCGCGGCCGAACCTCGAGTTCCGGGCCGAGGAGGCCACGCGGCTGTCGTTCGCGGACGATGAGTTCGACATGGCGTGCGCGATCGAGGTGCTGGAGCACGTCCCGGAGCCGGAGGCGACGCTCGAGGAGATGGCGCGTGTCGCGCGCCGCCACCTGCTCGTGTCGGTCCCCCGCGAGCCGCTCTGGCGCGGCCTCAACATGGCCCGCGGCGCCTACCTCCGCGATCTCGGCAACACCCCCGGCCACGTGAACCACTGGTCGAAGCGCGGCTTCGTGTCGCTGCTCTCGCGCCACGGGACGGTCGAGGAGGCGCGCTCGCCGTTCCCCTGGACGATGCTGCTCGTCCGCGTTGGCTGAGGCCAGCCCGGCGAGCTACGGGCGCGGCGCCGCCGTCCTCTCGGTCGGCATCGGGCTCACCGGGCTGATCACGTTCGCGTACTTCTCGCTCGCCAGCCACTCGCTCGACCCCGGAGACTACGGCCGCATCTCGCTGCTCTGGTCGGCGGTCTTCATCACCGTGTCGGTGCTCTACCGGCCGGTCGAGCAGCTGCTCGCGCGCACCATCGCGGACCACGACGAGCGCGGCGTGCCGGGCAACGAGCACCTCAAGATCGCGGCGCGGATCCAGCTCGCGCTCGCTCTCGTGTTCGTGGTGGTGGCGCTCGTCCTGCGCGGTCCGATCCAGGACGACCTGTTCGGCGGCTCGGCCACGCTCTACTGGATCCTGCTGGTCGCGGTGCTGGCCTACGCGGCGAGCTACTTCGCGCGCGGCTTCCTCGCCGGCCACCATCGCTTCGGGCTCTACGGCGGCCTCGTGCTCATGGAGGCGAGCTCGCGCTGCCTGTTCGCGCTGGCGGTGGCGCTCGGGATCGCCGAGGGACAGGACGCCGTCGCGCTCGGGATGGCGGCGGCCCCGATCGTGTCGCTCGCCGTGGTGCCGTGGGCGCTAGGGCGGCGGCTGCGCACCCCTCCCCCGGCGCTCTCGGAGGCCGCCGACCCCGAGTCGGAGGCCGCCGGCGAACCGGAGTTCACCCTCGCGCACGGCAGCGGGTTCGCGGCGGCCGTGCTGCTGATCATGCTGAGCGAGCAGACGTTCCTGAACGCAGGGCCGCTGCTGGTCGAGGCCAGCGAAGGCGCCGCCGGCGCGGCGCTCGCCGGGTTCACCTTCAACGTGCTGCTGATCGCCCGCGCCCCGCTCCAGCTCTTCCAGGCGGTGCAGGCCTCGATCCTCCCCCACCTCACCCGGCTGCGCGCCGGGGGCGAGACCGATCCGTTCCGCAGGAGCGTGAACCTCACGCTGCTAGCGATCGCGGGCTTCGCCGCCTGCGTGGCGCTCGTGATGCTCGCCGCCGGACCGGCCCTGATGGACCTCGTCTTCGGCGGCGAGTTCGACTACGAGCGCGGCGGCCTCGTGCTGGTGTCGATCGGGATGGGGTTGTACCTGTCGGCCGCGACGCTGAACCAGGCGCTGCTCGCCCATGGGCGGGCGCCGCAGGCGGCCGCCTCGTGGGGGCTCACCGCGGCCGCGTTCGTGCTGTTCATGCTGCTCGCGGACTTCGACGACCGCGTGCTCCAGGTCGAGCTGGCCTTCCTCGGCGCGGCGGCCTGCCTGAGCGCGTCGCTGTACGCGCTCTACCGGAGCGCCTGAGATCGCATCGCTCCGGTCCGGGCCGAGCCCGGCCCCTCGCGCACTGCCCCCCGTATCCTCCGCGCATGGCCAAGAACGCTGACGTCGGCGCCGCCGCGCCGGACTTCGAGCTCGAGGGCACCGACGGCCCGTTTCGCCTCTCCGAGCACCGCGGCGAGCGCGTGATCCTGCTCTTCTACCCGGGCGACAACACCGCGGTCTGCACGAAGCAGTTCTGCTCGTACCGCGACAACGCCGAGGCCTTCGGGCAGCTCGACGCGACCGTGGTCGGGATCTCCTCGGGCAGCCTCGACTCCCACCGCGGCTTCACCGACAAGCACCGGCTCACGGTGCCCCTCCTGGCGGATCGCGGCAGCAAGGTGGCGAAGGCCTACGACGCGCACGCACCCGTGGTCGGCACCCGGCGGGCCGTGGTGATCGTCGACGAGGAGGGCGTGGTGCGCTTCCGGCACGACCATCTCTTCGGACTCGACTTCCAGACGGTCGACGACCTGCGCGAGGCCCTCGCCGAGCTGCCCGCGAACCCGGTGCGTGACTGAAACCGTCACCCTCGACGGACGCTGCAACGGTCCGCCCGCCTCGGCCAACGGCGGCTACACCTGCGGGGTGGTCGCCGGTCTGGTGGGGACCGAGGCGGTGGAGGTCACGCTGCGCAGCCCGCCGCCGCTCGAGCAGCCGCTGCGAGTGGTCCGCGACGGCGGGCGGGTGGAGCTGCGCGACGGCGACCAGCTCGTCGCGGAGGGCGGGCCCGCCGACCACCTGCTCGAGGTGCCCGACCCGGTGCCGGCGGACGAGGTTGCGGCCGCCGAGGCGGCCGGCCGCGCCGCCTGGACGGCCGAGCATCCGTTTCCCACCTGCGTCGTCTGCGGGCCGCGGCGCGATCCCGGTGACGGGCTGCGCATCTTCCCCGTCGCCCTGCCCGGCCGCGACGGCCTCTTCGGCGCGCCCTGGACCCCGGACGAGTCCGTGGCCGGCGACGCGGGCGCGGTGCGTCCGGAGTACGTGTGGGCGGCGCTCGACTGTCCCACGAGCGCGCCGGTGGCCAACTACGCCGCCGGCCCGCCGATGGTCCTCGCCCGGCTCACCGCCCGGCTCGGCTGCCCGGTGCGGGTCGGCGAGCCGCACACGCTGCTGTCGTGGCGGCTCTCGGTGGAAGGGCGCAAGCGCGAGGGCGGCTGCGCCCTCTACGACTCAGACGGCCGCTTCCTCGCCTCCTCGCGCGCGCTCTGGATCGAGCTGAAGGGCCGCTGACGCCGGTACGCTGCTCGCCATGGCCACGCACTACCGCACCTGTCCGTTCTGCGAGGCGACCTGCGGGCTCGAGGTCGAGACCGAGGGACGGGAGGTGGTGGCGGTGCGCGGCGACGCCGACGACGTCTTCAGCCGCGGCTTCATCTGCCCCAAGGCGTTCGGCCTCAAGCAGCTCCACGAGGACCCGGACCGGCTGACCACCCCACTGGTGCGCCGCGACGGCGAGCTGGTCGAGGCCAGCTGGGAGGAGGCATTCGAGGAGATCGAGCGCCGGCTTCCCGCGATCCTCGACGAGCACGGCCGGAACGCCGTGGCCGTGTACGTGGGCAACCCGAACGCGCACAATCTGTCGGCGCTCGTCTACGGGCCGGTCTGGCTGCGGGCGCTCGGCTCGCAGAACGTCTACACCGCCTCGACGGTCGACCAGATGCCGAAGCAGGTCTCCGCCGGGCAGATGTTCGGCACGATCCTCTCGATCCCCGTGCCGGACATGGACCGCTGCGAGCACCTGCTGATGCTCGGCGCCAACCCGCTCGTCTCGAACGGCAGCCTGCTCACGGCGCCCAACATGCGCGGGCGGATTCGCTCCATCCGCGAGCGCGGCGGCAAGGTCGTGGTCGTCGACCCGCGCCGCACCCGCACCGCCGACGAGGCGAGCGAGCACCACTTCATCCGGCCGGGCACCGACGCGCTGCTGCTCGCCGCGATTGCGTGCACGATCGTCGAGGAGGGCCTCGAACGCACAGGAGAGCTGGAGGAGCACCTGAACGGGCTCGGCGAGCTGCGCGAGCTGCGTGCGCGGCTTCGCGCCCGAGACGGTGGCGAGCGCCTGCGGGATCGACGCCGGCGAGATCCGGCGCATGGCCCGCGAGCTGGCGGCCGCCGAGCGCGCCGCCGTCTACGCCCGCATCGGCACCTGCACGCAGGAGTTCGGGACGCTCGCCTCCTGGCTCGTGGACGTGCTCAACGTGCTCACCGGCAACCTCGATCGCGAGGGCGGCGCCATGTTCACGCGTGCGGCCGCCGCGCAGAAGAACTCGAGCGGCGAGGGCGGCCAGGGGCGCGGCGTGCGCTTCGGGCGCTGGCACAGCCGCGTGCGCTCGCTGCCGGAGCTCTACGGCGAGCTGCCGGTGGCGGCGCTGGCCGAGGAAATGGACACGCCCGGCGAGGGACGGGTGCGGGCGCTCATCACGGTGGCCGGCAACCCCCTCGTCTCGACTCCCAACAGCGCTCGCCTGGAGCGCGCCGCACGCGAGCTCGACTTCATGCTCTCGATCGACATCTACGTGAACGAGACCACGCGCCACGCGGACGTCGTGCTGCCGGCGCCCGAGCCGCTCGAGAAGTCGCACTACGACCTCGCGCTCTACCAGCTCGCCACCCGCAACGTGGCCAACTACTCGCCGCCGGTCTTCGAGGGCGAGGGCCCGGAGGAGTGGGAGCTGATGCTGCGGCTGGCGGGGATCGTGTCCGGTCAGGGCGCCGGGGTGGACGTCGAGGCGCTCGACCTACTCGTGATCCAGACGCTGATCCAGCGCGAGCTCGCCACGGCCGGCTCGCGCGTGGCCGGCCGCGACCCGGCGGAGCTGCTCGAGGCGCTCGAGCCGCGCCGCGGGCCCGAGCGCGTGCTCGACTTCATGCTGCGCGTGGGCCCCTACGGCGACGCCTTCGGCGCCGACCCGGACGGCCTGTCGCTCGAGCTGCTCGAGCGCAATCCGCACGGCGTCGACCTCGGCCCGCTCGAGCCGCGACTCCCGGAGGTGCTGCGCACGCCGTCCGGGAAGGTCGAGCTGGCCCCGGAGGAGATCGTCGCCGACCTCGGGCGACTGCGCGGCGCTCTCGCGCGCGAGCCGAACGGCCTGCTGCTGATCGGCCGGCGCCAGCTGCGCTCGAACAACTCGTGGATGCACAACCTGCCGGCGCTCGTGAAGGGCAAGGAGCGCTGCACGCTCCAAATCCACCCCGACGACGCCGCCCGGCTCGGCCTGGCGGACGGCGGGCGGGCGCTCGTGCGCTCGGCCACCGGAGCCGTCGAGGCACCGGTCGAGACCACCGACGCGATCATGCCCGGCGTCGTCTCGATCCCGCACGGCTGGGGACATGACGCCGCGGGTGTCCGGATGAGCGTCGCGTCGGCTCACCCCGGCGTGAACAGCAACGTGCTGGCCGACGAGTCGCTTGTGGAGCCACTGTCCGGCAACGCCGTGCTGAACGGGATCCCCGTGGAGGTGGAGCCCGCCGGCGACGACCCGGCTCAGACGAGCTCGGCGAACGGCGGCGCGTACGCGACCAGCCCGCGCGCGGCCGGCTCGTAGGCGGGCAGCCGCAGCGCCATCCAGGCCTCGTCGGGGACCTCGCCGGGGTACTCGAGCCCGAGGGCGGAGGCGCGCTCGAAGCCGAAGCGCGGGTAGTACTCCGGATGCCCGACGACCACCACGAGCGCAAAGGGAGTGGTGCGGGCGTGCTCGAGCCCGGCGAGCACGAGCCCGGAGCCGATCCCGCGGCGCTGGCGCCCCGGCGCCACCGCCATCGGCGCCAGCGCCAGCAGCCGGTGACCCGACTCGAGCGTCGCCTCGCTGAAGCAGATGTGGCCCACGAGCTCGTCGCCCTCCTCCGCCACCAGGCACAGCTCGGGCACGGCCCCGTGGCCGCGCAGCGCATCCACGAGATCGGCCTCGAGCTGCCCGCCGAAGGCGCTCTCGTTCACCCGCCTGACGGCGGCGCGGTCGGCCTCCGCCTCGGGCCGGATCTGTGCGCCCATCAGATCGGTTGGAGCATGCTTTCGCCGCAGTTGCGGCAGATCACGTTCGCGGTGTCGGACATGCGCGCGATCGTGGAGTGGGCGCCGCAGTTGGGGCACTCGGAGCGCAGCTCGAAGCGGTGCAGGCAGTTCACGCAGCGGTAGCGGCCGGCGAGGTTGGTGCCGCGCAGCCAGGGCTCGCCGCAGCTGGGGCACTGCGGTCCGAGGTTGGTGGTCTCCGTGTCGGTCAGAGGCATCGAGCAGTTTCCGGGGGAGCCCCTCACGCTACTCGGTCGCGCGGAGGCGCTCGCCATACCCCCGCAGCCATGCACCCGCCTCCATGGGCCGCTTACCGGCCGGATGGACCTCGAGCAGCTCGAGCGCGCCGGTCGCCGTGCCGAGCAGCAGGCGTCCCGCTCGCTCGGCCAGAGCACCTTCCGCCGGCGGCTCGTCCGGGGCGAGCGCCGCGCGCACCACGCCGAGGCGTTCCCCCCACGGCAGCTGCAGGTAGGCCCCGATGTGAGGCGTCAGCGCGCGCACCCGCCGCTCGAGCTCGTCGGCGGATCGCGCCGGGTCGAGCAGCCGGTCGCCGGCCTCGATCTTGGCCGCGAAGGTGATTCCCTCCTCCGGCTGCTCGCGGAACGGCGGGCGCAGGTCGAGCGCCTCCACGAGCAGCTCGCCGCCGAGCGCGGCCAACCGCGCCGAGAGCGAGCCGTAGTCGTCGTCCGGGCGCAGCGCCTCCGCCCGCTGGAGGCAGACCGGGCCGGCGTCGAACTCGGCGGTCGGGCGCATGATCGTCACGCCGGTCTCCTCGTCGCCGGCGTCGATGGCCCGCTCGATCGGGGCGGCGCCGCGCCAGCGCGGCAGCAGCGAGGGGTGCACGTTGAGCAGCTCGTGCTCGGAGAGCAGCGGTTCCTTGATGAGCGCTCCGAACGCGCAGATCAGCAAGGCCTCCGGCTCCGCCTCGGCGATACGGGCCCGAGCGGCCTCGTCGTTCACGCTCTCCGGCTGGAGCAGCTCCACGCCGAGCAGGCCCGCCGTCTCCGCCACCGGCGGCGGAGCGAGCTTGCGGCCACGGCCGCGCGGGCGGTCGGGCCGCGTGACCACGAGCACGGGCCGGTGCGGCGAGCCCGCCACGCGGTCGAGGACGGTCGCGGCGAAGCCGGAGGTGCCGAGAAAGACGGTGCGCACGTGTCTAGTTTCCGTGCCCGCGCGGCGGGCCCTGTTGGGCTAGTCGAACTGATGGCACGGGAAGCATTTCTCGATCACTCCACCACGAGCACGTGCAGGATGCGCGGCCCGTGCACCCCTTCCACCCGGTCGAGCTCGATGTCCGAGGTGGCCGACGGGCCCGACACGAACGTGACCGCCCGGCGGGCGCGCGACGGCGGGCTCGAGCCGGGCGACGGCCTCCGGGACGATCCCGACGACCTGCTCGCCGAGCACCACGCAGACGTGCAGGTCGGGCACGAGCGTGAGCGCGCGGCGGCCCTGGGCGGGGCCGCCGTCCAGCACGAACGTGCCGGTCTCGGCGATCGCCACGGCGCAGCCGGTCAGGGCGCCGTCGAGCCCGTCGAGCTCGCCGGGCGTCAGGCCGCCGTCCTCGCTCAGCTCGACGTCCTCCGGGCGCCATGCGGCCGGCAGGTCGGGCGGAATGCCGAGCCGGCGTGCCCCGGCGGCGTCGCAGATCTCCGCCACGGTGGCGGCGATGTCGGGCTCTGAGACGCGGTGAACGGTGGCGTTGTACTCCGCCACGCGCTCGGCGAACAGGTCGATCGTCTCGGAGCGGGGCGCGGTCGTCCGTGGTGCGGTAGGCGCGCGGCGGGTCGGGGGGTGGCTGGGCTCCGTCCAGGGCCGCGGTGATGCGGGCGAGTACTGCCGCACGTGCGGTCGGTGGGCGGCGGCCGGCGCGTGTCCGGCTCGCGCACGGCGACGTTCGATTCACCGAGCGTTACGTTCACCGCGCTATGCGCGGTCAACGTGACGCTCACGGTTTCCGGGCCGCGATTTCGCCGCCACCAGTCGCGGAAGCTCTCCTTCGCCGGGGCCGGCAGGTCGCGCGAGGTCGTCCAGCCCGCGAGCGGCCCGGGCGCCCGGGCGATCCGCCCGTCGCGGGCCAGCGGACGGCTGAGCGAGCGGGCGAGGCGCTGCGCGCGCTCGTAGCCCGCCCGGGTCGAGAAGGCGCGGTAGAGGCCGCGCATCGCCACCCGCTCGGGGTCGAGCGGCCCCGCCTCGGCCCGCTCGCGCGAGCGCAGGTGGGTGAGCAGCCGGGGAATCTCGATCTTCACCGGGCAGACGTCGCCGCAGGCGCCGCACAGCGAGGACGCGTACGGCAGCGACCCGGCCTCCTCGAGGCCGCGCAGCTGCGGCGTGAGGATCGCGCCGATCGGGCCGGGATAGACGGACTCGTAGGCGTGCCCGCCGACCCTCGAGTAGACAGGGCAGACGTTCAGGCAGGCGCTGCAGCGGATGCAGCGCAGGGCCTGGCGCCCGACCTCGTCGGCGAGTGCCCTGGTGCGCCCGTTGTCGAGCAGCACGAGGTGGAACTCGCGCGGGCCGTCGTCGTCGCCGGGGCCCGTCCAGAGCGACGTGTAGGGGTTCATCCGCTCGCCCGTGGACGAGCGCGGCAGCAGTTGGAGGAAGACCTCCAGGTCGCGCCAGCGGGGCACCACCTTCTCGATCCCCATCACGGTCACGAGCACCTCGGGCAGCGTCGTGCACATTCGGCCGTTGCCCTCGGACTCGACCACGCAGACGCTGCCCGTCTCCGCCACCCCGAAGTTCGCCCCGCTCACCCCCATGCGCGCTCCGAGGAACTTCTCGCGCAGATGGATGCGCGCCGCCTCCGCGAGCTCCGGCGGCGAGTCGCTGAGGTCGGGCCGGTCGAGCTCGCGCCGGAACAGGTCGCGGATCTCCGCCCTGCCGAGGTGGATCGCCGGCACGAGGATGTGCGACTGCCGGTCGTTGCCGAGCTGGATGATCAGCTCGGCCAGGTCGGTCTCGACGGCGCGGATGCCGGAGGCCGCGAGCGCGTCGTTCAGCCCGATCTCGTCGGTCGCGATCGACTTGACCTTCACGACCTCGGAGAGCCCGTGCGAGCGAGCCACGCGAGCCACGATCGAGCATGCCTCACTGCCGTCCTTCGCCCAGTGCACCACGCCGCCGGCGGAGACCACCGCGGCCTCGAGCGCAGACAGCTGCTCGTCGAGCGACAACAGCGCCTGATCCTTGATCGCCGCCCCGGCCGCCCGCAGCTCCTCCCAGTCGGGCAGCTCCTCGACGACTCGTGCTCGCTTGTCGCGGATCGTGGTCGTGGCGCGAGCCAGGTTCGCGCGCAGCTGCGTGTCGGCCAGCGAGCGCCGCGCCGCCTTCGGGAAGCTCAACCCCACGGCGCGTCCTCGGTCGAGGCGAGGATCTCCGCGAGGTGCACCGGCCGCACGCCGGCGCGTCCGCGCGACAGGCCGCCGCCGATGTGCATCAGGCAGGAGGAGTCGACCGCGCACACCACCTCGGCGCCGAGTGTCCAGCACCGCGCGCATCTTGTCCGACAGCATGGCCGTCGAGACGTCCGCGTTCTTCACCGCGAACGTGCCGCCAAAGCCGCAGCACTCCTGCGCGTCCGGCAGATCCACGAGGTCGATGCCGCGGACCGCCCGGAGCAGCCGCTCGGGCCGCTCCCCGAGCCTCAGCGTCCGCAGCGAGTGGCAGGTCGGGTGGTAGGTCACGCGGTGCGGGTAGTAGGCGCCCACGTCCTCGTGGCCGAGCACGTCGACCACCAGCTCGGTCAGCTCATGCACCGGCGGGCCCTCCGCTCCGAGCTCTTCCTTGACCATCCCGGCGCAGGAGGCGGAGGGGCAGACCACGGCGTCGTAGCCACGGAACACGCGGCCGAGCCGCTCGGCCAGCGCCCGTCCCTCCTCGGCGTAGCCGGCGTTCAGGTGCATCTGCCCGCAGCAGGTCTGCTCCTCCGGGAACTCGACCTCGTGGCCGAGGCGCTCGAGGAGCACGACGACCGCCCGGCCGACCGCCGGAAACAGCGTGTCGCCCAGACAGGTGACAAACAGAGCTAAGCGCACGCATTGGGAGTTTTCCCGGGGCCTGCCCGGGGCAATCCGAGGCCAGGTCAACGAGGGAGGAGCGCCGTGTACACCCAGGACTTCGATCCCATCTCAGACTCACTGGGGCTGACCGCGATCTTCGCGGTGCTTCCCCTGGTCACCCTCTTCATCCTCCTCGGCGGCGTCAAGATGAAGGCTCAGTGGGCCTCGCTGATCGCGCTCGGCGTGGCGATGATCGTGGCGCTCGCCGTCTACGGCATGCCCTTCGGCCAGACCGCGCTGTCGGCGACCGAGGGCGCGACCTTCGGCCTGTTCCCGATCATGTGGATCGTCGTCGCGGCGATCTGGGTCTACAACATGACCGTCGAGACCGGGCACTTCGCCGTGCTGCGCAGGTCGTTCGGGGCGATCTCCGAGGACCAGCGCGTGCAGGCCGTGATCGTCGCCTTCTGCTTCGGCGCGCTGATGGAGGCGCTCGCCGGCTTCGGCACCCCGGTGGCGATCAGCGCGGTGATGCTGATCGCGCTCGGCTTCCGGCCGATCAAGGCCGCCTCGATCGCCCTCGTGGCCAACACCGCCCCGGTGGCGTTCGGCGCCATCGCGATTCCGATCACGACGCTGTCCGAGGTCACCGGGCTCGACAAGGGCGACCTCGGCGCGATGGTCGGTCGCCAGACCCCCTTCCTCGCCCTCGTGGTGCCGCTGATCCTGATCGGGATGGTCGACGGCCGACGCGGCATCCGCCAGGTCTGGCCGGTCGCCGTGGTGGGCGGCTTCTCGTTCGCGCTCGCCCAGTTCGCCTGCTCGAACTACATCTCGGTCGAGCTCACCGACATCGTGGCGTCGCTCGCCTCGACGGCCTGCATCGTCGGCTTCCTTCGCATCTGGACGCCCGGCGAGCCGCTCGTGGCGGAGACCGACGGACGCTTCACGCGCCCGGCAGCGGCCGGCGGCTCCGTGCACGACTCCGCGATGGAGAAGGAGATCGTGCGCCGCGACGACACCCGCAAGGATCCGCCGCTCGACGTCGTCAGGGCGTACGCGCCCTACCTGATCATCATCGCCGTGTTCTCGATCGCGCAGATCGCGGCGATCAAGGACTGGATGGCGGAGTCGCCGTGGACGACCACCTTCGAGTGGCCCGGGCTCGACGTGCGAAGCCCCGACGGCGAGCCGCTCACGAGCCTGACGTACAACTTCAACTGGCTGCCCGCCGCCGGCACGCTCATGCTGATCTCGGGCGTGATCACGATGTTCGTGCTCGGCCTCTCCCCCGGGCGGGCGCTGCGCGTGGCCGGGCGGACGGTCGACCAGCTCAAGTGGGCGATCGTGACGGTGGCCGCCGTGCTCGCGCTCGCCTACGTGATGAACCAGTCGGGGCAGACGATCACGCTCGGCCTCTGGGCAGCGGGCGCCGGAAGCGCGTTCGCCTTCCTGTCCGCGCTGATCGGCTGGCTCGGCGTGGCGGTCACGGGCTCGGACACCTCGTCGAACGCCCTGTTCGGCGCGCTACAGGTCACGGCCGCCAAGGACGCGGGCCTGTCCGAGACGCTGCTCGCCGCCGCCAACAGCTCCGGCGGCGTGCTCGGGAAGATGATCTCGCCGCAGAACCTCGCGATCGGCGCGGCCGCGGTCGGCCTCGCCGGCCGGGAGGGCGACCTCTTCCGTAAGGTGCTCGGCTGGAGCCTGGTGCTGATCTTGGCCATGTGCGTGCTCGTCTACCTGCAATCCACGGCGGTCCTCGACTGGATGGTCGTGAAGTGACGCAGGACGCTCCGCCACGGGACCTCGGCGACCTGGCGGAGCGCTTCCGCGGCATCGTGGGCGCCGAGCACGTGATCACCCACGAGCAGCAGCTCGCCACCTACGAGTCGGACGGCCTGCTCCAGTACGCGGTCACCCCTGGCGCCGTGGTCCTGCCCGCGTCCGCGCAGGAGGTGGCCGGCGTGGTGCGCGCCTGCCACGAGACGGCCACGCCCTGGGTCGCGCGCGGGGCGGGCTCAGGGCTCTCCGGCGGCGCCCTGCCGGTGGCCGACGGCGTGCTGATCGCCCTCACGCGCATGCGCAGCATTCGCCACGTCGACCTCGACAACGGCCGCGTGCTCGTGGAGCCCGGCGTGACCAACATCGCCGTCTCGCAGGCGGTCGGCCCGACCCATTTCTACCCGCCCGACCCGTCCAGCCAGATCGTCTGCACGATCGGCGGCAACGTGGCCGAGAACTCCGGCGGCGCGCACTGCTTCAAGTACGGCTTCACCACCAACTACGTGACCGGCCTCGACCTGGTGCTGGCCGACGGCAGCCAGCTCACACTCGGGGGGCCCGAGCTCGACCATCCGGGACTCGACCTGATCGGCGCCTTCGTCGGCTCCGAGGGCACGCTCGGGATCGCGACCGGCATCTGGCTGCGCGTGGTGCCGAAGCCCGAGTCGGTGCGAACGCTGGTGGCGTTCTTCGGCTCGACGGTGAAGGCCGGCGAGGTCGTGTCCGAGATCGTGTCGGGCGGGATCGTGCCCGGCGCGATCGAGATGATGGACAACCTCTCGATTCGCGCGGCGGAGGGGGCCACGGGCGCCGGTTACCCCACCGACGCGGGCGCCGCGCTCGTCGTCGAGCTGGACGGCTCCGAGGCCGAGTGCGCCGCTCGCTTCGAGCAGGTGGTCGAGATCTGCGAGGGCGCCGGCGCGGACTCGGTGCGGGTGGCGAAGGACGACGCCGAGCGCGAGCTGATCTGGCGCGCCCGCAAGGCGGCGTTCGCGGCGATGGGGCGCATCGCGCCGAACTACTACGTGCAGGACAGCGTGATTCCGCGCACGCGGCTGGCCGACGTGCTCGGTCAGATCGAGGAGCTGGCCGCTGAGCACGAGCTCCAGGTGGCGAACGTGTTCCACGCCGGGGACGGCAACCTGCACCCGCTCGTCTGCTACGACGGGAGCGTCCCCGACCAGGCCGAGCGCGCCGAGAAGCTGGCCGGCCTGATCGTGAAGGTGTGCGTGGACGCGGGCGGATCGATCACGGGCGAGCACGGCGTCGGTGTCGACAAGAAGCGCTACATGCCGTCGATGTTCGACGAGCCGGACCTGTCGGCGTTCCAGCGCCTGCGCTGCGCATTCGACCCCGAGCAACGGGCGAACCCCGGCAAGGTGATGCCGGCGCCGCGGCTGTGCGGCGAGGTCCCGGGCCCGTATCGCCGCCATCCGCTCGAGCAGGCCGGCGTGGCGGAGCGCTTCTGATGAGGACGGCCGAGCGGCCCGCCACGCGCGAGGAGCTCGCGGAGGCGCTCGCCGCCGCCGGCGAAGCCGGCAGTCCCGTGCGGATCGCGGGCGCCGGCACCAAGGCCGACTGGGGCGGAGCTCGCTCGGAGCCGACTCGGGAGCTCTCGACGCTGGGGCTCGACCGCATCGTCGAGCACAACGCCGGCGACCTCACCGCCGTGCTCGAGGCGGGCGTGACGCTCCAGAGCGCCCAGGAGACGTTCGCGGAGGCGGGGCAGATGCTGGCCCTCGACCCGCCGGGCGACGGCGCGACGCTCGGCGGCATCCTGGCCAGCGGCGACTCGGGTCCGCTGCGGGCGCGCTACGGCGGGCCGCGCGACCTGGTGGTGGGGATGCGCGTGGCGCTCTCCGACGGCACGATCGCGAAGAGCGGCGGCAAGGTGATCAAGAACGTGGCCGGCTACGACCTGGCCAAGCTGTTCACGGGCTCGTTCGGCGCGCTCGGCGCGATCCTCGAGGTCTCGGTGCGACTGCACCCGCTTCCCCCGGCCACCTCCACCGCCGTGGGCTCGAGCTCCGACCCCGACGAGCTCGCGCGCGGCACGATCGCGCTTGCGCGCGCCCCGCTCGAGCACCACGCGCTCGACGTGCGCTGGCGGGAGGGCACGGGGTCCGTGCTCGCCCGCTTCGCCGGCGCCCGCCCGCGACCGCAGGCCGAGGCGGCGGCGCAGGTTCTCGACGACGCCGGCCTGAGCGCCGAGATCGACGACGACGACGCGGCAGCTCTGGGACGAGCAGCGCGCCCGCCAGCGCGGGCCGCTCGTCGTGAAGGTCTCCGGGCTTCCGAGCCGGCTGCCGGCCGCCCTGCGGGCCGCCGACGACGCCGGCGGCTCGCTCGTGGGCCGTGGCGGCCTGGGGCTCTGGTGGATCCGCGATCGAGGAGCCCTCGGGCCAGGCCGTCGAGCGGCTGCGCCGGACTCTCGCGCCGAGCCCGTGCGCCGTGCTCGACCGGCCGGCGGACCTGGAGCTTGACGCCTGGGGCCCGGCCTCGCCGGCCTACGTGGCGCTCATGGAGCGCGTCAAGCGCGGCTTCGACCCCGCCGGCGTGTGCAGCCCCGGCGTGCTGGCGGGCGGGCTGTGAGCGGCTACGACGACACCCGCGCGCCGCAGCTCGAGCTGATCGACGACTGCGTGCATTGCGGCTTCTGCCTCCCCACCTGCCCGACCTACACGCTCTGGGGCGAGGAGATGGACTCTCCCCGCGGGCGCATCGTGCTGATCAGGCAGGGGCACCAGGCGGAGCTCTCGGCGCCGCTCGTGGAGCACCTCGACCGCTGCCTCGGCTGCATGGCGTGCGTGACCGCCTGCCCGTCCGGCGTCCAGTACGACAAGCTGCTCGAGGACGCTCGTGCGCAGGTCGAGCGCAACTTCGAGCGGCCGCTGGCCGAACGCGCGCACCGCCGGCTCGTGTTCGAGCTGTTCACCCACCCCGGGCGGCTGCGCGCGCTCGCCCCCGGAGCGGCGGCCGTGCACCGTCTCGGGCTCGACCGGATCGCCCGCCGCCCGCGCGTGCGTCGCGCGCTGCCGCGCCTCGCGGCGCTGGCGTCGATGACGCCCGACGCGCCGCTCCGGCGGTCCGTCGCGCGGCTGCCGCGGCGCTTCGAGGCGCAGGGCGAGCGCCGCGGCAGCGTGGCGCTCCTCCAGGGCTGCGTCCAGCGGGTCTTCTTCTCGCACGTCAACGAGGCCACCGCGCGCGTGCTCGCCGCCGAGGGCTTCGAGGTCCACGTGCCCACGCTTCCGCGCTGCTGCGGCGCGCTGCCGCTCCACGCGGGCGCCGACGAGGAGGCGCGCGCGCTCGCCAAGGCGACGATCGAGGCGCTCGAGGGCCACGACGCCGTGGTTGTCAACGCCGCCGGCTGCGGATCGGCGATGAAGGACTACGGGCATGTGCTGCGCGACGAGCCGGACTGGGCCGAGCGCGCCGAGCGCTTCTCGGCCACCGTGCGCGACGCCACGGAGTTCCTCGCCGCCGCGGAGCCGCGGGTGGAGCGCCGTGCCGTGCCGCTGCGCGTGGCCTACCACGACGCCTGCCACCTCGCGCATGCGCAGGGCGTGCGCGCCCAGCCGCGCGAGCTGCTGCGCGCGATCCCTGGCCTCGAGCTGCTGGAGCCGGCGGAGTGGGAGCTCTGCTGCGGCTCGGCGGGCGTCTACAACCTGACCCAGCCCACGCCGGCCGCGGAGCTGGGCGAGCGCAAGGCGCGCAACCTGCTGGACACCGGAGCCGAGGCGGTGACGGCGGCGAACCCGGGCTGCGCGCTCCAGATCACCGCGCACACCGAGCGGCTTGGCCGGGCGCTGCCGGTGTTCCACCCGATGGAGCTGCTGGCGCGCTCGCTCGGGAGCTAGGTACGCCCCCGCCGGCGCGCTTTCGTCCGGTCGCGCGTGCGCTCGCGCGGGTTCGGGCGCCGAACGTCGGGCTTGTGGTGGGCGTCTGGCGCGCCGATGCTCCCGAGGTCGGGCTCTGGCACCGAGGCGAGCTGCCGGCCGGGCCGGACTCGATCTTCGAGATCGGCTCCGTGACCAAGGTCTTCACGGCGACCCTGCTCACCGACATGGCCCGCGAGGGACTCGTGGGAATCGACGATCCCGTCTCGCGCCATCTTCCGCCGGGGCTCGAGATGCCCTCCCGGGGGCGCGAGATCACCCTCGCCGACCTCTCCTCCCACCGATCCGGGCTTCCGGCGCTCCCGCGCGGCATGCTGCTTCCGGCGCTCACGACGCGTCGCGGCGACCCCTATGCCCACCTCGACGCCGCCACGCTCGAGGCGGCGATCCCGCGTACCCGTCCGCGCCGCCCGCCGGAGGCTCGCTTTCGCTACTCGAACTACGGAGTCGGACTGCTCGGCCATCTGCTCGCCCGGCGCGCCGGCACGAGCTACGACGAGCTCGTTCAGCAGCGGATCTGCCGGCCGCTCGGCCTGGGCGACACGGGAACGGACGTGGACGGCGGCCGGCTCGCGACCGGGCACAAGCGCCGCGGCCGCCCGACCGGCCACTGGCACCTCGCCGCGCTGGCGGGCGCCGGCGGGCTGCGCTCCACCGCCACGGACCTGCTCGGCTTCCTCCGCCTCCACGCGGACTGCTCCACCTCCCCGCTGGCGCTCGCGGCGCGCGAGACGCGCCGCGCGCGGACCCGCGCCTGGCGCCTGCACGTTGGGCTCGGCTGGATGATCGCCCCACCCGGGCGCGGGATTCCGTACGAGCTCCTGCTCCACGAAGGCGGGACCGGCGGGTTCCGGAGCTTCGCGGCGGTGGCGCCGTCGGCGAACGTCGGCGTGGTCGTGCTCGCGAACGACACGCGCCCGGTGGGCAGGCTCGGGCTGCGGGTGATGAGGGCGGCGCTCGGGTAGCCGTCAGCCGTCGCTAGCCTCGCTGGCCATGTCCGCCCAGTACATCTTCACGATGTACAAGCTGTCCCGAGTCCATCCGCCCGACAAGCGGGTGCTCGAGGACATCTCGCTGAGCTTCCTGCCCGGGGCCAAGATCGGCGTGCTCGGGCCGAACGGCTCCGGCAAGTCGACGCTGCTCCGGATCATGGCCGGCGTCGACACCGAGTTCCGCGGCGACGCGCAGCTCGCTCCCGGCGCGACCGTCGGCCTGCTCGAGCAGGAGCCGCAGCTCGACCCCGCCAAGGACGTGCGCGGCAACGTCGAGGACGGGGTCCGCGGGCTGCGCGACCTGCTGGATCGCTTCAACGAGCTGGCCGCCAACTACTCGGAGGAGACCGCCGACGAGTTCGCCCGCCTCCAGGAGCGCATCGACGCCGCCGACGCATGGAACCTCGACACCACGCTCGAGATCGCGATGGACGCGCTGCGCCTCCCGCCCGGCGACGCCGACGTGGACACCCTCTCGGGCGGCGAGCGGCGGCGCGTGGCGCTCTGCCGGCTGCTGCTCGCGGCGCCCGACCTGTTGCTCCTCGACGAGCCGACGAACCACCTCGACGCTGAGTCGGTCGCGTGGCTCGAGCGCCACCTCGAGGAGTACCGCGGCACCGTCGTGGCGGTCACCCACGACCGCTACTTCCTCGACAACGTGGCCGGCTGGATCCTCGAGCTCGACCGCGGCCGGGGGCTGCCGTTCCGGGGCAACTACACCGCCTGGCTCGAGCAGAAGCAGGAGCGGCTCGCCCTCGAGGACCGCCGCGAGACGGCGCGCCAGCGCACCATCGCACGCGAGCTCGCGTGGGTGCGCGAGTCGCCCAAGGGCCGGCGCACCAAGGCGCGCGCCCGGCTCAAGCGCTACGAGGCCCTGCTCGCCGAGGAGCGCGACGTGAAGCTCGACCAGGTGCAGATCCACATCCCGGCCGGCCCGCGGCTCGGGAGCGTCGTCGTTGAGGCGGACGAGCTGCGCAAGGGGTTCGGCGACCGGCTGTTGATCGAGGACCTGTCGTTCACGCTCCCGCCCGCGGGGATCGTGGGCGTGATCGGACCGAACGGCGCCGGCAAGACGACCCTGTTCCGGATGATCATCGGTGACGAGGAGCCGGACGCCGGCACGCTGCGGCTCGGCGAGTCGGTGGACGTCGCCCACGTCGACCAGTCGCGCGACGCCCTCGACCCCGACAAGAGCGTCTGGGAGGAGATCTCGGACGGCTTCGACACGATCAAGGTCGGCGAGCGGGAGATGAACTCGCGCGCCTACTGCGCCGGGTTCAACTTCAAGGGCTCGGATCAGCAGCGCAAGGTCGGCGCGCTGTCGGGCGGCGAGCGCAACCGCGTGCACCTCGCCAAGCTGCTGCGCCGCGGCGGCAACCTGCTCCTGCTCGACGAGCCCACCAACGACCTCGACGTCGACACGCTGCGCGCGCTCGAGGAGGCGCTGCTGTCGTTCGCCGGCTGCGCGGTGATCATCTCGCACGACCGCTGGTTCCTCGACCGCGTGGCCACGCACGTGCTCGCGTTCGAGGGCGATTCCCAGGTGGTCTGGTACGAGGGCAACTTCGAGGCCTACGAGGAACACCGCCGCGAGCGGCTCGGAGCCGAGGCCGACCGGCCCCACCGGATCACCTACAAGCGGCTCACCCGCAGCTGACGGATAACCCGGGCGGGTCCCGGGCATGGGACGAGCATGAGCATCACCCATCACGCCATCGAGGTACACGGGCGAGCGACCGAGCGCCAGGCCGAGGTGCTCACGAGCGGCGCGCTCGAGCTGGTGGCGCGCCTGCACGACGAGCTCGACGACAGCCGGCGCCGGCTCCTGCGCGCCCGCGAGGAGCGCCAGGCGGAGCTCGACGCCGGTGGGACGCTCCGGCTCGTCGACGCGCCGGCCGACTTCAGCGTTCCGCCCGCGCCCGACGCGCTCCGGGACCGCCGCGTCGAGATCACCGGACCCACGAGCCGCAAGATGGTTATCAACGCCCTGAACTCGGGGGCGCGCGCCTTCATGGCCGACTTCGAGGACGCCAACTCGCCCACCTGGGCGAACATGATCGAGGGGCAGGCCAACCTCGCCGACGCCGTGCGCGGAAGCATGGAGCACGAGGAGAGCGGCAAGCGCTACCGGCTCGAGGAGGACCACGCCGTGTTGCTCGTCCGCCCGCGCGGGCTGCATCTCCCGGAGCGGCACCTGCGCATCGAGGGCGAGGAGCCGGCGGGGGCGTTCATGGACTTCGGCCTCTACGTCCACCGCAACGCGGCTGAGCTGCTCGAGCGCGGCCGCGGCCCGTTCTTCTACATCCCCAAGGTCGAGTCGAGCGCCGAGGCGGCGCTCTGGCGCGAAGCGTTCACGATCGCCGAGGAGACGCTCGGCCTCGACCGCGGCACGATCAGGGCGACCATCCTGATCGAGACGATGCCGGCGGCGTTCGAGATGGACGCGATCCTGTACGAGCTGCGCGACCACGTGACCGCGCTGAACGCGGGGCGCTGGGACTACATCTTCTCCGCCATCAAGTGCTTCCGCGCGCGCCCGGAGTTCGTGTTGCCGGACCGCTCGGAGGTGACGATGACGGTCCCGTTCATGCGCGCCTACACCGAGCTGCTCGTCAAGACCTGCCACGCGCGCGGCGCCCACGCGATGGGCGGCATGTCCGCGGTGATCCCGAGCCGCAGCGACGAGGAGGCCAACCGGCGGGCGTTCGACGCCGTGCGAGCCGACAAGCAGCGCGAGGCGGGCGACGGCTTCGACGGCACCTGGGTCGCTCATCCCGACTCGGTGCCGGTGGCCACCGAGGCGTTCGACGAGGTGCTCGGGGAGCGCCCGAACCAGGTCGAGCGCCGGCGCGACGACGTGTCGGTCACGACCGACGAGCTGCTCGCGATACCCGAGACGCCCGGGGCGGTCACCGAGGAGGGCCTGCGCTCGAACGTGAACGTCGGGATCCAGTACATCTCGTCCTGGCTGCGGGGCAACGGCGCAGCGGCGATCTATGGGCTGATGGAGGACGCCGCGACCGCGGAGATCTCGCGCAGCCAGGTCTGGCAGTGGATCCGCCACGGCACGGAGCTCGACGACGGCCGCCCGGTGACCTCCGAGCTGGTGCGCGAGCTCGCCGGGCTGGAGCTCGAGCGCATCCGGGAGGAGATCGGCGACGACGAGTGGTTCGAGAACGAGGGTCGCCCGAGGCTCTCACGCGAGCTGTTCGAGCGTGTGGCGCTGAGCGGCGACGAGCTCGTCGAGTTCCTCACGCTGCCGGCCTACGACGAGCTCCTGAAGCTCGAGCGCTGACGCTCGCGCGCTGGACCGGGGCCTGGGGTCAGGCGGCGTCGCGCTCGGCGTCGCGCAGCTCGCGCAGCGCGCGCTTGCGCTCGTCGCGGCTCGTGCGGTCGAGGATCAGCACGCCGTCGAGATGGTCCATCTCGTGCTGGATCACGCGCGCCTCGAGCCCCGATGCCTCGACGGTGCGGAGCTCGCCGTCCTCGTCGAGCGCGCGCACGCGGACGTAGACCGGACGCTCGACGTCCACGGTGACGCCCGGTATCGAGAGGCAGCCCTCGTCGAGCGACTCGTGCTCGTCGCTCGCCCATTCGAGCTCGGGATTGGCGAGCGCTACCACCGGCGCGTCCGGACCGACCCGGTAGACGAGCAGGCGCTGGGAGATGCCGAGCTGCGGCGCGGCGAGCCCCACGCCGAGGGCGTCCCCCATGATCGCCGCCATCCGGCCGACCTGCTGGCGCAGCGACTCGTCGAAGCGGTCGACCGCCATGGCGCTCGACTTCAGGACGGGATCTCCGAAGCGGCGAATGAAGGACACGGCGGCCACGCGGCGCGCCTCGAGCTCGGGGTCGAGGGCGGCTGCCTCCTCCTCCTCCTCCTCCTCGCGCTCGATCTCGTCCGGTGCGTCCGCCATGAAGGCGGAGTTTAACGGCGCCTGACGCCATTACGCGCGCACCCGGCCGAGCCGGCTGCTTGCGCACCAGACACGGAAACGCGCGCACCCGGCCGAGCCGGGTGCTTGCGCACTACTGGGGGTCGACGTCGACGGCGAAGCTCGCCGCGCCGTGCGTGCGCTCGGCGGCCACCGCCTCGACCGCGTCACGCACGGCGTCGATCGCCGCTCGCCGGTCGCGTGCCCGCACGACCAGCTGCGCCCGGTAGCGGCCCTGGCGGCGGAACAGGGCCGCCGGGCCGAGCGCGGGCACGCCGGCCGCCGCGACTCGCTCGAGCACGGCGCGCGCGGCCGCGAGCTCCGGCCCGGTCTCGCCGGCGGAGCAGACCACGCGGATCAGGTGCCCGAACGGCGGGTAGCCGAGCAGCTCGCGCCGCTCGAGCTCGTCCGCGAGAAAGCCGCCGGCGTCGTGGCGGGCCGCCTGCTCCAGCGCGCGGGCGGACGGGTCGAGCGCCTGCACGATCACGCGCCCGCGTCGCGCGCCGCGACCGCTTCGACCCGCGAGCTGCGCCACCAGGGCGAAGGTGCGCTCCTCGGCGCGGAAGTCGGGGAACCGCAACGTGGCGTCGGCGTCGAGCACCACGCCGAGCGTGACGTCGGGGAAGTCGTGGCCCTTGGCCACCATCTGGGTGCCGACGAGCACGCCCGAGTCGGCGCGATCGAAGCGGCGCAGCACCGTGGCCACGCCGGCCGCCGCCGCGACGTCGGAGTCGAGCCGGAACACCGGCAGCGGCGCCACGAGCGCCTCGAGCTCGCGTTCGAGCTGCTCGGTGCCGGCGCCGTGACGCGCGACGGTGACCGAGCCGCAGTCGGGACAGGCCCGCGGCACCGGCTCCCGGTGACCGCAGTGATGGCAGGCCACGCCGGCCGCCGCGCGGTGCAGCACGAGCGTGACGTCGCAGTTCGGGCACTCCCAGACGCGCGCGCACGTGCGGCAGGACAGGAAGTTCGACCAGCCGCGCCGGTTGAGCAGCACGATCGCCTTCTCCCCGAGCCGGCGCACCTCGTCGAGCGCCTGGCGGGTGCGCTCGTGGAGGGCGCCGGAGCTGCCCGCCATGCCCACCAGCTCGACCGGCGGCAGCCCGCGCCCGTCGACCCTCGAGGGCAGCGTCACGCGCTCGTAGCGGAGCATGCTCTCGGGCCGCGGGGTGGCGCTGCCCGCCACGAGCAGCACCCCCTCCTCGGCCGCCCGGCGCTCGGCGACCGTGCGGGCGTCGTAGCGGGGATCGCCCTCCTGCTTGTAGGAGCCGTCGTGCTCCTCGTCCACGACGATCAGCCCGAGGTCGGAGAAGGGGGCGAAGACCGCCGAGCGCGGGCCGACGCACACGCGCGCCTCGCCCCGCCGCATCCGCCACCACTCGTCATAGCGCTCGCGCTGGGAGAGTCGCGAGTGCATCACCGCGACGGCGTCGCCGAAGCGCTCGACGAAGCGCCCGGCGGTCTGCGGCGTGAGTGCGATCTCGGGGACCAGCACGATCGCCGAGCGGCCGCGCTCGAGGACGCCGGCGACGGCGCGCAGGTAGACCTCGGTCTTGCCGGAGCCGGTGACGCCGTGGAGGAGCAGCGGTGAGCTGGACCCGCCGCCGGCCGCCGCCTGGCCCTCGAGCCTGGCTGCGATCGCGTCCAGCGCGAGCCGCTGATCGCCCGTGAGCTCGACGCGGGCCGCCGGAGCCCCGACGGGCTCGACGCGCGGTCGCCGCGGCGGGTCGGCGGCGTGCTCGAGCCGCAGCAGCCCGCGACGTTCGAGGCTGCGAAGGGTCGAATGGCCACAGCCCGCCCGACGGGCCAGGGCCGCCGCCCCGACGGCGCCGCCCGCGACCCCCTCGAGGGCGGCCCGCTGGCGGGTGCCGAGCCGCTGGACGCCCGCGAGCGCCAGCTCGCCGGAGGGCGTGATCGAGGCCCTGAGCGAGCGCCGCGGCCGCAGCGGGCGGCCCGCGCCTGTGCCGGTGCCGGGCGGCAGCACGAGCGCCAGCCCGCGAGCCGGCGTGGACACGTACTCGCGTGCCACCCAGAGGCCCAGACGCACGAGCGAGCCCGGCAGATCCGCCTCGAGCGCTGCGATCGGCTCGGCCAGGCGCTCCGCCGGAAGCTCGCTCTCCTCGGCCAGGTCGACGACCACTCCGAGCAGCCGCCGGCGGCCGAACGGGACGACGAGCATGCTCCCCACGCCCACGCGCTCCATCGAGCCCGCGAGGAGATAGTCGAACGGCCCACGCAGGGTGCGCGCAGGGGTGAGCGGCTCGACCTTGGCGATCACCCGCCAAACGTACGACGGCGAGCGGACGGCCAACTCCGGCACCATGTCCGGTTGTGAGCGTCGACTTCGAGGCCGAGGGCCTGCTCGAAGGCGTGCAGGAGGGCCGCGCCCGCGAGGCGCGGCTCGAGCTCCTGCGGACGCTCTCCGCCGAGGGCTTCAGCCTCGACGAGCTGCGCGCCGCAGCGGCTGAGAACCGGCTCGCGCTGCTGCCCGTCGAGCGCGTGCTGGCTGCTGAGGAGCCCCGCTACACGGTCGAGGACCTGGCGAACGAGACCGGCCTCGACGTGCCGTTTCTGCTCGAGACGCGGCGGGCGCTCGGAGCCCCCAGGACCGTGCCCGGCGACCGCACGCTGACCGAGGGAGACCTCGAGCTGGCCCGCAACGCCGCGGTGCTGCTGGCGAGCGGGATCGACAGGAGCGAGTTCCTCTCGCTCACGCGCGTGATGAGCAGGGCGATGGCGACCGTGGCCGCGGCCTTCACCACGCTCTGGGGCGAGGCGCTCCTGCGCCCGGGGGACACCGAGCGCGATCTCGGCCTGCGCTACGCCGAGTCGCTGCGTGACCTCGGGCCGCTGGCCGGCCCGACGCTCGAGCACATGCTGAACCTGCGCCTCAGCGAGCAGGTGCGCCAGGCCGTGGTCGGCCAGGCGGAGCTCGAGAGCGGGCGTCTCCCCGGGGCGCAGCCGATCACCGCGGGCTTCGTCGACATCGTCGGCTTCACGAGCCTCGGCGAGCAGGTGCCGCCCGACCGGCTTGGAGCGGTGATCGGCGGCTTCGAGAGCTCCCTCGAGGACGCGGTCGAGCCGCCCGTCCGGCTCGTGAAGACGATCGGCGACGGAGCGCTCCTCGTCGCCCCCGAGGCGGGCCCGGTCGTGGCGACGGTGGTCGGCCTGGTGGAGCGCTCGCGCGACGACGACGGGACGGCCCTGCTGCGCGGCGGGATCGCCTCCGGCGAAGCCCTCCCCCGTGCCGGGGACTGGTACGGCCGGCCCGTGAACCTTGCCGCCCGCCTGACCGGCTTCGCCCACCGGGGCAGCGTGGTGGCCTCACGCGATGTGCGCGACGAGGCCGGGGACGGCTACTCCTGGTCGCCGATCGGCCGCCGCCGCTTCAAGGGCGTGAGCGGCGACGTGGAGGTGTTCCGGGTGCGCTCGGGCGGGTGGGCGGCCGGCTAGGTGGTCACGCGGGTTACGTTTGCCGCGTATATCGCGGTCAACGTAACGCTCGCGCGTCGAGAGCTCGAGCCCGTCCGTTCGAGGACGTGAGGACTACGCCCCGGCCGGCGCCGCGTCGCGCTCGCCCAGCCCGGCGGCCTGACGCAGGAGGCCGGCCTTGTCGGTCTTCTCCCAGGTGAAGTCGTGGTCCTCGCGGCCGAAGTGGCCGTAGGCCGCCGTCTTCTGGTAGATCGGCCGGTGCAGGTTGAGGTAGTCGCGGAAGGCGCCGGGGCGCAGGTCGAAGTGCTCGTCCACGAGCCGGGCGATCTCCGAGCGGGACACGTTCCCGGTGCCGAACGTCTCGACCATCACCGACACCGGATGGGCAACGCCGATCGCGTACGCCACCTGCACCTCGCACTTGTCCGCCAGACCCGCGGCGACCACGTTCTTCGCCACGTAGCGCGCCGCGTACGCCGCCGAGCGGTCGACCTTCGACGGGTCCTTGCCGGAGAACGCCCCGCCCCCGTGGCGCGCCATGCCGCCGTAGGTGTCGACGATGATCTTGCGTCCAGTGAGGCCGGCGTCGCCCACCGGCCCGCCGATCACGAACTTGCCGGTCGGGTTGACCAGGAAATTGCGGCCGCCGTCGTCGAGCAGCTTCTTCTCGTCATACAGCTCGCCCGGCAGGATCGGGTGGACGACGTTCTCCCAGAGGTCGGGCTTGATCAGCGTCTCGGTGTCCACACCGTCCTTGTGCTGCGTCGAGATCAGGATGCGCTCGATCTCGATCGGACGGCCGTTCTCGTAGCGGACCGTGACCTGGGTCTTGCCGTCCGGCCCCAGGTAGGGCACCACCTCGGCACGGCGCACCTCGGCCAGGCGATGGGCGAGCTTGTGCGCCAGCGAGATCGGCAGCGGCATGAGCTCCTTGGTCTCGCGCGTGGCAAAGCCGAACATCATCCCCTGATCGCCCGCGCCGGCCACGTCGAGAACATCGTCGTCGGCCGGGTCCGTGCGCGCCTCGTACGCCTTGTCGACGCCCTGCGCGATGTCCGGCGACTGCTCGTCGATGGCGGAGATCACCGCACACCCATCCGCGTCAAAGCCGTAGCGGTTGCCCTCGTAGCCGATCTTGCGGATCGTCTCGCGCGCGATCCTCGGGATGTCCACGTAGGTCTCGGTCGAGATCTCGCCCGACACCACCACGAGCCCGGTGTTGACGAGCGTCTCGCACGCCACCCGTCCGGCCGGGTCGTCGCGCATCACGGCGTCGAGGACGCCGTCGGAGATCTGGTCGGCGATCTTGTCCGGGTGGCCCTCGGTGACGGACTCGGACGTGAACAGAAACTCGTTGTCGGACAGCGGCTGCGTCGTCATGAGGCCGGGAAGGGTACAGATGGGCTAACCACTCGTCTTGAAGTCGATCACGAGAGGAACGCCCTGGAGCACGTAGCGCTCGCGCAGCCGGTTCTCCAGGAAGTAGGCGTAGTCGCGCGTCACGCGCCCGCGGTCGTTCACCTGGATCGCGAAGCGCGGCGGCGAGGTCTCGAACTGGGCCATGTAGTAGAGGCGCAGGCGCCTACCGCGCACAGCAGGCGGCTCGCGGAGCGACTGGAGGTCCGAGAGGAAGCGGTTGAGCTCCGGGGTGGGGATGCGCTCCGCCGACCGGTCGGCGAGCGAGAGCGCCGCGGCCACGAGGCGCTTGAGCCCGCGGCCGCTGAGCGCCGACACCGCCATCACCTGCGGGCGCTGGCGCAGCTTGCGCCCGCTGCGGCCCTTGGCGTCCTCGAGGTCCGTCCGCGTGACGTCCCACTTGTTGAGCGCCAGCACGGTGGCGCACTTCTTCTTCATCGCCATCTCGGCCACCCGCAGGTCCTCGGTCGTGAGCCCCTCGCTGGCGTCGCAGACGACGATCGCGACCGCGGCGCGCTCGGCCGCCCGCTCGGAGCGCAGTTGGGCGTAGTAGTCCACGCTCCCGGCGACCTTGGCGCGCGGCCGCAGCCCCGCCGTGTCCACGAGCACCACCTCCCGCCCCTCGAACGAGATCCGCGTGTCGATCGCGTCACGCGTCGTGCCTGCCGCCGGCGCCACGATCACCCGCTCCTCGCCGAGCAGGCGATTGACGAGCGACGACTTGCCGACGTTCGGGCGACCGATCACGGCGAGCCGCGTGACCGCGCTCGCTTCGCTCCCGCCCGCGGGCAGACGCGACACCACCAGGTCGAGCAGATCCCCGGTCCCGAGGCCCTGCGTGGCCGAAACCGGCACGGGGTCGCCCAGCCCGAGGCCGTAGAAGTCGGCGGCGAGCCCCTGCTGGCGGGGGTCGTCGACCTTGTTGGCGGCCACGATCACCGGCACCCGCCCGCCGCGCAGCTCGCGCGCCAGCTCGGCGTCGCCCGGCCGCAGGCCCGCGCGCGCGTCGACCACGAGCACGGCGAGGTCCGCCTCGTCGATCGCCACGAGCGCCTGGCGGCGGATCTCCTCGGCCAGCTCGTGCTCGCCGGCGAAATCAACTCCCCCGGTGTCGATCAGCGTGAACGCCACACCGTTCCAGTCGGCGTCCACCTCCTTGCGGTCGCGGGTCACGCCGGCCTGCTCGTGCACCACCGCCTCGCGCGTGTCCGAGAGCCGGTTGACGAGCGTGGACTTGCCGACGTTGGGATAGCCGACGACGGCGACCGCCGGGCGCCTCACCGGGCGCGCTCCACGAGCTCGACGATGCGGGCCACCACCTCGTCGACCGACAGCCCGGTGGTGTCGAGCTCGACCGCGCCGGGGGCGACCGCAAGTGGCGAGTGCTCGCGGCCCATGTCCTGCGCGTCGCGCAGCGCCTGGTCGCGCAGCACCGTGTCGAGGTCGGTGCCGAGCTCGGCCGCCCGGCGGCGCGCCCGCTCCTCCGGCGACGCGGTGAGAAAGACCTTGACGGCGGCCTCCGGAGCCACGACGGTGCCGATGTCGCGGCCCTCCGCCACCCAGTCGCCGGCGTCGAGCAGGGCCCGCTGCTTCTCAACGAGCGCCGCCCGCACGAGGTCGTTGGTGGCGACCTTCGAGGCCGCCTCGGAGACCTCGGGCGTGCGGATCGCATCCGTCACGTCCTCGCCGTTCGCGATCACGCGCTCGCCGAGCTGGATCTCGAGCCGCTCCGCCTGCTCCGACGCCGCCCCGCCGTGGCGCAGCGTCATCAGGCCGACCGCCCGGTACATCGCGCCCGAGTCGAGGAAGGGGAAGCCGAGCGCGCGCGCCGTCGCGCGCGCGACCGTGCTCTTGCCGGCCCCCGCCGGCCCATCGATCGCCACGACCATCGCCGCCGGAGGCTAACGGCGGGGAGAACGGGCCCCGCCTATGAGGGCTTGGTCGTCATCGCCCAGATCGCGAAGGCGTAGGCGACCAGCGCAATCCCGATCAGGATGCTCGCGGCCAGGGCGAGGCCGGCTCCCTCCCCCTTCTCCGCGCGTACCCGGCGGGCCGCGATGCCCGCGCAGACGGTGGCCCCGATCAGGAACAGAAGCGAGCCCTCCGAGGTCGAGTAGCCGATGTTGATCCAGGCCGCGTCGAGGTCCGCGACGCCCTCCTCGTCCGCCAGCCACTGCGCCGAGATCCGCATCACGAGCCAGGCCGGGATCGAGGCGAGGAGCAGCGAGCGGTAACCGAGGCGGAGCGCCGGGGCGGAGCCGGCGCGGCCGGCGCCCGCCAGCGACGTGACCGCCAGCACGAGCGCGCCGACGAGAACCATCGCGGAGAGCACGTGCAGGAACAGCGGCAGCTCCCAGCTGTCCGGCCGGATGGCGGCCAGCGCGCTCACGCGCCCGGCTTCCAGACCATGAGCACGAGCAGGGCGATCACGAGCACCGTTCGCAGCCAGTGCATGAGCGACGCGCGCCCGGCGGCGTCCCCGGACTCGAACTCGACGCGCGCGCGGCGGCCCGACTCGGTCGCGAACGCCCAGACCACGATCGCGCCGAGGATCCAGCCGTCCCAGACTTCGTAGCCGTCCACGTCGAGCGCGAGCCAGACGCCGAGGATCAGCGTGCCGAGCCCGCCAACGTCCCAGCAGAGGTTCGCGACCGTGAGCGAGCGCCCACCGGTGTCGGCGCCGAGCGCGACCGCGCTGTAGGTGACCGCCGTGATCACCACGAGGAACGCGGCCACCAGGTGCAGGAAGAGCAGCGTGTCGTACACGGCGGCGTGAACCCTATGGCCTTAAGCGGCGGAAGGGGAGCTCAGACGAGCGCGCGGACGTCGGCCTCGAAGCCGGGGTAGGACACCGCCGCGGCGTCCATCCCCACCACCTCCACGCCCTCGAGAGAGGCCAGGCCGGCCACGGCGCCCAGCATCGCCAGACGGTGGTCCCCGCGCGCGTCGATCGTCCCGCCGCGCAGCGGCGAGCCGTCGCCGCGCACGGCGAAGCCGTCCTCCGTGGCCTCGATGTCGGCCCCGAGCGCACTCAGACCCTCCACCACGCCGGCGATCCGGTCCGACTCCTTGAGCCGCAGCTCCGCCGCGCCGCGCACCACCGTCTCGCCGTCGGCGTACGCGCCGAGCAGGGCCACGAGCGTCAGCTCGTCGATCGCCAGCGGCACCTCCCCGGGCTCGACCTCGGTCGCCTCGAGCGGCCCCGACGCCACGTCGAGCTCCCCGACCGGCTCGCGGTCGCTCTCCGTTCCCGGCTCCTCGAGGTCGCCGACGATCACGGCTCCCATGCGCTGGGCGATGCGAAGGAAGCCGGTGCGCGTCCAGTTGAGCCCGACGTCCCGGACCACGATGCGCGAGCCCGGCACCAGCACGGCGGCGGCCACCAGGAAGGCCGCGGACGAGGGATCGCCGGGCACCACGATCTCGTCGAGCTCGAGCTCGTCGACCGCCGCGACGGTCACGCTCGTGCCGTCGCGCTCGAACGGCGCGCGGGCGAGGCGGAGCAGCCGCTCGGTGTGGTCGCGGCTCATCGTGCGCTCTCGCACCGTCGTCGACCCGGCCGCCAGCAGCCCGGCCATCAGCACGCAGGACTTGACCTGCGCGCTCGGCACCGGCAGCTCGTAGTCGATCCCGGTCAGCGACGCCCCGCTGACGGTGAACGGCGGGTAGCGGCCCTCGCGCGCCTCCACCCCGGCGCCCATCGCGCGCAGCGGCTCCGCCACGCGATCGACCGGGCGGCGGCGGATCGACTCGTCGCCGTCGAGGGTCCAGACCCCGCCGGGCACGCCGGCGAGCCAGCCCGGCAGCAGCCGCATGAGCGTGCCGGCGTTGCCGACCCCGATCAGCCCGCCGGTGGCCTCGAGGGGAGCGTGGAGGCCCACGCCGCGAACCAGCACGTGTCCGTCGCCCTCCTCCTCGACCCCCGCGCCGAGCGTGAGCACCGCGTCGAGGGTCGAGCGCGTATCGGCCGACTCGAGATAGCCCGTGATCCGCACGGGCTCGTCGCACATCGCGGCGAACAGCGCCGCCCGGTGCGAGATCGACTTGTCGGCAGGCGGGCGGTAGTCCCCACGCAGCGGTCCGGCCGGCTCGAAGCGGACGCTCGCGCTCACTCTTCGCCGACCGGGAAGCCGAGCGCGCCGATCAGCTCGCGGGCGCGGGCGGCCTCATCGTCGCCCGCGATCCATAGCGTCATCGCCCCCGTGCGCATGTCGGCCGCCGGCGCGAGCGCCAGGTCGACGATGTTCACGCCCGCCCGCCCGAGCTCGAGAGCCACCTGGGCGACGATACCCGGACGGTTCGGCACGGTGAGCCGCAGCTCGTGCACCTCGCCGCCCGGCACGGAGGCCTCGAGCAGCGAGCGCCGGTCGTGTCGCGCGCGGTCGTTCCAGCCGGACGTGTCGCCGTCCTCGAGCAGATGCTCGACCCGCTCCAGCTCGGCGCGGAAGCGGCGGATCTCCGCAACGATCGCGGCCCGGTTGGCGCTGTAGATGTCGCTCCACATGGGGGTGTTGGCGCCCGCCACGCGGGTCATGTCGCGAAGGCTCGGCCCCACCTGGCGGAGCGCCTCGCCGTGCTCGGCCAGCCGCTCGGCGGCCTGGGAGGCCAGGACGTTGGCGAGCACGTGCGGCAGGTGGCTGAACACGGCGACGAGCCGGTCGTGCGTGTCCGGATCGACCGCCACCGGCCGCGCGCCGATGTCCATCAGGAAGCGGTGCAGGCGCTCGAAGAGCAGGCCCTCGGATTGCTCGTGCGGAGTGAGGTACCAGACCGCTCCCTGGAACAGGTCGGCGCGGGCGTGCTCCACGCCGGCGGTCTCGGCGCCGGCGATCGGGTGGCCGCCGACGAAGCGGGCGTCGCCGACGCGCGCGCGAGGTCGCCCTTGGTGGAGCCGACGTCGGTGACCAGGCAGCCCGGCTCGGCGGCGGCGAGCGCGGCCTGGACGAGGTCCGGCAGCGCCCCGACGGGAGCGCACGCGAAGCACAGCTCGGCGCCCGCGAGCGCGTCGGCCAACGAGTGGGCCGGCCGGTCGATCGCGCCCAGGGCGAGCGCTCGCTCGAGCCCGTCACGCGAGCGACCGTGGCCAACCACCTCGACGTCCGCCGCGCTCTCCTTCGCGGCCAGCCCGATCGAGCCGCCGATCAGGCCCACGCCGAGAATGGCGATCCTCACACCGTGGAGAAGGTCTTGCCCGCCAGCTCAGCCGCCGCCTCGAGCTTTCGCAGGTAGTCGGCGAACGCGTCCGTGTAGAGGGCCTGCGGCCCGTCGCAGACGGCCTCCTCGGGGCACGGGTGGACCTCGACGATCACCCCGTCGGCACCGGCCGCGGCGGCGGCCAGCGACAGCGGCTCCACGAGCGAGCGCTTGCCCGCCGCGTGGCTCGGGTCGACCACGATCGGCAGGTGCGTGAGCTCGCGCAGCACCGGGACGGCCATCAGGTCGAGCGTGAAGCGGTAGCTGGGCTCGTAGGTGCGGATCCCGCGCTCGCAGAGCAGCACGTTCTCGTTGCCCTCCTTGAGCACGTACTCGGCGGCCATCAAGAGCTCCTCGAGCGTCGCCGACAGGCCGCGCTTCAGCAGCACGGGCCTGCCCGCGCGGCCGACCTCGGTGAGCAGCGTGTAGTTCTGCATGTTGCGCGCGCCCAGCTGCACGACGTCGGCAACCTCGAGCACGGCGTCGAGGTCGCGCACGTCCAGCAGCTCGGTCACGATCGGCAGCCCGGTCTCGGCCCTCGCCTCCGCGAGCAGCGGCAGGCCGGCCTCGCCGAGACCCTGGAACGAGTACGGCGAGGTGCGCGGCTTGTAGGCGCCGCCGCGCAGCAGCTGCGCCCCGGCGTCCTTCACCGCGCGGGCCGAGTCGAGCATCACCTCGCGCGACTCGACGGTGCACGGTCCGGCGATGGTGGCGAAGTGCTCGCCTCCGATCTTGCGGCCGTCGACCTCGACGACGGTGCGCTCGCCGCGTTTGTACTCGAGCGAGGCGAGCTTGTAAGGCCGGAGTATCGGCACCAGGTGGTCGACCCCGGGAGCACCGTCGAGGCCGAGGTTCGCCACGTGCTCGCGGTCGCCGATCGCGCCGATCACGGTCACGAGCTCGCCCTCGGAGATGTGGGCGTGCGCGCCCACGGACTCGACCCGTTTCACCACCGCGTCGATCTGCGACCGGGTGGCGCCCTCTTTCATCACGATCATCATCTGTCCCTAAAGCCTCTCAAAGTCGTCGTACGCTGGCGTTGCGGAGCGGCGTCCGGCGGGCGAGAGATCGGTTCTCGCGGTGGCGGCCATGCGGCGGCCGCGGCCGGACGCCTAGCTAAATCGCCAGTACGCAACGCCGAGACGCGAGGGAGCTGCGAGTCGGCGTGGCCAGCTGGGACATCGAGACAATTTCTAGCAGATCTCGGTCGCTGCGCACCCGGCCGAGCCGAGCGCTCGCGCAGTCAGAGCACCTCGTCGAGCGCCTCGAGGAAGCGGTCGTTCTCGCGGCGCGTGCCGTAGGTCACGCGCATCCAGCCCTCCTGGCCGAGCGCCCCGCCGGCGCGCACGATGACCCCGCGCTCGGCGAGACCGTCGACCACCGCGTCCTCGTCGCGCTCGCCGAGCGAGACCCAGGAGAAGTTGGCCTGGCTGTCGGTGGTCACGAGCCCGCGCTCCTCCAGCTCCGACTCCACGTGCACGCGCTCGATCGCCGTCTGCTCCACGCGCCGCTCGAGCTCGTCCACGTGGCCGAGCGCCTCCACCGCGGCGGCCTGAGCGAGCGCGTTGACCGAGAAGGGCTGGCGCACGCGGTCGACGGCGAGCCGGAACCGCTCGGAGCCGAGCGCGTAGCCCACACGCAGGCCACACAGCCCGTACACCTTCGAGAAGGTGCGCAGCAGCACCAGGTTGGGGTGGCGCTCCAGCAGGTCGAGCGACTCGTCGGGGTCCTGGAGCGTCGAGAACTCCACGTACGCCTCGTCGAGGATCACCGCGACGCTGCGCGGAAGCTCCGCCACGAACGCGTCGATGGCCGCCGGCGGCAGCGCCGTGGCGCTCGGGTTGTTCGGGTTGCAGACGATCACGATGCGCGTGGCGGCCGTGACCTCGCGCGCCATCGCCTCGAGGTCGTGCTCGCCCGCCTCGTTCAGCGGCACGGTGAGGGCGCGCGCACCCGCCATCGCGGCCATGTGCGGGTAGATCGAGAACGAGGGCCAGGCGTAGACCACCTCCGCGCCCGGCTCGAGCATCGCCTCGCCGGCGGCCAGCAGCAGCTCGCAGGAGCCGTTGCCCACGGCCACCCGGCCGGCCGGGACGCCGGTGCGCTCCGAGAGCCTGCTGCGGAGCTTGCCCTTGGTGGGGTCGGGATAGCGGTGCAGGGTGCGCAGCTCCGCCTCGATCGCCTCGAGCACCTGCGGGTGGGGAGCGAACGGGGTCTCGTTGGAGGCCAGCTTGACCAGCTCGCCGTCGAAGGCGTAGGTCGACGCCGCCGGGTAGACGGGGATGTCGTCGACGCGGCGGTTGAACTCGATTCCTGGCACTACTGGGCTCCCTCCAGGTCACGGCGGAGCGTGACCGCCTCGCGCAGGTAGACGTGGCGAGGCTCCGTGTCCGGGTCTGCGTAGCAGTGAAGCAGGAGCCGGATCACGCGCGGCAACGCGCCCGGCACGGCCACCTCGCGTGCGCAGAGCAGGGGCACGGCGCTCAGCCCGAGCCGGCGGGCGGCGACCGCGGGAAACTCGGCGTCGAGGTCGTCCGTGAGCGTGAAGATGCAGCTCACCATCTGCTCCGGCGCGAGCGCGTTGCGATCCATCAGCTCGTGCACGAGCTCCTCGGTGGCGGCGAGGATCTCGTCGGCGTCGTTCGCCTTCACGGTGATTGCGCCTCGCAGCGCTCGCAGCTTCACGGCGGGTGATTGTGTCAGCCGCGCCGCGAGGTCCGGCCGCGGCGGGGGGCGCGCGGGGCGGCGGCCCGCCGCAGGCGCTCGACCTCCGCCGCCGACAGCCGCCGGCTCTTGCCGGGCTCGAGCCCCCGCAGCCCGAGCGGCCCGAACGCCACCCGCTCGAGCTCGATCACCTGATGGCCGACGGCCTCGAGCATCCGCCGCACCTGGCGCTTCTTCCCCTCTCGCAGCGTGATCTCGACCAGCCCGGGCCGGAGTTGGCGCGCACCGGCCGGCGCCGTGCGGCCGTCGTCCAGCTCGACGCCGCCGCGCAGCGCCGCAAGCGCGCGCGGCGAGAGCCTCGGCGGCCGCACGCGCGCCCGGTAGACCTTGCCGACCCCGTAGCGCGGATGGGTGAGCAGCTCGGCCAGCTCGCCGTCGTTGGTCAGCAGGATGAGGCCGGTGCTGTCCGCGTCGAGCCGGCCGACCGGGTACAGGCGCCGGCGCGTGCGCACGAGCTCCACGACGGTCGGCCGCCCGTGCGTGTCGCGCGCGGTCGACACCACCCCGGCCGGCTTGTTCACGGCGTAGACCACGCGCGCCTCGGGCGTGACCGGCCGGCCGTCGACCGCCACCCCGCTCGACTCGTCGACGTCCCGGGCGGGATCGCGCACCAGCTCGCCCGCCACGGTTACGCGCCCTTCCGCCACCAGGGTCTCGGCCGAGCGGCGCGAGGCCACCCCTGCGTGGGCGAGGAACTTGGCGAGGCGCACGGCCTGCAGACTCGCAGGACCGGCCTGGCGCGGCGCGACCCGCGTCCGGTCAGTCGACCGGGCGCAGGTGGCGCCCGCCGCCGCCGGGGCGCCCGCCGCCCTTCTTCGCGTACATCGCGGCGTCCGCGGCGCTCAGCACGTCGTCGGGCGACAGCACCCCCTCCTTGAAGACGGCGAAGCCGACGCTCGCCGACAGGTGCCCGCCGGGCACCGTGACCTCCGTGGCGATCGCCTCCGCGAGCGTCTTCGCGACGTTCTTCGCGTCGGCGGCCGCCGCGTGAGGGAGCAGCACCGCGAACTCGTCGCCCCCGAAGCGCGCCACGAGGTCGGTCTCGCGCAGCCGATTGCGCAGGACGGCGGCCACGCTCGCCAGCACGCGGTCGCCGGCACGGTGCCCGTACTGGTCGTTCACGTCCTTGAAGCCGTCGAGGTCGAGGACGAGCAGCGCGCCGTCCATCCCGTAGCGGCGCCCGTGCGACACGTGCCGCTCGAGCTCCTCCTCGAAGCGCCGGCGGTTGATCAGCCCGGTGAGCGAGTCATGGTCGGCCAGGTGGCGCAGCCGGTTCTCGAGCTGGCGGCGCCCCGTCACGTCCACGATCTGGCCGAGCACACCGAGCGAGGCGCCGTCCGGCCCCGGCACGTCGGAGGTGTGGACCTCCACCCAGAGCTCGGCTCCGTCGGCGCGGGCGAAGCGCCGCTCGAGCTGCGTGCTGTCGGCGTCTTCGGGGTGCGCGAGGTCCGCGAACGAGCGCTGGAGCAGCTCGGCCTCGCTGTAGCCCGTCATGTCACAGAGCACGCGGTTCACGCGCACGAAGCGCCCGTCGACGCCCGCGAGCGCCATCCCGATCGGGGCGCCGTCGAACGCGAGCGAGAGCCGCTCCTCGGCGGCCGCCCGCCCGGCCGCCTCGCGCTCGGCCTCGGTCACGTCCGTGCCGTTGCTCACGACGTGCGTCACGCGGCCGTCGGGCCCGGTGAGCGCCGTCGTCGACCACCTGATCAGCCGCATGTCGCCCGAGCGGGTGCGCCAGTGAACCTCCGTTACCACGGGCGACTCGCCGTCGATCAGCCGCTTCAAGATCTCGATCGCGCGGTCGTGCTCGTCCGCCGGCATCAAGGCCAACAGTCCGTTCTCACCCCTGAGCTCGTCCGCCCGGTAGCCGGTGAGACGCTCGCACACCCGGTTCCAGCGCACCAGCTGTCCGTCGGCATCCGCCACGACGATGAGCGACGCGGTAGCGTCGAGCACGGCGTCGAACAGATCGCCTGCGACCGGCACGGTGTCTCGCTTGCTGGACATGGCTGAGGCTTTCGGGATTTCATCGGAGCCCGGCGCACAACTCTTGAACCAAGCTTCTCGATGGATCTCGTGCTTTTACACGAACGTCTCGCGGCCCGCGACGAGCCCGGCTTCCGCATGCGCCAGGTTTGGGAGTGGGCGGCGCGGGGCGCGGCGTCGTTCGCCGAGATGTCCAACCTGCCGGCCGGGCTGCGCGAGGAGCTCGCCGCGGAGGTGCCGTTCTCGTCGCTCGAGCCGGTTCGCGACGCGCTCGCCTCGGACGGAACGGAGAAGGCGCTGTTCGAGACGCGCGACCGGCGTCCGGTCGAGGCGGTGCTGATGCGCTACCGCGACGGACGGCGCTCGCTGTGCGTCTCGAGCCAGTCGGGCTGCCCGCTCACCTGCACGTTCTGCGCCACGGGGCAGATGCGCTTCGGGCGCAACCTGAGCGAGTCCGAGATCCTCGACCAGGCGCTCCACTTCCGCCGCAAGGAGCAGGTGAACCACGCCGTGTTCATGGGCATGGGCGAGCCGCTCATGAACATCGACGCCGTGCTGGCGGCCTGCGAGCGGCTGCCGGACGTGGGGATCGCCCATTCGAACATCGGCGTGTCGACGGTGGGCTGGATCCCCGGCATCGAGCGCATGACGGCGGAGGGCCCGCCCGTCCGGCTGGCGCTCTCGCTGCATGCCGCCGACGAGGAGCTGCGCTCGCAGCTCATGCCCGTCAACGACCGCTACCCGCTGCGCGACGTGCTCGACGCCTGCCTGGCCTGGCACGAGCGGCGGCGCCGGCCGGTGTTCGTGGAGTACCTGATGCTCGGCGGCGTGAACGACCGCTACGAGCAGGCGATCGCGCTCGCCGAGCTGCTCGAGCCGCGGCGCGCCTTCAAGGTCAACCTGATCCCCTACAACCCGACGGACGCCGCGTACCGGGCCTCGAGCCGCGAGGCGATCGCCGCGTTCAAGGCCGCGCTCGAGGAGCGCGGCGTGAGGGCGACCGTCCGGCTCACCCGGGGACGCGACATCGACGCCGCCTGCGGCCAGCTCGCCGCGCGCGACCGGGCGGGATCAGCGCCGGCGCGTCTTGCCTGACGCGACGTTCGAGTACGCCGAGTTGCCGCTCGCGCCCGTCGCCCGCACCCTGTAGGAGTACGACGTGTTGCGCGCGAGGCCGCCGTCCACGTACGAGCTCACGTCGCGGCCGACGCTCGCGATCTCCGTGAAGCCCGTGCAGCCGGTCCCCTGGCAGCGCTCGATCCGGAAGCCGGTCTCGGTGCCGGCGTTGTCGCGCCAGCCCAGCTGGATCGCGCTGCTCGAGATGCCGGTGGCCGAGAGGTCGCTGGGTGCGAGCAGCGCCGGCGCGGCGCCCGCGGAGAACTTCAGGGTCACGATGTCGTCCGCCGTGCCGCCCAGAGAGAGGTAGCCGCTCCACGACTTGCCGGTGACCCAGGTGCCGTCGGCGCCGTCGACCGCCAGGCCCGCCACCCGGTCGCCGCCGCCGCCGGTGCCGTTGAAGCGGTGGCGCCACTGCTCGCGCCCGTCCGCGCCGTAGCGGATCGTCAGATAGTCCTCGCCCCCGACGCCGAGCTCGACCACCGTCCCTGCGAGCGTCGCGGTGCCGCCGGCGCCTGCGGCGACGCCGGCCACCCTGAGCCCGTCGCTCGAGTCGAGCGCCAGCGGCGTCAGCCAGCTACGTGCGCCCGCGGCGTCGTACCTCGCTACGGCGGAGCCGTCCGGCGTTCCGATGAGAGCGCCCGCGAGCGTGAGATTGCCGGCCGCGTCCAGATCAACCGCTTCTCCGCCCGCACCCTGTCCCCGGATGGTCTGGATGAGGGCACCGGCGGCCGTATAACGGAGGGTGATCGGGAAGGGCACCGCGTACGGGCTCGCGTTCTCGGCGCTCGTGCCCGTGATCGCGATCCGTCCCGCGGCGTCCAGGTCCATGTCGCGGGCCAGCTCGTGGGTCACCGCGGTGTCGGTGAAGCGTCGCTGCCAGACGATCGTGCCCTGGGGGTCGTAGGTGAGCGTCTCGATGTCAGCCGTCTGGCCGTCACCGGTGTTCCTGGTCTGTCCGGTGAGCACCAGGTTGCCGTCCGGCCCGAGCGCCATGTCCGCCGGGCGATCGTCGGCCGCGCCGGGCCCGCTGTGGCGTCGCTCCCAGAGGAGCGCGCCGGTGCCGCTGAACTTCAGGGTCGCCCAGTCGTAGCCCAGGCCGTACGAGAAGCCGCTGACGTAGACGTTGCCGGCGCCGTCGACGGCCACGTGGTGGGCGAGGTCCGTGTTGTTACCCGGGCCGTTGTAGCGCTGAGCCCAGCGCTCCGTGCCGTCCGGGCCGAGCTTGACCACCAGGTAGTCGAGGTTGTTGTTGAAGATGACGCCATCGCCGACGTAGCCGGCCGCGTAGACGTTGCCCGCACCGTCCACCGTCACCGCGAAGGCGTCGCCCCCGACGCCGCCGCGCGAGCCGCTGTAGGTGCGCCGCCAGAGCACGGTTCCGTCCGGGCTGAGCTTCAGCACCGCGAACGTCGTGTCGCTGCCGGCGGTGTCGACCGACCCGCCGATGTAGGCGTTGCCCGCCGCGTCGACGGCGATCGCGCTTGGGCTGTCATAGCCGCCGCCGTGGAAGCGGAACGTCTGCGGCCCGTTCGCACCGGCAGCGGCTGGAGCGACAGCGGAGGCGGCCAGGGCGATCGCGCTCGCAAGCGTTGGCAGTGAGACCTTCATGCCGTTCTGCAGGTACTACGGCGGAGCGGCCCGGAGGGATTGGTGTCAGCCGCCCTGGATGGGAATCCGTGCGCTGAGCGATGCTCCTCGCGCTCCGTCCAGCCGGACCACGGCCACCTCGTGCACGGGGACGGGGAGCAGTCGGGCCCAGGCGCGTCCCTCGATCGCGGGCTCGATGGTCCCGAGCACGCGGGTGGTGCCATCCCGCGTGGAGATTCGCACGCGCCATCGCCGGTCATCCGCCGCCGGGTCCAGGACCAGCGTCAGCCAGGGTGTCCTTCCCTGGTAGCCGAACACCAGACCTCGGCGCCGCCCCTGTTCGTCGCGCAGGTCGGCCACGGCGAAGTACTCGCCCCCGGCCCGCGCCAGCACGTCGCCGTACATCGCACCCAGGTCGCGCTCGTCGCGCGTGGCGGAAAGCGTGACCCAGGTGGCCACGGCAGCGGCCACGAGCGAGGCCGCGGCCACGGCGAGGAGGCGCCGCGCACGCCGCCGGCGCCCCGATCGCGGCGTGCCTTCCCGCACGGCGTCGAGCACCCGGTTCTCGAACCCCGGAGGGGGCTCCTGGACGGGCGCAGCGGCGAGGACCTCCTGCGCGACCACCGCCAGCTCCGCCAGATGGGCTCGACAGGCCGGACAGGTGGAGGCGTGATCGAGGATCCGCGCCCGCTCCTCCCCGTCCAGCACACCCAGTGCCAGCTCTGGCGCGGCGGCCCTGATCTCGTCGCAGGAGGCGCTGCTCACGGCCCATTCACCTCCAGCTCCGCGTGCAGCTTCAGCATCGCGGTCCGAATTCGCGTCTTGATCGTGCCCAGTGGAGCGTCCTCGATCGCGCTGATCTCCCGCGCCGTCCGCCCGAAGAACGCCGCGAAGGCGAGCGCGCGACGCTGCTCGGCGGGCAGCTCGGCGATCGCCGACCTCACCCGGCAGGCCTCAGCGGCCGCGAGCCCTCGCTCCTCGGGACCGGGCTCGGTCACCGGCAGCTCGAGGAACAGGAGCGCCGACGGATCGACGGGAACCGCGCGACGCAGCCGCAGCATGTCGACCGCGACGTTCCGGGTGATCGTGAGCAGCCAGGGCGCCACCCCGCCGCGAGCCGCGTCGTAGGCCTCGGCGTGGCGCCACGCGCGCACGAACACCTCCTGGGCAGCCTCTTCCGCGTCGCCCTGGTCCCCGAGGATCGTCAGGGCAAGCCCGTACACGCGGCTTTGGAAGCGGCGTACGAACGCCGCGGCCGCCCCTGGATCGCGCGACGCCATCCCGGCGAGCAGCGCTTCATCCGACACACCCCACACTCCGTTCTACGCGATTGAGCGCCGGAGGGATTGGTACGGGCCCGTCCGGACGCGGGCAGCGGGCTCGGCTCGCTCTCAGCCGGGCGAGGTCTGGGCGCGCTGCTCGCCGGCCCGCAGCAGGCGCTCGCGCAGCTCGCCCTCCTGCTCGGGGGTCGGGTCGAACGCGACCGGGTCCGGCAGGGCGTCGAGCGCCTCGAGGCCGAACAGCTTCTGGAACAGATCGGTGGTGCGGTACATGACCGCGCCGAAGCGCGAGCGCCCGGACTCCTCGATCAGGCCGCGCTCGAGCAGCGTGCCGACGGCGGACTCGGAGGCCACCCCGCGGATGCGGGCGATCTCGGGGCGCGACACCGGCTGGAGGTAGGCCACGATCGCGAGGCTCTCGGCCTGCGCCTGGGTGAGCGGCGGGGTGCGCGGCTTGGCGAGCAGGCGGCGCGCCGCGCGCTCGGCGATCGGGTCCGTGGCGAGCGTGAAGCCGCCCGCGACCTCGCGCAGCACGACACCGCGGTAGCCCTCCGCGTAGTGCTCGCGCAGGCGGGCGAGCGCCTCCACCACCTCGCCCTCCGACACCTCGCAGGCATCGGCGAGCCGCTCGACGGACACCGGCTCGGCCGACAGGAAGAGGAGTGCTTCGACGGTGCGCGCCAGGTCGTTCACGTGGCGCTCACCGAGATCGGGCCGAACGGGACCTCCTGCTCCCAGCGCGCCTCGCCGGCCTTGTAGAGCTCGAGCAGGGCGAACAGCGTGACGGCCTCGGTGAGCCGGTCGGCCCCCTCGACCGCCTCGTCGAATGAGAAGCGGCTGCGACGGCTGAGCAGCTCGCGAAGGTGGCCGAGGCGCTGCTCGACGGACACCGCCGGCCGGCGGACGTGGCGCAGGTCGAGCGGCGGCGGAATCGTGAGCAGCTCGCCGATCGCTCGCGCGAGCAGCTCGGGCTCGTAGGCGCGCTCGGCGACCTCGATCGACACGCGCCGCAGCTCGGGAGGCAGCGGCGCCGAGCGGTAGCGGTAGCCGTGCTCCGCCGCGAGCCGCTCCTTCAGGTGCTCCGCGGCCTGCCGGTAGCGGTGGTACTCGAGCATGCGCGCGAGCAGCTCCTCGGCGGCCTCGGAGGGCTCGAGGTCGAGCCCCTCCTCGTCGTCGACCGGCAGCATCAGCCGCGACTTCAGCTCGAGCAGCGCCGCGATCAGCACCAGGAACTCGGTGGCCGCCTCGAGGTCGAGCTCCCCCGCGCGCTCGAGGTACTCGACGTAGGCGAGCACCACCTCGGCGAGATCCACCTCGAGCAGGTCGATCTCCTCCCGGAGGACCAGCGTCAGGAGCAGGTCGAAGGGTCCGTTGAAGACCTCGAGGTCGAGCTCGAGCGCGGCGATCGACATCGTCGCGGAGACTAGACGCGGCGGCGGATCGCTGGACGGCGGATCGCTAGATGCGGATCGCCACGTCGCCCGTTATGAGCGTCCAGGCGAGCGCGACCACCAGCACGACCAGGAGCGGCCGGACGAGCGGGCGTTCCAAGGACCTCATGTGCTTGTGATCGGCGTTACAAGGCGCGGCTTTAGCCGGCGGGGCCGATCCCCATCGCCGCGCGCACCTCGGCCATCGTGCCGGAGGCGATCGCGCGCGCCCGCTCGGCACCCTGCGCGAGGGTGTCCTCGAGGCCGGCCTCGTCGGAGCGCAGCTCCACGTAGCGCTCCCTCACCGGGGCCAGCAGCTCCACGAGCGCCTCCCCCGCAGCCGACTTCAGCGCACCGTAGCCCTGGCCCTCGAACTCGCGCTCGACCGTCTCGGCCGGAGTCGCCCGCGCCACGGCGAGCATGTCGATCAGGTTGGTGATGCCCGGCTTGTCCGGCGCCCGCACGACCTCCGTGCCGGAATCCGTCTGTGCCCGCTTGATCTTCCTGCGGATCGCGTCCGGCTCGTCGTCGATGTACACGAGGCCGGCCTCGCTGCTGCTCGAGGTGGACATCTTCGCGCCGGGCTCCTGGAGGTCCATCACCCGCGCGCCCAGCGTGGGGATCACGTGGGCCGGCTCGACCAGCAGCTCGCCGTAGGTGGCGTTGAAGCGACGTGCGATCTCGCGCGCGAGCTCGACGTGCTGGCGCTGGTCGTCGCCGACCGGCACCTCGTCGGTCTTGTAGAGCAGGATGTCCGCCGCCTGGAGCACCGGGTAGAGGAACAGGCTCGTGCGCACCATCTGCTGCTCGCGCGCCGACTTGTCCTTGAACTGGTGCATGCGCGTGAGGTCCCCGTAGGGGGCGACGGAGGCGAGCAGCCAGCACAGCTCGGCGTGCTCTCGAACGTCGGACTGGCGAAACAGGATGCAGCGCTCGGGATCGAGTCCGGAGGCCATCAGCATCGCCGTGGTGTCGAGCACGTAGCCGGGCAGCGCCTTCGGGTCGTAGGCAATGCTCGTCGCATGCAGGTCGACGATGCAGTAGATCGCCGGATCGGCCCGCTCCTGGCCGTCCAGATAGCCGCGGATCGCGCCGATGTAGTTGCCCACGTGCTTGCGCCCGGTGGGCTGGATGCCGCTGAAGATGCGCACGGAGCGGCCAGTCTATGTATGACCTGCCGGGTCCTCAGACCGGCTGAGCGCCGGTCGCGGTCCGTGAGGCCGCCGGGGCGCCGGCGAGCGCTCCCGCGATCACCGGAGTGAGCAGGCGGGCCAGCTCGTCGGTCGTCTTGCCGGTGACGTCGACGCGCATGTTCCCGCTGCTCAGGAAGTGCAGGATTCCCGACGCGCACTCGAGCCGAAAGCGCAGCTCGTCATCAGGAACACCCGGGAGCGCGCGCCGCAGCGGGGCGAGAAACTCCGGATCGGCGCGGGAGAGCTCGGAGGCCATCCACTCGCGCAGCTCCCGCGGCGGGTTGCTCGTGACGCGCGCCATGATCCGCTGGCGAGCGCGCTCCTCGCACGGCGAGCCGCAGCTTGCGGCCGTGACCGGTCGCGCCCACGCCGCGGCAATCTCCTCGAGGGATGCATCCTCGTCGAGCTCCCGCACCGCCGCGATCTGATCCTCGAGCTGGCTCCGGACCGCATGCTCGACGGCATGCCGGCAGAGCGCGTCCTTCGAGCCGAAGTGGTAGTGGACGGCCGCGACGTTGGCATTCGCCGCGTCGGTGATGTCGCGCAGCCTGACGGCATCCTCGCCGTGTGCAGCGAGGAGGCCCAGCGTCGCCTCCACAAGCCGCCGGCGCGTACGTTCGCCCGCTTCACGGCGCCCGTCCGTCCTCGTCGAGCTCCCGCTTGTCGTCGAGCCCATGTCGATCTCGCTCATGTCGCTCACTCCGAGATACAAGTAAAGCAAATGCTTGACATATTTGCCAGCGCCTGGGAACATCAAGCAATTGTTTGATTTTGATTCATCAAGGAGCCTCGCTGATGCCGCCGACCCCGACTCGGGAACGTTCGGATAACCCAACCAAGGGACGCCGGGAAGCCCCATCGAAAGCAGGAACCGCGGCTGGCAGCCTCGTTCGGGTGCCCTCTACGCCGCGCCCCAGCCCCGAGGTAGTGAGCCTGATCCACCGGCTCAAGGAGCTCGTGGCCGAGCGCAGGCGGGTCGAGAGGAGCGCGAGCAGCGAGCTGCTGGAGAGGTACAGAGTCGAGATCGGGCGCCTGCAACGCCGGCTGGCAAGCGTCGTGAGACGGGAGCTCGCGCACTAGGAGCGATCGATGCCCGCGAGCCGCCATCAGCGCCGATTCATGGCCCGGTGGTCGGGCAGCGGGGTCACCCCGGGTGTCGGACTTGCGCTCGCCGGGATAGCTGCGCTCGGCGGCCTTGCCGTGGCGCTGGGTACGGTCCCGACGCCGGACTTCAGTGGAGTTCTCTCGGACGCGGCGGACTCGCTCGGCTCCTGGACGTATGCGCTTGTCCCCTCCCTCGCCTTTCTCGAGACCGGCGCCTTCGTCGGCCTGGCGGTGCCCGGTGAGACGGCGATCCTGGTGGGCGGCGCCGTCGCCGAGCGCGGCGAGGTGGAACTCGCGCCGCTGATCGGGCTCGTCTGGGTGGCGGCGGTGGGCGGCGACGTCGTCAGCTTCCTGCTCGGCCGGCGCTTCGGCCGGCCGCTTCTGGATGCACACGGCGAGCGGCTGCGGATCCGCGCCGAGCATGTCGAGCGCGTCGAGCGGATCTTCGCCCGCCACGGCGGCAAGGCCATCCTCGTCGGGCGCTTCGTTGGCATCCTGCGCGCGCTGATGCCGTTCGTCGCGGGGGCCTCGCGCTTTCCGCTGCGGCGCTTCGTGCCGTACACGGCGGTGGGAGCGCTCGGCTGGGCGGCGACGTTCACGCTGGTCGGCTACGGCTTTGCCGAGTCCTTCGAGAGCGCGGGCGAGGACGCGACTCGGATCGCGCTCGCCGCGGCGCTCGGCGCCGGCGTCGTCATGCTCGCGCCTGCAGTCCGCTCAGGCCGGAAGCGGGGGACCGCGGCGCACCAGCCGCAGCGCCATGAGCGCGGCCAGGGCGCCGAGCGCCGCCCCGATGAGGCCGCCGGCGAGCACGTCGAGCGGGAAGTGCACGCGCAGGTAAACGCGGGACAGCGCCACCGCGGCGGCGAGCCCGAGGGCGTAGGGGCGCATGCGCGGGCTGATGATCGCGACGGCGGTGGCAGCGGCGAAGGCGGTCGCCGAGTGGCCGGACGGGAAGGAGGCGTTGCCCGGGATCGGGACGAGCGACCCGAGCCCGGGATCGGCCTCGGGCGGGCGGTCGCGGTCGAACAGCTCCTTGAGGGGCGAGACGACCAGCGAGGCGCTCAGCGTGGCCACCAGCGCGGCAATGAAGGCGAGCGGCGGACGCCGGCGTCCGACGTCGCAGGCGAAACCGAGCCCGACCAGCAGCGGACCCTTGACCCACCACGCGGACAGCAACACGCACAGAGACGTCAGCAGCGGCGTCTCGAAGACCGGTATGGCTTGCATGAGTCCGCGATCGAGCTCGGTGAGCTCAGCAATCACGACCAGCCGGAAGGTATCAGTACGCCGCGCCTGCTTCTTGTGGTCAACGCGCGCGCGAGCGGCATCGAGGACCCGCTGCGCACGGCGGCCGACCTGGCGGCGCGCGCCCAGGAGCACGGCGCGCAGGCCGATGCGGTCGTGACGTCCACCCAGGACGATCTCTTCGAGGCGCTGCGGGCCGGCGCCGCCACCGGCCGACGCGTGGTCCTCGTGGGCGGCGACGGCTCGCTGCACGACGCCGCGAACGCACCCATCGGAAGGCTGCCGGAGCTCGCGCTCGTACCGGCCGGCCGCGCGAACAACATTGCCCGTGCGCTCGGTATCCCGACGGATCGGGGAGACGCACTGAGGATCGCCGCCGAGGCGCCCGTCCAGCCGCTCGATGCGCTGCGAGTCGAGACTCCCACGGAAGCCGTCTACGCTCTCGAGGCGCTCAGCGCCGGGTTCCACGCCGAGGCCCGCTCCCACTACGACGGAAAGAACTCCGCCGACCTGCGCCAGGGCATGCGCGCGCTCCTGGGCGGACTCAGGCGCTTCACCCCGTATCGGCTGCGCGCCCGGCTCGACGGCAGGGAGCTCCGCTCGGCTTCCGCCGCACAGCTCTTTCTCTCGAACCTGCCGTACTTCGGCTTCGGCTTCGAGGTCGACCCGGGCGCCGACCCCACGGACGGTCGCTTCGAGGCGATCCTGATCGAGACGCCGCGCCGGCTCCGCCTGCTGCGGCTGCTCGTGGCCGCCTACCGCGGCCGTCACCTCGGCCGACCCGGCGTGCGGCGGATCACGGGGGAGCGCGCGGAGCTGACCGCTCCCCTCCCCCTCGTGGCCGATGCCGTGCCGCTCGGCACGACGACCGCCAGCGTGAGCGTGGAGCCCGGCCGCCTGCGCGTGGCCGCCCCCGTCGGGAGCCCTGGCATGAGGCTCGGAGCCGCCTCACGGGTCACGCTGCTGGCCTTCTCCCTGGCCGCTCTGGGGGCGGGCACGGCACGCGCGCTCACGACCACCTACCTGCCCGTGCTGCTCGAGCGGATCAACGACGCGCCGTCGCTGATCGGCGTCGTGATGACGGTCAACGCCGTCAGTGGGCTTGCTGGTCCCGCTCGCCGTGGGCGTCTGGTCGGACCGCCGCGCGGCCGGCGGCCTTGGTAGGAGGCTCCCGTACATGGCGGGCGGGGCGCTGCTGGCCGCCGGCGGGCTCGTCGCGATCGGACTTGGGAACGGCAGCTCCTATCTGGCGCTCGGACTGGCGGCAGCGGTCGTGTACACCGGGCTCAACGCGCTCACCACCGCACACCGGGCGCTCGTCGCCGAGGACGTGACGGACGAGCGGCGGCCCGCCACCACGAGCGCCCAAGAGCTTGCGATGACGGCGGGCGCGGCAGTCGCCGTGGGTATCGGCGGCGCGCTGATCGAGCCGGCCCCCGCCGCGGCGTTCGCGATCGCCGCGGCGGTGCTGCTCGTGGCGGCCGTGCCCACGCTCATCGTGACGCGCCGGCTCCGCCTCGGCGGGAAATCGGCTCCCCGCCCGAGGCGGACCGCGCGCGCGTCCCTTATGGCCGTCCTGCGGCGGCCGGGCGCGCGCGAGGTGCTGCTTGCGCAGACGCTATGGGTGCTCGCCTACGCCGCCCTCCCGGCCTTCTTCATCCTCTACGCCGAGGAGGCGCTGGAGCTCGACGTCGGCGTCGCCGGGGCACTGCCGCTGGCCTTCGGGGCGTTCGTGGCGCTCGGGATGGCACTCGCCGGCCGCGCACGGCCCGAGAGGGTCCACGGGCTGCTGCTCACCGGCGCGGCGCTGCTCGGCGCCGGGCTGCTCGCCGCGGCGCTCACCTCCAGGCTCGCCGCCGCCGCCCTGCCGCTCGCCACCGCCGGCTTCGGCGCCGGCCTGCTGACCTCGCTCGGCTTCGCCTACTTCGCGCGCTTCGTGCCCGAGGGGGAGGCGGGCAGCTACAGCGGCGTCTTCTTCGCCGGACGGGGCGTGGCGGCGGCGATCGCGCTGCCCGTCGCGGGCGTCGCCGTCGAGCTCACCGGCAGCTACCGGACCGTGCTCTGGCTCGGCGCTGCGGCGCTCGTGGCGGTCGTCCCCCTGGTCTTCGCCGAGAGCCGGCGCTCCGGCGCGCCGGCGCTGAGGCCGCGACCCGCCACCGTCGCGGCGGTCATGCCCGTGTTCGCCTCCAGCCGGGCCGCCGAGATCGCCCGGGCGACGCTGCGCCACGTCGACCGGCTCGTCCTGGTCGACGATGGGGCGCCTCCCGAGATCGCCCGCTCGCTCGCGCCCCTGGCGGGGGACGAGCGCGTCGACGTGCTCACGCTCGGTCGCAACGGCGGCAAGGGCAGCGCCGTCGCGGCCGGGATACGGGCATTGCTGCGCGAGCATCGGCGACCGGAGGCGATCGTGGTGCTCGACTCCGACGGTCAGCACGACCCGGAGCGCATCCCCGCGTTCGTGGAGGCGGCCCGCTCGGCCGACGCGGTAATCGGGTGGCGCCGCGACCGTCGCGGAATGCCGCTCGAGCGACGGGCCGCCAACCGCGCGGCGAGCCTGGCCCTGCTCGCGTCCTCGCGCACCTGGATCCCGGACAGCCAGAACGGCATGCGCCTGTTCCGCACCGAGGCGCTCCTCGACGCCGAGCCCTCCGAGGGCGGCTACGAAGCCGAGAGCCGGCACCTGCGTGCCCTGCTCGCCGGAGGCCACCGGGTCGTCCCGGTCGAGATCCCCACGGTCTACGACGGCGAACCGAGCCATTTCCGCCCCGTGAGGGACACCTTCTTGGTGGCGCAGGCGCTGCTCGGGCCTGTGTCCACCGATCCGGCGCTCCCGGCGCCCGTCGCCGTGCCGGTGCTGCGCGAATGGGGGCCGCGGCTCGCTGCCTCGATGGGCGCGGTGCTCGCGATCGGGCTGGCGCTGCCCGCGCTCCAACCGCTCGACAACACGTTCTTCCTCGCGGTCAACGGCCTCGGCGACGGCCCCGAGTGGCTCTACGACGCCTTCGACCCGCACACGCGCAACTACATCGTGCTCTTCATCGCGACGCTCGTCGCGGCGACCGCAGTCCTGCGGCGGCCGCGCTATGTGATCGGCACGGCGGTGTCGGTCCTGCTCGCCGCCTACCTCGCCGGCGCGGCGCTCGAGGTCATCAAGCTGTTCGTCGAGCGGGCCCGGCCCGAGGAGGTGCTCGGGGCCGAGGTATTGCTCTCCGAAGGACGCAACTGGTCGCACCTCGCCTCGTACCCATCGGGCCATCTGATGGTCACGGCGGCGATGGCCGCCGCGGCCGCGAGCGCTGTCCCGCTGCTGCGGCGCCCGCTGCTCGCCTACGTCGGCGTGATCGCGGTCACCCGCGTCCTCTTCGGCGCCCACTTCCCCATCGACGTGGTCGTGGGGGCCGCGCTCGGCTACGAGCTCGGGCTGTTCACCACGAGCCTGCTGGCGAACGCCCGCCTACTGCCCGAGCGCCGGGCGATCGCGGATGCGGCCGGGCCCGTGCCCGAGCACGCCGCGCTGCCCGCGCAGACGAGACCGTGAACGCACAGCTGCCTGAACGGGGAGGCCGGGATCTACTCGACCAGGACCGGCACCCGCTCGACCGCGTTGTTGACGTAGCCCTTCAGGTTCCAGGGCGGGTCGACCGGCTGGGTGTTGCCCGCCGCGTCGGTCGCGCGAGACGAGATCACGTGCTCTCCGGGTCGCGCGTCCCAGGCGAAGCGCCAGCCGCGCCAAGCGGCCTCGCCGAGCGGCTCGCCCAGGTCCGCGGGCTCGAACTGGTCGCCGCCGTCGGTCGAGACCTCGACCGCGACGATCTGGCCGTGGCCTGACCAGGCGCGACCCTCGAGCGTCACCGGGCCGGGCGACAGGCGGCGCTCGCGGGTCATGAAGTCCGGCACGCCGGGTGGGACGGTCAGCGAGCGCGGCAGCATGCGCGTCACCGGCTCGCCGGCCACGCCCTCGGCGTCGTAGAGGCGGTAGCCGACGGCGTTCTGGTAGCCCGTGAACGGCTCCTCGAGCAGGGTGATCCGCGCCAGCCACTTCACGTTCTGCATGCCGTACCAGCCCGGCACCACCAGTCGCAGCGGGAAGCCGTGCTGGGGCGGCAGCGGCGCGCCGTTCATCTCCCAGGCGAGCAGCGCGTGCTCGGCCTCCGCGATCGGCAGGGCGCGCTCGTAGTCCTGCGCCTCGCCGCCCTCGACGCCGCGGTCGAGACCGGTGAAGAGCACCTCGACCACGCCGTCCGCCAGCCCGGCCTCCTCGAGCAGCGGCCAGAGCGGCGTGCCGCCCCACTCGGCCGTGCCGACCGCCTCGGTGAGCCAGGGCTGGCTCAGCGGCCGCGGCTCGAGCAGCGCGCGGCCGTTGCCCGCGCACTCGAACGTCACCGGCATCGTCACGCGCTCGCGCGCGCGGAGGTCGTCGAGCGAGAGGCTCAGTGGGCGAGCACCCGCCCCGCCGATCTCGAGCCGAAAGCCCTGCGGATCGACGACCGGGATGTCGTAGTGGATCAGCAGGTAGTGGAGCCCGGCGGGCGTGATCGGATAGCTGAGCGCCTCGAGCGGCAGGCCGTGGTTGCGCGCGGCGAGCCGAAGCTCTTCCGGGGTGATGCCCTCGGTCGAGACCGCGCCGGCGCTGACGGCGTCCACGGAGGGCATCCTACGCCCGCGGGAGACGCGTGTTAGGGGTGGGGCGAGATCCGAAAGATGGGGTGCAGCGGCGCGATCCGGCGCAGGTCCTCGTCCGGCGCATCGGCGCCGACACCCTGAAAGAACGCGCCGACCTCCCAGGCCCACTTCTTCAGATAGGCGCGCAGGAGCGGCAGCTTCTCGTCGTCGGCAACCTCGGTGGCCGTGAACTGCTCCGTTGTACGACCCTTTCGCAAGACGCCCCTCACCACTCGCCCGCAGGTTGCGCACCCACTGCGTCTCGCCGCGCGGGGCCACGAGGTAGCGCTGGCCGTCGGCGTCGAGCGGATTGACCGGTGTGCGCCGCCACTCGCCGCTGTTTCGGCCGCGCACCTCGAGCACGCGCGAACCCACGAGGCTGACGCCGCCGCGGGTCAGCCCGGCGACGATCGGGTTGAAGATGTGCTTCGTGAACCAGCCGGGACGCTGGAACTCGGTCGTCATCGGCCCTCTCCGCCCATCGAACGGCGCGCGGAGCGCTACATCGCCCCTGTGCCGCTCGCGCTCGCGTCCGCCGCGCGCTCCGGGTCGCCCGGGTTCTCGGCCTCGGGCCGCCAGCGCACCACCGGCCGCTTGGCGGCGCCCGCCTCGTCGAGGCGGCGGACCGGCGTGGTGTGGGGCGCCGTGCGGGCCACCTCCGGGTCCTCGGCGGCCTCCTCCAGGATCTCGCGGATCACGGCGGCGAAGTGGTCGAGGCGCTCCCTCGTCTCGGTCTCCGTCGGCTCGACCATCAGCGCCTCGTCGACCAGCAGCGGGAAGTAGACCGTGGGCGGGTGCACGCGGTGGTCGAGCAGCCGCTTGGCGATGTCGAGCGTCTTGACGCCGAGCTGCTCCTTGGCGCCGCGCCCCGAGACCACGAACTCGTGCATGCAGGTGCGGTCGAACGCGATCGGCAGGTACTCGCCGATGCCGTCCTCGGCCAGCAGCGCCTTCAGGTAGTTCGCGTTCAGCACCGCCGTCTGCGAGACGTCCTTCAGGCCGTCACCGCCCAGCGAGCGGATGTAGGCGTAGGTGCGCACGAACACGCCGAAGTTGCCCTGGAAGCCGCGCAGCTTCCCGATCGTCTTGGGCCGGTCGACGTCGAGGTCGAAGTAGGGCTCGGCGCCGTTGTCGCCGCGGCGCTCCACCACCTGCGGCACCGGGAGGAACGGCTCGATCCGGTCCGAGCAGGCGATCGGGCCGGCGCCCGGGCCGCCCCCGCCGTGCGGCTGCGTGAAGGTCTTGTGCAGGTTGAAGTGGACGATGTCGAAGCCCATGTCGCCGGGTCGCGCGATCCCCATCACGGCGTTCAGGTTCGCTCCGTCGTAGTAGAGCGTGGCGCCCACGCCGTGCACGATCTCGGCGATCTCCTCGATGTTGCGGTCGAACAGCCCCAGCGTGTTCGGGTTCGTGAGCATGAGGCAGGCGACGTCCTCGCCCGCCTTCTCGCGCAGGTCGTCGAGGTCCACCCCGCCCTCGTCGTCCGTTCCGACCTTGACCACCTCGTAGCCCGCCATCGTGACGGTGGCGGGATTGGTGCCATGGGCGGTGTCCGGCGTGAGCACCTTCGTGCGCCGCTCGCCGGCGTCCTCGTGGTAGGCGCGCGTGAGGAGCAGGCCGGCCAGCTCACCGTGCGAGCCGGCGCTCGGCTGCAGCGACACGTGCGGGAGCCCCGCCACCTCGGACAGCGCGCCCTGGAGGCGGAACATCAGCTCGAGCGCGCCCTGGGCGTAGTCGGGGTCCTGGAGCGGGTGCAGGCGGGCGTGGCCGGGCAGCGCCGCCACCCGCTCGTGCAACTTCGGGTTGTGCTTCATCGTGCAGGAGCCGAGCGGATAGAAGCCCTCGTCGAGGTGGAAGTTCTTCGAGGACAGCGTCGTGTAGTGGCGCACCAGCTCCGGCTCTGAGACCTCGGGCAGCTCCGCCGGCCGCTCGCGCAGCGCGCTCGCCGGCAGCAGCTCGTCGACCGGCACCTCCGGCACCTCGTCCACGGGAGCCACGAACGCCCGCCGCCCCTCGCGCGAGCGCTCGAAGATCGTGAGCGTGTCGGTGCTCAAGCCGGCACCTCCTCGCGCGCCTCCGCCGCCAACGCCGCGAGGGCGTCGATCTGCTCCTTGGTGCGGCGCTCGGTGATCGCCACGAGCAGGCCGTCCTCGTACTCGGGATAGTCGCGCCGGAGCCGGTAGCCGGGGTTGATGCCCTCCGCGCGGGCCCTCTCCACGAAGCCGTCGAGGTCCGGCACCCGGACCGCGAACTCGCGCACGACCGGGCCGGGGTTGATCGGCTCGAGGCCGAGCGACTCGCGCGCGTAGTGGGTGCGGCGGAGCATCAACTCGGCCAGCTCGACGAGCCCGCGCTTGCCGAGCCAGGACAGGTAGACCACGCCCGCGAGCGCGTTCAGCGCCTGGGCGGTGCAGATGTTGTGGGTGGCCTTCTCGCGGCGGATGTGCTGCTCACGCGTCTGCAGCGTGAGCACGAAGCCGCGCCGGCCGTCGAGATCGCGCGTCTCGCCCGCGATCCGGCCCGGCATGCGGCGCAGGAAGCGCTCGCTCGCCGCGAAGAAGCCGAACGAGGGGCCGCCGAAGTCGAGCCGGTTGCCGAGCGTCTGGCCCTCGCCCACGCACAGGTCGGCGCCGAGCTCGCCGGGCGGCTTCAAGATCCCGAGCGGCAGCGGGTCGGCGGCGCACACGAGCAGCGCGCCGGTGCTCTTGCCGGCCTCCGCCAGCTCGCCGAGCTCCTCGACGGTGCCGAGGAAGTTGGGCTGCTGAACGAACACCGCCGCGGTGTCGTCGTCCACGGCGGCCGCCAGCGCGTCGCGGTCGGTGGCGCCCTCGGCGGTGAGCGGCACCTCGACCACCTCCATGCCGTAGCCGGCGGCGTGGGTGGCGAGCGCCGCGCGCGAGTGCGGATGCAGCCCGCGCGAGGCGACGAGCTTTGTGCGCCGCGTCTCGAGCTTGGCGAGGTAGCCCGCGGCCGCCACGGCGCTCGGCCCCTCGTACACCGACGCGTTCGAGACCGGCAGCCCGGTGAGCTCGGAGATCGCCGTCTGGAACTCGAACATCACCTGCAGCCCGCCCTGGGAGACCTCCGGCTGGTAGGGCGTGTACGGCGTGAGGAACTCCGAGCGCAGGAGCAGCGTGTCGATCAGCGCGGGCACGTAGTGGTCGTACATGCCGGCGCCGAGGAAGGTGACCTCCTCGTCGGCGTGGCGGTTGCGGCCGGCGAGCGCCGCGAGGTCCTCATAGACCTCCTGCTCCGAGAGCCCGTCCGGAAGGTCGATCTCGCGCCCCAGCCGCACGCTCTCCGGGATGTCGGCGAACAGCTCATCCAGCGAGCCCGCCCCGATGGCCGCGAGCATCGCGCTCAGATCCTGGTCTGTGACTGAGGTGTATCGACTCAAGAAAGCAGGGCCTTATAGGCCTCTAGGTCTAGCAAGCCGTCCACCTCGCTCGGATCGGACAGCTTCACCTTCACCATCCAGCCCTCGCCGTACGGGTCCTCGTTGACCTTCTCGGGGCTGTCGGCGAGCGCCTCGTTCACCTCGATGATCTCCCCGGACAGCGGCGCGAAAACGTCGGATACGGCCTTGACCGACTCCACCTCGGCGTAGGCCTCGTCCTTCTTGACCTGGGCGCCGACCTCGGGGGGGTCGAAGAACACCACCTCGCCGAGCGCGTCCTGGGCGTACCAGGTGACGCCGAACACCGCCTCGTCGCCGTCGATTCGCGCCCAGTCGTGCTCGGGGTGGTACTTGAGGTCGTCGGGGTAGCTGGCCTCGGCCACGTCACTCCTTTGCGTAAAGCGGTTTCTCTCTCACCTCGGCGGCGCGGGCCTTGCCGCGCACGTCGATCTCGATGCTCGTACCCGGTTCGGACGCCGCGAAGCGGCACGTAGCCCATCCCGATGCCGGTGTCGAGACAGGGCGAGAGCGAGCCGCTCGTGACGACGCCCTCGCCGTGCTCGGTCCTGATCGCGTTGTCCTGGCGCGGAATACCGGGGCCCGTGAAGGCGAACGGCACGAGCGCCTCGGTCGGATCGACCTCGCGCAGCGCGTCCGAGCCGATGAAGCCGGTGTCGAGCTTGCAGCACCAGCCGAGGCCCGCCTCGATCGGGTTGCGGTCCTCGGAGAGGTCGTTGCCGTAGAGGTGGAAGCAGACCTCGAGCCGGAGCGTGTCGCGCGCTCCCAGCCCGGCGGGCTTGACGCCCTCGGCCTCGAGCGCGTCCCAGACCGCGCCTGCCGCGTCCGGCGAGAGCATCAGCTCGCAACCGTCCTCGCCCGTGTAGCCGGTGCCGCACACGAGCGCCTGCGCGCCCGCCAGCCGGAGCTCGGCGGTGCGCATCCGCGCGGGAAGCTCGTCCTCGGCCAGGCGGCCGAGCGCCGCGCGCGCCTCGGGGCCCTGCACGGCCAGCATCGCCCAGTCGGCATGCGCGTCCTTCACCTCGACGTCGAAGCCCGAGGCCTGCTGGCGAAACCAGGCCAGGTCCTTGTCGTGATTGGCGGCGTTCGTGACCGTGAGGAAGCGGTCGGGCGCGAGCCGGTAGCTGAACAGGTCGTCGAGCACGCCGCCGTCGTCCTTGCACAGAACGGAGTACTGCGCGCCGCGCTCCGCGATCCGCGTCACGTCGTTGGAGAGGATCCGCTGCAGGAAGGCCTCGGCCTCCGGCCCCGAGGTCTCGATCTCGCCCATGTGCGAGACGTCGAACATGCCGGCGGCCGTGCGCACGGCCACGTGCTCCTGGCGGATGCCGTCGTACTGCACCGGCATCTCCCAGCCCGCGAACGGGACGAGCTTTGCGCCTGCGCGCTCGTGGCGCTCGTAGAGCGGTGTCCGGCGGAGAGTGTCCGTGGAGGCGGCTGCCAAGCGCCCCGCAGGCTACTCCAGCAGCGCCCCGGCCACCGCGAGCGCCACCTCGGCCCGGCTCCGGAGCGACTCGCGGCTCACCCACTCGTGCGGGGCGTGCGCACCGCCGCCGCGCGGGCCGAGCCCGTCGATCGTGACCGCGATGCCCGCCGCCGCCAGGTGGCTCGCGTCGCTCGCGCCGCCGCGGCCCGAGGCCACGAGCGGCCGGCCGAGCGCCGCGGAGGCGACGGCCAGCGGCGCCGCGGTGGCCGCTCGCGAGTCCATGCCGGGCCAGGCGCGCAGCATGGTCGTCTCGAGGCGCACGTCGTCGAGCTGGTCGGGCAGCGCGTCCAGTAGCGGCGCGAACGCGTCGAGCCCGTCGGCGCGCAGGTCGCAGATCAGCTCCCCGGCCGCCGGCACCACGTTGAAGGCGTCGCCGGAGCGCAGCACCGTGGGCACGGCCGTGAGCCGCTGCGGGCCGTCGGGGTCGGAGGCGCCCGCCACCTGCTGCGCGACGCGGGCGAGGGCCAGCAGCGCGCTGCGTCCCTTGTGCGGCGCCGAGCCGGAGTGCGCGGAGCGCCCGTGCGCCCTGATCACCAGGGTCGCTGCCGCCTTGCGCGCCACGATCACGGCCTCCTCGCCGTCGGCCGTGCGCTCGCCCGCCTCGAAGCAGAGGCAGGCGTCGAAGCCCGCGAAGCGCTCCGCGTGCGCGAACGGCGCCGTGCGCCACTCCTCGTCGTTCACGAGCAGCACCGCCACCTCGGCGTAGCGCTCGGGCGCTGCCGCCAGCTCGCGCAGCAGGCCGAGCGCGAGCGCCACACCGCCCTTCATGTCCACCGCGCCGGAGCCCGTGAGCCGGTCGCCCTCGCGCTCGAGCGGCCGGTGCTGATCGTGCGGGATCACGGTGTCGAGGTGACCGAGCAGCACGAGCCGGTGCCGCCCGCTGCCGCGCAGCCTGCCCACCAGGTCGGGCGCGTGATCGGCCGTCGAGCAGTCGATCCGCTCGATCTCGGCCTCCGGGGGCAGGAAGGCGCTCGCCAGGGCCACGCACTCCTCGGCGCCCGCGCGGTCGCCGGACGGCGAGGACACGCCCACGAGCGCCTCGAGCTCGCGCTCGGCGATCGTGGCCAGGCGCTCGGCGTGCTCGATCAAGGCCGGTGAACTGGCCTTCGCGAAGTGGTAGCTCGTGATCCGCATGCCCGTATTCAGGTAGAGCCGGTGCGCGTCCAGCCGGTTCGCCTCGACACCCGAGTCGAGGTGGACCTGGTCACAGCCGAGCCGCTCGGCCTCGGCGGCGATCCACTCGAGCAGGGCGCCCCCGTGGCCGCGCCGGCGCCCATCCGGGTGGGTCGAGAGGTCGTCGACGTAGATCACGTGCCCCCAGGCCAGCGTATTCAGCTCCCGGAAGCCCGCCACGGCCACGCAGCGACCGGAGTCGTCGAACGCGCCGACGAGCCGGTAGCCCTCGGCGCGCTGCACCCCGTCGACGCGGCGCACGAACTCGCCCTCGTCGGTGTAGTGCGTGCGAAGGGCGCGCATCGCCTCGAAGGCGACGGCGGGGTCTCCCCGGCCAGGCGCCATGGAAGAGTCCATCTCCTGCGCAGCCTGCCGCGCCGGCTCTCGGCGCGAGCCCCCGCTCAATCTCGGAGGAAGGACGGGACGTCGATGTCGTCGTCGGAGATCTCGAGCGAGCGGCGCTGGCGCTCGTCGAGCGTCACGTCGCGCCGGCGGGGCTCCGCGCGGCGCCCGGTCGAGTCCTCCGCGAACAGCGGCATGCGGCCGGGCTTCTCGAAGCCCGTGGCGATCACCGTCACCCGTACGCCGTCGGCCATGCCGTCGTCGACCACGGCGCCGAAGATGATGTTCGAGCGCTGATCGGCGGCGCTCTGGATGATCTCGGCGGCCTCGTTCACCTCGAACAGGCCGAGGTCGCTGCCGCCGGTGATGTTGAGCAGGATGCCGGTGGCGCCCTCCACGGACTGCTCGAGCAGCGGGCTCGAGACCGCGTTCTTGGCCGCCTCGGCGGCGCGATTCTCGCCCGAGGCCTCGCCGATCCCCATCAGCGCCGAGCCGGCGTCCTGCATGATGGTGCGGACGTCGGCGAAGTCGAGGTTGATCAGCCCGGGGGTGGTGATCAGGTCGGTGATCCCCTGCACACCCTGGCCGAGCACGGCGTCGGCCTCCCGGAAGGCGTCGAGGATGCTCGTACGGCGCTCCACCACCGCGAGCAGCTTCTCGTTCGGGATCACGATCATCGTGTCCACCTGCTCGCGCAGGCGGTCGATGCCCTCGACCGCCTGGCGCATGCGCTGGGTGCCTTCGAAGTCGAACGGCTTGGTCACGACGCCGACGGTGAGCGCGCCCACCTCCTGCTTCGAGACCTCCGCGATCACCGGCGCCGCGCCCGTGCCGGTGCCGCCGCCCTCGCCCGCGGTCACGAACACCATGTCGGCGCCCTTGAGCGCCTCCTTGATCTCGTCGCGGCTCTCGTTCGCCGCGCCGTAGCCCACGTCCGGGTTGGCGCCGGCGCCCAGGCCGCGAGTGAGCTGGTCGCCGATCTGCAGCTTGATGTCGGCGTCGCACATCTGGAGCGCCTGCGCGTCGGTGTTGACCGCGATGAACTCGACGCCCTTGAGACCGGCGTCGACCATTCGGTTGACGGCGTTGGTGCCCCCGCCGCCGATGCCGACGACCTTGATGACCGCCAGGTAGCTGCCCGTGTCCATGAGGTCTCGTTCCCCTCTTACCGTCCGAAGCTCAAGCGATCATCGAGGGTTTCCCGACGCCCGCAAGGACCGCACTGTAGGGAGGTTTCGGCAAATGTGTCAACCAACCTCGCAACAAATCGTGCACGCAAAGCCTCGAGTCTGAGTCGAGGGTTGCGTAGTCTGGATCACTGGTTGAGGGTTGTCACGGCCCGCGCTCGTCGCTCAGGGCGCGACCACCGCGCCGGCTCCCGTGCCGTCGGTGGGCGCCGGCGCCGGGGCCGTGGGCGTGGGCTCGGCCGGCGCGACCGGCGCCGGGGTCGTGGGAGCCTCAGTCGTCGGGACGGGTGTCGTCCCGGTGGTCGGCGGAACGGCGGGCACCTGGGCCTGAGGCACGCCGGCCGGCGTCCCCGTCGCCGGATCGACTGCCGGCGCGCCGGTAACCGTCGCACCGGGCGCCGCGGGGGTGGCGCCCGCGGGCGCCACCGGCGCCACGGTCTCCGCCGGCAGGCCGCCCGCCGCGGGCCGCCCGGGCAGCCGCACGTCGATATAGCTCGCCCCGGCCGCATCCGGATCGGCCAGCACGCGCGAGGCGGCGAGCCACTTGGCGCGGGCACGCGTGGCGTCGCCGAAGATCAGCTCGGGTCCGTTTCGAAGCTCGACGACGAGCCCGTCGTCGGCGCGTGTCGAGATCTCCTCGACACGGCGGCGCAGCGGCGCCGGCGCCGCGCCGGCTACGTGCGCCGCGTGCAGCGCGGCGGCGCCGGCCAGGCGCTCGCCCTCGAGACCCCGCTCGGCGTCGATCGAGGGGAGGCGGCCCTCGACCGGCAGGCCGCGCAGGACGGTCCCGTCACCCGCCACCGGCACGCGCTCGTCGCCGAGGTCCGCCATCGCGGCGGGCCGGTGCTCGATCACCTCGATCGTCAGGCCGTGCGGGAAGTCTGTGGTCACGCGCAGCTCTCGCACCACCGGGTAGGCGGCCACCACCTGGTCGAGGGCGTCGTGGTCCACGTGCAGCGTGGTCATCGAGCGAGCCGCGCTGCTGAGCGCCGTGCGCACCCGCTCGGCGTCGTCGGTCGAGAGACCGGTGATCGCCACGTCGTCGACCGCCACGAGCGAGGAGTCCCGCAGCCAGAACTGGTACCCGACGGCGAGCACCGCGACGGCTCCCAGCAGGACCAGCAGGCGCCGGAGCAGCCGCGGCGACAGCGAGGGCAGCGCCACGGCCGGCCGCGGAAGCGCCCGAACGGCTCCCCTCATCGAGCGCCCCAGAGGGCCGAGGCGTCCACGTCGCCCAGGAACTGCACCTCGGGCTCGAGCTCCACGCCGAAGCGCTCCCGCACCCGGCGCCGCCCCTCCGCCATCAGGCCGATCACGTCGGCGGTTGTGGCCTCGCCGCCGTTCTCAACGAAGTTCGCGTGCTTCTCGGAGAAACGGGCGCCGCCGACGGCGAGGCCCCGGCAGCCGGCCTCGTCGAGCAGCACGCCGGCGCTCTTGCCCTCTGCGCGCGGATCGTCGGGGTTCTTGAAGGTGGAGCCGAAGGTCTTGATGCCCGAGGGCTGCGCCGCGCGCCGCTGCGCTCGCATCTCGGCGAGGGTGGCCTTCACCGCCTCGGGCTCGGCCCGCGTGAGCGCGAACGACGCGCGCGCCACGATCTCGCGCGGGCCCAGGTTGGAGCGCCGGTAGCGGAAGCCGAGCTCGTCGGGGGTGCGCGTGTCGGCGCCGCTGGGGGTCGTGACCTCCACCCACTCGAGCACCCGCGCCAGGTCGCCGCCGTAGGCGTTGGCGTTCATGCGCACAGCGCCGCCGACGGTGCCCGGGATGTTCACGCCGAACTCGAGGCCGCTGAGACCGGCGCGCGCCGCGAACGCCGCGGCCTGGGGCAGCCGGGCGCCGCCCCCGCAGAGCAGGCGCTCGCCGTCCTGCTCGATCCGGGCCAGCGAGCCATCGAGCTTGATCACGAGTCCTCGGAACCCCTCATCCGCTATCAGGAGGTTCGAGCCTGAGCCCACCACTCCTACCTCGATCCCGTCGGCGCCGGCCCACGCCAGCAGCTCCCCGAGCGCCTCTGCCGAGTCGGGGCGCGCGTAGTAGTCCGCGTGCCCCCCGGTGCGCACGGTCGTGAGCCGGGCGAGCGGGAAGTCCGTCTTGACACCGGGCGGGGTCACGTGGTGAGCCTCTTCGCCAGGGCGTCCACGTCTCCCGCCCCCAGCGTGAGCAGCAGATCGCCCTCGCGCAGCTCGGCGCGCAGCATGCGCTCGGCGTCGTCCATCTTCGGCAGCCACCACACGGGTCGGCCCGCCGCGGCGCTCGCCGCCTCGCGTGCGACGGTCAGGCCGCTCACGCCGGGGAAGTCCTCGGCTCGCTCGCGCGCGGGATAGACGTCCAGCACGACCACCAGGTCGGCCAGGGCGAGCGCGGCCCCGAACTCGCGGGCGAGCATGCGCGTGCGCGAGTAGAGGTGGGGCTGGAAGCAGGCCACGAGCCGGCGCGGCTCGAGCGTCCGCGCGGCGTCGAGCGTCGCGCGGACCTCCGTCGGATGATGGGCGTAGTCGTCGACCACGAGCGCGCCCGAGGCGGTGCGGCCGTGCTCCTCGAAACGGCGTCCCGCGCCCGTGAAGGCGGCCAGGCCGGGGGCGGCGCCGGCGGGCTCGAGGCCCGCCTCGCGGCAGGCCGCGAGCGCCGCGAGCGCGTTCAGCACGTTGTGGCGCCCGGGCACCCGCAGCGCGAGCTCGACGCCGTCGACGCGGAAGCGCGAGCCGCCCGGGTGCAGCTCGAGCTCCTCGGCCCGCAGGGCGCCCTCGCCGATGCCGAAGTGGACCTCGCGGCCCCGGCCCGGCAGCTCCACGCCCGGTCCGAGCACGCGCAGCTCGGCGGGAGCGGCGAACTCCCGGAAGGCGAGCTCGAGCTCCGCAAGCGTGGCGTAGGTGGCGTGATGGTCGAGCTCCACGTTCGTGACCACCGCCACCTCCCGCTCCAGCTTGAGGAACGAGCGGTCCGACTCGTCGGCCTCGATCACCGCCCACTCCCCCGCCCCCCAGGCGGCGTTGGTGCCGGCGGCGCGCAGCTCTCCGCCCACCAGGAAGGCGGGCTCACGGCCGGCCGCGAGCAGCGCCAGCGTGACCATCGAGGACGTGGTGGTCTTGCCGTGGGTGCCGCCCACGGCGATCGTGCGCTTCATCCGGGACAGCTCGCCGAGCAGGTCACCGCGGTGCAGCACGGCGGCGCCCGCGGCGCGCCCCGCGGCGAGCTCGGGATTGTCCTCGGGGATGGCGGTCGACACCACGATCTCGGCCTCCGGCGGCAGGTTTGGCGCGTCGTGCCCGATGCTCGGCTCGATCCCGGCCGCCCGCAGCGGCCCGCAGTAGGAGGACTCGGCGCGATCGGAGCCCGTGACCCGCGCCCCGAGTGCGCGCGCGACCAGCGCGAGGCCGCTCATGCCGGCCCCGCCGATCCCGATGAAGTGGAGGCTCCGCCCCGCGAACGGCTCGGACTGCATCGGCGAAACGTACTCAGGCTCAGGCCCGCGCCGCGGCCAGCAGCTCGGCGGCGATCCGCTCGGCGGCGTCGGGCCGGGCGGCGGCGCGCGCCGCGTTCGCGAGCTCCGCCATGCGCTGCGGGGCTCCGAGCAGCGCGCCCACCTCGCGCGCGAGACGCGGGCCGTCGAGCTCGGCGTCCGGCACCACCACGGCGGCGCCGGCGCGCTCCATGTAGCGCGCGTTCTGCGTCTGATGGTCGGCGCTGGCGTGCGGATAGGGAACGAGGACGGACGGAAGCCCGGCCGCCGCAAGCTCGAGCACCGAGCCGCCCGCTCGCGCCGCCACGAGGTCTGCCGCCGCGAGCGCGTCCGCGAACGGCTCGATGTACGGCAGGAGGTGGTAGTGGGAGGGCGAGCCGAGCGCCGCCAGGCGGGCGCGCAGCTCGTCCTCGTCGCGACGCCCGCAGGCGTGCAGCACCGCGCAGGGCGCGGTCTCGCCGAACGCGTCGATCGCGGCGTGGTTGAGCCGGCGTGCGCCGAGCGAGCCGCCGAACACGAGCAGGCACTGCTGCTCGGCGGGGATGTCGAAGCGCTCGCGGGCAGCCCGCCGGTCGGCGTGGCCGGTCGCGGCCGGCACGGGCCGCCCGGTCACCAGGTAGCGCCTGCCCTCCCGCCCCTCGAGCGGGAAGGCGAGGCAGACGCGGCGAGCGAACGGCGCCAGCATCCGGTTGGTCACGCCCAAATGGCTGTCGGCCTCGCTCAGCACGAGCGGCAGCCCGGCCGTGCGCGCGGCGAGCCCGACCGGGCCGGCCACGTAGCCGCCCCCGCCGAGCACGGCGTCGGCGCCGACGGCGCGCAGGATGCGACGGGCGCGGCCGGCCGCTCGCGCCGCCAGCAGCAGCGCCCAGGCGGCGCGCAGCGGGCTTTCGCGGTCGATCCCCGTCACCCGCAACGGGTGGAACGGGTAGCCGGCGGCCGGCACGAGCTCGGCCTCGGCGCGCTCGCCCCCGATGAACTCGACCTCGGCGTCCTGCTCGCGGAGCGCCTCAGCCACCGCGAGCGCCGGCACGACGTGCCCCGCCGTGCCCCCGGCGGCGATCACGATCTTCGGCACGTGCACCTCCCGCGACCGCGCGCAGGCCGGTCCCCTCGGAGCCGGCGCGCGCGGCCCGCCCGCCGGTGGCCGCCACGTTCAGGAGCAGGCCCATCGCGCCCAGCAGCACGATCAGGTTCGAGCTCCCGTACGAGATGAACGGCAGTGGCACCCCGGTGAGCGGCATCATCCCGAGGACCGCGAAGAAGTTGAGCGTCGCCTGGGCGAGGATCAGGCAGGTGATCCCCGCCGCCAGCAGCTTGGAGTAGAGATCGCCCGCCAGCTTCGCGGTGCGCAGGCCGGCGTAGCCGATCATGCCGTAGAGCACGATCACGCCGAGGATGCCGACCAGCCCGAGCTCCTCCCCGATGATCGCCAGGATCATGTCCGTGTGGGCCTCGGGCAGGTAGAAGATCTTCTGCACCGACTCGCCGAGGCCGACCCCGAAGAAGCCCCCCGAGCCAATCGCCGTGAGCGCCTGCACGGCCTGGAAGCCGGTGTCGCCGGCGTCGGAGAACGGGTCGAGGAACGAGGTCAACCGCTCGCGCCGGTAGGGCTCGGCGAGCGCCACGATGGTGGCCAGGGCCGCCAGCGCGCCGGCGATCGTGGCGAGGTTGCGGATCGGCGCGCCGGCCGCCACGAGCAGCGCCCCGATCGCGAAGCAGATCACCATCGCGGTGCCCATGTCGGGCTGCTTCAAGAGGAGCGCGCAGGCGACGGCCACCACGATCAGAAGCGGCTTGGCCATCCCGCCGATCGTGCGTATCGAGTGCGGTCGCGCGGCGAGCACCTGGGCCGCGTACAGGACGAGGGCCACCTTGAGGAGCTCGGAGGGCTGAAACTGGAACGGGCCCGCCCCGAGCCAGCGCGTGGCACCGTTGACCGTGACCCCAACGCCCGGCAGCATCACGGCGATCGTCAGGCCGAACGCGCTCACCAGCAGCGCGGGCGCAAGCCCGCGCACGACGGCGAGACCGTGCCGCGCGGCGAAGTGCATCGCCACGAGCCCGATCAGGCCGAACATCACGTAGCGCTTGAGGTATTCGGACGCGTCGCCCGAGCCCGACAGCAGCGACTCCGCCGAGCTCGCCGAGTAGACCATCACCGCGCCGCCCGCGAGCAGGCAGAGGGTGGCCGTGTAGAGGATGGAGTACTCGACCGGTCGATGACCAGCCGACTTGGCGGCGGCGCGCGATGCCATCCGGACGCTCTTCGACGCCCGCGCGCGGATTCATGCTCGCGGCACGAGCGTCCTGAACCGGTCTCCGCGCTCCTCGTAATCGCGGAACTGGTCGAAGCTGGCGCAGGCGGGCGAGAGCAGCACCACCTCGCCCGGCGACGCGGCCCGCGCCGCCGCGTCGACGGCACCCTCGAGATCGCCGCAGAGGCGCAACGGCACGGTCTCCGCGAGGTCCCTTTCGAGCTGCTCGGCGGCCTCCCCGATCAGGTAGCAGGCCCGGCAGCGAGACGCGACCGGCTCGCGCAGGCCGGTGAAGCCACCGCCCTTCAGGCTGCCGCCCAGGATGGCGTGCACGCCGCCGTCGAAGGCCTCGATCCCGCGCCGGGCCGACGCGACGTTGGTGGCCTTCGAGTCGTTGACGTACAGCACGCCGCCGGCGCTGCCCACCTCCTCGAGGCGGTGCGGCACCCCGGCGAAGCCGCGCAGGGCGGCCGCCACTGCCTCACCGGGCACGCCCGCGACGAGGGCGGCGGCCGACGCGCCCATGGCGTTCTCCAGGTTGTGCCGTCCGCGCAGGCGGATCTCGGAGGCCGGCAGCGGCAGCTCCTCCGGATCCCCGAACGTCACCCGCCGCGCGCGGCCGGGCAGGGAAAAGCCCGGCGGGGCCACGGCCACCTGCTCGGGCGTCTGGTTGCGGAACATGCCGAGCTTGGCGTCGCGGTACGCCTCGAAGCTGCCGTGGCGGTCGAGGTGGTCCTCCTCGACGTTCAGGAGCAGGCCCACGTCGGGGGCGAAGGCCTCGCTGTCCTCGGCCTGGAAGCTCGAGACCTCGCAGACGACCGTCGTGTCCGGCTCCACCTCCCCCACGAGCGCCGACAGCGGCGTGCCGACGTTGCCCGCCACCGCCACCGGCAGCCGGGCCGCCCGCCAGATCGCGCCGAGCAGCTCGACCGTGGTCGTCTTGCCGTTCGTGCCCGTCACCGCCACGAAGCGGTTCGGCAGCAGCCGCCAGGCGAGCTCGAGCTCCCCGAGCACCGGCACGCCGCGCGCCCGCGCCGCCTGGATCAGCGGCGCCTCCTGGGGCACGCCCGGGCTCTTCACGACCACCCCGGCCCGCTCGAGCAAGCCGACGCCGTCGCTCTCGAGCTCGGCCTCGAGGTCGTCCGGCAGCTCGGGCCGCCCGGAGTCGCAGGCCAGCACCTCACCGTGCGCGCGCAGCATCCGCGCGGCCGCGATCCCCGAGCGGGCGAGCCCGATGACGAGGTACGGGCCCTCCGGGAGCGCAGGCCTCACGGCGTGAGCGACGCCTGGTAGAGCGTGAAGCCGATCGCCGCGCAGATCGCCGCCACGATCCAGAAGCGCAGGATGATCTTCGTCTCCGACCAGGCCATCAGCTCGAAGTGGTGGTGGATCGGGGCCATCAGGAACACGCGCTTGCGGAAGCGCTGAAACGAGAACACCTGGATGGCGACCGAGAGCGCCTCGATCACGAAGATCCCGCCGATCACGATCAGGAGCAGCTCGGTCTTCGTCATCACCGCCAGCCCCGCGATGAAGCCGCCGAGCGCGAGCGCCCCGGTGTCACCCATGAACACCGACGCCGGGAACGAGTTGAACCAGAGAAAGCCGACGCAGGCGCCCACCAGGCAGGCGCTCAGCAGCGCGAGATCCTCCTGGCCCTCGGTGATGAAGGTCATTGCCGTGAAGGCGAGGAACACGATCGCCGCGCAGCCGGCGGCGAGGCCGTCGAGCCCGTCCGTGAGGTTCACGCCGTTGGTGGCGCCGGCCAGCACGAGAAAGATCAGCACGGGATAGGCCACGCCGAGCTCGACCTGGGCGTCCACCACGCGCAGATCGAGCGTGTCCTGGAGCTCCACGTACTCCGTCACGAGCACCCACAGCGCGAGCGCGGTCACGGCCTGGACCAGCAGCTTGGTGCGGCCCGACACGCCGAGCGAGCGGCGCTGGCGCAGCTTGATGATGTCGTCGGCGAAGCCGAGCGCCGCCATCGCGAGACCGGTGCCGAGCACGGCGAGGGAGGCCGCTCGGTACTCGCTCAGGATCAGGAACGGCACGCACACGGCGAGCACGACCGCCAGCCCGCCCATCGTCGGCGTGCCGGCCTTGCCGTGATGGCCGGCCGGCCCCTCCTCGCGGATGTGCTGCCCGAACTCCTTGAGCCGCAGGTACTCGATGAAGCGCGGGCCCAGGAACATGCAGATGAGCAGAGAGGCGGAGCCTCCGATGACGATCTCGCCGAGCATGCGTTACGCGAGGACCCGCTCCAGCCCAACCGAGCGGGAGCCCTTCACCAGCACCCGATCCCCGGGACGCGCGAGCTCACGGAGCAGCGCGCCGGCCTCCTCCGGCGAGTCGACCGGGCGTACGTCGCCGCGAAACCCCGCCGTGTAGCCGAGCGCCTGCTCGCCGACGGGCACCAGCACGTCCACGCCGAGCTCGGCGGCCCGCGCCCCGATCTCGCGGTGATACTCGGCCGACCCCGGGCCCAGCTCGGCCATCGTCCCGAGCACGGCGATCCTGCGCTCGGCGGGGCTGCCGGCGAGGTGCTCGATCGCGGCGCGCATCGACATCGGGTTGGCGTTGTAGCAGTCATTCACGACCACCACGCCGCCCGGTAGCTCCACCACCTCGCCGCGCAGCGAGGAGAAGCGCACGTCGACCGCCCCTCCGACCCGCAGGCCGAGGGCACGCGCCGCCGCTACCGCGGCCAGCGTGTTCAGCAGGTTGTGCGGCTCGCGGTAGGACAGCTCGAGCTCGATCCGCTCCCCGCGCGCTTCGATCTCGGCGCGCTCGCCCTCCATCGAGAGCAGCTGCACCTGGCCGCCGGGCCCGAACGTCCAGGTGTCGAGCTCCTCGCGCAGATGCCGCTCGAGCAGCGGCTCGCTCGCCGGCACCACGCAGGCGGCCCCGGCCGGCAGATCGCGAATCAGCTCGGCCTTCGCGGCGGCCACGCGCTCGACGGTGCCGAGCAGCTCGAGGTGCACCGGCCCCACGTTCACGATCACCCCGGCGTCGGGCTCCGCCACCGTCACGAGCTCGGCTATCTGGCCCTCGCCCCGCATCGCCATCTCGAGAACGAGCGCCTCCAGCCCGCGCCGGGTCTCGAGGATCGTGAGCGGGAGCCCGATCTCGGTGTTCCAGTTCTCGCGGCTGGCATGGACGCGCATGCGCGCCCCGAGCAGCGCGGACAGGATGTCCTTCGTCGAGGTCTTGCCCGTCGAGCCGGTCACGCCGATCACCTTGGCGTCGAGCTCGCGGCGCCAGGCGGTGGCCAGCCGCTGGAGCGCGAGCAGCGGCTCGGGCGCGACGATCACCGCCGCCGATGCGCAGGCCGAGCCGCCCACGGCTCCCTCGACGGCGCGAAGCGCGGCGTCGCGGTGGGCTGGGCCGACGAGCACCCCCCAGACGCCGGCCTCCAGCGCGGCCGGCGCGAACTCGCCGCCGTCGGCGCTCGCTCCGGGCAGGCCGGCGAACAGGTCGCCGGGGCCGGCGTCGCGAGAATCGATCACGGCGCGCTCGGGGCCCGCGGCCTCGGGCGCTCCGGCCGCCAGCTCGCCGCCGGCGGCCGCCGCGATCCAGCCGGCGGAGAGGTCGATCACACCCGGCTCCCGGAGCGCACGCGCCGCCGCAGCGCCTCGCGCGCGACGCTCACGTCGTCGAAGGGCTCCTTGCGCCCGGCCTCGAACTCCTGCCCCTGCTCGTGGCCCTTGCCGGCGATCACCACCACATCGCCCGGCTCGGCGCTCTCGATGGCGAGCGCGATGGCGCGGCGCCGGTCGACCTCGCGCTCGGCATCCGCGCCGGCGCCCGCGAGGATCTCGTCGATGATCGCGTGGGGCGGCTCCGAGCGCGGGTTGTCCGAGGTCACGATCGGGCGGTCGGCCAGCCGCCTGGCGGCCGCGCCCATCAGCGGGCGCTTGCCGCGGTCGCGGTCGCCGCCGGCGCCGAACACCACGTGGAGGCGGCCACTCGCCAGCTCGCGAGCGGCGCGCAGCACGTTCTCGAGCGAGTCGGGCGTGTGCGCGTAGTCCACGAGCACGCCGAAGTCCTGGCCCTCGTCCACCGGCTCGAAGCGGCCCGGCACGCGCCCGAAGCCCTCGAGCGAGATCTCCTCGATGCCGAGCGAGCGCACGGCTGCCACCGCGCCCAGCACGTTCTGGACGTTGAAGACGCCGGGAAGCGGCGATTCGATCGCGATCGCGCCGTCGGGCGTCTCGCAGATGAAGCGCGCGCCCGTGAAGTCGAACTCGATGTCGCGCGCGCGGTAGTCCGCCTCGCGCTCGATGGCGAAGCTCACGCACTCGACCTCGCCGGCGAGCCGCCGCCCGTACTCGTCGTCGAGGTTCACGACCGCAGGGCCAGGCTCGTCGAACAGCCGGCGCTTGGCGAGGAAGTACGCCTCCATCGAGTCGTGGAAGTCGAGATGGTCCTGGGTCAGGTTGGTGAACAGCCGGCAGGCGAAGCGGATGCCGGACGCCCGCCCGAGCTCGAGCGCGTGCGAGGAGACCTCCATCGCGCAGGCGCTGTCGCCGGCCTCGACCATCGCCCTGAAGGTGGCCTGCAGGTCGATCGCCTCCGGGGTGGTGCGCTCGACCTCCTCCTCGCGGCCCCCGACGACCCGCTTGACGGTTCCGAGCAGCCCGCAGCGCCGCCCGGCGGCCTCGAGCAGGTGTCGCACCAGGAAGGCGGTCGTGGTCTTGCCGTTCGTGCCGGTGATGCCCACCACGTCGAGCTCGGCCGTGGGATGGCCGTGGAAGCGCGCGGCGGCGGGGCCCATCGCCGCGCGCACGTCGTCCACCACGACTTCGGGCACCCCGAGCCCGAGCGGCCGCTCGCACACGAGCGCGGCCGCGCCGCGCGCCACCGCGTCGGGGGCGAAGTCGTGGCCGTCCGAGCGGAATCCCGGCACGCAAAAAAAGAGCGCCCCCGGTGTGACGCTCTGACTCGAATACGCGAGTCCGGTGATCTCGATCTCGGGTGCGGGTGGGGAGCCGTTCCCCATCAGTTCCCGAAGCTTCATGGTCGGCGCGAGGATACCCCTCACCTCCCTCCACGTCCTCACGTTTCCGGGCAAACCGCCGATACAGACCTCGTGAGCGGCACTACGCTGAGCGCGCTCGCGCGGCTTGCCGAGCGCAGGTTTCCCAGCTTCTCCGAGGCGGCCGACAGCGTGCTCGACGCGCTCGAGGCGGAATTGCCCGCCGGCTCCGTGCTGCTGGGCCAGGTCGACTGGGACGAGGGCGAGTACCGCCTGATCGACATCCGCGGCGAGGCCGCCGGGCGGATCCACCCGGGCGACACGCTCGCGCTTGCGGCCACGGCGCGCGGCGAGGGCCTGCTCGACCCGGACATGCTTGCCGCCCTGTCGGTGCGCTCCTACCTCGCGGTGCCGCTCGAGACGAGCGCCGGCGGTGGCGCCATCACGCTCTGCGCGCTCTCGTCCGGGACCGACCTCTACAACCGCACCCACCTCGAGCTGCTCGCAGTTGCCGGGCGCCTGCTCACCTACGAGTGGGAGACCGTGAAGTGGCGGGCGGACCTGCGCCGGATGGGCGAGCGCCTGCGCGATCCCGAGCGCACCGATCCTCTCACCGGCCTGCTGAACCGCGCCGCCTTCGCCGAGGCGCTCGAGAGCGAGTGGCGCGCCGTCGAGGGCGGCGCCGGCGAGTCCTACCTCGTGGTCTGCCGCTTCCCGAACGTCGCGCGGCTGGAGGACCGGCTCGGCGGGCCCATGTCCGAGCTGCTGCTGAAGGACGCCGCGGAGATGATGGAGGAGGCGATCCGCCGCTCCGACCACGCCGGGCGGCTCGGCGAGGATCTGTACGGCGCCCTGCTCGTCGGCTGCAAGGGCCGCGCGGGCGCCCAGGCGTTCTTCGAGCGCTTCTCGCAGGGGCTCGAGCGCACGACGCGGGAGCGCCCGGCAACCCTCGACATCGCCCACGCGGTGATCGCGCTCGGCGAGGCCGGCTCGGCCGATGCCGCGCTCACCGCCGCCGAGAAGGAGACGCAGTGAGCACGAGCGCGGACACCGGCACGAGAGCGCCCGGTCCCCCGAAGGGCGTCATCCCTCCGTCCGGTGGAGGCCCACGCTCGGGCTTCCTCAGCGACGTGATCGTCGAGCTCGGGTTCGCGGAGCGCGAGGCGGTCGAGCAGGCCGTCCGGGCGGCACGCAGCCCTGGCCACACCGTGGCGCGCGTACTCATCGAGTCCGGTGCAATCAACGAGGAGCAGCTCGCTCACGCGACCGCCGAGCGCTACGGGATCGCCTACGTCGACCTGGGCAGCTTCAGCGTCGACCCGAGCGCCGCCAACCTGATCAAGCCGAGCGCCGCCAAGCGCTATCAGGCCGTGCCGGTGGGCTTCGTCGGCGGCGGCCTGCTGGTGGCGATGGCAGACCCGGCCGACGCGCTCGGCGTGAACGACATCGCCGTGATGACGAAGATGGACGTGAAGCCGGCAGTGGCCTCGCGTCCGGCGCTCGACGCCCTGCTCGATCGCCTGCCGCTCGACGACCTCGCGGATGCCGACCCGGACGTGCCGCCCGCTTCCGCGGCAGACGCTGGGCGCGAGTCCGCCGCGGCACCCGCGGCGCCGCCGCACTCCGGCGTCGTCGGCGGTGTTCTGGCAGGCGGACGCGGGAGGCGTTCGCGAGGCCCCGCCCGAGCGAGCCGCCGAGGCCGCCCCAGAGGCCGCTCCCGGCCCCGGCCCGGACGCCGAGGAGCTGGCTCGCCTGACGGCCGAGCTGGGTGACCTGCGGCCGCGGCTCGAGTCGACCGAGGCCGAGCTCGACGAGGCCCGCACGCGGGCGCGCCAGGGCAAGGAGGCGAGCGCCGAGCTCGAGGAGCAGCGCGAGCTGTTCCAGGAGCAGCGCGAGCAGCTCGAGGAGCAGCGCAGTGAGCTCGCCGGCATGGCGGCCCGGCTCGAGCAGGCCGAGGCGGCCGCGGAGGAGACCGAGGCGCTGCGAGGGCCGAGGCTGCGCGAGGAGCTCGGCGCCGCTCAGGGCCGAGCGCGACGAGGCGCGCGCCCGGATCGAGGAGCTCGACGACGCCGACCGGCGCGCGGAGCAGGCCCGCCAGGCGCTCGCGGAGCTGCGCGAGGACAGCGAGCGCGAGCGCGAGATGCTGGCGATCACCGAGCGCGAGCTGCGCGCGAGCCTGGGCGAGGAGGAGAAGCGCCGTCAGGAGCTGGAGTCGCGCCTGTCCGAGGTCGAGGGCTCGGCATTCGCCGCCGAGCGCGCCTTCGAAGAGCTGCGCAGCGCCCAGAGCCGCATGCGAGGAGCCCTGCGCGCGCTCGCCGACCCGGACGAGGACGACGCGTCCGGGGACGACGACACCTGAGGCCGAGCCGCGAAGCACGCCCACCCGACGAGCGCGACCGCGCTGGACGACCCGCCTCGCGGGAGCTATCCCCTAGCGCGGCGGGATCTTCAGGTAGGGCAGCGCGAACTCCATGATCCGCTCGAAGGCGGGCGCGGCCACGGTGCCGCCGTAGATGTCGCCGCGCGGCGTGTCGACCATCACCGCCACCAGCAGCCGCGGGTCCTTCGCCGGAGCGAACCCGATGAACGACGCGACGAAGTCCGTCTTCGAGTAGCCGCCCTTGATCGCCTTCTCGGCGGTGCCCGTCTTGCCCGCGATCGTGTAGCCCTCCACCGAGGCCTCTTCGGCGGTACCTCCGGCCGCCAGCACCCCCTCGAGCATCCGAGACACCCGATCGGCCGTCTGCCGCGAGAGCACGCGCTCGGGCCGCGGCTGGTTGCCGGCCACCACGTACGGGCGGCGCATCACGCCGTGGTTCGCGATCGCCGTGAAGGCCGACGCCATCTGCATCGGCGTGACGGCGAGTCCCTGGCCGATCGGCATGTTGCCCATGGAGGAGCCCGAGTAGTTCTCGGGCCGGAGCACGATGCCGCCCTCCTCACCGGGAAGGTCGGCGCCCGTGGGGCTGCCGAAGCCGAAGCGCCGCACCCACTTGTCGAAGCGCTCGGCGCCGAGCTTCAGGCCGATCATCACCGAGCCCACGTTCGACGAGCGAGCGAGGATGTCGGCCACGCTGAAGGTGCCGCCCCCGCCGTCGTGCGCCTCGCCCACCGTGCGGTCCGCCACCTGGATCGTGGGCGGTACGGCGAACGTCGTCTCCGGCTCGATCAGGTTCTCCTCGAGCGCACCGGCGATCGTAATCGCCTTGAAGGTCGAGCCGGGCTCGTAGGTGTCCTGGATCGCGCGGTTCTTGCGCGCGTACGCCGGCGCGCCGTCGGGGTCGTTGGCGTCGACGCGCGGCCAGTTGGCCAGCGCGAGCACCTGCCCGTTGCGCGGGTCGAGGACCACCGCGGTGGCGCCGTGCGGCGTGTAGGTCTGGCCGACCTCGGAAAGTACGGCCTCGGTTCGCTCCTGGATGGCGGCGTCGATGGTGAGGCGCAGGTCCTCGCCCGGCTCCGCGCGCTTGACCTCGACCATGCTCACGGGCTCGCCCAGCGCGTCCTTCACGAACCGGCGCTCGCCGTCCGTGCCGCCGAGCTCCTCCTCGCGCGCGTACTCGAGGCCCGAGAGTCCCTTGTTGTCGGTGCCGACGAAGCCGAGCACCTGCGAGGCGAGAAAACCCTGCGGGTAGGTGCGCTTTGGCTCGATCACCGTGTCGATCCCCTCGATCCCGAGCTGCTCCACCCTGTGGCCCCGCGAGGCGTCCATCTTCCGGCGCAGGTAGACGAAGCCGGCGTCCCGGTCGCTCAGCACCTTGAGGAGGTCGCTCTCCGTGCGCCCCAGGAGCGGCGAAAGCCGGGCCGCGACCTTGGCCGGGTCGTCGATCAGGAACGGGTGCGCGAAGACCGTGAGGGCGTCCTCGGAGACCGCGAGCTCCAGGCGGTTGCGATCGACGATCGTCCCGCGGCGGGCGGGAACGACAAGCTCCTCGACCTGCTGCGAGGCCGCGCGATCAGCGAGTGAGCCGGACTTGACCGTGCCGATCCAGGTGGCCCGCAGGGCCGCGAGGCCGAGCAGGAGGAGGAAGAGGGCGAACAGCAGGCCGATGCGCCTCTCGACCAGCTTCAGCGACGGGCGCCGAGCGCGCGGAGGCCGACGCCGGGCGGGTGGTCGGCGCTGGGTGGCCGGCACCGCGCGGCCGCCTAGCCCGCCGGCTGGGCGGTCGTCGTGGGCGCCGTCGGGACTGTGGTCGGGGCCGTCGGGGCGGGCGTCGTCGGGGTGGTCGGCGTCGCCGGTACGGCGGGAGCCGTCGGGGTCACGGGAGCGGGCACCACCGGCGTCGTCATGGTGGGCGCCGGCGTGGGGATCACGGGCGCGGGCGCGACCGTCGGCGTGGGCTCCGTGATGCTCTTGGCGGCCCGCCGGGCATCGAGCACCGGGCGCGCCTTGCGGTAGCGCACCTCGCCGGGCGCGGGAAGCACGAGCCCGAGCCCAGCGGCCGCCTCCTGGATGCGCTCGCTCGACCCGAGGCGGGCGGTGTCCAGGCGTAGCCTCGCGTTCGCGCGCTTGAGCGCCGAGATCCGCTCTGCGTTGCGCGCGATGTCGCGGTTCATCTGCATGAGGTCGACGTTGAAGAACACGATTCCGGCCAGGAGCAGGAACACGAGGGCGATCCAGCCGCGGCCGGAGAGCAGCGCGTCGAGCACACCGCCCGTGCGGGCCCGCGCCGCGCGCGCGAACGGCGCGTTCAGCAGCCTCCCCGGAAGGACGACGCTCGCCGCGCCGGAGCCCGACATGCGTCGCGGCGGCGCCTTGCCCGGCCGCGGCACGCCGCGCCGGGCCGAGTCACGGCGGGGCCGCACGACCGCGGCCGCCGAGCGCGCCATCACTCCTCCCCCGCGGCGAGCCTGCGGGCCGCCCGCAGCCGGCCGGACTTCGCGCGCGGGTTGGCGGCCACCTCGCCCGAGGTGGGCGCGAGCGCACGGCCCGTGAGCGGCTCCGCCTCGGGCTCGCGGCCGCAGACGCAGACCGGGAAGTCGGGCGGGCAGACGCAGCCCCGCGCGCGATCGGCGAGGAAGCGCTTGACGCGCCGGTCCTCGAGCGAGTGGAACGAGATCGCGGCCAGGCGGCCGTCTTCCCGCAGCAGCTCCCACGCCAGCGGGAGCGCGCGGTCGAGCGAGTCGAGCTCCCGGTTGACCGCGATCCGCACCGCCTGGAAGACCCGCTTGGCCGGGTGCCCGGCGCCGAACCGACGCCGCACGGCCGCCGGCAGGGCCGACTCGACGGCGTCCACGAGCTCACCGGTCGTCTCGATCGGGGCCCGCGCGCGGCGGCGCACGATCTCGTGGGCGATTCGGCGCGCGTTCGGGTCCTCGCCGTAGCGGCGGAAGAGATCCGCAAGCCGGCGCTCGTCCCAGCCGTTCACGATGGCGCGCGCGTCGAGCTCCTGGGACGTGTCCATCCGCATGTCCAGGGGTGCGTCGTAGGAGTAGGAGAAGCCGCGCTCGCGCGCGTCCACCTGCATCGAGGAGATCCCCAGGTCGAGGTACACGAGGTCGGCGCGCAACCCCTCGTCGCGCAGCAGCGACAGGCCTTCCGCGTAGTCCATGCGAAGGAAGCGGGTCTGACAGGGAACCTCGCGCGCGAACGTGTCGAAGCGCTCCTCGGCGGCGGGGTCGCGGTCGATGCAGACCAGCGTGCCCTCGGGACCGAGCCGCTCGGCCACCAGCCGCGCATGTCCGCCCGCGCCGAAGGTGCAGTCCACGGCCGTCTCGCCCGGGGCCGGGTGCGTGAGGTCGATCAACTCGCCGGCGAGCACCGGCACGTGGACGCGGTTCATGTCAAGAAGGATTGCCAAGACGCTCGGTCACCTCCCCGATCTCGGCATCGAGGGCCTCCTGCTCGCGCTGCCAGCGCTCTCTCGCCCAGACCTCGAGGTGATCCCCCACGCCGACGACTACGACCTCGCGCTCGATCTCCGCGTGGCCGAGGAGCGGCGGCGGGATCGTGACGCGGCCTGCCGCGTCGAGGTCGATCTCGAAGGAGTTGCCCTGGTAGAAGCGCGACAGCTTCCGGTACTCGGAGCCCATCGGGTTCAGCTCGCCGAGCGCGCGCTCGATGATCGCCTCGTGCGTGTCGGGAGTCCAAACCGCCACGCAGGTCTCCGGGTCCTTGGCGAGAACCGTTCCGGCAGAGAAGGCCGCGCGAAACCGAGCCGGGATGCTGAGCCGGTTCTTCGCGTCCAGCGAGTGCTCGTAGTGCCCTCGGAATGCCAACGGTCATGTCCCCGCGAGGCGAGTTGGACCGGAGTGGCGGAGTGGGAGGAGCCCCGCCACTCCGGTCGTTTCATTGGCGCCACCGTACCCCACTTTCTCCCACCTGGCAACACGTTCTCCCACTTTTCTGTCCGATGACCCCCAACGGCCATCGTCGGAGGCCGTGTTTTCCGCTCTGGAGAGCCGAACCGGCCAGGTGGGAAACGGCCGCGGGGGCGTGCTCCCAGAGCCCTCGCCTGCAATCGGCGTTGCACCAAGGAGGCCCGAGGCGCCCGACGGGGACGTAGCGCAACCGCGACCCGCCTTCCCTGTTGGGTCAAGCGATGGCATCACTCGGCCCCAGAAACGGATGGGAGGTCCGATCTCGATGAAGCGCTTCATGCGCCTTCCCTCGCCCGCGATGGTCGTGGCATGCGTCGCGCTGGTCGTGGCGCTCGGCGGCACGGCATACGCGGTGGCGACAGTCGGCTCCGACGACATCATCAACGGCTCGATCCGCAATCGCGACTTCAAGGACGGGACCCTGCGCGGCAACGAGGCCAAGCGCGAGGGCTTCGGCGGAGGGGCGATCAAGGAGTCGTCGCTCGACGCGTCCAGGATCCGCGCTGACAGGCTCGACTCGACGAAGATCGGCAAGGTCGGCGCCGCGGTGCTCGCCGACGGGATCAGCCGCCACGGCGTGATCTCGAGCGCGGGCGCGCTCGTGCGCGCACGCGGCATCACCTCGGTGGCCAAGCCGGGCACCGGCGTCTACCAGGTGGTCTTCGACGCCGACGTGCGCGGCTGCACCTACTTCGCCACGATCGGCGACGAGGGCGCGGCCGGCCCGGGCACCGGCCAGATCGCCGTCTCCTCGTCCCCCGACAACATGTTCGCCGTGCGCGTGATCGTTCGCAACAACGACGGGTCGGCGAACGTGGACCGGCCGTTCCACCTGCTCGTGTCCTGCTGAGCCGAGCTACCGGGCTGGGTGGGGATCGCCGTCGCGGGCCCTGACTGGCGTGCCGCCCTGGCTCGCCACCGGTATACCTCGCGCATGATTCTCGAGATCCGGACCTATCGCCTGAAGCCAGGCCGGGCGGAGGGGTTCGTCGAGCTGATGCGCTCGCGGGCCGCGCCGCTGCTCGCCCAGCACGGCATCAGGGTGCTGGACTGCGCCGCCTCGCTCGATCCGGACGGTGAGGAGCAACCGGACGCATACCTGATGCGCGCGTTCGACTCGCTCGACTCGCGCGCCGCGCAGGAGCAGGCGTTCTACGACGGCGCCGCCTGGCGCGAGGGCCCGCGCGAGGCCGTGCTTGCCGAGATCGAGAGCTACCACACGGTCGTGCTCGACGTGCCGGACAAGCTCGCGGACGCGCTGGCGGACGCCCGGCTCGCGGGCTGACCGCCCGGGCACCCCTCTCGCTTCCGCTGGGCGAGTTCGGCGCGTCGACCGGATCTCCGGGCTCGGTGAGGATGCGCCCGTTCCCGGCCTAGCGTCCTGACTTTGTACGCCAGGAGCGACCAAACTCAGGACAGCTGCGCACTTCCAACCGGAGTGCCCGGATGCTGACCCCACCCAGCCCCCAGCCCCGGCCCCGGCAACAGTCGCCGGGTGGAAACCCAACACGATGCGACACCGCCCGCGTCACAACGGAACCACCTCCCCACCCCCGCCCAGCAGGGCGGACGCCAGCGCGGCGGCCACCAACAGCAGCACGGACGGCACCAGCAGCAGCGCCACCACGAGCTGCATCTTCGGCCCGGCCCGCGCGGCCGCCTCGCGGATCCGGCGCGCCAGGGCGGAGCGGGCGTCGCGCGACTGAGCCTCGAGCGTCTCGGCGAGCGGCGCGCCGTGCCGCCGCGCCCTGTCCAGCGCGGCCACGAGCGCGCGGATCTCAGGCAGCGGCAGGCGCTCCGCCAGCCCGCGCAGGGCGTCGGCAAGCGGGACCCCGAGCGCCACCTGCCCGCCGACGGCGCGCCACTCGGCCGCCAGCGGCCCGCCGGCGCGCTCGCCCACGGCGCGCAGCGCCTCGGAGAGCGAGGCGCCCGCCTGCACGGTCACGCGCAGCAGGTCGAGCAGCGCGGGCAGGTCGCGCCGGACGCGACGTGCCCGCTCGCCGGCGAGCCGCGCGAGCCAGAGGTCGGGACCCAGGAAGCCCGCCACGGGCGCGAGCGCGGCGATCACGAAGCCGAGCCGTCCCGGCGCGATCGCCGCGAGCATCAGGCCGACCGTGCCGGCGCCGGCGGCCGCGGCGAGCTTGGCA